>JAVJVZ010000066.1:0-36570 GCA_040220855.1 Gammaproteobacteria bacterium | reverse complement strand
CAGATGCATGAGACCGTTACGCGAAATCATCGTTGCCGCGCTATCGACGAACTGCTCCGCCATGTCGATCGCTTTCTCGACTTGGCGCAACCGTTCCCCGGCGCGGGCCACGGTGTAGCACAATTCGGATCAGCTATTTAGTCGAGCCGCGCACGTATACTGGCGCCCGCCAATTTACCGCACGCGCCTGCCAGGAACGCCTCACCCATGCTCGGACCGCTGATGATCGACCTCGAAGGCCCCACGCTCGACGGCATCGAGCGCGAGCTCTTGCGCCATCCGCTGGTCGGCGGCGTGATCCTGTTTTCGCGCAACTACGCGGAGCCCGCGCAAGTGGCGGCGCTGACGGCGGAGATCCATGCCCTGCGCGAGCCGCGTCTGCTCGTCGCCGTCGACCAGGAGGGCGGCCGCGTGCAGCGTTTCCGCGATGGCTTCGTCGAGCTGCCACCGCTCGCCGCGCTCGGTGAAGCCTATGACCGTGATCCCGACGGCGCCCTCGAGCTGGCCGCCGAATGTGCCTGGCTGATGGCAAGCGAACTGCGCGCGGTCGGGATCGACTTCAGCTTCGCCCCGGTGCTCGACCTGCGCACCGCGCACAGTCGCGTGATCGGCGATCGTGCCTTCCACGCCGAGCCGCAGGTCGTCGCGCGGCTCGCGCGCGCCTACGTTGCCGCACTGCGCCAGGCCGGCATGGCGGCGGTCGGCAAGCATTTCCCTGGCCATGGCGTCGTCGCCGCCGATTCGCACGTCGAACTGCCGGTCGACGAGCGCGACCTGCTGGACATCGAACAGGAAGACCTGGTGCCGTTCCGGGCCCTGATCAATGCGGGTATCGAGGGCATCATGATGGCGCACGTGCGTTACCCGCGCGTCGACGACATCGCAGCCGGCTACTCGACGCGCTGGATTCGCGACATCCTGCGCGGTGACATGCATTTCGAGGGCGTGGTATTCAGCGATGACCTGGCGATGGCCGGTGCCGAGCACGGTGGCAGTTTCGTCGCGCGAGCGGAACGCGCACTGGCCGCCGGGTGCGACGTGCTGCTGGTGTGCAACCAGCGCGACGCAGTGCTTGAGTTGCTGGCTGCATTCGGTACCACGGCGCGCTTCCCGCAGACCCAGGCGCGATTGATGCGCATGCATGCACGCGGCGCTGCGCCGGCGCTCGCCGCGCTGCATCGCGAAGCGCGCTGGCAGCGCATCGCCGACCGCGTGCGCGCGCTCGAACCCTGCCCCGAGCTCGATCTCGGCGATGACAATCTGCTCGGGTGACCAATGGTTCCGGCGCGACCCCTGAGGCGCTGGCACCGGTCGCGCTGCGCGCGCGCGTGGTACGCGGCGCTTGCGGTCGCGCTGCTCGCGGTGCTGGCCGGGCCGGCGGCGAGCGCGTCGGCGGCCCTCGAATGTCCGCCCCTCGCCGGTATCTCGACGCCGGATACCGGCGAGATCGTGCATCGGCATGGCCTCCTGTGGCGGGTGACAGCGCCCGGTGGCGCGACCAGCACCGTGCTCGGCACGATGCATGTCGCCGATCCCCGCGTGCTCGCCGTGCTCGAAGTAGCGCGCCGCCAGCTCGAGGCGGCCGAGACCTTCGTGATGGAGGTGGTCCTCGACCCGCAGGCGCTCGCGAGCCTGCAGGCAGCGATGTTCTACGCGGATGGCGAGAGCCTGCGCGAGCGCATCGGCACGGCGCTCTTCGAACGGGTGCGGGCGGCCATGCGCGAATATGGTCTGAGTGGCGAGACGGTCGCGCGGATGAAGCCGTGGGCGGCCTTTCTCACTTTGAGCCAGCCGGCCGGCGAAGTCGGCGCAGCGCTCGATCTCCTCCTCATGCTCGAAGCACAGGCGGCCGGAAAAGCCGTGGTCGGCCTCGAGACTGTCGCCGAGCAGGTCGCGCTGTTCGCAGCGCTCGGCGAGGAGGAGCAGATAGCCTTCTTGCGCGAGATCGCCTGCTATCACGCGGTTTTCCAGGCCGAGATCGAGGAGATGGTCGAGCGTTATGCGGCACGCGACCTGGCCGGTCTCGTTGCCTTGTCGCTGCGCCATGTCGGTGCGCACAACGAAGCCTTCGTCGAAGCGCTGGTGTGGAAGCGCAACGCGCGCATGCTCGAGCGCCTCGCGCCGCTGCTCGAGGCCGGTGGTGCCTTCGTGGCGGTCGGCGCGCTGCACCTGCCCGGCCCTCGTGGGCTGTTGCAGGCGCTCGAAGGTGACGGTTACACCGTCGAAATGATTTACTGACGGCTTCCTCCCCGGCCCCATCGCGCCTCAACCCGCACCGATCGCCATGGATAATCTCACGCTGGACACGCTGCTCGCCTTCTTCGGCGACAACACCTGGATCGTTCATATCTTCGTCATCGTGCTCGCGACGCTGACCGTCGATTTCGCGCAGAAGCGCGTCCTCGATCGCGTCTATGCGCGGCTGCGCGAGAACGGCAATTTCTGGGACGATGCCTTCATCGACGCCCTGCGCGCCCCGTTACGCGCGGTGATCTGGCTCGTCGGCATGAGTTATGCCGTCGCCATCGCGCGAACGCTCGAGGAGAACGCGCTGCTGGCTGCGATGCCGCGCGTGCGCGACATCGGCATCATCATCGCCGTCACCTGGTTCCTGGCGCGCTTCATCAAGCTCGGTGAGCAATCCTACATCCAGGAGCGTATCGCGCGCGGCCAGATGATCGACCGCACGACCACGGACGCCGTCGCCAAGCTGCTGCGCCTGTCGGTCATCATCACCTCGGCCCTGGTGATCCTGCAGACGCTCGGCTACAGCATCTCCGGCGTGCTCGCGTTCGGAGGTGTCGGAGGCATCGCGGTCGGTTTCGCCGCCAAGGACCTGCTCGCGAACTTCTTCGGCGGGCTCATGATCTACCTCGACCGACCGTTCAGCGTGGGCGACTGGATCCGCTCCCCCGATCGCGAAATCGAAGGCACGGTGGAGGAGATCGGCTGGCGGCTGACCAAGATCAGGACCTTCGACCTGCGCCCGCTCTACGTGCCCAATTCGCTGTTCAACAACGTCGTCGTGGAGAACCCGTCGCGCATGCGCAATCGACGCATCTTCGAGACCATCGGCATCCGCTACGATGATGCCGGGCGCATGGCGGCGATCGTCGACGACGTGCGCGCGATGCTCGAGTCGCACCCGGAGATCGACACCAATCAGACCCTTATCGTCAATTTCACGAGCTTCGCCGCCTCGTCGCTCAATTTCTTCGTCTACACGTTCACCAAGACGCGCGAGTGGGTGAAGTACCACGCGGTCAAGCAGGACGTCCTGCTCAAGGTCATCGAGATCGTCGAGCAGCACGGCGCCGAGTGTGCCTTCCCGACAACCACCCTGCACGTCGCCAGCATGCCGCCACCAGAGCCTGCCGATGGTGAGGGCCCGCCGCAGGCAGACGCCGAAGGCCCCGATCGGGGACAATGAGCGGCCGCGCGACGCCGCGCTGCGCCATCCCAGGAACCCCATGATGCGCCTCGATTTCGTCAAGATGCATGGCCTTGGCAACGACTTCGTCATCATCGACGAGCGCGCTGGCGGCCATGCGCTCACGGCCGCGCAGTTCGCGCGGCTCGCCGATCGGCGCCGTGGCATCGGCTGCGACCAGGTCCTGCTGCTCGAGCGCCCCCGCGACGCGCGCGCGGCGGCGCGTTACCGCGTGGTCAATGCCGACGGTTCGCCGGCCGAGCATTGCGGCAACGGCGTACGCTGCGTGGCGCGCTACCTCGCGCGCCACGGTGGGACAGGGGCGCGCATCGATCTGGAAATCGGTAATGCCATCTACGCGCTCGACCTGCTCGACGACGGCAATGTACGCGTCGACATGGGGATACCGTGCTTCGCGCCGGGCGCGATTCCACTCACGGTCGCGGCCGAGCAGGCGCGTTACACGCATACGGTGGACAAGCGGGAAATCGTCTTCGGCGCGGTTTCCATCGGCAATCCGCATGCGGTAATCGAAGTGGCGGACGCCGCCGCTGCGCCCGTGGCAGTGCTCGGGCCGGCGGTGCAGGCCTGTGGCTTGTTCCCGGCCGGCGTCAATGTCGGTTTCATGCAGGTCGATGCGCGCGATGCCATCACGCTGCGCGTGTACGAACGCGGCGCGGGCGAGACCGAGGCCTGCGGCACCGGCGCTTGCGCGGCGATGGTGATCGGTCGAAGATGGGGCCGGCTCGACGCGTGCGTCGAGGTCAGCCTGCGCGGTGGCCGGCTTGTCATCGAATGGGACGGCGACCCGGCCCACTCGGTATGGATGACCGGCCCCGCGGCTTTCGTTTTCGAGGGATCCATCGACCTATGAGTTCTTCCGGCCCGTCCCGGGCGACCCCGGCGGCGCCAGCCGCCGCCGCCGACGTCATCGCCTTCCTGCGCGAGAATCCGGCGTTTCTCGACCACCATCCCGACCTGCTCGGGCAGCTTGCCATTCCGCACGAGAGCGGTGAGGCGGTATCTCTGCTCGAACGCCAGGTCGCAGTTCTGCGTGCCGACAACCAGCGCCTGAAGCAGCAACTCGACGAGCTGGTCGCGCATGCGCGTGCGAACGAGGCGCTCAATGTGCGCATCCACGCGCTCGCGCTCAAACTCATGAACGCGGCCGGTCCGCAGGCGGTGTTCGGGCTGCTCGACGGCAGCCTGCGCGCGGAGTTCGGTGCGGATCGCAGCGCGACCCTGGTATTCGCCGACCCCGGGTATGTCGATGCCGCCAGCGTGCCGCAGTTCGTTGGTGCCGATGCGCCCGCACGGGCGGTTTTCGAACAGCTCCTGAGTCAGGGCCGTACGGCCTGCGGGCCGCTCGACGACGCCGCGCACACCGCGCTGTTCGGGGACGCGCCGCGCGGCTCCGCGGTTGTGATGCCGCTCGCCGGTGCCGGCTGGGACGGCGTGCTCGCCATCGCGAGCGACGACGCGGCGCGCTACGATGCCGCCATGGGCACCGAGTTCCTGACCTACCTCAAGGATGTCACCGCGCTCGTCATCGACCCCTGGGTGAAGCGCGCGCATCCGCGCGGATGACGCTCGCCGCCGATGTCACACGGTTCATCGCCGGGCTCGGCGACGTATCACCACACACGCGCGCGGCTTACACGCGAGACCTGCGTGCCTTTCTCGAGCATCTCGCCGGCGAGGGTATCGCGAGCTGGGAAGCGGTCGACGTCCATTGTGTGCGGCGCCACGTCGCTGCGGCACACCGCGAAGGCCTCTCGGGGCGTTCACTGGCGCGGCGGCTCTCGGCGCTGCGCGCACTGTTCCGTGATCTCGCCGCGCGTGGCCTCGCCCGCGACAATCCGGCCGCCGAGGTGCGTGCGCCGAAGAGCCCGCGTCGCCTGCCGCGCGCGCTCGACGTCGACCAGGTTACTTCGCTACTCGAGCACGAGGCCGATGGCCCGCTCGGCGTGCGCGACCGCGCGATGTGGGAACTGCTCTACTCCAGCGGGCTGCGCGTCTCCGAACTGACCGGGCTCGACCGTGGCGACGTCGACCTCGCCGCGCGCGAGGCGCGCGTGCTCGGCAAGGGGCGCAAGCAGCGCCTGGTGCCGGTCGGGCGTCACGCGGTGGCCGCACTCGAGGCATGGCTCACGGTGCGTGCGAGCCTCGTGCGGGGCAGCGAGGCGGCGCTCTTCGTCGGCCGCGGCGGTTCCCGGCTCACCCCGCGCAGCGTGCAGCTGCGGCTCACCGCGTGGGCACGTCGTCACGGCTTTGACGCGCCCGTCCATCCGCACGTACTGCGCCACTCGTTTGCCACGCACGTACTCGAGTCCTCGGGCGACCTGCGTGCCGTGCAGGAGTTGCTCGGGCATGCGGACATCAGCACCACGCAGGTCTACACGCATCTCGATTTCCAGCATCTGGCGCGCGTCTACGACGCCGCGCATCCGCGTGCGCGCCGGCGTCGCGAGTGAGCCGGGGGCGCCGCGCCCACACGAGCATCGTGTACAATTCGCGCTCCCCAAGTCACGGTTTCATCAGTGTTCCACGGCACCACCATCCTGTCGGTCCGGCGCGGCCGCAACGTCGTCATCGGTGGAGACGGCCAGGTCTCCATGGGCGACACGGTGCTCAAGGGCAACGCGCGCAAGGTGCGGCGCCTCTACCAGGATCGCATCATCGCCGGCTTCGCCGGCGGCACCGCCGATGCCTTCACGCTGTTCGAACGTTTCGAGGGCAAGCTCGAGGAGCACCGCGGCAACCTGCTGCGTGCCGCCGTCGAGCTCGCCAAGGACTGGCGTACCGACCGCATGCTGCGCCGTCTGGAGGCGATGCTCGCGGTCGCCGATCACGACCACTCGCTGATCATCTCCGGCACGGGCGACGTAATCGAGCCCGAGCACGACATCATCGCGATCGGCTCGGGTGGTGCGTACGCGCGCGCGGCAGCGCGCGCGCTCCTCGAGGAGACCGATCTCGAGCCGGAAGCCATCGTGCGCCGCGCTATGGCCATCGCCGGTGAGATCTGCGTCTACACCAACGACAAGCTCACGCTCGAAGCGCTGCACGAAGAGCGCTGATGCGGCGCTGACAGGCACGCGCACATGGAAACCCTGACTCCCCAGGAAATCGTCGAGCAGCTCGACAAGCACATCATCGGCCAGGACGAAGCCAAGCGCGCCGTGGCAATCGCGCTGCGCAACCGCTGGCGGCGCGCGCAGGTCGAGCCGTCACTGCGCAACGAGATCACGCCCAAGAACATCCTCATGATCGGGCCGACCGGCGTCGGCAAGACCGAGATCGCGCGCCGGCTGGCGCGACTCGCGGGTGCGCCCTTCATCAAGATCGAGGCGACCAAGTTCACCGAGGTCGGCTATGTCGGCCGCGACGTCGAATCGATCGTGCGCGACCTCGCCGACATCGCCGTGAACATGGCACGCGAACAGGCCATGTCGGCCGTGCGCGACCAGGCCGAGGATGCCGCCGAAGAGCGCATCCTCGACGTCCTCCTGCCCGGGCCGCGTACGTTCGGCGACACTGAACCGCAGGACGACTCGGCCACCCGACAGCGCTTCCGCAAGATGCTGCGCGAGGGCAAGCTCGAGGATCGCGAGATCGAGATCGAGCTGGCCAGTCCCCAGCTCGGCGTCGAGATCATGGCGCCGCCGGGCATGGAGGAGATGACCAACCAGCTGCAGCGCATGTTTCAGAACATGGGCCAGGGCAAACGCAGCAGCCGCCGCGTACGCATCGAGGTGGCGCGCAAGATGCTCGTCGAGGAGGAGGCTGCACGCCTCATCAACGACGAGGACGTGCGTGCCCGTGCCATCGACAACGTCCAGCAGAACGGTATCGTGTTCCTCGACGAGATCGACAAGGTCGCACGACGTGCGGAAGTGTCCGGCGCCGACGTCTCGCGCGAAGGTGTGCAGCGTGACCTGCTGCCGCTGGTGGAAGGCTGCACGGTGTCGACCAAGCATGGCATGGTCAAGACCGATCACATCCTGTTCATCGCCTCGGGCGCGTTCCACCTCGCCAAGCCCTCCGACCTCATACCGGAGCTGCAGGGACGTCTGCCTAACCGCGTGGAGCTCGCGCCGCTGACGGTGGAGGATTTCGTGCGTATCCTGACCGAACCCGACGCCTCGTTGTGCCGACAGTACAGCGCCCTGCTGGCGACGGAGGGTGTCAACATCGAGTTCACCACCGACGGCATCCGCCGCATCGCCGAATGCGCATGCGAAATCAACGACCGCAGCGAGAACATCGGTGCGCGGCGCCTCTACACGGTGATGGAGAAGCTGCTCGAAGCCATCTCCTTCACCGCACCGGCGCTCTCCGGGCAGACGGTCAGCATCGATGCCGACCACGTCGACACCCATGTCGGGCGCCTGGTCGGTGACAACGATCTTGCCAAGTACATCCTGTGAGTGCCATGTCAGCGCCCGTTCCGACCGATCTCCGGCTGCACCAGAAATCGCGCAAGCTCGAAGTCGCCTTCGACGACGGGCAGGTCTTCGAGCTGCCCTGCGAATACCTGCGGGTGTATTCACCGTCGGCGGAGGTGCGTGGGCACGGTCCCGAGCAGGCCGTGCTGCAGGTGGGCAAGGAAGACGTCAACATCTCCGCCATCGAGCCGGTCGGCAATTACGCGGTGAAGCTGGTCTTCGACGATGGCCACGACTCGGGCCTGTACAGCTGGGCTTACCTGCACGAACTCGGCAGCCACCGTGACGAGTACTGGCAACGTTACCTCGAGGCGCTCGCCGCCGCAGGGCACGTACGGCGCGGCTGACCCCCACGCGGAGCACGCCATGAGCGAATCCGACGACAGCCTGTTCGGCTACGAGCGCGTGACGCCGGCGAACAAGACCGCGCGGGTGCGTGGTGTATTCGATTCCGTGGCCGAGCGCTACGATCTCATGAACGACTTGATGTCGGGTGGGATGCATCGGCTGTGGAAGCGCTACGCGGTCGACCTGCTCGACGTGCGCGACGGCCAGCAGGTGCTCGATCTCGCTGCCGGCACGGCGGACCTGACCCGCCTCATCGCGGGCCGGCGCCACCTTACCGTGTGGTGCTCGGACATCAACGCGCGCATGCTCTCGCGTGGCCGCGACCGCAACATCGATGCCGGCTTTGGCAGTGGGATCTGCTACGTGCAGGCCGATGCCAGTGCGCTGCCATTCGCCAACGCCGTACTCGACCGCGTCATCATCGGTTTCGGGCTGCGCAACGTGACCGACAAGTCGCGGGCGCTCACGGAGATGAGGCGTGTGCTCAAGCCCGGCGGGCGGGCGCTCATCCTGGAGTTTTCGCAGGTGCGCGCGCCGACCCTGGCCCGCCTCTATGACACCTATTCGTTCAAGGTGCTGCCGCGCATTGGTGCGCTCGTCGCGCGCGATGCCGACAGCTATCGCTACCTCGCCGAATCGATTCGCGTCCATCCCGACCAGGATGCACTCAAGTTGATGATGGAACGCGCCGGCTTCACCGGCGTCAGGTACTACAACCTGCTCGCTGGAGTCGTTGCGGTGCACGTGGGGTATGCGAGTTGAGCAGGCGCAGCGAAGCCGACCTGGCCACCACGCTGCGCGCGCCGCTGGTGCGCCTGCTCAACGCGGCGCTCAATCGTGTGCTCGCCCTCGATAGCGCGGCGGTGGCGCGGCTGGCGCGCCTCGAGGGTCGCACCCTCGCCGTGCGCCTGCGCGAGCGTGACTGGCAGGCTTTCGCGGTGATTCACCAGGGACAGCTCGAGCTGCGTCAGCTGGCTCCGGGTGCGGTCGACGTCACCATCACCGGCAGGACCGCCGATTTCGTCGCGCTCGCGCGCGCCAACCGCCGCGGCGAAGCGATCGGTGCCGGACGGGTCGAGATCATGGGCGACCTGGCCATCGCCCAGGATGTCCAGGCTTTGCTCGCCGAACTCGATATCGACTGGGACGAATGGCTTGCCGGTTACTTCGGTGACGTCGCCGCCCACCGCGTCGGCCGCCTGCTGCGCGGCGCTGCCGGCTTTGCCGGTGATACGGCGAAGCGCTTCGAGCAGGACGCCGGCGACTATCTGCGCCACGAGCTCGCGCTGGTGCCGCAACGCGCCGAGCTCGAGGGCTGGGGACGCGACGTGTACGCCCTGGCCGACGCTGTCGAACGGGCAGCTGCGCGCGTGCGCCGCCTGCAGGCCAAGCGCCGCGCGAGATGATCGGGCCACGCCAGCTCATCCGCGTGCTGACCATTCAGCGCGTGCTGATCCGGCACGGCTTCGACGAGCTGGTGTTCTCGGTGCCGCTGCTGCGCCCGGCGCGCTTCATGCTCTACCTGTTGCCATGGAACTGGGCGCGGCGCGATTACAAGCCGCGTGGGGAGCGCATCCGCGCGGTGCTCGAAGATCTCGGACCGCTGTTCGTGAAGTTCGGCCAGATCCTCTCGACCAGACGCGACCTGCTCGCCGATGACATCGTCGAGGAGCTGGCGCGGCTGCAGGACCACGTGCCGCCCTTCCCGGGTGCCCAGGCGCGACAGATTGTCGAAAAGGCCTACGGCCGTTCCGTGGCCGAGGTATTCGCACGCTTCGACGAAACGCCGCTGGCATCGGCGTCGATCGCGCAGGTCCACGCTGCCGAGCTCAGCGACGGACGCGAGGTCATCGTCAAGGTCGTGCGACCCAACCTGCGTCCGACCATCGAGCAGGACATCGCGCTGATGTACATCATCGCCGATCTCGCCGAACGCTACTGGGCGCGTGGCAAGCAGCTCAAGCCGACGGTGGTGGTGGCGGAGTTCGAGAAGACCATCCTCGACGAACTCGACATGATGCGCGAGGCCGCCAATGCCTCCCAGCTCAGGCGCAACTTCGCCGAGGCCGATGCCATCTACGTGCCGGAGGTGTACTGGGATTACACGCGGCGCAACGTGCTCGTGATGGAGCGTATCAGCGGCTTGAACGTCGGCGATCTCGAAGGCCTGGTGCGGGCCGGTGTCGATCTCGAGAAGCTCGCGGAGCAGGGCGTGGAGATCTTCTTCACGCAGGTGTTCCGCGACCACTTCTTTCATGCCGACATGCACCCGGGAAACCTCTTCGTGATGCCCGGGGATGCCGAGCACCCGACACGCTTCGCGCCGGTCGATTTCGGCATCATGGGCTCGCTCAGCGAGTTCGATCAGCGTTACCTGGCAGAGAACTTCGCGGCCTTTCTGAACCGCGACTATCGACGTGTGGCGACCTTGCACGTCGAATCCGGCTGGGTGCCGGCGGACACTCGCGTCGACGAGTTCGAGTTCGCCATCCGTGCCGTGTGCGAGCCCATTTTCGACCGCCCCATGAAGGACATCTCGGTCGGTGAGCTGCTGTTGCGCCTGTTCCAGACGGCGCAGCGCTTCCACATGGAGATCCTGCCGCAGCTCCTGCTGCTACAGAAGACGCTGGTCAACATCGAGGGTATGGGACGCCAGCTCTATCCGGAGCTCGACCTCTGGCGCGCCGCGCGGCCACCGCTCGAGCGCTTCATGCGCGACCGCGTCGGCGTACGGCGCCTGGTCAGCACCTTCCGCGAAACCGTGCCGCGCTGGGCCGATCGTCTGCCCGAGTTGCCGGGCCTGGCGATGGAGACGCTCGAGCAGGCACGCAGCGGCCGGCTGCGCGTGCAGACCGCCGACCCGGTGCTCGAGGAAATCCGCATCGAGCTGCGCGACCTGCAACGACGCCTGGTCTATGCCATGGTCGGCGTGGGACTGCTGATCTCCGCTGCAATCCTGTTCGGCATGCGCGCGGAGGGGAGCTACACGGTCGGACCGCTACCGCTCAGCGTATGGGTGCTCGGCGCGCTCGGGATAGTCACCACCATCACCGCGTTGCGCGACCCACGCCGCTGAGGCGCTGCGTGACCGCGCGGCGAGACGCGCGCGGCATTCGCGGGCGCGGCGCAGTGCAGCGAGCGTGACCACCCGTACCTGGTTCAAACCAGGCAGACGGCTGCGCAGTACGGCGAGTGTCTCCGGGTAGGGATGTCCGATGGCGATGGCATCGCCGCGCAGCTCCGCGTGGCGGACGAGCTCATTGATACGCGCATTGATGGCAGTGGCATCGCGCTCGTGATCGAGAAAAACGTCGCGCGCCAGGAACGGCACCGCCGCGGCGCGAGCGGCAGTGCGTGCGGTGCTGCCGGCGGTGGTGCGGCTGTCCAGGAAGAGCAGGGAACCGTATTCGGCCAGCACCTCCATCAGCCAGCCCATGCGCTCCGCGTCCCGGGTGAGGCGGCTGCCCATGTGGTTGTTCACCGCGCTCGCCTGCGGAATGGCATCGAGCGCGGCACGAGCGGTGCCGACGAACTCGGCTCGTGTCATGCGCGTCAGCAGCGCACCCGGTCCGAGCAGTTCATTACGCTCGTGCGCCTCCATCGGCAGGTGCAGCAGCACCTCCTTGCCGGCGGCCTGCAGATCGGCGGCCAGGGAGGAGGCGAGCGGCGTGTGTGGCAGGATGGCGAAACTCGTGATACGCGGCAGCAGGGTTGCCGCGCGGTCGAGCCGCGGCCGGTAGCCGAGATCGTCGATGACGATGGCGACCGGCGGCGGCAGCGCGGCCTCTGCCGCGCAACCGCCGATGAACAGTGCCGCGAGTAGCGCCAGCACGCGGTCGCGCTCAGGGCGTCGCGCTACTGCGTTGCCTCAGCATGTGCATGCCCTTGAGCATGTTCAGCGCTTCGAACAGTTCGTAGTCGCGCTCGGCGAGCGGCTGTTCGTCGGATTCCTCGTCTGACGTCGCTTCCTCGTCGAGAACCTCGTCGGCGGGTGCCGCTTCTTCGAGCTCGGTGTTGACCAGGTGGCGCGCGAGATTCGCTTCCTTGACGACCTCGCCACCCTTGCGCTGGGCGAGCTTGAGCTTGTCGATGACGATGTCGGGCTTGATGCCCTCGGCCTGGATCGAGCGGCCGGACGGCGTGTAGTAGCGCGCCGTGGTGAGCTTGAGCGCAGCCTTGTTGTTCATCGGCAGGATTGTCTGCACCGAGCCCTTGCCGAAGGTCTGGCGGCCCATCACCAGCGCACGCTGGCGATCCTGCAGCGCGCCTGCGACGATCTCCGAGGCTGATGCCGAGCCCTCGTTGACCAGCACGATCAGCGGCGCGCCTTTGAGCAAATCGGGCGGCCGGGCCGAGAACTCGAGTTCCGAATCCTCGATGCGCCCGTCGGTGTAGACGACGAGACCGCTCTCGAGGAAGGCGTCGGCCACCGACACCGCGGCGCCGAGAATGCCGCCGGGATTGTTGCGCAGGTCGAGCACCAGGCCGTGCAGGCCGTCCTCGCTCTGTTCCTTGAGTTCGCGCAGCTGCTTGCGCAGGTCGTCACCGGTCGGTCCCTGGAACTGGGAGATACGGATGTATCCGAAGCCGGGTTCGAGCAGGCGACTGCGTACGCTGCGTACCTTCACCATCGCGCGCGTGATGTCGAACACCAGCGGCTGTTCCTCGCCTTCGCGTACGATGGTCAGCTTGATCGCGGTACCGGGCTTGCCGCGCATCTTGGCGACGGCCTCGTTCAGCGACATGCCCTTGATCGGGGTGTCGTCGATGCGCACGATGACGTCGCCCGCCTGGATGCCGGCTTCCTGCGCCGGCGTGTCGTCGATAGGCGCGATGACCTTGACGAAGCCGTCTTCCATCCCGACCTCGATGCCGAGCCCGCCGAACTCGCCCGAGGTGCCTTCCTGGAGATCGAGGTACTCGTCGGAATCGAGGTAGGCCGAGTGCGGGTCCAGCCCCGAGAGCATGCCGCGCATGGCATTCTCGATCAGCGTCTTGTCGTCGATGGGCTCGACGTAGTCCTGCTTGATCTTGTGGAAGACCTCGACCAGGACGCGGATGTCGTCGACCGGCACTGGCTCACGATCCGCGGTCGCGTCGCCATCGCCGGCGGCCTCCTGGGTGGGCGCCTGCTCCGCCCCGGCCGGCGCATTGCCGGTAGCTTCCGGTTCAGCCTCGTCCGCTGCATAGGCCCCCGGCACGGCGAGGGCGGCTACAAGCATCACGGGCAGGGCGAGGGGCAGCAGTTTGTTAGGCATGGTGTCGGCAGAGCGCTCACTTGGGGGATAGGTCCGACGTACCGGACGTGGGGCACCGCACGCTGCGCCCGGCAGGACCGCGCCGGTATGGTATCACCGGCGGTGCCAGACGCAGCGAAGCGATGGTCTACGTCGCGGCAGGCAGGAAGCGATCAGTGCGTCGCTTGCTGCCGTTGCGAGCCCGGCATGCGTCCGTATCAGGCTGCGTCCTGCGCCGAGCGTGCCGGCGTGACGAGCGTGTGTCCGCTCATCTCGTCCGGTACTTCGAGACCCATCAGCGTGAGCATCGTCGGTGCGAGGTCGACCAGGCTGCCGTCTTCGGCGATGCGTGCCGCGCGCCCCACGTAGACCAGGGGAACCACGTTCGAGGTGTGCGCGGTGTGTGGCTCGTCCACGGCGTGCGCCGCACGCATCTGCTCGGCGTTACCGTGGTCGGCGGTGATGAGGACATCGTAGCCGTGCTCGCGTGCGGCCGTAATTACGCGCGCGAGACAGGCATCGAGCGTCTCGATGCAGCGTACCGTCGCGTTGAAGTCGCCGGTGTGGCCGACCATGTCGGCGTTGGCGTAATTGCAGATGATGGCGTCGTACTGCTCGGAGCCGAGGGCGGCGACCAGGCGCTCGGTGACTTCCGGCGCGCTCATCTCGGGCTTGAGGTCGTAAGTGGCGACGTCTGGCGACGGCACCAGCACGCGGTCTTCGCCAGCGAACACCTGCTCCTGGCCGCCATTGAAGAAGAAGGTGACGTGGGCGTATTTTTCAGTCTCGGCGATGCGCAGCTGGCGCAGGCCTCGCGCGGCGACCACCGCACCGAAGGTGTTCGGCAGGTCGAATGCGGGAAAGGCGATGGGCAGGGTGAACTGCTCGCCGTAGTCGGTCATGGTGACGAAGGCCGCGAGGCGCGGCACCCGCGACCGCGTGAAGCCGTCGAAGTGGGCCGCGGTCATGGCTTCGGTGAGTTGGCGGGCGCGGTCGGCGCGGAAATTGGCGAAGAGGACGGTATCGCCGTCGGCGACGCGGTGCGCACCGTGGGTGCCGATCACCGTGGCATGGACGAACTCGTCGGATTCTTCGCGGGCGTAGGCGGCTTCCAATGCGGCAAGCGCATCGCTCGCGGCGTGCTCGCCATGGCCGGCGACGACGAGCTCGTAGGCGCTCGCGATGCGGTCCCAGTTGTGGTTGCGATCCATGGCGTAGTAGCGGCCGACGACCGAAGCGATGCGGGCGCCGCCGACGGCGGCACAATGTGCGGCGACGCGCTCGAGCGAGGCCGAGGCGCTCTTGGGCGGCGTATCGCGGCCGTCGAGAAAAGCGTGTACGAGCACTTCCTCGACGCCGCAGTCGCGCGCGAGGTCGACCAGTGCGAGGATGTGATCCTCGTGACTGTGCACACCACCCGGCGAGAGCAGCCCGAGGATGTGTACGTTGCCGCCGTTCGCCGCAGCCGCGCTGCACGCCTCGCGGAAGGCCGCGTTGCGCGCGAACTCCCCACTCTCGATGGCTTTGCCGATACGCGAGAAATCCTGGTCGATGAGGCGGCCCGCCCCGATATGCATGTGGCCGACCTCGGAATTGCCCATCTGGCGATCGGGCAATCCGACGTCGGTGCCCGAGCAGCGAATCAGGGTGTGCTGCGCGCGTGCCCAGAGGTCGTCCCAGGTCGGCGTACGCGCAGCGTGGATGGCGTTGAAACGGGTGTCCTCGCTGTAGCCCCATCCATCGAGGACGAGCAGCAGGACCGGATGCTTGACTGTGGCCATGGTTTGAATCGGCTTGGGGTGATGGAGGCGCCGCGGCGGGCCTGCCCGCGGTGCCCGATGAAGGCTGCGCAGGGAGCGCAAGAGTGTATCATACCGGCCCGCCACGGCCGGCCCGCGACAGGCCCCGGCAACCCGCTTTCACCATTCGTCACAAGGTCACCCCTCGCACCGCCATGGAGCAGCTTTCGGAGTTCGTCATCAACCACTGGATGCTGGTGACCGCGTTCTGCGCGGTGGCCGGTATCCTGCTGGCCAACCTGCTGAGCGGCGCGGGTGGTGTGTCCGCGTTGGAGGCGGTCAACCTGATCAACCGCGAGGACGCCCAGGTCATCGATGTCCGCAGTGCCGACGAATTCGCGCGTGGACACGTCGCCGGCGCGGTTAACCTGCCGTTGAACGAGCTCGACCAGGCCGGTGAGCGCCTGCAGCGTTACAAGGGCAGGCCGCTCCTGGTGTGCTGTCAGAGCGGCAGCAGCGCGATGGGGGCAGCGCGGCGGCTGCGCGCGCAAGGCTTTTCCGACGCGCGGGTCATGGCCGGTGGCGTACAGGCGTGGCGCACCGCCAACCTGCCCTTGACGAGCGACTGACGGCGTCGCGCCGGGCGCCCTGTCATCGCGCCGTTATCCCGTCGCGCCACAATCGGCCGCCGCCGCACAGCCCGGAACGCGCGGCGAGAACCAGCACAATACTCACGGAGCAACGAGACCCATGGCAGACAGTAACGAACAAGCCGGAACCCAGCAGCCGATCAGCGGCCAGCTCGCTATTCAGAAGATCTACCTCAAGGACTTGTCCTTCGAGGCACCGAACTCACCACAGGTCTTCTCCCAGCAGCTCAATCCGACTGCCGACGTGCAGTTCAACAACGCGACGACCGCGCTCGACAACGACAACCATGAGGTCGTTCTCACGGTCACCGTGAAGGTCCAGCAGGAGGAGCGTACGGTCTACCTCATCGAGGTCCAGCAGGCCGGCATCTTCACCGTGCGTGGTTTCCCGAGCGAGCACCTGCCGGCGATCCTCGCCACCGCCTGCCCCAACACGCTGTTTCCCTTCGCGCGCGAGGCGATCTGTGACGCCGTGGTCAAGGGCGGCTTCCCGCAGCTCCTGTTGGCGCCGGTGAACTTCGAAGTGCTCTATGCGCAGGAGCTGCGCCGGCGCCAGGCCGCTGCAGGCGGCGGCGAGGCGCACTGACGTCCGGCAGTGACGGTGGCTGCGGCGCACATACTCGTCATCGGCGCGGGTGCCTGGGGCAGCGCGCTGGCCAACGTGTTCGCGCGCGCTGGATCCTCGGTGACCTTGTGGGATGCCGACCGTGACCTGACCGACACCATCGCGCGCAGCGGACACCATCCACGCTGGTTCACCGACGTCGCGTTCGAGGCGGGGGTGAGGACGAGCAGCGATCTCGCCGCGGTCGCGGCGCCCGACTGCGCGGTCTTCGTGGTGCCGTTCCAGGTGCTCGCCCGTGCGCTGGAGAGCGTGCGCGAGGCCGGCGTCGAGGTGCCCGGCATCGCCTGCGCGAGCAAGGGCTTCGAACTCGCGACCAGTCGAGTGGCACACGAGATCGTGGCCGACGCGTGGTCGCCGGAGATTCCGTTCGCACAGCTATCCGGTCCGAATTTCGCCACCGAGGTGATGCACGGCGCCCCGGCCGCGATCACCATCGGAGCTTCCACCGCCGCGCTCGGCGAGCTGCTGACGCGCGCCATGCATGGCCCGCGTTTCCGGCCTTACTACACGGACGATGTCGTCGGTGTCGAAATCGGTGGTGCGTTGAAGAACGTCATCGCCATTGCCGCGGGCATCGCCGACGGTCTTGCACTCGGTGCCAACACGCGCGCGGCGCTGATCACCCGCGGACTCGCCGAGATTGCCCGCTTCGGCGTCGCCCGTGGTGGCCGTACCGAGACCTTCATGGGCCTCTCGGGAATGGGCGACCTGGTGTTGACCTGTACCGACGACCAGTCGCGCAACCGGCGTTTCGGCCTCGCGCTCGCTCGCGTCGGTGACGTCGATGCGGCCGTACGCGAGGTCGGTGCGCTGGTCGAGGGCGTGCCCACCGCCCATGCCGTCGCCGCGATGGCGGCGGACCTTGGCATCGAGATGCCGATCGTCAGCGCGGTCGCCGCGGTGCTTGCGGGTACGACGGACCCGCTCGACGCCGTCGATGAACTGCTCAATCGCGACCTCACCAGCGAAACCGCGCACGACGGTTGAATGCCGCCGCGCACCCCGGTGCGCGAAATCCCAAGCACGTCACGTTTGCTGCACTCAAGCACCGCGCGCGGCAGGCCGCTACGCGTGGCGAGGGCGCCGCCGACCGGCCGGGCCCGCGCAGCACGATGCTGGCGCATCAGGTGCCTGGCCACCGCGCGCCCCACCGGCTATGCGGGGGCACGTATGGGTGACTGGCCAATGCAGCGGGTGCGCACCTCACGTTCCAGCGAACGGAGAAGCGACCATGAAAGGCAGGTACCCGCGTGTGAGTGTCGTCGACCTGGCGGCTTTCGTCATCGTCGTCAGCATTCTGACCGGCGCCGCCGCGCCGCGCTTCGGTGCAGTCCGGGAGCCAACCCCGGCCGATGCGATCGAAGCGCTCGCCGGTTCGATGCGCAGTGCCAGCGCGTTGGTGCACGCGGTGTGGCAGGCCGATGGCGGCACTGCTACCAGCGTCGATCTCGATGGCACGCCGGTGGCGGTCGACGCACTGGGTTTCCCGACGCGTGCTTCGATCCGTCATGCGCTGTGGCGCGGATCGGCGGAATCGGAGCGCAGGTTCATCGAGCTCGAAGCCGGCACGGGGGTATTCGCGCCGACCGGCACGGCGCATCCGCAGGCCTGCCACGTGATCTACCACGATGCCACCCTGACCACACCGCCGCGTGTCGTCGCGGTAGATACCGACTGTTCCTGAGTTGCGCTCAGCCGGCGCCGGCGTAGCCGTGCTGGCGCCAGGCCTCGAATACGGCGACGGCGACGGCGTTGGACAGGTTCAGACTGCGGTTGCCCGGGCGCATCGGCAGCACTACCGTGGCGCAGATGTCCGGTCTCTCGAGCACTGCCATCGGCAGGCCGCGTGACTCGGGCCCGAACAGGAGCACGGCGTCGCGCGGGAAAGCAACGGTGGCGAGGGGTGAGCTACCACGCGTGGTGAAGGCGAACACCGGTGCGGGCGCGAGCAGCGCCAGGCATCCGTCGAGCGTCGCGTGGACGCGCAGCTCCGCGTACTCGTGGTAATCGAGCCCGGCCCGCCGCAACTCGCGATCGGTCAGTGCGAATCCGAGTGGCTCGACGAGATGCAGGCGCGCCCCGGTGTTCGCGCTCAGGCGTATAATGTTACCCGTGTTGGGCGGGATCTCCGGTTCGTAGAGCACGATGTCGAACACGTCGCCGTCCCGTCCCCGCCGCCAGATTCCGTTACCCGCATGGCCTCGCGCCACCAGGCGCCCGCGCCGCGCGCGAGAGTGCGCCTACCGATGACCGACGCTATTCCCAACGACCCACGACTCGCCGTCGATTTCTGCGGCCTCGCCCTGGCCTCACCACTGGTGCTGCTGTCCGGGTGTGTCGGTTTCGGCGAGGAGTATACGAGAGTCGCGGGATTCTCCAACGCCGACGTCGGCGCGGTATGTCTTAAGGGCACGACACTCGAAGCACGGCTCGGCAACCGCGCGCATCGCGTCTACGAGACCCCGGGTGGCATGCTCAACGCGATCGGCCTGCAGAATCCCGGCGCACGCGCGGTGGTGGACGACATCCTGCCCGCACTCGACTTCAGCGAGACCCGCTTTATCGCCAACGTGTCGGGTTCGACGATCGAGGAATACGAAGCCGTCACGCGTATTTTCGACGATTCACCGATCGACGCGATCGAGATCAACATTTCCTGCCCCAACGTCAAGGAAGGTGGCGTGACGTTCGGCAATGACCCGGACATGTCAGCGCGCGTGGTCGCGGCCTGCCGGGGCGCGACGCGCAAGCCCCTGATCACGAAGCTCTCGCCCAACCAGACCGATATCGCCGACAACGCGCGTCGCTGCATCGAGGCGGGCACCGATGCGTTCGCAGTGATCAATACGCTCATGGGCATGGCGATCGACATCGAGCGACGCCGGCCCGTGATTGGCAACAACCAGGGCGGCCTGTCCGGCCCGGCGATCAAGCCCATTGCGGTGTTCAAGACGTTCCAGGTACACCAGGTCGCGCGTCAGCATGGTGTGCCGATTATCGGCCAGGGTGGCGTGACCTCGGCGGCGGATGCCATCGAGTTCCTTCTCGCCGGTGCCAGCGCGGTGGGTGTCGGCACCGGGCTTTTCTACGATCCGCTGGTATGCCGTGAGATCAATGCCGGTATCGTCGCCTACCTCGAGCGCCATGGTATTGCGCACGTCGGCGAGCTGACCGGTGCGCTCTCCCTCAACGGCTGAGCGCTGAGCTCAGGAATCTTCGCCTGCCGCGCGCTGCGCACGGCGCATGAAAACGCGCATTTCCTTGGCCGCCTGCACGTCGCCGCGGCGTTCCGCTACTTCAATCCCGGCTGCGAAAGCATCGGCTGCCTGCGCATGCTCGCCGCTTGCGTCGAGTGCGCGCCCGAGCAGCTTCCACGCCGCCGAGTACTCCGGGTCCTGCGCGACCGCGCTTGCGAGGTGCTCGGCCGCCTTCACCGGATCGTTCTTGAGGTAGGCATTGCCGAGCCCGAAGCGCAGGGCGGCCGAATCCTGGCCGGCCGCGAGCATCTTCTCGAGTCGGTCGATCATGGTCTTCAACTGCGCCAGAACGACGGGGTCAACACCACCAGGAGTGTGAAGATCTCCAGCCGTCCGAGCAACATCGCAAGACACAACAGGTACTTGGCGAAGTCCGAGATGTCGCCGTAGTGCTGGCTGACGTCACCGAGCCCGGGGCCGAGGTTGTTGAGGCAGGCGGCGACGGCCGAGAACGCGGTGACCTGGTCGAGCCCGGTCGCCATCAGGGCGAGCAGCAGGATTGCGAACACGGCCACGTAGGTGGCGAAGAAGCCCCATACCGCATCGACCACGCGATCGCCGACCGAGCGGTCGCCCATGCGTATGTTGATGATGGCGTTGGGATGAATGAGCCGGCGGATTTCGCGCACGCCCTGCTTGTAGAGCAACAGGAAACGGATCACCTTGATGCCGCCGCCGGTCGAGCCCGCGCAGCCGCCGACGAAACTGAGAAACAGCAGGATCAGCGGCAGGAAGCCCGGCCACGCCTGGAAGCTGGTGGTGGCGAAGCCGGTGGTGGTGCCGATCGAGACGGTGTGGAAGACGGCGTCGCGGACGGCGGCACCGAAGCTCGCGTCGCTCTCGGCGATGACCAGGCCCAGCGTGCAGGCGACGGTGACAGCGAGCAGCAGCGCCGCGTACATGCGGAACTCGGAGTCGAACACGTAGGGCTTGAGGTTGCGGTAGCGCCAGGCCATGAAGTGCAGTGAGAAATTGATGCCGGCCAGGAACATGAAGGCAATCGCGATGCCCTCGATTACGACACTGTCGAAGTAGCCGATGCTGGCATCGTGCGTCGAGAAGCCACCGATGGCGACGGTCGCGAAGCTGTGCCCGATCGCATCGAAAGCCGACATGCCGGCGAGGTAGTAGGCGGCGGCACAGGCGATGGTCAGGCTGAGATAGATGTACCAGAGTGTCTTGGCCGTTTCGGTGATACGTGGGGTGAGCTTCGAGTCCTTCATCGGCCCGGGCGTCTCGGCACGGTAGAGCTGCATGCCGCCGATGCCCAGCATGGGCAGGATGGCGACCGCCAGTACGATGATGCCCATGCCGCCAAGCCACTGCAGGAGCTGGCGGTAGAACAGGATCGAAGTCGGGAGCGCGTCGATGCCGACGATCACCGTGGCACCGGTGGTGGTGAGGCCGGAGATCGACTCGAATATGGCGTCGGCGGGCGCCATGCGCGCCTGTTCGGCAAGCATCAGCGGAATTGAGCCCGCCACGCCGAGTACCAGCCAGAACAGCACCACGACGAGGAAGCCGTCGCGCAACTTGAGGTCGCCAGCCACTCGCCGCACCGGCAGCCACAGGGAGAGGCCTCCGGCGAGCACGATGAAGATCGCGACGAGAAAGGCACGCGCTGCGCCATCTCCCGTGACGAGCGCGATGGCGAGCGGCGGCAGCATGGTCACGCTGAACACCGCCAGCAGCAGGCCGAGAATCTTCTGGACGACTTTCAGTCGCATGGTGTCCAGGCCGCGCGGTGCGCGTGCGATGCGTGGGCAAGGCTGGTTCGCGCGATGAGCATGAGGAGAGCCGCGAGCCGCCCTAGCAGCCTGTCGCTCCCGGGAGCAATCCACTGCACGTGCGGAAGGGGCGGGCAGATGCGCCCGACTCCGTGATGCATGGAGCCACCATGCGCCTCGAAATCGGCGCCATCCGTTGTTGCATTTCCATCATGCCGGCGATGATTGCGTGAGTGCAGCAGACTGCTAGATGAACGTGACGTTGACCTGGAACAGGCGCTCGACGTCACTCACGTGGCGCTTGTTGGTAACGACGAGAATGACATGGTCCTCGGGCTCGATGACGGTATCGTGGTGGACCATGATGACGTCCTTGCCGCGCACGATAGCCCCGATGGTGGTGCCGGGTGGCAGATTGATTTCGTCGATCGCGCGGCCTACCACCTGGCTGGAATTGCGATCGCCATGGGCGATCGCTTCGATAGCCTCGGCCGCACCTCGGCGTAGTGAATGCACCTTGACCACGTCACCGCGGCGAATGTGCGCGAGCAGGCTGCCGATGGTCGCCTGCTGAGGCGAAATCGCGATGTCGATGATGTCGCGTTGTACGAGGTCGACGTAGGCGGCGCGGTTGATCAGGGCCATGACGGTTTTCGCCCCGAGGCGCTTGGCAAGCATCGAGGAGATGATGTTGGCCTCGTCGGCGTTGGTCAGTGCGCAGAAGACATCGGTATTCTCGATGTTCTCCTCGCGCAGGAGGTCTTCGTCGGCAGCATCGCCGAGCAGCACGTAGGCATGCTTGAGATCCTCTGCGATCGCGCGTGCGCGCGTCTCGTTGCTCTCGACGATCTTGATATGGCAACTCTTCTCGAGAGCCTGCGCGAGGCGTTTGCCGATGTTGCCGCCGCCTGCGATGATGACGCGCCGGTTGGGGCTGTCGAGCTTGCGGAACTCACTCATCACCGCGCGGATGTGCTTCGGCGCGGCGATGAAGAAGACGTCGTCCCCGGCCTCGATGATGGTATCGCCGCTCGGGATGATCACTTCGTGGCGGCGGAAGATCGCGGTCACGCGGGTTTCGATGCCGGGCAGCTGCTGGGGGAGTTCGCGCAGCCGATGACCGACCAGCGGGCCGCCGTAGAAGGCGCGTGCGGCGACTAGCTGTACCTTGCCGTTGGCGAAGTCGAGCACCTGCAGTGCACCGGGAAACTCGATGAGGCGCTGGGTGTACTGGGTGACTTCCTGTTCCGGACTGATCAGTACGTCGATGGGCAGCGCTTCCTGCGAGAACAGTTCGGTGTGCTGCTGGTACTGGTGTTCTCGGATGCGCGCGATCTTGGTTGGCGTGTGGAACAGCGTATAGGCGACCTGGCAGGCGATCATGTTGGTCTCGTCGCTGTTGGTCACCGCGATAATCATGTCGGCGTCCTGTGCACCCGCGCGTGCCAGCACCTGCGGGTGGGAAGCATGGCCGGCGACGGTGCGCAGATCGAAACGATCCTGCAGCTGCTGCAGGCAGGCCGGGTTCGCATCCACCACCGTGATGTCGTTGGCTTCGCTGCACAGGTTCGCCGCAACCGAGGAGCCGACCTGGCCAGCGCCGAGAATGATGATCTTCATTCCTTGCTGGCTTCTTTTATCTGCTTCGGATCGATGCCGAGACTGCGCAGCTTGCGGTAGAGGTGGGTGCGCTCGATGCCGACGCGTTCGGAAACTCGACTGACGCTGCCGTTGTAGGCTTTCAGTTGGTGTTCGAGGTAGGCCTTCTCGAACTGTTCCCGTGCTTCGCGCAAGGGCAGATCGAAGCCGGGGAAGGCGGGGTGCGCGGTCGCCTCCGGGCGCAGGCCGAGCATCGCGTTGATCTCCGAGACCTCGACGCTCTCCTGGGTTCCGAGGATGAGCAGGCGCTGTACGAAGTTCTTCAGCTCGCGGATATTGCCTGGCCAGTCGTGGTCCTTGAGGCGGTTGCGAGCACTGGCCGAGAGCGTGCGGCGCGGCAGCCCTTCCTGGCGCGCGAACAGATCGAGGAAATGGTCGACCAGTTCGTCGATGTCGTCGCGGCGCTCACGTAGCGGTGGAATCACGAGCGGCAGGACGTTGAGATGGTAGAAGAGATCTTCGCGAAAACGTCCGGCGCGCACGAGTTCGATCAGGTCGCGCCGCGTGCTCGCGATGATGCGGATGTCGACGTTGACGGTTTCGCGTCCGCCGACGCGCAGGAAAGCCTGGTTCTCGAGCGCGTTGAGGAGCCGTGCCTGGGTGCTCGGATCCATGTCGGCGATATCCTTGAGGAACAGCGTGCCGCCGTTCGCGACTTCGAGCGAACCGAAGGTGACACGGCCATCCTCCTCGAGACCGAACAGCTCGGCGTCGGGGTTCTCGCGCGCGAGGCCGGCTACATTGACGTTGACGAAGCGTCCTCCCGCGCGGCTGCTGTTGGCATGGATGTAGCGCGCGAAGACCTCCTTCCCCGTACCGGATTCGCCGCTGATGAAGACGCTCGTCTTGTGGTCGGCGATGCGCCGCGCATTGGCGCGCAGGCGGTCCATCGCCGTGCTCGACCCGATTGGATCGACGGGTTCCAGCGTGTGGCGCTTGAGACCGATGTTCTCCGATAGCAGAGTCGCGTTCTCCAGCGCACGCTGGACGGTAACGAGAATCTTGGCGATCGACAGCGGCTTCTCGATGAAATCGTAGGCGCCGAGGCGGGTCGCCTCGACCGCCGTCTCGACCGTGCCATGGCCGGACATCATGATCACCGGCGTGTCGAGGGCGTTACCTTCGGCCCATTCCTTGAGCAGTGAGATACCGTCGGTGTCCGGCATCCAGATGTCGAGCAACACCAGATCGGGACGGCGTTGGCGGCGACTCTCGCGCGCCTGGGCGGCGTTCTCCGCCGTGGTGACGTCGTAGCCTTCGTCCTCGAGGATTTCCTTGAGCAGACCGCGGATGTCGGGCTCGTCATCGACGACCAGGATGTGCGCGCTACTCATGCGGTGCCCTCCACTCGAGTTCGTTCTGCGGCCGCGTGATCGGTGTCGATGGGCAGGCGGATCACGACGACCGCGCCGCCTTCGGGCTGGTTGCGCAGCGTGACGACGCCGTTGTGCTCCTCGACGATCTTCTTGACGATGGCGAGGCCGAGGCCGGTTCCGCGGGGCTTGTTGGTCACGTAGGGGTCGAAGATGTTGGCAATGAGCTCGTCGGGAACCCCGCCGCCATGGTCCTCGATGCGGATCTCGACATGTTCGGCCATCGCGTGATGGACCTTCGCCGTGGTGACTATGATATGCGCTTTCTGCTCGGCAGGCGATGCCTCCAGCGCGTTCTTGATGAGATTGTTGAAGACCTGGCGCAGGCGCGTTGCATCAGCGCTGATCGACGGCAGCAGCTCATCGCAGCGGCATTCGATGCGCGCGTCCGGGTGCGCGGCGCGGAACAGTTCAGCGGTATCGGCGATGAGGCGGTTGAGATCGACGGGGTCCTTGTTGATGGTAGGTGTCTTGGCATAATCCGAGAAGGTGTTGACCATGGTCTTCATGGTTTCGACCTGCTGGATGATGGTGTTCGTGAGGCGTTCGAGTACGTCGGTCTCGCCCTCCGGGAGCTTCTTCAAGTATTTCAGGCGCAGGCGTTCGGCGGCGAGCTGGATCGGGGTGAGCGGGTTTTTGATCTCGTGGGCGAGGCGTCGCGCGACCTCTGACCAGGCCGCGTCGCGCTGTCCCTTGATGATGGCGGTGACATCCTCGATCACGATCACGTAACCGCCACTGCCGGCGAGGTCGAGCGTGCTGCCTCGGCACATCAGCTCGCGGCGACCGTCCGATGCCAGCATGGTCACCTGCGACTGCCAGTGTGGCCTGCGTTCGGCGATGGCCGGCGCGATGACTTCGCCGAGGGAAGCGAGGTGCTCGTGGTGCGCGCACAGCTCGATGAGCGCGTGTCCCTCGGCGGCATCGGTGGGCAGCTCGAGCAGCTGCAGCGCGGCGTCGTTGATGGTGGTCACGACAGCCGTGTTGTCCAGCGTGACTACGCCCGAGCTGAGCTGACGCAACACGTTGTCGAGATACTCATGCTGGGTTTCCACCTCGCGTCGCGCCTGCGCGATGCGCCGCGTCATGTCATTGAACGAACGCACGAGAAAGCCGATTTCGTCGTTACTCGCGACCGGCAGGCTGGTGGTGTAATCGCCAGCGGCGACGGCAGCGGTACCCTCGGCGAGATCGCGAATGGGCGCGGCGAGGCGTCGTGCCGAATAGAACGCCGCCCACACCGCGGTGACGATGCTGAACAGCAGCACCAGGGTCAGCGACATCGCGAACGAGAGCTTGAGCTTCTCGCGCAGGTAGTCGAGTTCGTGGTACTTGGCATAGGCCGCCTCCACGCTTGCCGCGAGTTCGTTTACGCGCGAGGAGAACGGATAGAGTGCGTGCAGGATGCGGCGGCCCTGGGTGCCCTGGGCGACGTTCACCGGGACCGCCACGCGAACTGCCAGATCGCCGTGGCGAATCGGGTCGAGACCGATGTAGCTCTGGCCCTGGCGGACCTGCGTAAGCACGGGTTCCGGTGGCAGGTGCGGCAGCAATTCGGTGATGCGACTGCTCGAGGCGAGCAGCTCGCCATCGTGGCTGAGGAGGGTCAGCTCCTCGGCGCCGCTGCGATCGCGCATGAGATCGATCTGTGCCGGTCCGGGCACCCAGGCCGTGGCGACCACGATGCTGTCGGGATTGCGCAGCGCCTCGAGACTGAGTCGCGTGCGTTCCGGGGAGCCCTGGGCAAGTTCTTCGGCCATGCGTTCGGTCTGGCCGAGAAGTTGGCGCATGCGTACATCGAGCGCCTCGCGTCCAAGCTGCAGCGAATCCTCCAGTGCAGTGTCGATGCGTGCGTCGAACCAGCTGTCGATGCCGCGGCCGAGGTAGTCGAGCGAGAAGCCGTAGAGCACCGTGACCGGCGCCACCGCGAGCACCACGAAGAAGATCAGCATGCGCAGGGTCAGGCGTGCGCCGGGTTGGCGCGTGCGCAGCTGGTGGGCCAGGCGGCGCACGTTGATCCCGATGAGGATGACGAATGCCAGCAGGCCGATGGTGTTGGTGATGAGCAGGATCGAGAACAGCGCGCCGAAGCGGGCGGAGTTCTGCATCGCCCCACTCATGAGGATGAGCGAGCCGAGCAGCGACAGGCTCAGCAGCGTGGCGGCAAACAGCGCCGTCGCGCGGCGTTTCAGAGGTCCGTCGGCCATCGGTGCCATCCGCTGGACATGTGCCAGCCCGGGGAGACGTAAGCGAGCGGGATCATCGGCGCCGGCAAGGCATTCATGTCGAGCCGCAGGCGCACGCTGCATGCCAGCCGGCCGGCGTCCTGGAGGTCGCCGCGATCGGTGAGCGGCAGCCTGCGGATACGGCCGAGATCGGCGATTGCACCGTCGAGTGAAGGGTGGATGCGCCGTTCGCCGGTGATCAGGTCGGAGAGAACGAACTGGTTGCTGAGCGCGTGGCGTTCGAGCGAGAACTGGCGTCGCGTGGTGAACAGCTCCCGATCCCACAGGAAACGGCGTACCTCGCTGATGCTGACTTCGAGATCGAAGGTCAGCGCGATGCCGCTGGAGAGTGCGTCGATGGCATCCTCGCTGAACGTGAAGCCGGCGTCGACGTCGAGCATTACCAGGTCGTTGGCGACGTAGGCCTCGGCCCGTTCGATGTTGATGTCGCTGGCGCTGGCCGGCGTGGCGGTGAGCACGGCGAGCAGCAGCGTGACGAGCACCAGGACCAGCGGCGTCGAGCGGATTCGCGGCAGGTGGAGTGTCATGCGGGCGGGCTGTTACGGCTCAGTCGGGCGTAGTAGAAACCGTCCATGTCGTGCTCGCCGGGGAGCACCTGACGGCCGTATCGCGTGGCTCTTCCCCAGCTCGCAGGCAGCGGGTCGCAGATGGCATCGCCGACGGTTTCCAGCAGAGACGCAATTGCCGCGTCGTTCTCGGCCGGCAACACGCTGCAGGTCGCGTAGAGGAGCTTACCGCCCGGCGCGACCAGCGGCCATAGCGCTTGCAGCAGGCCTTGCTGTGTAGTGACCAGGGAATCGATGTCCGCGGCGCTGCGATGAAAGCGGATGTCCGGGTGACGACGTACCACACCGAGTGCGCTGCACGGTGCGTCGAGTAGTATGCGGTCGAAGGCACGCCCGTCCCACCACGTGGCCGTTGCGGCGGCGTCGATACAGGTGAGTTCCGCCTGCAGGCCAAGGCGGGCGAGCGTGGCGGCGACGTCGTCGAGGCGCTGGGGATCTCGGTCCAGCGCGTGCAACTCGATGGTACCGGCGGCACGTTCGAGGAGGTGAGCGGTCTTGCCGCCGGGTGCGGCGCACGCATCGAGCACGCGCGCGCCGGGTGGCGTATCGAGCAGCAGCGCGGCAAGCTGCGCGGCCTCGTCCTGCACCGATACCTCGCCGGCAGCGAAACCGGGTAATTGTTCGACCGACACGGCTTGCTCGAGCACGATGGCGGCCGGCGAGAACGCGCCGGGGCGTGCCGTGAGCCCGGCCGCGTCGAGCCGTCGGAGATAGTTCTCGCGGGCGCAGCGCGAGAGATTGACGCGCAGGGTCAGCGGCGCCTGCGTGTTGTTCGCCGCGAGGATCGCCTGCCAATCGTCCGGCCAGTCGCGCGCGACGCGGTCGACCAGCCAGGCAGGGTGCTCGAAATGCCCGTCCGGCGGCTCGTCGACGTGCGCCGGTATCGCGTGTGCCGCCTTGCGCAAAACCGCGTTGACGAGTCCGGAAGCCCATTGTTTACCGAGTCCGCGGGTGGCCTCGACGCTCGCGGCGACCGCGGCATGCGGCGGGGTGCGCATGTGACGGAGCTGGAACAGGCCACTCAACAGCAAGGCCCGGATGTCGGCGTCGCGCGCGCGCAGTGGTCGCGCGAGGGCTCCGTCGAGCACCTGCGCGAGGGAGAAATAGTGGCGCAGCACACCGTAGACGCAGGCTTGCGCGAAGGCGCGATCGCGCTCGTCGCCGAGCAGCGCGAGCTGAGTCGGTGCGGCACGGCTGAGGGACTCGCCATCATGCAGTACGGCTGCGAGCAGGCGTGCCGCGACCGCGCGCGCAGGCAACTGCTGGCGCCCGCTCAGAGCAGGTCTCCGTAGCCGTTGAGAAAGGCCGCCGCATCCATGGCCTGTTTGCCAGGTGGCTGCAGGCTGGTAATCCGCAGGACGCCGGCGCCGGTCGCGACATCGATGCCAGCCGCGCCGCGGGCGAGTATTGCACCAGGCGATCCCTGTCCCGGCGCGATGCTGGCCGCAAGCACCTTGACGTCCAGCTTGCCGAGCCGCGCGCGTGCACCGGGAGTGGGGTGCAGGGCGCGCACACGACGTTCCAGCGCGCTCGCAGTCGCCGTGAAATCGAGCAAGCGATCGGCGGCGCCGAGCTTGGCGGCGTAAGTCACCTCGGCCTCGTCTTGCGGTTCTTCGCCCACCGTTCCGGCAACCAGCCGGTCCAGCGCGGCATCGAGCGCCTCGGCGCCGAGGCAGGCAAGCTTGTCGTGCAGCGAGCCGCCGGTCTCGGTGGGTTCGATGGCGCAGCTGCGGCGCAGCCACACCGGTCCGGCATCGAGTCGGCTGACGATGCGCATGATCGAGATGCCAGTGACGCCGTCACCGGCGAGCAAGGCACGCTGAATGGGTGCAGCGCCGCGCCAGCGCGGCAGCAGCGAGGCATGGACATTGATGGGGTAGCGCACCACAGCAAGGACCTCGTCAGGCAACAGCAGGCCGTATGCCGCGACGACCAGCAGTTCCGGGGCATGGCTGGCGAAGGTGTCGAGCGCAAGCGCGTCGCGCAGGGTTTCCGGCTGCTCCACCGCGACACCCGCTGCTTCGGCACGCCGCTTCACAGGACTCGCCGTGAGGCGGCGGCCGCGCCCGGCCGGCCGGTCGGGCTGGGTATAGACCGCGCGCAGCGCGATATCGGAGCGCCGGAGCAGAACCTCGAGGCTCGGCACGGCGAAGTCCGGTGTCCCGGCGAATACGGTGGCGATAGGCTGGGTCACGGGGGGATCCGGTTCGGGGTGCGATCTGCGGCCGCAGTCGCCGCGCGGCCTGGCGCCGGACCGCGTGGCCGCCCGTGACGCGGGTGGTCAGCCGGCGAGTCGCTGCTCCTTGGTGAGCTTCTTGCGGATGCGCGATTGCTTGAGCTGCGACAGGTAGTCGACGAAAAGCTTGCCGTCGAGGTGGTCGATCTCGTGCTGGATGCAGACAGCGAGCAAGCCGTCGGCAGCCATCTCGAAGGTGCGACCGTTGCAATCTTCGGCGGCGAGCGTGATGCGATCGGCGCGGCGCACCGTTTCGAACACGCCGGGCACGGACAGGCAGCCCTCTTCCATTTCCTCTTCGCCATCGCGGGTCAGGAGGCGCGGATTGACGAAGTGCAACGGGGCGCTGCCGTCGCGCGAGACATCGACCACGATGACGCGCTGATGGACGTTGACCTGGGTGGCGGCAAGGCCGATCCCCGGCGCGTCGTACATGGTTTCCAGCATGTCGTCGACCAGTTGGCGCAGCGCATCGTCGAAAACCGAGACGGTTTCCGCCTTCACGCGCAGGCGCGGGTCGGGATGGTGCAGGATCTGGCGAATGGCCATGGCGTCGAAGCTTCCTCTGGGCTGCTGGAGAATACTGCTAAGACCCTGATCGCTCAACAGGATTCCGTGAAATTGTCCGGCTCCGAACCGGCACCGAACGGTATTCCCTTTCGGTCGTTATCTGCTAAACTGCATTAAGGATACCGCCTAAGGGCATTGAGATGTCGAGAAAATTTGGTTTCATTGCCGCGCTGATGCTGGTCTTCGTTCCGGTCGTCGCCGATGAAGTCCTGATCAAACCCGACCATCCGGGGGTCTACACGGTGGTCAAGGGTGACACCTTGTGGGACATTGCCGGCCGTTTCCTGCAGCGACCCTGGCAGTGGCCGGACATCTGGGAGGTCAATCCCCAGATCGACAACCCGCATCTCATCTACCCGGGCGACCGCCTCGCGCTTACCTACAAGGATGGTCGCCCCATCCTTGGCCTGGTCGGCTACGATCGCAATGTCAAGCTCAGTCCCAGCGTGCGCGTCATTCCGCACCGCGAAGCCATTCATACCATCCCACTCGACGCCGTCGCGCCTTTCCTCACGCGGCCGCGCGTGGTCGACGCCGGCGCCCTGGACCAGGCCGCCTACATCGTCGGCAGCCAGGACGAGCATCTCACCTACGGCAACGGCCACCGCATCTACGCACGCGGCCTCGAGAATCCACAGACCAACAAGTTCTCCGTCTATCGCGCCGGTCCGCCTTACCGGGACCCAGAGACGGGCGAAGTTCTCGGCTACGAGGCGGAACACCTCGGTGACGCCCGGGTGGAGAAGTTCGGCGATCCGGCAACGCTTGTCGTCACGAACTCATTCAAGGAGATGCGCAAGGGCGACCGACTGGTCCCGCAGGACGAGCTCGAAATCCCGGAGTTCATTCCACACGCACCCGGTGCGCCGGTCAGCGGCCGCATCATTTCGGTGATGAACGGGGTGTCACAGATCACGCAACACCAGGTGGTGGTGCTCAACCGTGGTGTGCAGGACGGCCTGGAACCCGGCCACGTGCTGGCGATATTCCAGGAGGGCGAAGTCATCGAGGACGTCATCGGCAGCGACATTGCTGAGCGCAATGCGCGTGCCGAGCGCGAGCGCGTGGCGCAGGAGCATCCCAACCCCGTGACGCGCATGCTGCAGACGGCAATCAACGACGTTCGTGCGGCCGATCGCGCGCTGCGCGATTTCGTCGGCACGCCGGTCGAGGGCTCGGGGGGCGTCAAGGTCCAGCTGCCCGAAGAGCGTGCGGGCGAGCTGATGGTATTTCGGACCTTCGACCGGGTGAGCTACGGGCTGGTCATGAACATGCAGCGCGCCATTCATCTGAACGACCGCGTCGCCAATCCCTGAGTTCTCCGCGCGACAGCATCACCACGGCCGTCATATGATGGCGGCCGATGGACAAGGGACTGGACATCGACGGGCGCCGGCGGCTGCTCGCCTGCCATGCGGTGCTCGGCAGCCTCGCCGCCGACGCGGCGGGCAGAAGCCCGGCCGGTGCGGCTCCTGCCGCGGCACTCGCGGCAGCGCTCGCGCACGTTCGCGCAACGCGGCGCAGACCTGATTTCGACGCCGCAGCGCGCGCGCTCGCCTGGGCCGCCGAGTCTCCCGCGCGCCGTATCCTGGTGCTCGGAGACGCCGACTACCCGCCGCGGCTCGCCGCGATTGCCCGGCCTCCGCTGGTGTTGTTCGTCGAGGGTCGAATGGAACTGCTCGGCAGTGACCAGGTGGCCATTGTCGGCAGCCGCAAGGCGACCTCCCACGGCTTGCGCATCGCCAGTGAATTCGCCGGTGACCTCGCCGCCGCAGGCCTCACCGTGACCAGCGGGCTGGCGCTGGGTATCGACGCGGCTGCACACGAAGGCGCACTCGCCGTCGCCGGTGCCACCCTCGCCGTGGTCGGATGCGGCATCGACCGGGTCTACCCGGCGCGCCATCGGCGTCTGGCCGGGGCGATACGCAGCACGGGCGCAATCGTGTCCGAATTTGCCCTCGGAACGCCACCGGCGCGCCGGCATTTCCCGCAGCGCAATCGCCTCATCGCGGGATTATCGCTGGGTACCCTCGTGGTCGAGGCCGCAGCGCGTAGTGGCTCCCTGTCGACCGCGTTCCACGCACTGGAACAGGGGCGCGAGGTGTTCGCCGTGCCCGGCAGCATTCGCAACCCGCAGGCGCAGGGGTGTCACATCCTCATCAAGCAGGGCGCGAAGCTGACCGAGCGCGTCGAGGATGTGCTGGAAGAGTTGCCTGGCGGCCATACCCGAGCCCCGCCGACAGCGCCTGTGTCGCGCGACCACGCCCCTGGTGACGCGCTCGATCCTGCCGCCGCACGAGTGCTGGAAGCCTGTGGCTGGCATCCAACGAGCCTCGAGGAGATCGTCGGCCGCTGCGGATTGACGCTTCCCGACGTTTCCTCCATCCTTCTCCAGCTCGAGCTCGCCGGGCGGGTCGATTTCCGCACCAACGGCACCTACATGCGGACGCGCTAGGTTCTGCCGCGCCGTATGCCACCCATCCGCCGCAACTTCCGCACTGCACCACTGATGTTAATATCGCGAAGCCTCCCTGCCCGCGACCACGCCGCTGCCCGCTGATGAAACAGACCGTCATCGACATCCTGATCTACCTGTTCGAGCACTATATCGACGATGAAATCGAGCTCGATGTCGACCGTGACCGCCTCAAATCGGAGTTGCGCGAGGCCGGGTTCGAGTCGGGGCAGGTCGCCAAGGCCTTCGACTGGCTGCAGGAACTCGCGATCAATCGCGCCAGCGCCGATGATTTGCCGAGCGCCGCGCATACGTCGTCGCGTATCTACACCGCGGAGGAGCAGCGTAAGCTCGACGTCGAGTGCCGCGGATTCATGTATTTCCTCGAGCAGGCCGGTGTCCTCGACCCGCTCAGTCGGGAACTCGTCATCGATCGCGTGCTGGCGCTCGAATCCGACGAGATCGACATCGGCCAGCTGAAATGGATCATCTTGATGGTGCTGTTCAACCAGCCTGGGCAGGAGCAGGCCTTCCTGTGGATGGAAGACCTGGTCATGGATGATCTCTACGGCAACCTTCACTGACTCGATGGGCGCCCCGGCGCGATGGCCGCACCGCGCCTCGCGCATGACGCGCCCGGCAGCGTAACCCCTTATGGCAAGCAATCTGGTCGTCGTGGAGTCGCCCGCAAAGGCGAGCACGATCAAGAAATATCTCGGCAAGGATTTCGAGGTTCTCGCATCTTACGGGCACGTTCGCGATTTGCTGCCCAAGGAAGGGGCGGTCGATCCCGAGCACGGCTTCGAGATGAAGTACGAGGTCATCGACCGCAACGCCAAGTACGTCGATGCCATCGTCAAGGCGATGAAAAAGGCCGATGCCCTCTATCTCGCCACCGACCTCGACCGCGAGGGCGAGGCGATTTCGTGGCATCTGGTCGAACTGCTCCGCGACCGTAAGGCGTTGGAGGGCAAGGACGTCTACCGCGTGGTGTTCCACGAAATCACCGAGCGGGCCATCAGGGAGGCCATGGAGGCGCCGCGCACGGTCTCGATGGAGCTGGTCAACGCCCAGCAGGCGCGCCGGGCGCTCGATTACCTGGTCGGCTTCAATCTCTCGCCGCTGCTGTGGAAGAAGATCAAGCGCGGATTGTCGGCCGGGCGCGTGCAGAGCCCCGCCTTGCGGCTGATCTGTGAGCGTGAAGCCGAGATCGAAGCGTTCAAGCCGCGCGAGTACTGGACCATCGAGGCGGACCTGGCCGCGGCGCGCGGTGAATTCGTGGCGCGCCTGAACGAGTACGCCGGCGACAAGGTCAAGCAGTTCACCATCACCACCGAGGGCGACGCCGCGGCCGCGCGCGAGCGCCTTCTCGAGGCTGCGCATGTCGAGCCCGTGGTAGATGGCAAGATCGGCGAGCTGGTCGTCACCAAGGTCGAGAAGAAGCAGCGCAAGCGCAACCCGGCGCCGCCCTTCATCACCTCGACGCTGCAGCAGGAGGCGGTGCGCAAGCTCGGTTTCACCGCCCAGCGGGCGATGCGCACGGCGCAGCAGCTCTACGAGGGCATCGACGTCGGTGAGGGCACGGTCGGACTCATCACTTATATGCGTACCGACTCCATCAACCTCGCCCAGGAGGCGATCGCCGAGCTGCGTGAGTTCATCGGCGAGAAGTACGGCGCCGACCAGGTGCCGAAGAGTCCGCGCACCTTCAAGACCAGCTCGAAGAACGCGCAGGAGGCCCACGAGGCGATTCGCCCGACCTCCTGCCGGCGCGTCCCTGCCGACATCAAGTCACGCCTGAGCGACGACCAGTTCAAGCTCTACGACCTGATCTGGAAACGGACCGTGGCGTGCCAGATGATCCACGCGACCATCGACACCGTCGCTGGCGACCACGCCCCGGGCGACGCCGGCAGTTTCCGTGCAACCGGGTCGACCATCACCGAGCCCGGTTTCATGAACGTCTACCTCGAGGGCACGGACGAGGCCGAGCAGGAAGACAAGGCACTGCCGCCGCTCGAGCAGGGCCAGCGTATCGATTTGCGGGGCATCCGCAACGAGCAGCATTTCACCGAGCCGCCGCCGCGTTACACCGAGGCGAGCCTGGTCAAGACGCTCGAGGAGTACGGCATCGGGCGGCCCTCCACTTACGCGTCGATCATATCGACGCTGTTGCAGCGCGAGTACGTCGAACTCGAGAAGAAGCGTTTCCAGCCGACCGACATCGGCCGCATCGTCAACGCTTTCCTGACCAACCATTTCTCGAGCTACGTGGACTACGAGTTCACCGCCCGCCTCGAGGATGACCTCGACGCCGTCTCGCGTGGCGAACGCGACTGGATCCCGCTCCTGCAGGAGTTCTGGAAGCCGTTCGCGGCGACCGTCAAGGACAAGGAGGAGAACGTCACCCGGCAGGAGGCGAATCAGGCGCGCGAGCTCGGCACCGATCCGAAAAGCGGCAAACCGGTTGCCGTGCGCATGGGACGCTACGGGCCGTACGTCATCATCGGTTCGGTCGAGGACGAGGAGAAGCCGCGTTTCTACGGGCTGCGCGCCGGCCAGCGCATGGACAGCATCACGCTCGAGGAAGCGCTCGAGCTGACCAAGCTGCCGCGCGAGCTGGGCGAGACGCCCGATGGCGTGCCGCTGACGGTCAACATCGGACGCTTCGGGCCCTACGTGCGCTACGCCGACAAGTTCGTCAGCCTGGGCAAGGAAGACGATCCCTACACCGTCACGCTGGAACGCGCCATCGAGCTGGTCGAGGAGAAGAAGAAGGCCGATGCGGCCAAGCAGATCAAGATCTTCGAAGAGGAAGGCATCAAGGTGCTCAACGGCCGCTACGGACCTTATGTGACTGACGGCAGCAAGAATGCGCGGGTACCCAAGGACACCGACCCGGCGGGCCTGACCCTCGAGCAGTGTCGCGAGTTGATCGAGAACGCGCCGGCCAAGCGCGGCGGTGCGCGCCGTGGCCGGGCGCGGAAGTGAGATGCCGTCCCGAGGGCGCCGACGCGTCCTGTCGCTGGCCGACGCCCCGCAAGCGGCTGCCCGCATGGCCGGTTCCGGCGCCTTCGGTCATTGACGGCGCGGGCGCCCCGCCGACGGTGACGCCTGCCGTCGACGGCAGGCGCAATTCTCTATTGACAGCGGACCCGAAACTTTCGAAAATTTCCGGCTACCGTTTTGGAGGGGTACCCAAGCGGTCAACGGGAGCAGACTGTAAATCTGCCGGCTCAGCCTTCGTAGGTTCGAATCCTACCCCCTCCACCAGGCAATCGTGCCATCTGGCCAACGTGATTGGGGCCTTCCCGGATCATTAACTTACAGCAGGCGGGTGTAGTTCAATGGTAGAACCTCAGCCTTCCAAGCTGATGATGTGGGTTCGATTCCCATCACCCGCTCCACAGAGAGTACAACGCGTCGGGTAACCGGTCGGAGCCGTCACCGTCATGGTACGTCGTCCTCGCCGGTCTCGTGGCCCGTCGCCCAGGAGTAACTGCTCAAACGCCCATATAGCTCAGTCGGTAGAGCACTTCCTTGGTAAGGAAGAGGTCACCGGTTCAAGTCCGGTTATGGGCTCCATACGCTACGCGAGTGCGTGCGCCGTCTTGACAATCTGAGTCTCACCCGAAGCGTTAAGGAGATTTCCGCGCATGTCCAAGGAAAAGTTCGAAAGGTCGAAGCCGCATGTGAATGTGGGGACGATTGGCCACGTTGATCACGGCTAGACGACGTTGACGGCGGCCCTGACGATCGTTTCGGCGAAGAAGTACGGCGGTGAGACGAAGGCGTACGATCAGATTGACAATGCGCCGGAAGAGCGGGAGCGCGGTATCACGATCGCGACGGCGCACGTGGAGTACGAGAGCGACACGCGTCACTACGCGCACGTTGACTGCCCCGGGCACGCGGACTACGTGAAGAACATGATCACGGGTGCGGCGCAGATGGATGGTGCGATCCTGGTGTGCAGCGCGGCGGACGGCCCGATGCCGCAGACT
>JAVJVZ010000065.1:0-31816 GCA_040220855.1 Gammaproteobacteria bacterium | reverse complement strand
CGGGCGCCGCGATCGCCGCGCACCGTGAACGGCTCAAGCGCGCGAACAACGGCGCCCGTTGACGCCCCCGACGGCAGCGCGCCGCTGGCGAATCGTCGCCGCTGCGGCCAGCGTCGCAGCAGGCGTTTCGGCAGGCGCATGGGCGCGCGTCCGGGCGTCATGCCGGGCTCAGTGTGACGGCGGCGCCGCCACGAGCGGGCTCCCGAGGAATTCGCTGCCGCGCGTACGGAGCGTATTGCTGACCAGGCCGGCGAGGTGCCGCAGACCACGCTCGTTGAAATGCATGTCCCCCGCGAAGTACAGGCTTTCACCGTCACTGACGGCAAGCCCGAGCGGCTCGAAGTAGGACGCGTAAGGCAACCCGAGGCCACTGGCGAGTGCGGCGACAGCGCGTTCGAACAGGCGGTTGAGTTGCGCCGGGGCGCCAGGCTCGCCGAGGCGGGTCAGCGGTTGCAGTTGGGCCTCGTGGGGGTAGCTCATGAGCGCGACGCGGACGCCGTCCCGCGTGACCTGTTCGACGAGTGCCTCCAGGCGCTCGATGGCGAAAGCGACGGCCATGCGCGTCGCTGGACGTGGCGCACCTTCGTCGTCGAGCGCATGCGCGAAAATGCGGCGTTCGTTGTCGTCGGTAGCCAGGTTCAGGGCGCGCCAATCGGCAAGCTTGGCCACGAGGTACTTCCAGGAGCGCAGGGGCACAGCATCGTAGGCGAGCGCCTGGCGCGTCGCGGCGTGCACGCGCATGGCGGGCGAGGGCGGCACGCGTCGCAATCGGCCTCCCGCATACTCGGCGAGGTCGCGATAGCGTTCATTGTCATCGTACACATCGGTGAGATCGGGAAACACCAGTACGAGGTCGGCCGCCGTGTCGGCCAGCTGATGCTGCCAGCGTGCCGTATGCAGCAGCGCGCTGTAGCTCTGGGTGCCGCCGTTGACGAACTCGATGCGCCGCCCATCTGCGCTGCGCCATCCGCTCAGCGCCTGCTCTGCCAGGGCGGGAAGGGTCAGACCCTCGCCGAGGCCCTGGATGAACGAGTCGCCGAGCACGAGCACGCGGAAGACGTCCGCCGGCTTCGGCATGACGACTTCGCGTGCCTGCGCGAGCCCCAATGTGTTGACCTGCAGGTCGATGGGGAACCGCTCGGGTGTCGCGGTGAGCTGCACGTGAATGCTCGGAGCGAGCGTATGGTTGTAATCCGGATGCGGTACGGTGACCGACGGTGCGAGGCTGCGCGGTGCCGCGATGCGCACCGCGATTTCGAGCAACGTCAACCCGATCAGCATGCCGATGCCGATGGCGAGCCCCGCGAACAGCCAGGGGCGCGTGTTGACACGATGTGAGGGCGGCGGCGTGTCGTCTGGCTGGGCGGCAGTCGGATCGTCCATGATGCCTCGCGGGCCGATTCGTTAGCGCCTCGCGGGTCTCGAGGCGACGGGCGGCCGAGGGTTTCAGCGTAGCAGAACCCTCCGGCAGCCGCAGTGGCCAAGCGGTAAGCTTTCACGCTTGGGCTTGCCAAGGTCCGGGGAGGCGGCAATCATGGTGACCGACAGTGGCCATCAGGCGCTTCGTGAGCGCGGTGTGCCGGTTTGCCGCCAGGTCGAGCGGCAGTGACAGAGCGGGGGAGGCATGGAAGTCATCGCACAGCTTCAGCGTGCGCGGCCGGGGCGCCCGATGCGGCTGCGGCTCTCATGGTGAGCGCGACGGAATCTCGCGTTCAGCACGACGATATGCCGCCGGCGTCGCCGCGCGCGTTCGGCTTCGTCTTCGGCGGAGTGTTCTCGCTGATCGCGCTCTACCCACTGCTCAATGGCGCAGCGCCACGCGTGTGGAGCGCGGGCATCGCGATGGCATTCATCGTCATCGCGCTCGCCAGGCCGGGTCTGCTCGCACCGCTCAGTGCGCGCTGGCAGCGGCTCGGGATGTTGATGCACGCAGTCGTCAACCCGCTGGTGCTCGGCGCACTCTTCTTCCTCGTCGTCACGCCGTTCGGCGTGCTCATGCGGGTGTTCCGTCCCGATGTGCGCGCGCACCTTGCTGCTCGTCAGCCGGGTGACAGTTACTGGCGTGGGCGTGAGCAAAGCGTCGCGCGAATCGACATGCGGCGACAATTCTGAGGCTGTCCGATGGGATTCTGGCAGGAACTCTGGGCGTACATGCGCACGCGGAAGAAATTGTGGCTGCTACCGCTGATCATCGTGCTGATACTGTTCGGCGGCGTGATCGCACTGGCCAAGGGTAGTGCGGTAGCGCCGTTCATCTATACGCTGTTCTGATGCGCATTCTCGGGCTGTCCGCCTTTTATCACGACAGTGCCGCAGCCCTCATCGAAGAGGGTCGCATCCTCGCTGCGGCGCAGGAGGAACGATTTACCCGGCGCAAGCATGACGCACGGTTTCCGCGCAACGCACTCGGTTACTGTCTCGACGCGGCCGGCCTGACGCTTGCGGACGTCGACAACGTCGTTTTCTACGAGAAGCCTTTCGTCAAGTTCGAGCGCCTTCTCGAAACCTATCTCGCCTTCGCGCCGCGCGGCTTCCGCAGCTTCTCCAGGGCGCTGCCCCTGTGGGTCAAGGAAAAGCTCTTTCAGAAGCACCTCATCGTGCGCGAACTACGGGCGCTGGGCGCGGGCGCATCGGTCGAGGAGCAGTTGCTGTTCGCCGAGCACCATCAGAGCCATGCTGCGAGCGCTTTCTATCCGTCTCCCTTCGAGGAGGCGGTGGTGTTGACGATGGACGGCGTCGGCGAGTGGGCGACGACCTCGGTGAGCCTGGGCCGCGGCAATACGCTCGAAACGGTACGCGAGATCCATTTTCCGCATTCGCTCGGATTACTCTACTCGGCATTCACCTACTACACCGGGTTCAAGGTCAATTCCGGCGAGTACAAGCTGATGGGGCTTGCGCCCTACGGTGAGCCGCGCTACGCCGAACTCATTGCCGAGCGCCTCGTCGACATCAAGGCGGACGGTAGCTTTCGTCTCGATCTCGACTACTTCGATTACTGCACCGGACTGCGTATGACCAACCGGCGTTTCGAAGCCTTGTTCGGGCGGCCGGCGCGTGCGGCCGAGGCGCCTGTCGAACAGTTCCACATGGACATCGCGGCGTCGATACAGGCGGTGACTGAAACCATCGTTCTGCGCCTGACGCGTGCACTTGCACGCGAGTTCGGCGTGCCCAATCTGTGCCTCGCGGGCGGCGTGGCACTCAACTGCGTCGCCAATGGCAAGGTGCTGCGCGATGGTGCTTTCGAGCGTATCTGGGTGCAGCCCGCGGCGGGTGATGCCGGCGGCGCAGTCGGGGCGGCATTGGCCGCGTACCACGATCACCATGGCGCACCGCGGCGGGTCGACCATCGGGACGCCATGCAGGGTAGCTACCTCGGGCCCGAGTTCGGGCAGGAGGACATCGAGCGCCGCCTGCTCGCGGCTGGTGCGGTGTTCGAGACCTGCAGCGACGAGCGCTTCCTGGCCGAGGTCGTCACGGCGCTCGAAGCCGGCCAGGCGGTCGGCTGGTTCCAGGGGCGCATGGAGTTCGGGCCGCGAGCGCTCGGCGCGCGCTCGATCATCGGCGACGCGCGCTCCCCGACCATGCAACGCCAGTTGAATCTCAAGGTGAAGTACCGAGAGAGCTTTCGGCCGTTCGCGCCTTCGGTCCCGCGGGAGGATGTCGCCGACTGGTTCGAACTGGAGGCCGACAGTCCCTACATGCTGCTCGTTGCGCCGGTCAGCGAGTCACGCCGGCGCGTGATGAGCACGGAAGAGCAGGCCTTGTTCGGCATCGACAAGCTCAACGTGCCGCGCTCGTCAATCCCCGCAGTCACGCACGTCGACTACTCCGCACGTGTGCAAACCGTGCACCGCGAAACCAATCCGCGCTATCACGCGCTGCTCAGCGCATTCAAGACCGCGACCGGTTGCCCGGTGCTGGTCAACACGAGCTTCAACGTGCGCGGCGAGCCCATCGTCTGCACGCCGGAGGACGCTTTCCGCTGTTTCATGGGGACCGATATCGAACTCCTGGCAATCGGTAACTGCCTGCTGCGCAAGGAAGCACAGGACGAAGCGCTGGCGCGCGACTATGCGCAGGCCTTCGAGCTCGACTGAGGCTCGGTGATGCGATGCTGCGAGCCGGGCCACGCGAGCAGTGCGGCCGGCCTCGTCGTAACGCTGCGGCATTTCAGCGCGCGAGGCCATGCACCGTGATCTGCTGGAACGGAATGGTCCAACCTTGCTCGTTGCAGGCATCGACCAGCAGTGTCGGCACCGCGCGGCGGATCTCGGGCAGCTCGGGCGCGGCACTGCCGTCGAGATCGAGCTCGATCTCGTAGTCGAGCGAGGAGGCGGCGGCGGCCTGGAACTCGACACGTACATTGCGCAGCATCGCGGCGCCGAAGGCTTCGCGCAGGCCGTGCTCGACTTTCTCCTGCATCAGGTGCGGGATCGTGGTGGTGGCGTCGGCCTGGTGCGCATAGTCGATGCCGAAGCTCAGCTCGAGGCGGAAGCCGGTACTGAGATTGCGTGGTGAGCGGGCGAGGAAATCGGCCGTCTGGTAGGTGACCTGGGCGCCACCCAGCTCGACCAGCTGCACCTGCGCCGGGCTCTGCCAGGCGACTCGACCGATGCGGCCGTCATCGAGTTCGACCCAGTCGCCCTGGCGGCAGGGAAACCACTCCTCGTCCTGGCCGAGCGGGCGCGAATGCATGCCGACCAGGAAGCGCACCGGCAGGATTTGCACGCCGCCGTCGAGCAGGGGATTGACCAACCGCGCCGAAAAGCCGAGGTGGTCGACCCGCCAGGGGCTGGCATCGAACACCAGCCGCTCTCCCTCGCGCACGGCGCCGATATTGAGCATCAGTTTGATCGTCTCGACGTGGGCCGGCAGCGTGTTGATGCTCGCCCAGCCGATGCCGAGCAGGAAGATGACGAGGATGCCGAGCAGGAACCAGTCACCGACCAGGTTGAACACGAGCAGCGTGGCGCCGAGTCCGCCCACCACGCTGAACACGTGGAACAGCAGCGTGCCCAGGCGATTGGAGAAAGTGCGCCCGCGGCGCGCCGCGTAGATGCGATCGTAGAGACGGCCGAGCAGGCGCACGCCGAGAAACACGACGAGAAAGGCGCCGATGCCCATGACGAGGTTGAGACCGCGCTCGCGGAAGAAGCTCTTGGCGTAACTCGCCGTCTGGTCGAGCACCGAGGTGCGCTCGGCGAGACGCTTGTCGAGCTGCAGCTCGAGCGCAACGCGACGGTTGCGCGCATCTTCGTGACGCTGGCGCCAGCGTGCGAGGTCACGCTCGAGCCGCTCGCGCAGGGCGCCGGCCGAGGCGCTCTCGACCAGCGCCTCGAGATTGCTGCTGGCGGCCTTGGCGGTGTCTTCGCGTTCACTGGCATCTTCGATGGCGGAGCGCAGTTCGCCGATCACGCGTGATTCGGCGGTCGCGCTCTTGAGCTCGGCGACGATCGGGCGCACCAGTGCGCTCAGTTCTTCCTGCCAGTCGAAGCCCTGGTCTTCGTCTTCCTTGGCAAAAGCGCTGACGTCGACATCCACCGCGAAGCGTTCGAACTGGCGCTCGAGCGCCTCGGCCTCGCGCGTCGCCTCGGCGAGTCGCTCGAGCAGGCGATCGCGGGTGACGTCGTCAGCCGCCGCCTGGAAGCGTTCGCGCAGGCGCGCCACCTCGGCCTCCTTGCTCTCGATGGTCTTGAGGAAGGCTTCGAGCGACTCGACGGTACTGGCGAGACCGTCCCGCTCCGCGCCCGGTGCGGCGGTGTCCGCCGCGAGGGCCGCCTCGGGCACGCGGGGCACGTCCCCGGCGACGGTATCACTGGCCGCAGGCGACGCCGCCGCCGCGTCCGGGGCATCGTCCGCCGCTGTGGGCGGGACACCGTCCGGGGCCGCCTCTTCGGCATACCCGGCAGGCACGAGTGACAGCAGCGCGACGCACAATGCCACCGTGGCGAGGCCGGTGATGGAGCATGCCGCTGCGGGCGCGAGGCGATACGGGCTGGTGTCGGTCATCGGGAGGCTTCCTGCGGGCGTGGCGCGGCCATCATACCGGCCTCGTCGCGGCAGACGGAAAGCGGGCATGGTTCAGTAATCGCAGCGCTGGCGCTTGCGGCGGCATGGCAGGGCTTTCTAGACTCCGACTCCCGTCGAACCCTGCAAAGGAGTGCCGCCATGCCTTCGCGATTGTCTTCAAGCTGCCTCGTCCTCGCGCTCTATGCCGGCACGGCGCCGGCCGCGGTGCTGCAGTATGGCGACAAGGACATACTCGGCTTCGGCAGCTACCCGACCGATCCGGTCACCGGCGCGACGCTCGAAGGGCTGGCGCCCGGCGTCACCTCCGTCGGCACCTACGGTCTCGGTGGTTACGGTCACAGCTTCCCGTTCAGCCCGGAGGCCGACGACTACGCCGGCACCGATCAGATCTACGTCGGCAGCGTGCAGACCGGCAACGAGGACGGCTATTCCAACTTTGCCGGCCGGCTCAGCGGGCCGCAGGTCATCATGCTCGACTACGGCACGCTGATCGGCCCTGGCGAGCGCGTCGCTACGCTGACGCTCGGTATCGCCTTCGACGACTTCCAGTTCCCGAATTTCGGTGAGCCCTACAGCGTCAGCGTGAACGGCCTCGCCGATGGGGCATTGACAGCGCTCGCCAACAGCTTCAACCAGACCGGCCCGCGCGTGTCCTTCGGCACCATCGGCATCGATCCGGGCATCCTCACGCCCGATCACCTGCTCGTGCTCGCCATCGACCAGGGAGGTAACGGCGGCGACGGCTGGGCGGTCGATTTCCTCACCGTCGGTGTCACCACCACGCCGGTGCCGGTCCCGGGCGCCTTGCTGCTTGCCGCGAGCGGCCTGGCCGGCCTGCTCCGTCGGCGTCGACACCACGGCTAGCGGCAGCACACCGCCGCGGTGACCGTACGCGGTGAGCCTATAACGGCATCCAGGTCACGATGACCCCGGTATAGGCCGTCATCCACAGGAAGGGGATGACCAGGTAACCCATCACGTCGCGCGCCTGGATGCGCACGCCGACACCCATCACGGGCAGGATGGCGAGCAGGAAGAACGGCTGCAGCAGGTTGCTCGAGGTCTCGCCGTAGGCGACCGCCATGGCAACGCGCGCAACGTAGGCCTGGGCTTCGGCCGGTGACAGCCCGGCCGCGAGGGTCTGGGCGGTCGCCGCGATCGATGGCCCCAGCACCGCCCATTCGCCACCGGCGGACGGGATGGCCATGTTGACCAGCGCACCGGAGAGCTGTGCGACGAAGGGGAAGGTCGCGAGCGTGGCGTTGCCGGCGAGCCACCCGGCGGTCGCCGCGGCGAGACCCGTGTACATCATGATGCCCATGATCCCGGCGTAGAACGGGTACTGGAAGATGATCCCGGACACATTGGCGCAGGCGCGTTTCATCGCGATCACGTAACGCATCGGCGTGCCATGCATGAGCAGCCCGGCCTGTACGAAGACGAAGATCATGATGTTGAGGTTGAGGTCGAAGCCGCGCGCGCGGAAATAATCGACGATGTACCAGAAGCCGGCGCCGGCGATCAGCCATACCAGCAGGCGCGAATTGTTCAGACGATCGGAGAGCGAGCTGCCGTCGAGCGACAGCATGCGCGCTTCCTCTTCGATTGGTAGTGGCTCGACGGCTTCCGCCTCGCGCAGTTCCTCGATCGTCGCCGGCTGCTCGTCGCGCGGGCGCAGCAGGTAGAACAGTGCCGGCATGGTGAGGAAGTAAGCGACCATCTGGGCCTTGTTCATGGTGCTGCCGAGGGTCAGTGCAATCGGCACGGTGGCATCGAGCACGCCGGTGTCGATGAGAAAGTTGCCCTCGGTGTTCAGCACCAGCGGGATCGAGCTCGACAGGCCGCACACCCAGGTGACGCCGGCGCCGTAGGCGCACGCGGTGAGGTAGGCGTAGTCGACACCGCGCACGCGACTGGCGAGTTCGCGTGCGAGCACCGCGGTGAGCACCGCCCAACCCCAGCTGACCAGGCCGAACAGCCCGCCGACCACGGCGACGATGAGATAGACGCTGCCAGGGCCGCGCGCCAGCAGCGCGACGCGATCGATGAGACGCGCCACCGGTGGTGACAGCGCGATGGCGAAACCGGTCGTCAGCAGCAGGGTGACCTGCATGCCGAACTCGAGCAGGATCCAGAAGCCGCGATACCAGGCGTCGACGACCTGCCTCGGCGCGGCATCGGCGGCGCCCCACGCGAGCGCGGCGACCAGCAGCGTGAGTACCAGCGCGAAGACGAAGGAGTCGGGAATGAGGCGGCGCAGCGCCCGCGCCAGCACGGCGCCGAGTTGTTGCAGCAAGTCGTGGTCCCCCGGTCACGGCCCGGCGGCAGGGATGCCGCCGGGTCCCGGCATTGTCGCCGTGACCGCGGTCGGGTCAAGCCGCGTGCGTGCGAGCCGCGTGGCCGCTGCTCAGCTGCCGTTGCGCAGGGCCTGTTCGATGCGGGCGCCGATGCGCGCGACCTGGGCGAGCGGATGCCGTGCGGGCGCGGCAGTGAGCGCCGCATCGAGCGCTGCCGTTCCGCCGATCGCAGCGAGGCCATAGCTGCCATAACGCGTCGCGAGCTCGGTGGCGACGAAGCGGGCGGAGCCCGCGCGACGGCGGGCCGCACGCGTTGGCGCGTCGCTCGACGCTCGATGCGCGACAATGGCGTCGACGAGGGCCTCGATGCCGCGATCCTCGCTGGCCGCGACGAGTAGCACGGGCGGCTGCCAGGCGTCCGCTGCGGCAGTGCCGAGGGCGAGGCCCCGGCGCAACTCCTGTGCGGTGCGCTCGGCCGGCAGGCCGAGGTCGGCCTTGTTGACGACGAACACGTGCGGCAGCTCGAGCACCCCCGCCTTCATCGCCTGCAGGATGTCGCCGGCCTCGGGCTGGGCGACATAGACCAGCGTGTCGACGAGGTCGGCGACCTCGATCTCGGATTGCCCGACCCCGACCGTCTCCACGATTACCCAGTCGTAGGCGACCGCGAGCACGTCGACGGCGGCACGGGTCGCGGCGGCGACGCCGCCGAGCCGCCCGCGCGCCGCCATCGAACGGAAGACTCCCTGCTCGTCGCCGCTCGCCCGCCGCGCGCGCACGCGATCGGCGAGCAGGGCGCCGCCGCTCTGCTGGCTGGACGGATCGACGGCGACTACGCCGACGCGCGATCCGCGTGCGCGCAGCGCCGCGATCAGCGCATCGAGCAGGGTCGACTTGCCGGCCCCGGGCGCGCCGGTGAGGCCGACGCGGATGCCGTTGTCGTCATCCGCCTCGCCGGGCGTAGTCAGCGCCTCGAGCAGGGGGAGGGCGCGTTCGCGAGCGCCGCGTTCGCGGGCGTCGAGCAGGTTGAGGGCAGTGGCGACGGCGGCGCGCTCGCCGGCGCGGATGCGCGTGACGAGATCACATGACATGGGTCAAGCGGCGGGCGATCGGCAGCCATGCGGCGCATGGTGAGGGCGCGAAAGCCGGTGCTATAGTCGATTCATGAATCATCGTGTGACGCAATCGGGCATTCCGCTCGAACCGTACTATTCACGTGAACACGTCGGCGGCGACGTGGCGGATGCCGGCGACGCAGCGCCGGGCGAGTATCCATTCACGCGCGGGCGCCTGGCAAGCCCGCGCCGGCGCGATGCCTGGATCCACCAGGAGCTTTCCGGCGAGGGTACCGCGCGACGCTCCAACGAGCAGTTCCGCCAGCTCATCGCGCGCGGCGCGCGCGGCCTCGATGTCATCGGCGATGCGCCGACCATGTCCGCGCTCGATCCGGACCACCCGCTCGCACGCCACGCGGTCGGCAATACCGGTGTCTCGATCTGCCGTTACCGCGACTTCGAGGAACTCTACGAGGGCTTGCCGCTCGACGAGCTGACCTTCTCGCATTCCCTGCCACCTGGCGCCTACGCGATCGCCGCGCTGCATCGCGTCGCCGCCCGGCGCGGGTTCGCACCGGGTGACCTGCGCGGCTCGACCATCCTCGTGCCGGCCTACTGCGAGGATTGCAGCTACCAGATCCACATGCCGTTCGAGCTGCGCATGCGACTTGCGCTCGACTCCATCGAGTTCGCCGCCCGCGAGATGCCGCGCTTCCACGCCTTCCTCGAAGACACCTACTACATCAGCGACGGCGGCCTCGACGCCGTCGAGGAAATGGCGCTCGGCTTCGTCGAGATTCGCGAAATCGTGCGCAGACTCCTGGCACGGGGCCTCGATATCGACAGCTTCGCGCCGCGCATCGCCATCCTGGTCAACTGCCGCATGGATTTCTTCGAAGAAATCGCCAAGATTCGTGCCACGCGGCGCATCTTCGCGCGCATGATGCGGGAGGAGTTCGGCGCGCGCGACCCGCGTTCGTGGTCATGCGCGATCACTGCCCACACTTCGGGCCTGTCACTGACCCTCGCGCAGCCGGTGAACAACGTCGCGCGCGGTGCTTTGCAAGGGCTGGCGCTCGCGCTGGCCGGCGTGCAGGCGGTGGAGATCTCCTGTTTCGACGAGGCCTACCGCACGCCCAGCCACGAGGCGCACATGGTCAGCCTGCGCACGCAGCAGATCGTACAACTCGAAGCCGGTGCCGACCGCGTCGCCGATCCGCTCGGTGGCTCGTATTACGTCGAGGCGCTCACCGACGAGATGGAACAGCGCATCCTCGCGATGATCGACAAGATCGAATCGATGGGGCCGCTGGCCGACTTGGTCGACGGCGGCTGGTTCCGCGAACTGTTCCAGCATGCGATGACGCGGCGCGCGCGTGCCATCGAGGAGAAGACCGAGATCCAGGTCGGGGTCAACGCGTTCCAGATTCCAGAAGAGGAAGACACCCTGTTGCGCACGGCGAGCGAATCGAAGATCGAGCCCTGCCGCGAGCGTGTCGACGAGATCCGGTTCTTCAAGGCGCAGCGCGACGCGGGCCGCGTGCGCGATCACTTCGCACGTCTGCGCGAGGCAGCGGCAGCAGCGGACAACCTGCTGCCGGCGATTGGTGACGCCCTCGAAGGAGAGCTCACCCAGGGCGAGATCTCCGGCGCACTCAGGCTCGGTGTCGGCGCGCCCTACGATCCCCTTGGCATGATGGAGCCGCCGCTGTGAGCGACCGTCCCATCCGCATCCTGCTCGCCATCCTCGGCCTCGACCAGCACGAGGCCGGCGCCTTCGCGGTGGCCCGCCTGTTGCGCGACGCCGGCATGGAAGTCGTCTACCTGGGGCGTTTCGGTACCCCGGAACGCATCGTCGACGCGGCACTGGAGGAGGGCGTCGACGTCATCGGACTGTCCTGCCACTCCTGGGAGTACCTCTATTACCTCGATGAACTGTTCGCGCTGCTCGACACGCGCGCGCTCGACCTGCCGGTGGTGGTGGGTGGCTCGGTGCTCGCCGGCGACGACAAGCGCGCCATCGAGGCCAAGGGCGTTGCCGCGACCTTCGGCCCGGGTGCCTGCGCCGAGGACATCGTCGCGCGCATTCGCGCCCTGACGGCGACGCGCGGCGCGGCCTGAGGGCCCGCTTCGGCGGTGGAGTACGTCGACGAGTTCCGCGACCCGGCGCTCGCCCGGAGCGTCGCCGCGCGCATTCGCGCGCGCCTGACTACACCACGCATCCTGATGGAGATCTGCGGCGGGCAGACCCACGCCATCCTGCGCTACGGTCTCGAAGAACTGCTCGGGCCGGCGCTGACGCTCGTGCACGGGCCAGGCTGCCCGGTGTGCGTGACACCACTCGTGCTGATCGACCACGCCGTCGCGCTGGCGCGTACGCCCGGCGTGACGCTGTGCACTTTCGGCGACATGCTGCGCGTGCCAGGCTCTGAGGGCACCCTCGATGCGGCACGCGCGGCGGGCGGCGACGTGCGCATGGTGTACTCGCCGCTCGATGCCGTGCGCATCGCAGCGGACGAGCCGACCCGCGAGGTGGTGCTGTTCGCGGTCGGCTTCGAGACCACCGCGCCGACCCATGCAGCCGCGGTGCTGGCCGCGGCGCGGGCCGGTCTTGCCAACTTCATGGTGCTGGCGGCGCTGGTGTGCGTGCCGCCGGCCCTCGAGCAGCTGCTCGGGATGCCCGACTGCCGCATTGAGGGCGTGCTCGCTGCCGGCCACGTGTGCACGGTGATGGGCACGGCCGAGTACCACGCGCTCGCGGCGCGTCACCGGGTGCCGATCGTGGTCACCGGCTTCGAGCCGCTCGACATCCTGACCGGTATCGAGCGTTGCCTCGTGCAGCTCGACGCCGGTCGTGCCGTGGTCGAGAACGCCTACGACCGTGCCGTCCGCGACGACGGCAACGCGGCCGCGCGGCAGGCGGTCGCGACGGTATTCGAAGTGGCCGACCGCGAGTGGCGCGGACTCGGCGTGCTACCCGACAGTGGGCTCGCCCTGCGCGCGGCCTACCGGCAGTACGATGCCACGCAGCGCTACCCGTCACGACACGCGCCGGCGGCGGAGCCGGCCGCCTGCATCGCCGGGGCGATTCTCGCGGGGCAGCGGCGCCCGCACGAATGCAGCGCGTTCGGCACTGCGTGCACGCCGGCACACCCGCTCGGTGCCCCGATGGTGTCGGGCGAGGGTGCCTGCGCCGCCTATTTCCGTTACCGAGGCCGTCCCCGCGCTGCGGGTTTGACGCCTGCCGCGCAGGCCGACTAGCATCCAGCGCTCCCGGCAGCTTGACCGACTCGGGAACAAGCGCTTGTGCTGATCGGCGAGCGGCGCCTGCACGCTGCCATCATCCGCACGACAATGTCCGAATCCGCTACGCTAACGGTGCTCCCGGCGACGTGCCGGCGCCGATCCACGCGACGACGAGGAACCCCGTCATGACGTCACACTCCCTGCTCGGCGCCCTTGGCGCTGCCCTGTTGTTCACGACCAGTGCCGTTGCCGATATCGACGCCGCCGCCCAGGCCCGGCTCGATGCCGCGCTCGCTGCGCAGACCGCCGAGGTGCAGGCACGCTACGGCGCGCGCCATCCCGGCGAGACCCTCGCCTTCTTCGGCATCGAACCCGGCATGACGGTCTACGAGGCGCTGCCCGGCGGCGGCTGGTATTCGCGCATCCTGCTCGACTACCTCGGTGCCGACGGCAAGCTGGTCGGTATCGACTATGCCTATGCGATGTACCCGATGTTCAACTTCTACGACGAGGACTACCTCGAGGCGAAGAAGAGCTGGGTCGAGAGCTGGCCGGCGCAGGCGCTCGGCTGGCGCGACGACGACGATGCCACGGTCGGCGCTTTCCTGTTCGGCTCGATGCCGGAGGCGCTGGCCGGACAGGCCGATGCGGTGCTGCTGGTTCGCGCGCTGCACAACCTCGCCCGCTTCGAGGACGAAGGCGGTTACCTGACGACGGCGCTGCAGGATATTCATCGTGCGCTCAAGCCAGGCGGCGTGGTCGGCGTAGTGCAGCACCGCGCGCCGGAAGACGCCGACGATGCCTGGGCGGACGGCTCCAACGGCTATCTCAAGCGGAGCTTCGTCGTCGCGCGCTTCGAGCAGGCCGGCTTCGAGCTCGTCGCCGAGAGCGACATCAATCGCAATCCGGCCGATCAGCCGGGGCCTGACGACTACGTGTGGCGCCTGCCGCCGGCCCTGCACCTGAACGACGCCAATGCCGCCAGGCGCGCCGAGTACGAGGCGATCGGCGAATCGGATCGCATGACCTTGCTGTTCCGCAAGCGCTGAGGCGCGATGGCCGGGTCGACTTCGTCCGGCCCGTGGTGCCCGTTGCCGACGGGCGACGCGGCACAGGTGCAGCTCGCGCATGGCGGTGGCGGGCAGCTCACGTTGGAACTCGTCGAGGGCCTGTTTCGCCCGGCCTTCGCCAATCGCTGGCTCGACGCCGCGCACGACGGCGCGGTGCTCGAACTTGGCGGCGCACGTGTCGCCTTCACCACCGACAGCTACGTGGTGCGCCCGCTGTTCTTTCCCGGCGGTGACATCGGCTCGCTCGCGGTCTACGGCACGGTCAACGACCTCGCCATGTGCGGCGCGCGCCCGGCGCACCTCAGCGTCGGTTTCATCCTCGAGGAGGGGTTCCCGCTCGACCAGCTCGCCGCCGTGGTGGCGTCGATGCGCGACGCTGCGCAGCGCGCCGGGGTCACGCTCGTCACCGGTGACACCAAGGTCGTCGAGCGCGGCCATGGTCACGGCGTCTACGTCAACACGGCAGGCCTTGGTGTCGTCGAGCATGCGCTCGACATCGGCCCCGCGGCTGTCGGCGCGGGCGATGTGCTCATCGTCAGTGGGGACATCGGCCGTCACGGCATCGCCGTCATGGCGGCGCGCGAAGGGCTCGATTTCTCACCGCCTGTGCACAGTGACTGCGCGCCGCTGACAGGGGCAGTGCAGGCGCTGCTCGCCGCCGGCGTGACGCTGCATTGCCTGCGCGATCTCACGCGCGGCGGGCTCGGCGCGGCACTGGTCGAGATTGCGCGCGGCGCCGGCCTCGCGCTGCACGTCGAGCGGCGTGCCGTGCCGGTGGCGGAGAACGTCGCCGGCGCGTGCGAACTGCTCGGGCTCGATCCGCTGTTCGTGGCCAACGAGGGACGCATGCTCGTGGTGGTGCCGGCGGCGGCGGCCGAGGCTGCACTTGCCGTGCTGCACGCGCACCCGGACGGGGCAGGCGCGGCGGTGATCGGCGAGGTACGCGCCGGCGGGCCGGCCGGCCGCGTTACCGCGACGTCGGAGATCGGGACGGTACGGCGGCTCGAGTTGCCGAGCGGGACCCAGCTGCCACGCATCTGCTGAGGTTGTCGGCGCGATCCACGCCCGGCGTAATCCTGATCAAGACGCCGCGCGCCGGGCGCGGCTAGACTCCTCCCATGATCGATGACGCGAGCGCACCGCCGCGCTATCTCGCGCGGGCCGATTTCGACTGTCTCATCGAGGCGCTCTCCGCGCGTGGTTACCGCGTAATCGGACCGCGTGTCGAAGACGGTGCAATCGTCTATGACGAACTCGGGGCCAGCGACGAACTGCCGAGCGGGTGGGGCGACGAGCAGGAAGCCGGTCATTACCGTCTGCGGCGCCGCGGCGACGACGCCCTGTTCGGCTACAACGTCGGTCCGACCGCGTGGAAGCGTTTCCTGCACCCGCCGCGGGTCAAGCTCCTCGAAGCCGTCCGCGACGCCGATGGCGCGCTCAGTTTCTCCGCGATGCGTGCACAGGCGCCCCAACAGGCGCTGCTCGGCGTGCGCGCCTGCGAACTCGCCGCCATCGCGGTGCAGGATCGCGTGCTGAATGGCGATGCGCACGTCGACCCGCATTACGCCGCGCGCCGTGCTTCGCTGTTCGTCGTCGCCGTCAACTGCGCGCAGTCGGCACCGACGTGCTTCTGCGTGGCGATGGCGACCGGACCGCGGGCGGGGACCGGCTACGACCTCGTGCTGACCGAACTCGTGGCAGAGGCGGAACACGGCTTCCTGCTCGAGAGCGGCAGTGCTGCCGGGGCCGAGCTGGTCGAGGAACTGCCGACGCGGGCGGCGAGTGCGGGCGAGATCGCCGCGGCCGGGGCCGCTATCGAGCATGCCGCGGCAACGCAGCGTCGCAGCATGGATACCGACGGCATCCGTGATGCGCTCTACGACAACCTCGAGCACCCGCGCTGGGACGATGTCGCGACACGCTGCCTCACGTGCGCCAATTGCACCATGGTGTGCCCGACCTGTTTCTGCACGACGGTCGAGGACACCACGGACCTGAGCGGCGACCATGCCGAGCGCTGGCGACGCTGGGATTCCTGTTTCACGCTCGATTTCACGCACCTGCACGGCGGTCCGGCGCGCGCCAGCACCCGTTCGCGTTACCGTCAATGGCTGACGCACAAGCTCGCCGGCTGGCACGACCAGTTCGGCGAATCGGGCTGCGTCGGCTGCGGGCGCTGTATCGCCTGGTGTCCGGTGGGTATCGACCTGACCGAGGAAGTGCGCGCCATCCGCGGCGCGCCCGACGCCTCGACACGCGGAGACTGAGCATGGATGTGCACGATCTCGAGAGCTATCTCGCCGGCCACCCGTTCTTCAGCGGGCTCGCACCGGATTACCTGGCGCTGCTGACCGGCTGTGCGGCCAACGTCCGCTTCGAGCCGGGGCAGGCCATCTTCACCCAGGGCGGGGCGGCGGAGAACTTCTATCTCCTGCGCGAGGGCCGCGTCGCGCTCGCTTTTCCGCACGCCGCGGCCGGTGGTGTCGTCATCGACACCCTGGAAGACGGCGACGTACTCGGTGCCTCGTGGCTGATCGCCCCGTACAGCTGGCCCTACGATGCCCGCGCCCTGACCACCACCCGCGCGCTCGCCCTCGATGCCGTGTGCCTGCGCGACAAGTGCGACGAGGACCCGGTGCTCGGCTACGACCTCTCGCGACGCTTCGCCGCCGTCGTCGTCGAGCGTCTGCACGCCGCGGAGCTGCGCCTGACCGACATGTACGCCAATCCCGCCGCCCCGCAGGTATCCACAGGTGTCTGACCCTTTTGTGGATAAGTTGAGGTTTGCGGGCCGTGTCGCGCGGCGCCGCGACGGTTATCCACAGGTGTCTGACCCTGTCACGTGGGGTGGGTACGGTGCCTGACGTCCACGGTGCGCCGGCCGTCGCCGCGACCGACCCGATGCTGCCGCGGGTGTTCAGCGTACGCTCGCGACGCCAGGACACTGCCGACACCTTCACCGTCGAACTCAGCGCGGACGATGGCAACGGGCTTGCCTTCGGCCCTGGCCAGTTCAACATGCTCTATGGTTTCGGCCGCGGCGAGAGCGCCATTTCGATCAGCGGCGACGCCGCGCGCCCGGAGACCCTCGTGCACACGGTACGCGCGGTCGGCACCGTCACGCGTGCGCTGGAGACCCTCCAGCCCGGCGCGCAGCTCGGCGTGCGCGGGCCGTTCGGCAGTGCCTGGCCGCTGGCGGCAGCGCGCGGGCGCGATGTCGTCTTTCTCGCCGGCGGCATCGGCCTCGCACCGCTGCGTCCGGCGATCCTCGCGGTGCTCGCCGCGCGTGCCGAGTACGGCCGCGTGGTCCTGCTCTACGGCGCGCGTACGCCGGCCGACATTCTCTACCGCGAGGAGCTCGAGCGTCTGCGCGCGCGACTGGACGTCGAGGTGCAGGTGACCGTCGACGCTGCCGCCGCCGACTGGCGTGGCAACGTCGGCCTGGTTACCCGCCTCGTCCATCGCGCGGGCTTCAATCCCGCCGCCGCGGTCGCCATGCTGTGCGGCCCCGAAATCATGATGCGCTACAGCGTGCTCGAGCTCTTGCAAGCGGGGATGGCGGGCGCGGATATTCATGTCTCGCTCGAGCGCAACATGAAATGCGCGGTGGCATTCTGCGGCCACTGCCAGTACGGCCCCGAACTGATCTGCCGCGACGGCCCGGTGTTTCCCTGGCCGCGCGTCGCGCGCTGGTTCGACGCGCGGGAGGTGTGAGCGGTATGCACGAGCGACCCCGGCTGGCGGTATGGAAGTTCGCCTCCTGCGACGGCTGCCAGCTCTCACTGCTCGATTGCGAGGACGAACTGCTGGCAGTCGCCGATGCAATCGACATCGCGTACTTTCCCGAGGCCTCACGTGCGATGCAGCCCGGACCCTATGACGTCTCCCTCGTCGAAGGCTCGATCACGACCGCCCACGATGCCGCCCGCATCCGCGACATCCGCGCACAATCGACGACGCTCGTCACCATCGGCGCCTGCGCCACCGCCGGCGGCATCCAGGCGCTGCGCAACGGCGCCGACATCGAAGAATTCACGCGCGTCGTCTACGCGCACCCCGAGTACATCGCGACGCTTGCCGAGTCGACGCCGATCGCGGCGCACGTTGCAGTCGATTTCGAGCTGCGCGGCTGCCCGATCAGCAAGGCCCAGCTGGTCGAGACGCTGAGCGCCTTGCTCGCCGGGCGCCGGCCGGTGACGCCGACGCACAGCGTGTGCGTGGAGTGCAAGCTACGCGGCACGCCGTGCGTGATGGTCGCGCACGGCACGCCCTGCCTGGGCCCGGTGACCCAGGCTGGCTGCGGCGCCATCTGCCCGGCATACGCGCGCGGCTGCTACGGCTGCTTCGGTCCGATGGAGACGCCGAACACCGCCGCTCTCGATCGCCAGTGGCAGGCGCTCGGCGTCGACGCGCGGCGCCGCGCGCAGGTTTACCGCACTTTCAACGCCGGGGCGCCCGAGTTCAGCGCCGCCGCGGCGCATGTCGCGGCTGGAGACGACAAGCCATGACGCGCAAGACGATCGAGGTCGATTATCTCGCGCGTGTCGAGGGCGAGGGCGCCATGCATGTCGTCATCGATGACGGCGCGGTGACCGCCTGCGAGCTGCGCATCTTCGAGCCGCCGCGCTTCTTCGAAGCCTTCCTGCGCGGACGCGATCATGCCGAGGCGCCCGATATCACCGCGCGCATCTGCGGCATCTGCCCGATCGCCTACCAGATGAGCGCCGTCCACGCGATGGAGGACATCTTCGGCGTGCGCGTCGAGGGACCGTTGCGGGCGCTGCGCCGCCTGATCTACTGCGGCGAGTGGATAGAGAGCCACGTGCTGCACATCTACATGCTGCACGCGCCGGATTTTCTCGGCTATGCGAGCGCCATCGAGATGGCCCGCGACCATCCCGAACTGGTACGCCAGGGTCTGCGCCTGAAGAAGATCGGCAACGATCTCATGACGCTCGTCGGCGGGCGCGAGATCCACCCGATCAACGTGCGCGTGGGCGGCTTCTACCGGGTGCCGCGCCGGCGCGAGCTGGAAACTTTGCGTGCCGATCTCGAGTGGGGCGTGGCGGCAGCGGAAGCCACCGTGCGCTGGGCCGCCACGCTCGACTTCCCGGCCTTCGAGCGCGACTACGAGTTCGTCGCCCTGCGCCATCCGCACGAGTACCCGTTCAACGAAGGGCGGCTGGTGTCGAGCGCGGGGCTCGACATCGCGGTCGCCGATTTCGACCGGCATTTCGAAGAAATCCACGTACCGCACTCGACTTCGCTGCATGCGCGCCTGCGTGCCCGCGGCAGCTATTTCGTCGGTCCGCTCGCGCGCTACAACCTGAACTTCGATCGCCTCTCGCCGCGCGTGCAGGCCGCGGCACGGGCCGCCGGTGTCGCCGGCGGCTGCCGCAATCCGTTCCAGAGTATCGTCGTGCGCGCGCTCGAGGTCCTGCACGCCTACGAGGAGGCGCTCGCCATCATCGATGCCTACGAGGAACCGGCACAGGCGGCGGTCGACTACGCGGTGCGGGCCGGTACCGGCCACGGCTGCACCGAGGCGCCGCGCGGTATCTGCTATCACCGCTACGACGTGGACGAAGCAGGCCTCATCACCGACGCGGTGATCGTGCCGCCCACCTCGCAGAACCAGCCGACCATCGAGGACGACCTGCGCCACTTCGTCGCCGCGCACGTCGACGCGGACGACGCACGCCTGCAGTGGCTGTGCGAGCAGGCCATCCGCAACTACGATCCCTGCATCTCCTGCTCGTGCCATTTCCTCGATCTCACCGTGGAGCGGCGCTGAGTCATGAACGCGACGCTCTGCCTCGGCATCGGTAACCGCTTCCGCCGCGACGACGGTGCCGGGCCGGCGCTCGCCGCGGCGCTGGCCGCGCACACGTTGCCCGGCGTCACCGTGCGGACGCTGAGCGGCGAGGGGGCGGGACTGGTCGAGGCCTTTGCGACGGCGCCGCGCGTGTTCGTGTTCGACGCCGTGGCGTCCGGCGCCGCACCGGGGACGGTACATCGCATCGACGCGCATGCCGGCAGCGTGCCGCGGGGCTTCTTCGCCTACTCGTCGCACGCCTTCAGCCTGGCCGAGGCGATCGAGCTCGCGCGCGCGCTCGACGCACTGCCGGCGACGCTGCGCGTGTATGGCATCGAGGGCAGTGATTTCGGTGCCGGTGAGGGTCTTTCCGCGCCGGTCGCGGCAGCGGTCGCGGCGCTCGTCGACGAGGTTGTCGCCATGCTCGCCGGAGCGCAGGCGCATGCATGAGGCGAGCCTGATGCGCGGGCTGATGAAACAGGTCGAGGCAATCGCAGCGGCCCACGGCGGTGAGCGCGTGGTGTCGATCGAGGTCTGGCTGGGTGCCCTGTCGCACATGTCTCCGGCCCATTTCGAAGCGCACTTCGCGGCCGTCGCGCCCGGTACCCGCGCCGCCGGCGCGCGGCTCGTCATCGAGACCTCGGACGACCCCGCCCATCCGCATGCACAGGACATCGTGCTCCAGCGCGTCGAGATCGAGACCGGGGATGACTGAGGCCGAGGTCGCGAGCGTGCCACCGCGCGAGGCGCTGCGCCTGCAACTGCGTGGTGTCGTGCAGGGCGTCGGCTTACGCCCCTTCGTGCTGCGCGAAGCACGCGCCCGTGGTCTCGCCGGGCGCGTGCTGAACGACGGCGCGGGTGTGGTCGTCGAGGCCGAGGGTGCGCCCGCGGCGCTGGCGACGTTCGCCGCGCAGCTCGCCGCGCGGGCGCCGGCCGCGGCGCGCATCGAGAGCGTTGCCCGCGAGCCGCTCGCGGTGCGCGGCCGTACGGATTTCGTCATCGACGCCAGCGCGGCCGAGGGTCGGGGCGCGCTGCCAGGGCCGGATCTCGCGCTGTGTGACGACTGTCGCGCCGAGATCGGAAACCCGGCCGCGCGGCGTTACCGCTACCCGTTCACGAGCTGCACGTGCTGCGGTCCGCGTTACAGCATTGCACATGCGGCACCGTTCGATCGCGCCCGCACCACCATGGCACCGTTCACACCGTGCACGGCATGCCGTGCGGAGTACGACGATCCGGCCGACCGTCGCTGCCACGCGCAGACCCTGGCGTGCCCGGCCTGCGGTCCGCGCCTGCGCTACGGCGACGCCAGCGGGTCCTGGCGGGACGACGCCGACGCCGCACTCGACGCAGCCGTCGCCGCGATCAGCGCCGGCGATGTCCTCGCCATCAAGGGACTCGGCGGCTTCCAGTTCGTGGTTCGCGCCGATGACGATGCTGCCGTCGCCCGCCTGCGGCGCCGCAAGGCGCGCGGCGACAAGCCCTTCGCGGTCATGGTCAGCGATGCCGGCGTCGCCGCGCGCGAGGTATGTCTCGACGCTACCGCGCGGACGTTGCTCGAAAGTGCCGCCGCGCCCATCGTGATCGCCGCGCGCGCGGCGGGCGGTCGGATTGCCGCAGCCTGCGCGCCGGGCTGCCCCGACCTCGGCGTGATGCTGCCGACCACGCCGTTGCACGCACTGCTCGTCGACGGCGTCGGCGCGCCGCTCGTGGTGACCAGTGGCAACCGCGCCGGCGAGCCCTTGTGCCGCGACGGCGACGAGGCCCGCGTGCGCCTCGCGGGCATCGCCGATGCCTTCCTCGACCATGATCGCGCCATCGTGCAACCACTCGACGATTCGGTGCTGCGCGTCGACGACGGTCACGTCACGCTGCTGCGCCGCGCGCGCGGCTATTCACCGCTGCCACTCGAGGTGCCGCTGAAGGCGGACGTCCCGCTGGTGCCCACGCTCGCCTGCGGTGGTGCACTGAAGAACGCCATCGCGCTGGCAGCTGGCGATCGCGTGTGGCTCGGGCCCCATCTCGGTGACCTCGACGACCTCCATGCGCAGGCGCGCTATGCGCAGGGCATCGATGCCTTGCAGGCCATGACCGGCGTCGTGCCCGAGCGCATCGCGCATGACCGCCACCCGGATTACCCGAGTACGCGCTACGTCGCGACACGCGTCGAGCCCGCCGTCGCCGTGCAGCATCACCACGCCCACGTGGCCGCGTGCATGGCAGAGCATGGTCTCGATGAGCGCGTGCTGGGAATCGCCTGGGACGGCAGTGGCGACGGTGGCGACGGCAGCGTGTGGGGCGGTGAGTGGCTGGAGACCGATTACACGCAATGCACGCGGATTGCGCACCTGCGCCCGTTCCGCCTGGCCGGTGCGGAGGCGGCGATCCGCGAGCCGCGCCGTGTCGCGCTCGCGCTGCTCAGCGGCTGTGGGCGGCTCGGCGCGGCGGCGGCACTCGGCTTCGATGCGCGCACGCAGGCCAATCTCGGCGTCCTCATCGAGCGCGGCTTCAACGCGCCGTCGACGAGCAGCGTGGGGCGGCTGTTCGACGGTGTCAGTGCCGTGCTCGGGCTATGCCATGAGAGCGCCTTCGAAGGCGAGGCCGCGATGCGACTCGAATGGGCGGCCCGGTCGGCGGATCAATCGACGCAGCGCGCTTATCCGCTGCCGCTCGACGTGACGGTGAGTCCCTGGCAGCTCGACTGGCGGCCACTGCTGCGCGACGTTATCGACGACCATGCGGCGGGCGTCGCGGTGGCGACGATCGCGCTCGGCTTCCACCATGCGCTCGCCGATGCCGCCCTCGTCGTCGCGCGCCGTGCCGAACGGCGTGTCGTATGCCTGGGCGGCGGCTGTTTCCAGAATGCGTTGCTGGCGCGCCTCGTCCGGGCGCGCCTCGTGGCGGCGGGTTTGCGGGTGTATGCGCCCGCACGGGTACCGCCGAACGACGGCGGCCTCGCGCTCGGCCAGGCCGTGGTCGCCGCGCGACAGGCGGAGTGCTGACTCGTGTGCCTTGCCGTGCCCGGTCGCATCGTCAGCATCGACGACACCGATCCGCTCACGCGCAGCGGGCGGGTCGCTTTCGGTGGCATCGAGAAGGCCATCAACCTTGCGTTCGTGCCGGAGGCTGGGATCGGAGACTACGTCGTGGTGCACGCCGGCTTCGCCATCAGCGTGCTCGACCGTGCCGCCGCTGCACGCACACTGGCCGCCCTGCGCGAGCTGGACGCGGCGGCGCTGGCCGCGCTGGGCGCGGATCTCCCATCGTCCTGAAACGCGACAGTTCCCTGATCCGAAGCGTCGACAGCCGAGCACCGCCCTGCTAGTTTCCATGCCCTTGTTGTGCAAATTGTCAGTTGCACGCTGGTCAATGGCAGACAGGGGAGAAGTGAACATGCCAGCCATCACCGGCCCGTGCCGCCTGCGAGCGGCCCTCGCCTTCGCGGCAGCCGTCGCTGCTGCCGCGCCGAGCATCGCGGGTGCCAGCGACGACCAGTCCTACAGCGCGCTGCGCGCTTGGATCGATACGCCGCCCGCAGCCCTGCCGGCTCCCGGCAGTGAACTCACCGCGGCCGATCGCGCGGCCTACCTCGAGGCCCTGATTCCGCGTTCCGCGTGGAGCTACTACATCTTTGACGGCGTCCGCATGACGATCGCGCCAACCGGGCACTACCCGCCGCCCGACGACTGGGGCGTCGGCATGATCGAGGACTATCACCTCGACGAGCGCGGTGTGCTGCAGGGCTTCACCGGCGGCGGTTTCCCGTTTCCCGAAGTCAGCGCGGACGATCCCATGGCCGGTCAGAAAGTGATCTGGAACATGCTGTGGCGCCCGGGACAGGACGACTTCGACATGCCCATGGTGACCTGGCTGCGCAGCGCGGGCGGCAAGCTCGATCGCAAGCTCGAATACACGTCGGTGGCGTCGACCTATGCCGAGGGCGAGGCCTGCCTGGTGCCCGGTTACGAGGAGGTCAAGAGCAAGCGCATCATGGAGTTTCGCTCGCCACGCGACATGGCCGGTGCCAAGGACATGCTGATCTCCTATGTCGATCACTACAAGGAGGATTCCGGCTGGCTGTACCTGCCGGCCCAGCGCAAGCCGCGACGCACGCTCGCCTCGGAGCGCACGAGCGAGCTGATGGGCATGGACATGATTCGCGAGGATCTCAACGGCTTCGGCGGCAAGGTGCACGAGAACGACTGGACCTACCTCGGCCGGCGCAAGGTGCTCGCGACCATCAACGTCGCCGACAACCCGGAGATCGGTGGGCCCCACCTGTGGGTGCCGAACAACGCGCGCTGGGAAGTGCGCGACACGCACGTCGTGTTGATCGAGCCCAAGGTGAACGACCATCCCTACAGTCATCGCATCGTCTTCATCGATGCCGAAACCTGGTGGGCGCACTGGATGTTCGCTTTCGACCGCGAGGACGACCAGCTGCTGCGCATGAGCCAGCATTTTCTCAAGTACTCGGAGAGCTATGCCGAGGAGACGCCGCAGCAGGCGCCGTACGTGGAGCAGGACTTCGAGGACAACATCGGCCACCAGGTGTTCCTGCACCTCGGCGAGACCGACATCAACGCCAAGAAGCCGCACGCCACCATCACGCATTGCTTCGTGCGCAAGCGCGAGTTCTCTGCCTCGCGCGCGCGGCAGTTCTACTCGCTGCGCAACATGGTCAGCGGGCGGCGCTGAGGCCGCGCAAGGAGACACCGGCCACGGCAAGCGTCGGGCCGGACACAGGGGGAGGTCGCGAGCCGCCGGCCGTAGCAACGGCCGACGCGCGCCGCGCCAGGGGAGAACTATCACATGACCACTCGTTCGACGTGCCGCATGTTCGCGGCGCTGGCCGCTGCTGCGTGCCTGTGGCCCGCGCCCGGATCGGCCATCGTCACCATCGGACGCGACATCGAGCTCGAAGGATTCGTGCACGCGCAGAACATCCTGCGCACGCCGCGCTTCGAGGAAGCGGAATTCATCATGCAGCGCAATACTGCGCAGGTGGAGGCCAAGTACAACCTGGTGCGCGACGGCGAAGCGTTTCATCGTTTCTCGACCGGCCCGCTCGCCGAGGCCACGCTTTCGCTCACCGGCCGCGGCGTGTACGACTCCATCTATGACATCCGCGACAGCTACTCGAACGCCTTCACCAGCCGCGACGGCGCCCACGGCAAGTACGAGTACAAGCTGCGCGAGGGCTTCGTCGACCTCGTGCTGCCACCGTTCTCGCTGCGTCTCGGCCGCCAGCAGGTGGTGTGGGGCGAGACCGACCAGTTCCGGGCGCTCGACATCATCAACCCGCTCGATCTCACCTGGCACTGGGTCCGCGAATCATGGGAGGACATCCGTATTCCGCTGTGGATGGCGCGGGGCATCTACGACATCGGCAAGATCGGTCCGTTCGAGGAGTCGTTCATCGAGGGCGTATGGATCCCGTCCGATTTCCGCCCCAACAAGGTCACTACGGACCCGCGCCGGCCATGGGCGCTGACCGGCGCCGGTCTCGAGCGCAACGCCAACGCCGCCATCATCGATGGCCAGCTCTACGATCTCGACGTGACCGTGCGCGACCGTCAACCCGACCGCAAGCTCGCCAACGGCCAGGGTGGCTTCCGCTTCAAGGCCATTTTCGGTGACATCGATTTCAGCCTGAACTACTTCTATGGCTTCTCTGCCGAGACCGGCATCCGCAACCGGCCCGACCTCTCCTTCATCCGCGGCGATACCTTCCACGCGGTGGCCGACGCGGTGAATCCGCGTTCCCATACCATCGGCTTTACTGCCAACTATTCCGAGGAACGCTATACGCAGGCGGTGTTCCGCATGGAGACCGCCTATACGACCGGCGTGCCGGTGGTGGTGGCGCCGAACGCGCCGGCGAACGTCGACCCGGAGGGCGATCAGTATGACGAGGCGAGCCGCACGGTGGTGATGCTCGCCATGGACCGGCCGACCTGGATCAAGGCGCTCAACGCCAACCGGACCTTCTTTCTCTCGACACAGGTCTTCTGGCGCCGCTGGATCGAGTACAGCAAGTACTACCGCGGGATTTTTTCGGTGGTGCCGGCCGAACTCGGCGGCAACCTCGTGCCCGGCCGCTTCGTCAGCATCAACGACGACGAGATCGACCAGAACGAGTTCGTCATCACCTTCTCGGCCTCGACCAGCTACGGCCCCGCCGGCCTGATCAAGCCGCTGTTCGTGTTTGCCATCGATCCGCGTTCGACCGGTGCCTACAACCGCCTGCAGCTCGAGTACCTGTGGACCAATCACATCGTGCTGCGACTGCAGCAGGATCTCTACTGGGATCTCGCCGACAACGACATCGGCCCCTGGCAGCTCGGCGACATCTGGGGCCACGACAGCGGGCGCAGCCGCCACGAGACGATCTTCAGCGTGATCTTCCAGTTCTGAGTCGCGTCGCCGCGCGCTCAGCGTGCGGCGACGAACTCGAAGGTACGCTCGAAGGTGCTCTCGTCGCTCGCCATGATGGCCGCGCTGAAATCGGTCACGCCGGCGTCACGGTAGCGCGCGATGCCATCGCGGATTAGCTGCTCGTTGCCGATGAGGGCGAGGTCGGCCGGCCCGGTCACGCCCTCGTGATCGAGCATGGCCCGATAGCTCGGCAGCTGGCCGTAGATGGCAAGCGCGGCGGCGAGCTTGTCGCGCGTCGCCTCGATATCGTGCGTCAGCACCACCGGCACCGCGGCGACGATGCGCGGCGGTGCGGCGCCGGCTTCCGCAGCGGCCGCGCGCAGGCGCGGTGAGATGTGCGCGGCAAGCGTGTGCGGGCCGACCATCCAGGTGCTCGTGCCCGCCGTCAGGTGCCCTGCGAGCGTCAGCATGCGCGGACCGAGCGCCGCCATGATCACCGGTACCGGCGCGCCGCCCGGTACGTCGACGCCGAGATTGCGCACCCGGTAGCGCGCGTTGTCGACCGTCGCGGACTCGCCGCGCAGCAGCGGCAGCAGCACCTCCAGGTAATCGCGCATCTGCGCCGCCGGCCGCGCGTAGGACAGGCCCAGCATGTCCTCGACGACGAGCTTGTGCGAGACGCCGACACCGAGGGTGAAACGCCCCCCGGCAGCCTGGTTTGCGGTCAGCACGGCCTGCGCCAGCGCCATCGGGTGACGTGGCTGGATGGGTGTCACCGCGGTACCCAGCTCGATGCGGCTGGTCTGCGTCGCGGCGACGGTCAGTGCCGCGACGGCGTCGAGTGCGCGGATGTGCGCCATCCACACGCTGTCGAAACCGGCCGCCTCGGCGCGCCGTGCCATTTCCACCACGCCGTCGAGGCGCGTTGCGCCACGGTCGGCGCCGAGCATCACTCCGATGCGCATGAGAGCAGTTCCTCGAGCAGGGTTCACGCCGCGTCGCGACGGCTCCAGGTCGGCGTCTCCTCGGCGATCAGATTGGCCAGCGAGGGGCGCGCGAACATGCGTTCGACGAAAGCGGCGAGGTTGGGCCACGCCGCAGCGTCGACGTCGACGCCGGCATGGTACAGGTTGACGTGTACGCTCGCGACGGCGAGGTCGGCCATGCTGAGCGTATCGCCGACAAAGAAGGCGTGGCTGCCGAGCGCTCCTTCGAGGTAGTCCCACATCGGACGCAGGTCATCGTCGATGACCTTGGAGACCGTGGCGCGGACTTCTTCGGTGACCGGCTGATTCATCATCATCGGTGCCAGTACCAGCGGGAAGAACACGCCGCCGCCGGCCTTGGCGACGAAGGCCCCGTCGATGTATTCCTCGAACCATAATGCACGCGCCCAGTCACGGTCATCGGCCGGGTAGAGCGGCGGTCGCGGATGCCTGCGTTCGAGGTAGAGACAGATGACCGATGAATCGGCGAGCGTGATGTCGTCGTCGCGCCACGCCGGGATCTTGCCGAGCGGGCTCAAGGTGCGGTAACCGTCCGGCGGGTCGAACGGGTTGACCGGCTCGAGCGTGTAGTCGAGGCCCTTCTCGGCGAGATAGGCGCGCACCTTGCGCACGAACGGCGAGACATTGGCACCGTAGAGGGTAGCTGGCATGCGGGAGTCCTCGTTGCGGAATGGTTGGTCGGTACGGCGCGTCCAGGGCCTGTTGCTCTTTCATCGCCGCACCACGTTCGCCAGCACATCACGGCGCCGGCCGTGCCGCAGTGCGCTTTGTCACGCCGGCGCCGCGGCAGCCGCTCATGCCGTCGCGACGCCGCAGCACTTCTTGTACTTCCTGCCGCTGCCGCAGGGGCAGGGTGCGTTGCGGCCGGTCTTGCTGCTGCGAACCGGGGTGCGTTGCGCTTCACGGGCGATGACGTAATCGCGGATCAGCCGGCCGCGCGCGGCGAAGCTCGCGAGCGCGGCGGCGAAATCCGCGCGTGCGGTCTCGGCCTCGCGCAGGAACGCCGCGTCCGGGTCGCGCCGCGCTTTCCTTGCCCGCGCGGCGATGTCGGCGTGGATGGCAGGCGCATCGGCGAAGAAGCCGAGACAGGCGAGGTCGTCCTCGTGCGCGTCCGCAAGTTCCTGCGGCAGGTGGCTCTCCCACAGCTCGGACAGCCATTCGTAGCCGAGCAGGAAGCCCTGTGACCAGCGCGCCAGCGGGGCGTCCGGTGCACACTCGGCGACCGCATCGGTGCCACCCGCACAACGCGCGGACAAGTAGGGCTGATGCGCCTGCGCGTTGGTCACGGCCGCCGCGTGGTAGTCCATCAGGCCATGAAACACCTGCACCGATTCGTCCTCGCTGGCGAAAGCCGGATCGGCGTGATTGAACACCGCCGGGATCCATTCGCTGGTGTCGACGGCTTCCGGCGCGGTCGCGACAGCGAACAGGAAGCCCTCGAGCTGGCAGGCGTCGAGCGTGCCATCGGGGCGTACCGGCGCGGCAAGGAATTCCGCCAACGTGTCATCCGGTGGGCCGGCGGTGGCCGGGGTAACGACGGGCGGCGTGGCGTGGCTCATACGTCTGGCGATTCCGGTGGGCGGCGGGCGCTATTGTAGGCTGCGGCCCGCTGCCGCGGGCAGGCCCACGCGGTCACACGATGGACCTGCGGCACCCGCCAGTGGAATACTGGCGCCGATGCTGCAGGCGAGGGGAGAAAAGAGCATGCCGCTGACCATCGAACCGACCGCGTCGACACTTGGCGCCCATGTCTACGACATTGATCTGAACGCGCTCGATGCCGCCACCTGGCAGGCCGTGCTCGACGCCTTCCACGAGCATGCCCTGCTGATCTTTCCGGGGCAGGCGCTGTCGGCGCAGGGACAGGCCGCGTTCGCGCGGCGCTTCGGCGACATCGAAGTACTGGTCGAGAACCTGGAGACCATTCCGATCTCCAACCAGGGCGCCGATGGTGCCCTGCTCGAAGACGATGCCTTCCACATGCAGCTGCTGCGCGGTAACGAGGGCTGGCACACCGACAGCTCCTACATGCCGCTCGCCGCCAAGGCCTCGGTGCTATCCGCCCACGTGGTGCCGCCGAGCGGTGGCGAGACCGAGTGGGCCGACTGCCGCGCCGCGTGGGACGCCCTCGATGCCGCCACCCGGGCGCGCATCGAGCACCTGGCAGCGCACCATTCGTATTTCTACTCGCAGAAACGCATCGGGCACGAGGTCGCGGTGGGCCAGGCCTACGGCTTCTTCGATGGTCCCCCGCCGCTGCGTCCACTGGTCAAGGATCACCCGGTCACCGGCCGGCGCGCGCTCTACATCGGACGCCATGCCTGCGACATCCCGGGGCTGGACAGCGAAGAATCCGAGCGCCTGCTCGATGAGCTGATGAGCTTCACCTGCCAGCCGCCGCGTACCTACCGGCACGCCTGGCAACCGGGTGATGTCGCCGTATGGGACAACCGCAGCCTGCTGCATCGCGCCTGCCCCTACGATCACCGTCACCCGCGCGTGATGATGCACACTCGCGTGCGCGGCGAGCCGGCGACGGAGTCGGCGCTGGGCTGAGCCGTCGCGCGGGCGCCCGCGGACGCGCCGCCGGGGTGCACACGGCTGTCCATCCTGGCCGCAACCACGTCGGGTGCATCGCGACGGGCGATGCGCCCATGCACAGCCAGGGCGATCTGGTCTGTGCCGCACGCTTTGCAGCGACGGGGCTGGGGCGTTGCGGGATGGTTCAGTGCCGGCTCACCGCACGCCCTGGCCGCTTCACGGCAGTGTGGCGGGCCGGGGCGGCGCCGCCGCATCGCCGCCGGCCGTGTCGGCGTCACCATCGGACGGGGCTTCTGCGTCGAAGGCGCCCGGCACGTCGGCGCGCAGCCGCGGTTCGCCGTAACAGTCGACGTCGAAACGCCCCGAGTAACTGGTGCGTTTCACGCGGACCACCGTGGTATCGATGGGGCAGGTGACGATGCCGCGCAGGTAACGGCACGTATAGCGCAGGATCGCCGTCGGCGTACGCACGGCGACTGCCTCGTACTTGGCCGGCGGGTAGCGCTTGCGCTGACCGTCGTCTTCGAGCACGACCTCGCCCTTCTTGCAGGTGAAGGTGCGCGAGCCGAGCAGTTCGAGATCCGCCGCATGGGTTGGCCAGGCGTTCGCGATCGCAGCGAGCGCCACGGCGACGGTCAGGGTGCGCCGATGCAGGACCCGGCTCGCGTCATCGACGGCGTGGCGGAACGTACTCACCAGGCGTCGGTGCGCCGGCAGGTGTCACCTGGCGCGTTCATGCCACCAGACGCCGTCGCGCCTCGACCACGCGCTCGCTGTGGCGGGTTTCCTCGCGGCCGTTGAGCCGGTAGAGCGCGGCCACTTCGGCGTTCGGCTCGGCATCGGCCCAGGCCTGGTAAGCCAGGTCGCCGTCGAGTTCGCCCTGCTCGAGCAGGGCGAAGAGCTCGGCGTCGGCGGGGACGGCGGCGGGCGCGAGTGCCATGAAGGGATTCTCCTCATCAGGCGGCAGTTCGAAGGGTTCGCCGCCGAGCAGGCGGATCGCCTTCAGCACACGGTGCGCGTGGCCGCGTTCCTCGGCACCGTTGCGCTCGAGCAGCTCGCGCGCCTGTGCGTCGCCGACGCCGGCAGCGAGAATGCGATAGAACGCCTCGCCGTAGCACTCGATCATGGCGAGTACCTTGAGATCCTCGATATCGAGGCGCTCGCGCGTCTTCAGGAACGCAAACGCCTCGAACGCGTCGGCCGGGTATCCCGCGGGCAAGCTGGCCATGCTGGTCCTCCATGCGTGGGGTGATGTCGCCTGCCAAGGTAGCCGAAAGCCACGGCGTGGGGAATCGGGCTGTCGATGCGGCGTCCGATCCGGTCGGGCGGCCTCCGGTCCGGCACGATTTCGTGCCCGGGGCACCGTCGGCAGTTCGACCCGCACGCCTTCTGCACGGCCCTTGTAGCGGACGCTCGCGTGCCACCGACGTCTGCAGGCGCGCTGCGGTGGTGGCCGTCGTGACCGCTCGTTCGATCGCCGCGACCGTCGCGCGCGCTGGAATCGCGCGCCACCCGGCGGACAGGTGCGAGCCGAGCGGGTAGCATGCGTGCTCGTGCGACGACTTGGGAGAAACCGTGAGTAACGCCTGTACCGAGATCCGGGTCGACATCGACGACGATGTGGCCACCATTGCGCTCGATCGCCCGCCCGCGCTGAACGCGATCACGCCGACCATGCTGGCCGAGCTGAATGCCGCTTTCGAGGCCATCGCGGCGCGCGAGGATCTGCGTTTCGTGGTGCTCACCGGGGCCGGGCGCGCGTTCAGCGCGGGGGTCGACCTCAAGGCGCTGGGCGAGCGTGAACTCGTCGATGGCAAGGTAGGTGACATCCTCGACCTGCCAGCGCGCGCGCTCATCGAAAAGATCGAGCTCCTGCCGCTGCCCGTCATCGCACGCGTGAACGGCTTCTGTTTCACCGGTGCGCTCGAGATCGTGCTCGCCTGCGACCTCGTCGTCGTTGCAGAGGAAGCGAAGCTCGGCGACACCCATGCCAAGTGGGCGATTCGGCCGACCTGGGGCATGACCCAGCGCCTGCCACGACGGGTCGGCATCGCCAAGGCCCGCGAGTTGTCCTATACCGCGCGCACCTTGTCCGGTCGCGAGGCATTCGAACTCGGCGTCGCCAACGTGTGCGTTGCGCTCGACGCCCTCGATGCCGCGGTCGCGGCGCTGCTTGCCGAAATGCGTCCGAACAGCAGCGAAGCCTTCGCTGCCTACAAGGACCTCTACCGCGCCGCCGAACAGCGCGGGCTCGCCGATGGCCTGCGCTACGAAGCCGCGACCGACTACCGCTTCACCGAAACCGCCGCGCGGCTCGCCGCGTTCCGCAAGTAGACATCGCGGACCCCGCGACACTTATCCACAGGTGTCT
>JAVJVZ010000064.1:0-89452 GCA_040220855.1 Gammaproteobacteria bacterium | reverse complement strand
CGGCGGTGGCGGCGGCGCGCCGGCGGCAGCACCCTGCCACGTCGGTGCCGGCCCGTGCGGCGCCGGCGCCGGGGTACTGCGAGTCGGCGCCGCGCGGCGCGCTGCGCGAGGTGCCCCGGTTGCCGCCTGCCGTACCGATGTGGGCCCACGCGCTCCACGCTCGCGCCCCGTCCGGCCGTCGTTGAAATGGCCGCGTGACGCATGGTCGTGGCGGTCATATCCATGATCGTCCCGGCCGCGCAGCCGGCGGCCGTCTTCGTGCCGCCGTCCGCCGTCGTGAACGCGACGGTCGTGGAAATCACGCCTGAGTGCGCGATGGTCGTGGCGCGAGAAGCCGAACGACAGGCTTGGTGCGAGCGCCCACGCGCCGTGGTCGCCGAAACCGTACGGGGGGAAGTACGACGGCCGCATCCGCGGGCGCGGATGATAGTAATACGCTGGCGCTTCGTGCCTCACCACCACCTGGGTCGGCTGGTAATAGGGCACGTAGACCACGTCAGCCTGCGCCGGGCGGATGGTGAGCATGCCGTCTTCGCGGTGGACCGCCTGGCGGGAGTCGCTGACGAGGTTGCCACTCGCGTGGGCGCGCTCGCGGAACGCCGCGACGGCGGCGAGTACGTCGGCCTGCTGGTGCACGACAGCCGCCCCGAGTCGCGCAGTCCAGTCGAGTTCGTGATCGAGCCGGGCGACGACTTCGGGGTAGTCGAGCAGGGCGACGACGCTCGCGTCCCAGCCCGGTGCGGGCGCGATCGCGGGGTTGCTCGCACGGACCGTCAGGTACCGCGCCGCCTGCGCCACCTGGGCGGGCCAGGTGGCTGCCGGTAGTACGATGGCGAGGAGTTCGTCCGGGTACAGCGCAATGGAGGCAACCAGGGACTCGAGTTCGGCCGGCGTGCGGTAAACCGGGGCCGATCCGTGGGTGGCGAAGGCGGGCGGCGCGCCGACACCGGCTGGCGCGCTCTGCTGCGCTTCGCTGCGCGTTCCAGCGTCGGCGCCGAGCAGCAGCAGCGACAGGGCCAGCGCAATGCCTGGGCTGCGGCGCCGGCCCGGTGTGAAGGCTTGCGGGAATGCGCTCATGTCGACTCCTCGATGACGCGTTCCGCGGGGCGGAACTCGTGAGCCATGGTTCCATGCTAACGCTCAGGACTGAATCGTCGCTGAATCATGCGCCGCAACGTCACGTCTCGCGGACCTGGTCTATACTGCTGCCCTCGACATCGCGGTGCGCCTGACAGTGAGAAGCACGGTCGTTCGACCGGGTATCAACGAACTCCTCGACGGCCTGCCCATCCGGGATCTCGCTGTCATGCAGCGCGCGGTTCCGGTGGCGCGCAAGTGTGCCCTCAGTGCCGGGGAATTCGCCGAGGCGCATCTCGCGGGCTGCGGTCTGCCCGTCGTCATCGGTGACGCGCAGGCCTCGTGGCCCGCGCGTGGGAAGTGGACGTTCGAGTTCTTCCAGCGGTGCTACGGTGGCGACTTCGTCATTGCCAACCTGCCGATGTTCCTCGAGCCGGACCTCGGCATCGAACCGGTCCAGGCACGCATGCGGTTGGCCGATTACATCGATTACGTGCGCGCGCCCGAGCAGGCGCCGCGCGCCGAGTACACGGTGGGCGATCTCGCCACGCTACGACGTAACCGGCTGCCACTGTATGCGCCCATCTACCGCGTGCTCAGCCTGCATCCCGAGCTCGAAGAAGACGTCGGCGGCTCGACGCTGTACTGCATGGACGACCTGTTCCTGCGCCTGCCTGTCGCGGTGCGTCGTTACCTCGATCGGGTCGGCAGCCCGATTCACTACCTGTTCTTCGCGCCGCGCGAATCGGTGTCCTTCCTGCACACGGACTACTGGTCGAGCCATGCCTACCTGGCGCAGCTGAGCGGGCGCAAGCTGTGCGTGATGTTCTCGCCGCGCGACGACGACAATGTCTACCACGGCGCGATACGCAATCCCCTCGTGGTCGACCCGGATCGCTTCCCGCGCTTCGCAGCGGCAACGCCCCACGTGGCGTTGCTCGAGGCTGGCGACACGCTCGTCATCCCGTCCGGCTGGTGGCATTTTGTCGTCGGTCTAACTCCCTCGCTGACCTACAGCTACAACTTCTTCACCGCCCACAACATGAGTGCCTACCTGGCCGGCCTGGTCGATTTTCTGCTCGAGGCGGCAAGCCAGGACGGGGCACCCGGGAACGAGGCCGTACACGCGCTCACCACCCTGCGCGCCGAGCTCGCAACGAGCAGCGCAGGCGCCTGACCGCGTCGGTCGACGGGACGGACGCCCGCCGCGCGCTGCGTGATGAACCCGGCGCGGACAGCGAAGCTGCAGCCTGTCACGCGCGTGACACCTGTGGCGGCTAGCGTGCGGCGCAGTCGCTCAGTGGGGCCCGCACATGCATTGTTCCGTCCTCTGTCCACGGGTGGCCAAGATCCTGGCCACGACCGTCGCCCTCGCCCTCGCCCTGCACGCGGCGGTAGCCCTCGCCGGGAATGCCAGTGCCGAAGCCAGCGCCGGGTTCTCGCTCTACCTCGTCGACGGCATAGCCGCAGGTACGGACAACCGGGCTGTCGTCGAGATCTATGGCGCCTCCGGCTACGGTGCCGATAGCGCCGTCACCGACGGCACCGGGATGCTCAGTGCGCAGCAGGAAGAGACGGTCATCGGCGACGGCGACGTGCTGTTCGGGGTGGCGGTGGGTGCCGGCGCATTTCCGTACACGGCGCCGGGTACTTCGCCAACGCTCACCCAGACCTATACCGTGTCGGCAACTGCAACAGCCCCGGCTGGCAGCGCTGCGGGCCGCTACAGCTTCGCGGCCATCATCGACGTCTACAATCCGAACGCGTTCGCCGTCGAACTCGAGTTCGCGCTGCATGCGGCACTATCGGGCCGGGCGACCCGCGGCGAGGACGCAGGCGCGGCATCCAGCGTGGCCGTCAGCGCCATGGCACCCGGCTTCGCTGTCAACGGACCGGCGCTCAGCGCCGACGAGACGCGAGGCTGTGCGCACGTTGCGGCCAGTGCTGGCTACTGCGAGAGCGCGACCCCACCCTCCCACCGCATCACGCTACCGGCGTTCGCAACCCTCGCCATCGACGTGAGCGGAGACTTCGCCGCTGATGCGCTCGCCAGCGAGGAGGTGCGCGCAACGCGGCGAGAGGTACCGCTACCCCTCGGCGCACTCGCTGCGCTCGCCGGCACCCTCGCAATCACCGGCATGCGCCGAGCCTGCGCCTGACCTCGCCGCGCGTCACACGCAACCCTTTCCCGGCACGCGACTCACCAGCCGGTGGCGCCGTTATCAAGCTGTCATGCCCGCTCTCTAGACTCGGAGCCTCGCAAGTCGGGTAGCCGCGAGTTCCGCTCGGCACAGCGGCGCGTCGCGGCCTGACCAACGCCAACCTGGGAGACCATCATGAACGCGCTTACCAAGACCTCGTTCGCCGCCGCGCTGGCGGTGACGACAGCATTCGCGGCGCCGGCCGCACTCGCCGCTGCGGCCACCGCGTCGGCGAGCTTCGACGGCATCGTCGACATCCGTACCACCGATACAGCAACCGCGACGCTGACGGGGTTGGACACCCTGTTCGCCTACGGCGACTTCACCGGGGGGATCGACGACCTCCTCAATGACGGTATGACCTTCTACTCGCAGAGCGCGCTGCTCGGCGAAGCCACGGCCACCAACGATGGTCCGGCCGGCGCCACGGCGCTCGCCGCCACCAGCGACACCAGCTCCGCGCTCGCCGGAACGCGCAGCGACCTCGGCCTGTTGCTCGGCGGCACCGGCATGATCGAAATCGACATCGCCTACTCGCTGGCGGTCGACTTCTTCGACATCCTGCCGACCGGTGGCGCCACCGCCGCCGTCGAGGCCTACGTGCCCTTCAGCACACCGGCGACCGCGTTCGTCTCGCTCGTCGGCATGCCCGGTCCCGGCGACTTGCTCGAGGAGTTCGACGTGCTCACGCTGAGCTTCTTCGTCGACTTCGCGACCGGCCTCGCGCCGGTGCCGAGCGCCCTCACCATCAGCACCTACGCAACCGCGGAGTCGGCGCCCGTGCCGGTACCGGCGGCAGTCTGGCTGCTCGGCAGCGCCGTCGCCGGCATTGCCGGCGTCGCGCGCCGCCAGCGCGCGGCGCCCGCCTGACGGCGCCAGCCACCGTGGCCACGCTCTACAGCGCCCCCACGGGTCCTCACTTGGCTGAGCACCTCGGACCCGAGGTGAAACCGATCGCCAGGTCGTTACGCACCTGCGCAGCAGCGGGCAACGCCGCGCGGCGCGACGAACCGGTCACCGCCGGTGCGGCTTACAGCTTCGGCGGCGCAGTGCCGGTCCGTGACTTGTCGTCAATCTGTCGTTGTACCCAGTCCTGCGCCGCGAACTCCGATTTCGCCTGGCCCGCGATATCGGCAATGTCGCCGACCGCGTGAATCACCGGATCGCCACGCAGGACATACTTGAAGACCCCGGCGCACGTGGCGGCGAGTTCGGGCGTCGGTTCCACTCTGCGGCCGTTCTGCTGCATGTGCTTCAGAACGGGATTCCCCGCTGAGACTCCCTCCGTGCAGACATTCGTACCACTACCGGCAAGCGTCCACTTCAGGGTACGCAACGCGCCTGCGCCGGTACCGCCATTGGCGACGTCCTCCGCCGGGGTGCCGTACTTCTCGACCAGTGCCTTCACGTAATCCGCCTGCGTCAACGGTTCGACGGACTGCCGGTGGTTGCGGGAAATCGACGTGACGCGCGGCGCACCGGGAGGATAGGAGTAGCCCACTGCCAGGCTGCCCCGGCCATTGGTGAGCATGCCGGTCGTCGAAACCAGGAAGGCATCGGTCTTGTACTTCTTGCCGAGCGCGCTGTACCTGAACTGATTGCTCATGTCCTGAATCCTGATGGCGTCGTCGTACGCCTGGATCTTCGCGCGTGCCTCGTCCGGCGTCATGCCCAGCTGAATGCCCGCGATGTCCGGCCCGGAACCATCGGCAGGGCATGCACCCGCAACCACCAGAGACAGCGTCAACGCCACGACCGCAGGCGACCGGATCATCAGGAAGCTTCCTAGGAAAGATGGACGGCGAATTCTGCTTCGAGCGGGCAATGGGAGCAACAGTTATCGAAGGCCGCTGGCAATGATGCCGTGCTTCGCTGCGCTGAGTTCCGGCAACACCAGGCAATCCGGTCTCGGTAGCAGCCGAATCGCCTGGTTGGCGAGGTCCGAGATTCGATACGAGCAGCTACCGGCCGCCTGGTCCATGGTCTGTACGCCCCGTGATGTTCCGATATATTGGGTGCCCGTCGAAGTCAGGGAAGGGCCGCCGATGCGAGACTTGGCGCCGCCTGCGGCTACTGCTGCGTTCATCATGATCTGCCTCGCCGCCCGTAGCCACGCTGGTGCGCCCGAGCCCGTGGCAGATATCGCCGCGGGCGCGGCATACGCGGCCGATCTCCTCGAACCCGTGACCGACTCCCGCGCGCGGCCGGTGCCTTTCGCCGGGCACCTTTACTTCCGCGGCCGCGCGCACGGAGATGGCCACGGCATGGAGCTCTGGCGCACCGACGGCACCACGGCAGGCACCAAAATCGCCGTCGACGTCTCGCCCGGTGGGCATTCGAGTTCACCGTACCAGTTGATTGCCGCGGGCGGGAAGCTGTTCTTCGTCGCTCATTACCCCGGACTCGGTTACGAGCCGTGGGTAACCGACGGTACCACTGCAGGCACCGTAGCATTGCGCGACATCCGGCCCGGCGAGCAGAGCTCCGGCACGGAGGAGCTCACGGCAGGTCGCACCCGCATCTACTTTTCTGCGTTCTCGGAAGGTTCTGCCAACAACGAACTGTGGACCAGCGACGGAACGCCCGAAGGTACTGTCCCCACACGGGACATCAATCCGGGCGAAGGCGGCTCCTACCCGCACGATCTCGTCACCATCGGCGACATCGTGTATTTCGGAGCCCGCGACGGTGTCCACGGCGTCGAACTGTGGCGCAGCGACGGCAGCGCCGCCGGGACGGTCATGGTGGCGGACATCCGGCCAGGCGCGGCAGGTTCGGGGGTGGAAGGGATCGCGGCGCTGGGCAACCAGATCGTGTTCGCGGCCAACGACGGCATCTCGGGCAAGGAGCTGTGGATCAGTGACGGCACGGCCGCGGGAACGACCTTGCTCGCGGACATCGAAACCGGCCCCGAATCGAGCTCGCCACGCCAGCTGACGGTGATCGACGGCGTGCTCTATTTCGTGGCGAGCGACAGCGCAACGGGCACCGAGCTATGGCGCAGTGATGGCACGAGTGCCGGCACCGCCCGGGTGAGCGATATTCACCCGGGCTTTCCCAGTTCGAACCCGACGCGCCCGGTCGTGGCCGGCGGCCGCCTGTTCTTCAGGGCCGACGACGGCACCACGGGCCGCGAGCTCTGGACGAGCGACGGATCGGCTGGCGGCACGCGGCGGGTCAAGGACATCCGTCCGGGTCCCGATCATGCTGGGATCGAGGAGCTGACCGCCTTGGGGAACCGCGTGCTGTTCAGCGCCAACGACGGCACGACCGGAACCGAATTATGGGTGAGTGATGGCACCGCCGCGGGCACGACGCTGCTCTACGAGCAGCCCGGGCTGTGGGGACTCACGCCGAAGAGTCTTGTTGCGTACGAGGGCCACGTCTACTTTGCGGGTCGGGATTTCTCGGGTTATCGACTGTGGCGCAGCGACGGCACCGTGGCAGGAACCAACCCGGTGGTCGGCGTACCGTCGGGAACCGCCGGCAGCGCGCCGCGCCTGCTCGCCGCGCTGGGTGACCGGCTGGTGCTGGCTGCCGACGATGGCACCATCGGCGACGAGCCATGGATCAGCGACGGCACGGCGGCGGGAACCGTTCCGATCGCCGACCTGATTCCGGGGGTTGAAGGATCGTCGCCTCAGTCTCCCGGCGTAGTCGCGGCAGACCGCATCTTTTTCGTCGCTTACGCCCCGGGGGATCGTTTTGGCGTATGGGTGAGCGACGGCACTGGAACGGGAACCGCGTTCGCGCGCGACATCGGCGCCAATTTCCTCGAACGCCCGGTCGCGATCGGCGACGAGATCCTCTTCCCGGCCAGCGACACCGCCGCCGGCCGGGAATTGTGGCGCAGCGATGGCACCGAAACCGGCACCGTGCGCGTGCGGGATATCCGGCCGGGTATATGGGGCAGTAACCCAGACGACCTGGCAGCACTCGGCGGCCTCGTGTTGTTCCGCGCCGACGACGGCGTCCACGGCGCGGAGCTTTGGCGCAGCGACGGCACCGAGGACGGCACGGCGCTCGTCAGCGATATCGATCCCGCGGGCAGGGGCTACCCTGGGCAGTTCCACGCCCTCGACCAGGGCGTGTTGTTCAGTGCGAGCAACGGCGCGTTCGGGTCCGAGCTATGGTTTACCGATGGCACCACCGCGGGCACGCACCTGGTCTTTGACATCAATCCGGGCAACGCTTCGAGCGCGCCGCGCATGCTGGGGCGGGTCGGCACGCGCGTACTGTTCACCGCGAACGATGGCGAGAGCGGCTACGAGCTCTGGAGCAGCGACGGCACGACGGCCGGAACGTATCGTGTCGCGGACCTGCGCCCCGGCGCAGAGGGCGCTGGCCTCGGCTCGGCCGTGGTCGCCGGCGACAAGCTGTATTTTGTTGCCGACGACGGCGCCACGGGCCGCGAGCTGTGGGTCAGCGACGGCAGCCCCGGCAGCGCCGCACGCCTGGCTGACCTGTGGCCGGGGATCCGCGACGGCATGGCTGGCGACCTCGTCGCGGCGAACGGGGGCGTCTACTTCGTCGCCAACGACGGCGAGCACGGCGAAGAACTCTGGTTCAGCGCCGGGACCCCTCAGACGACGTACATGATTACAGACACCCGGCCAGGCAGCACGGGGACCCCCTTCGCCCAGCTGCTCGCAACGCCGGCTCGCCTCTATATGTCGCTCAACGATCCCGCAATCGGCGAGGAGCTCTGGTCGTATGGCTACGACTTCGACGACGATGGGCTGCGCGACGCAGAGGAAGCCCTGCTTGGCACGGACGCCTTGAACGCGGACAGCGACGGGGATGGCCTCGCCGACGGTACCGAGAGCGGCGTTGTCGCGCCGCCACCGGGTACCGGCCCCGGCTTCGTGCCGGACTCCGATCCATCGACCTCGACGAATCCGCTGGATGCCGACTCCGATGACGATGGTTACGCCGATGGCGTGGAAGACGCCAATGGAAATGGGCGCATGGACGCCGGCGAATCCGATCCTACAGACCCCGCTTCCACGCCGCAGGGTCCGCATCAGATTCCATTCGTGCCGGCACCGCTGGGCTTGCTGTGCTTCGTGCTGCTCGCCGGTGCGGCGCTGTATGGCAAGGCACGAGGTCGACCACCGCCCGCCCGCAGGTGACCACGTACGCACGCGTGACGCCTACCACGCGTGACGACCACCGGGATGCGCCGTCCGCTCGTGCTTGTTGCGCGTTTCAACGCCCGCGCTACGCGGCGGCGTCCAACTTCGCTCCGCGAAGTCGTCGAACCGAAGGGTCCTCTTCGAGGCGCCCTCTCCGCACACACAAAGGCCTGCGCGAGCGGGCCTTTGTGTGTGCGGAGAGGGACGGATTCGAACTTTCGAATTTATCAATGATTTCGATATGTTACGAAGTCGCCGTGTCGAAATCGTGTCAATCAGTCAGCCTTCACCGCCTCCAGAAGCCGCCGGCGCCCGGTTCGATGCTGCAGTCGGCCGCTGTTGCGCGCTGCAAAGCATATTGCTAGCTTTTAATATGTATAAATTTTTTTTCCATGGACCATTGGAGGTAACGATGAGCGCGGACCCGTCACAGATCTCAGCGACCATCTCTGCAGCGACTAAAGAGAAGCTGGATCGATTCACGGAGAGTCATGGCCTCAAGAAGAACTTCGTGGTCGAACAGGCGCTTCTGTTCTTCATGGAAGCGCGCCGCGAGTTGCCGGACGAAGCACTCGTTCCGGCCAGAATTGTCCTGAAGGACGAGGATTTTGAGCGCGTCGTCGCGATGCTTGCTGAGCCCCCGGCACCTACCAAGGCCCTTCGGGAGCTGATGAGTGACCGCGGCAATTGAGATCCGCCCTCTGCGCACGGACGACGACCGAAGCACCTTCTCATGCGGACAGCCCGATCTCGACCGCTTCTTCCAGCACTACGCGGGACAGAACCAGTTCAATCTGCACCTGGCGATCACATATGTCGCGGCAGCCGAAAGCCACATCCTTGGCTTCGCGACCGTTGCTGCGTCGAGCCTGGAGCGTGCCCGCCTCCCGTCTGCGCGATTGCGACGCCGCCTTCCTGGTTATCCGCTCCCGGTGCTCCGGCTCGCCCGGCTCGGTGTCGACACTCGAGCACAGGGCAGCGGAGTTGGACGTGCGCTGCTACGGCATGTCCTTGGGCTAGCCCTCGATCAACGTGAACACCTCGGGTGCGTTGGCGTCGTGACCGATGCGAAACCGGACGCAATCGCGTTCTATGCACCTTTCGGCTTCGTGCCCCTCGAGGGTGTTCGCGAAGGCGCTCTCCACGGCGATCCCACGCCAATGTTCCTTGCCATTTCAACCATCGCAGAAGCCGTCGCGAAGTAGGCTGCGACGGTCAACGTCGCCAGGAGTTGAGCGGAAGGACTCCGCAAGCGAAGGTGCGTTCACATGCCGAGTAGATCCATTGAGACCGTCTTGCGCAAGCTGTCCTTCGAGCTTGCTCGGCAAGCTGCCGCTGCGTGACGTAGAGGCTTGATATCCGCCAATGCGAGCACGTTCGGTTCCATCAGACCCGACCCGCACATTCGAGCTGAAAATCGTGTCCAAAATGGTGTCCAACCCGCGCCCAAACTACCCCAGAACACCCCTAAGACTAGACACGATGGACATCGAAATTATTGATTTATTCGCGGAGAGGGAGGGATTCGAACCCTCGGAAGGGATTAGCCTTCGCCGGTTTTCAAGACCGGTGCAATCAACCGCTCTGCCACCTCTCCGATGGTTGCGGATTGTAACCGAGTGAGGGGCGAGCTACTGCAGGACGCGAGTGGCGGTTAGGCTTGCGCGGTGGTGGCGGCGTCCAGGTGCGCGCCGCCAGCGAAATTCGGAGGCCTTCATGAGTCCTGCCTTGAGCAATGACCATCGCCAGACCGTTGGTGAACTGCGCACTATGGCCCGTTGCCAGTGGCAACGGCTGCTCGCGCGCTGGCCGCTACCGCGCCTCGGAGCCGGGCCCACACGCCGCTTCGTCATTTTCGGTGACGGGCGTACCGGCAGCACGTTGCTGGTGCGCCTGCTCGACAATCATCCCGCCATCCACTGCGACGACGAGATCCTGCACGACTGGTGCGCCTTCCCTGCATCCCGGGTAGGCCACCACCTCGAGCACGCCCGGGCGGAGGCCTACGGGTTCAAGCTCCTGACCTATCAGCTCACCGACGTCCTCTGCCTGCCGCGAGCGCGGGCAATCGCGTTTCTCGACTGGCTCGAAGCCGGCGGATTTCGCGTCATTCACCTGACCCGTGACAACCCGGTGCGGCACGCGCTGTCGCAGATAGGTGCACGCCAACACGGCTTCCATCGAGTGCGCGGTGACGCCCGCACTCGGCCGCCTATCGTGGTGAGGCGCGAAGAGCTCTTCTGGTGGCTCGATATGATCGCCAAGCACCGGCGCGACAACGCGGCCCTGCTCGCCGGTCGCGACTGTCTGACGCTCGAGTATGCGCGCGATCTCGAGGATGCCGCGGCATGGCCGCGCACGTTGGCGCGCGTCGCTGACATGCTGGGACTGCCGACCGCTCCGGCACGGGCGGATCTCGAGAAGCTCAACGCAGGCGCGCTCGAGGACATCGTCGCCAACGCCGACGAGCTGCGCGCTTTCCTGCGCGAAACGCCCTACGCGCACTTCCTCTGAGATCGCGGCAAAGTCAGCCGTCGACCGCCTCGCGTCGGCAACCGGCCTGTCCGTCGCTCATTCCAGGTAAATCGCCAGCTTCATCAGCGCCGCACCCGTACCCGCCGCATGCGCATTCGCGCCAACCCCGACGGTCGCCGTGGGCCGAGCCACCGTCTGCATGATTTGCAGTGACACGCAAATCCTGCATGCCCGGACGGCTGGCAGCTCGTCAGTGCACGCACCAGGGCAGCCACGGCGACGCGGCACGGCTCTTGCGTCCTTCCTTGCTCAAGGCGGCCACTCGCCGTCGTAATCAACTTCGCGTGCAGGAGGTAAGCATGGCATCAGTCGCCCGCGTCACCGAAATCACCAGCACTTCGAACAAGAGCTTCGAGGACGCCATCAACGCCGGCATCAGCAAGGCATCCGAGACCGTGCGCAACATCCAGGGTGCCTGGGTCAAGGATCAGAAGGTGCTCATCGACAATGGCACGGTCAACGGATACCAGGTCGACATGAAAGTCACCTTCGTGGTCGATTCCTGAACCACAGCACGAACCCGGCACGGAGGGCCCCTATGGCTGAGGAACATCTTTACACCGCCGGTCGCGGTGCAACAATCGATAACGAGATCACGCGCCTGTACTGCCTGGTACCGGATGTCGAGGTGGCGCGCCGCACGGTACGCCGGTTGATTGACGACGAGGGCTGCTCGCAGGACAACGTCCATCTTGTCGCGAACGACGAGATTGCGCTCGAGCAGTTGCCCGATACCGGCTCTGAGGAGGACACCAGCGACTTCCTGCCGGGCCTCGGTCGAGGCGTCGCGACCGGCGGTACCGTCGGCCTGCTTGCCGGCATCACGGCCGTGAGCCTGCCGGCCGCCGGTATCACGCTCGGCGGCGGCCTGATCCTGGCTCTCACCGGCATGGGGGCGGCCTTCGGTGCCGTCATCTCGTCGCTGGTCGGTGCCTCGCTGCCACACACGCGGATCAAGAGCTTCGAGGAAGCCATCGAGCGCGGCGAAATCCTGCTCATGGTCGATGTCGATCCCGCCGATCCCGCCGATCCCGCCGATGCCGCGCGACTGCAGGCGGCCATCGAGGCAATCCACCCGGATGCGCATGTCGAGGGAACCAACCTCGACCGTCCATCATCCCTGTCGCTGCGCGAATGAGCGGCGCGCCCTTCCGCAGCGGCCATCACACGATGTGTCGGCGAGCGTCCTGGCGCAGGCCTGCGGGCTTGCCCGCCCTGGGCGCCGTCGCCGGCCGCGTGCTCGCGCTGAGCGCAGCGCTGGCCAGCGTATCGGCGGCGGCGGATCCGGGTGCGGCGCCCGAACCGACCGCTCGTGATCGACCCCGCCTCGACCCCGGTGCGCAGGTCTCCGCACCGGTCGAGCACGCGATCGCCGTACTCCAGCCCACGGCCGGCAACGCGGCCAGCGGCGTCGTGCGCCTGCGCGACACCGCGCATGGCGTCGCGGTCGATGCGCGCGTGCAGGGCCTGGCTCCGGGTTCGCGCCATGCCTACCATGTGCACCTACTGGGCGACTGCTCGGCCGCCGACGGTACGAGCGCCGGGACCCATTTCAACTTCCGCGGTCCATCCGAGCAGCCGCCCGAGGACATCGATCGCATCACCGGCAATCTCGGCGAACTGGTCGCCGGCGATGACGGCGTCGCGACGGCGAGCGCGATGATACGGGCGGCGCGCTTGCACGGAACGGGCAACGTGATCGGCCGTGCGGTGGTGGTGCATGCCGGGCCGAACGACCCCGCGCAACCCCCTATCGGTGCGGCCGGGTCACGCATCGCCTGCGGCGTCATCGGCATCGCCCGCGGGGTCGCCGCGGCGCCCTGAAGTGAATCGACAAAAACCCGCGCGTTTCAATGGCTTCTGTTGAATTTTCACCAATCGTCCCTATCATGCCGATAAGAACTTCAGGGCCCGGCGTGGTCCAAGTCTTCGGGCCGGCCATGCTGCCGCCCGCGTAACGATTACCCCGGAGGTAGACCACATGGCGACGATTCTCAGTAACACCCGCTCACAGACGGGCGTACTGGCGACCAACAAGCTGCTGCGAAACACCTACATGCTGTTGTCGATGACGCTGCTGTTCAGCGCGTTGACCGCGGCGGTATCGGTGTACCTGCGTATGCCCCCCATCACCTACCTTTTGTCGATCGGCGGCGCCTTCCTGCTGATGTGGCTGGCACTTCCGCGCACCGCCAACTCGTCGGCCGGCCTGGCCGTCGTATTCGCCATCACCGGCCTCATGGGCTTCGGTCTGGGCCCAATGCTGAGCGTCTACCTGTCGCTCGCGAACGGCCCGCAGATCGTCGCCACCGCGCTCGGCGGCACCGGCGTGATCTTCCTGGGACTGTCAGGCTACGCACTGACCACGCGGCGCGATTTCAGCTTCCTTGGCGGATTCCTGTTCGTCGGCCTGCTGGTCGTGTTCGGCGCCGCGCTGGTGAACATCTTCCTTGCCGTCCCGGCGATGTCATTGGCGCTGTCTGCGGCCATCGTGCTGCTGATGAGCGGCTTCATCCTCTATGACACCAGCCGCATGGTGAACGGTGGCGTCGACAACTACATCGTCGCGACCGTGCAACTCTACGTGAACATCTTTAACCTGTTCGTGAGCCTGTTGCATCTGCTCGGCTTCGCCAGCGACGACTGAGCGGCTGCGCGCGAACCGCGACTCTCCATGGACGGCCCCGCGTGCGGGGCCGTCTGCTTTAACAGCCACGGAGCGCTTACGATGGACTGGATGAAGATCGGCTCGGCCATTCTGCTCGGCATGATGATCATCCTGCTCTTCCCGCGCGCCCGACACATGATCAAGCACAGTCCCGCCGCCCAGGCCGGCGACTGGCGCGCCTTCCTGCTGCCGATACTCGCCGTAGGTGGCTTCGTCGCGCTGCTCATGTGGCTGGTTTGACGGCCGGCCCCACCGCGCAACTCAGGCCTCCGCGGCTGCCAGCGCCTCGATCATCGTCAAGCCGCTGTCGCATACCGTGACCGTCACGGTGCGCTCCTGCGAGACGTTGTAAATCTCGACCTGCCCCGCGCCCGCAAGCGCGCCATCGACCCAGTCCTCCTGGGCGACGTCCTCGGCGTTGGCCAGTTCCAGAATCGCCCAGCGATCGTCGCCGTACTCGACCGCGGCGCGACCCCGCACCGCGTTCACTGCCAGTGCATATCCACGCATGGTTGCCACCTCCTCGCGACGTGTGCGTTTCGATCGCCTGTCCCTGGCGTGCAAGTCGCGGGCCAGGCCGGAGCCCGGGGCGCGCAAGTGGCCACGTTGGCACGCGCGCTGCATCAGTCGTGTGACTCGGTAAACGTGCCCTGCGTCGGCACGCGGCCATTCACCTGAAAGAGGAGACTCACATGCTAAAGACCACCACCACGCTTTCCGTTCTCGCGCTCGTACTCGTTGCCCCGGTCTATGCTGGCGACCACGGCGCGACCAACGACCCGGCACGCGCCGAGTCGAGTGCGAAGCGCATGATCAGCGACGACGTCGAGGGCAAGCTGCAACGCGGTGATGCCAAGGCCCCGGCCGAGGTCACCGAGGCGCGCACGTTCACCCGTCTCGATGCCAACGGCGATGGCGCGTTACAGGAGCAGGAGGTTGCCGACACTGACATCGAAGGCAAGCCGTTCGAATCGGCCGACGCCAACGACGACGGCAAGCTCGATCGCGACGAATACGACGACCTGCAGACGCTGCTCGGCCACCAGGCCGGTAGCGCGGGCGGCGCTTGAGGTGCCCGTTACTGTCGCGCCACCGTCCAGCCTGGCAGGACGGACGGTGGCGCGGTGTCCCCGCCAGGGAGACCGTTGACGCGGTCAGGCCGCCGGCGCGAGTCGCTCCAGCCCGCCCATGTACGGGCGCAGCACCTCGGGCACCGTGACGCTGCCGTCGGCCTGCTGATAATTCTCGAGCACGGCGACGAGCGCACGACCCACCGCCACGCCGGATCCGTTCAGCGTGTGCAGCAGTTCCGGCTTGCCGGTATCGGGGTTGCGCCAGCGCGCCTTGATGCGCCGCGCCTGGAATTCCTCGAAGTTGCTGCAGGAAGAGATCTCACGGTAGCGCTGCTGACCCGGCAACCACACTTCGAGGTCGTAAGTGCGTGCCGCGGAAAAACCGAGATCGGCGCTGCACAGGATGACGACCCGGTACGGCAGGCCGAGACGTTGCAGTATCGTTTCGGCATGGCCGGTGAGCTGTTCGAGCGCAGCGTAGGAGTCAGCCGGCCGCACCAACTGCACGAGTTCGACCTTCTCGAACTGGTGCTGGCGGATCATGCCGCGGGTGTCCTTGCCGTAGGAGCCGGCTTCCGAGCGGAAACACGGCGTGTGGCAGACGTAGCGCGCCGGCATCGCGGCGTCGTCGAGGATGGTGTCCTGGGCCAGGTTGGTCACCGGCACCTCGGCGGTCGGAATCAGGAAGAAGCCCTGCTCCGCCACCTCGAAGAGATCGGCCTTGAACTTGGGTAACTGGCCGGTACCGCGCATGGTGCGCTCGTTGACAAGGTACGGTACGTAGACCTCGCGGTAGCCGTGCTCGGTGGTATGCACATCCAGCATGAACTGGGTGAGCGCACGCTGCATGCGGGCGACCGGCCCGGACAGCACGGCGAAGCGTGCCGCGGCGAGCCTTGCACCCGCCTCGAAATCGATGCCGCCAAGCAGTTCGCCAAGGTCGACATGATCGCGTGGTTCGAAGTCGAATGCGCGCGGTTCGCCCCAGCGCCGAATCTCGACGTTGTCGTCTTCCCCGGCGCCATCGGGAACGTCGGCGTCGGGCAGGTTCGGCAAGCCGAGGGAGAAGGCTTCGAGTTCGGCCTGCACGGTCTCGAGGCGCTCCTGGTTGGCCTTGAGTTGTTCTCCGAGTTCGGCCACCGCACGCCGCTCGGGCTCGATGTCTTCGCCACGCGCCTTGGCCGCACCGATCGCCTTGCTGCGCCGGTTACGTTCGGCCTGCAGGTTCTCGGTGTCGGTCTGAAGCTGCTTGCGAGCGCCCTCCAGGCGTTCGAGCGTGGCACGATCGAGCGCAAAGCCGCGGCGTGCGAGCGCCGTGGCGACACGTTCCGGATCGTTGCGCAGGAGTTGCGGATCGAGCATGACGGAATCCTGTGCTGCTGGTCTGAGTGGGCGCCTGCGCCATTGTGCGGCCAGGCTGCGCGAGAACGGCGCCGCCTGATCGGCCAGGAATCCCGGCATCATTCCGGCCGGTAGACGCCGGCGGGCAGCGCGCGGCGCGCAGTTTACCACCGCCGGATCGCAGCGCGGCGCGCGCCCCGCTCAGGCGAGGGCCATGCGTGCCGGCCAGCTCACCACGTGCCCGGCGCCAGCGAGGGCGACGACACGTTCTAGCACCGCTTCCACGCGTGCGGGCGCGTCGAAGAACTCGACCGTGACCGGCAGATCGAGCGCGAGATCGACCAGACGCGCACTCCGCACGCGACCCGAGCTGCCATAACCGGAGACGCCGCGGTAGACCGTCCAACCACGAATCTGCGCCTCGTCGTGGAGCAGGTCGAGCAGCGCCTCGAGCTGCCCGCCGCGCTCGGCGAGATACACTCGAACAACCAGCACATCCTGCAGGGTCATGAGGTCACCTCCTGCGTCACAATTGCCGCATGAGTGCGAGTGCGAGCGCGCAGGCGGCGACGCACAAGACCACGTTGAGGAGCACGTTGAGCATGGCGCGTCCGGCCAGCCCGGCTTCGACGAGCTGCACCGTCTCGAGCGAAAAAGTCGAGAACGTCGTGAGTGCACCGAGCAGACCAACGACGAGGAAAGCGCGCCAGCCTGGCGCCGCCACCAGGCGTTCGGTCAACAGCACGTACAGCGCACCGATGGCCGCGGAGCCGAGGACGTTGACCAGCAGCGTACCGTAGGGAAAGCCGCGTCCGGCCAGCGCGGCGACGCCGCTCGAGACGAGGAAGCGCAGTACCGCGCCGAGCGCTCCGCCGAGCGCGATGAGGGCAAGCGTGGCTGCACCCGCCATCAGTCGCCGGCCTCGCCAGGCTCGGCGGCCTGGCCGCGCAGGCGCCGCAATTTCTCGCCAATCTGGATTTCCATGCCACGATTGACCGGTTCGTAGTAGACCCGCTCACCCATGGTGTCGGGGAAATAGGTCTGGCCGGCGGCGAAGCCGTCCGACTCGTCGTGGTCGTAGCGATACGCGCGGCCATGGCCCTGTGCGCGCGCGAGCGCCGTGGGCGCATTGCGGATATGCGCCGGAACCGCATCCGAACCACGGCTCTTGACCTCGGCCACGGCTGCATTGAAGGCGGCGTAGAGCGCATTGCTCTTCGGCGCGCAGGCGCAGTAGACCAATGCCTGGGCGATCGCGAGTTCACCTTCCGGTGTGCCGAGACGGCGCCAGGCGTCCCAAGCATCGATGGCGACGCCGAGCGCGCGTGGGTCGGCGTTGCCGACATCCTCGGAGGCAATGCGCACCACGCGCCGGGCGATGAAGTTGGGATCACAGCCCCCATCGAGCATCCGCGCGAACCAGTACAGCGCGGCATCGGGGTTGGAGCCGCGCACCGACTTGTGCAGCGCCGAGATCTGATCGTAGAAATCGTCCTGTCCCTTGTCGAAACGGCGCACCTCGGCCCCTTCGACCGCGCGCTTCATGGTCGCTTCGTCGATGACCTCTCCCTCAGTCAGAGAAGCCGCGAGTTCGAGCAGGTTGAGCGCGCGGCGGGCATCCCCGTCGGCGACTTCGGCGAGACGCCGGCGCAGCGCGACATCCATCGAGAGCGGCCGTTCGCCGCCGAGCGTCGCGAGCGCGCGCTCGATGATGCCGCCGAGCGCATCGACATCGAGTGCACGCAGTGCATAGACGCGCACGCGCGACAGCAGCGCGTTGTTGAGCTCGAAGGCGGGATTCTCGGTGGTCGCGCCGATGAAGGTGATGGTGCCGTCCTCGATATGCGGCAGAAAGGCGTCCTGCTGCGCCTTGTTGAAGCGATGCACCTCGTCGACGAACACCGCGGTGGCGCGCCCGCTGGCACGTTCGGCACGCGCCGCCTCGACCGCGGCGCGGATGTCCTTGACGCCGGCGAGCACTGCGGAAAGGGTGACGAAGGCGGCGCCCGCATTGACCGCGAGCATGCGTGCGAGCGTCGTCTTGCCGGTGCCGGGTGGCCCCCACAGCACCATCGAGTGCAGCGCGCCCTCCTCGAGCGCGCGCCGCAGCGGCTGGCCGGGGCCGAGCAGGTGCGCCTGGCCGTGGAAATCGGACAGGCTGGCAGGACGGAGACGGTCGGCTAGCGGCATGGCAGCGAGGGATAGCACAGCCCGCGACGCAGGGAAAGCGCGTCGCGTAACGCGCGCGGCTCAGGGCATGCCGCCCTGCACGACGTCGACCCCGGGCGGCGGCGAAAAACGGAACAGGGCGTCATCGAGGTCGCGGTTGCGCACGATGTCGTTGAAGCCGAGCGCGGTGAGCTGCCCGAGATTGTCGACGAGTCGCATGGCGCGCACCTCGCCTTCACCGAAGCCGAGCTCGATGCCACTGAAGTCGCTCGCCGCGCCTTTCGGCTCGAGCCGGTACCAGACGAGGCCGTCGCTGGTGGTCTCCAGCGCGGTGACGCTGTACTGCGCAGCAACGTCGCTCTCGTGGCCCAGCAGTGCGGCCGGCGAGCCGGCACCGGCGGCATCGACCGCGCTGACCGTCACCTGCTCGAGGTCCTCGTCGTAGATCCAGAGCGTCTCGCCATCGCTCACGATGAGCTGCGGATAGGGCTCGTCGTAGGTCCAGCGGAATCGGCCGGGACGCTCGATGCGCGCGGTGCCGCTCGCGCGTTCGAGCAGCGCGCCCTCCTCGTCGAAGCGCTCCTGGGTGAAAGCGGCGGAAAAGCTGTCGAGTCGATTGAGGTAGGCGACGATGGTGTCGACTTCGGCGTGCACCGGCACGGCCAGGAGCACAAGTGACAGCAGGATGAACGGGCGGCAGGACAGGGGCATGCGGGATTTCCGGAGCGGACGCTGGCGCGCAGTCTATCCGACCACGCGAGGCGCCGTCGGTTTCAATCAGCCCTTCGGCGGTGGCGGTGCGAGCACTTCGCGCGAACCGTTCGACTGCAGCTCACCGACGACCCCGGCACGCTCCATCTCCTCGACCATCCGCGCAGCGCGGTTGTATCCGATCTTGAGACGGCGCTGGATACCCGACACCGAAGCACGGCGCGTCTCGGTGACGATGGCAACGGCCTGGTCATAGAGCTCGTCCTGCTCGCCGCTGCCACCACCCGCACCGAAGTCGCCAGGGCCGACGCCGTCGTCCTCGCTCGGACCGGACAGGATGGCGTCGATGTATTCCGGCTCGCCGGCCTGCTTGAGGCGTTCGACCACCTTGTGCACCTCGTCGTCGGAGACGAACGCACCGTGCACCCGGTTCGGAATCGCGGTACCGGGCGGCAGGTAGAGCATGTCGCCGTGACCGAGCAGGGTCTCGGCGCCCATCTGGTCGAGGATGGTGCGAGAATCGATGCGCGAGGACACCTGGAACGCGATGCGACTCGGAATGTTGGCCTTGATGAGGCCGGTGATGACGTCCACCGACGGCCGCTGGGTAGCGAGGATGAGGTGCACGCCGGCCGCGCGCGCCTTCTGCGCGAGGCGCGCGATGAGTTCCTCGACCTTCTTGCCCACCACCATCATCATGTCGGCGAGCTCGTCGATGACCACGACGATGTAGGGCAGCGTGTCGAGCATCGGCACTTCGGCCTCGGGGTCGACCGCGCGGAACAGCGGGTCCGCAATCGGCTTGCCCTTCGCCCTGGCCTCCTCGACCTTGCGGTTGTATCCGCCGATGTTGCGCACGCCGAGCGCTGCCATCAGCTTGTAGCGGCGCTCCATCTCGGCCACGCACCAGCGCAGCGCGTTGGCCGCTTCCTTCATGTCGGTGACCACCGGGGCGAGCAGCGCCGGGATGCCCTCGTAGACCGACAGCTCGAGCATCTTGGGGTCGATCATGATGAGGCGCACGTCGTCGGGGGTCGACTTGTACAGCAGGCTCAGGATCATCGCGTTGAGCGCCACCGACTTGCCCGCACCCGTGGTGCCGGCGACCAGCAGGTGCGGCATCTTGGCGAGGTCGACCACCGTCGGCTGGCCGGCGATGTCCTTGCCCAGTGCCATGGTCAGCTTGGAGCTGCTCCTGTCGTAGACCTCCGATTTGAGGATGTCGGCAAGGGACACGATCTCCCTCTGCTCGTTGGGGATCTCGAGGCCGATACAGGTCTTGCCGGGGATCACCTCGACCACGCGCACGCTGACCGTCGACAGCGAGCGGGCGAGGTCCTTGGCGAGATTGGTGATACGGCTCGCCTTGATACCGGGGGCGGGCTCGAGTTCGAAGCGCGTGATGACCGGCCCGGGATGCACCGCCACCACCTCGACGTCGATATTGAAGTCCTTGAGCTTGAGCTCGACCTGGCGCGACATCGCCTCCAGCGCCTCGGCCGAGTACCCGCCGCCCTTCGCGCGCGGCGTGTCGAGCAGGCTGAGTTCGGGCAGGCCGTCCTGCAGGGCACGTTCGAACAGCGGCTCCTGCTTTTCGCGCTCGACGCGCTCACTCGGCGGCGGCGCGACGATACGCGGTTCGATGCGCGGCGGCGGCCGCTGCTCCTTGCGCTCGGTCTCCTCCTTGACCACGGCAACCCGCTCGCGGCGCGCCTGGCGCCCACGCCACCAGTCGAGCAGTTCCTCAGCACGTACCTGTGCGCGCTCCCAGCCGCGCAGCGTCCAGGCGCCCGTGGTATCCATCAGCCAGAGCCACGACAGGCCGGTGAACAGCGTGATGCCAGTGAGAAACAGCGCCACCAGCAGCAGCACCGCGCCGGTCGCACCGCACGCTGCATGAAGACCGCCGCCAACGACGTCGCCGAGAATACCGCCGGCCTGGTGTGGGCTGGCGGCGAGCGCGCCGCCGCCACGGATCCAGAACAGCGCACAGCCGGTCACCAGGGTGAAGGTGGCGCCGACGAAGCGCACACCGAAATGCAGGTAATCGGCGAAGAAGACCTGCGCGCCCTCGCGTACGACGAGCCACGCCCAGTACACGCCCATCAGCGGCAGCAAGTAGGCGAACTGTCCGAACAGGTACAGCGCGATGTCGGCAACCCATGCGCCGACCACGCCGCCTCGATTGTGAATGACCTCCGGGCTGCCGGCGTGAGACCAGCCGGGGTCGGCCGGATGATAAGTGACGAGCGCCACCAGCAGGAACAGCGACACCCCTCCGGCGGCAATCAGGATGCCCTCCTTGAGGCGATTGACGAGCTGGCCCGTGAACGGGAAAGAGACCTCGGAAGCTTTGCGAACGGCGTGCGACATGGGCGGAGCAGGCTATTAATTTCGATTCTTCGATTGATCGAATAAACTTATGTTCTCAATAAGAAAAATAATGGTAGCTCCGAAACCGCTTGAAGACTAGTGCCGGTGCTGCGCAGCGCGCTCCCGAAGGACCTCGCCGGGCGCCACACGGTTGACCCTCGCCGCCGCCTTTGACACAGTCCGGCGCCCGCCTCGGCGGCGACCCACGCCCATGAAAATCCAGTACTTTTCCGACATCCATCTCGAGTTCGGCGCGGCCCCGCCGGTCGCCGGCGAAGCCGACGTGATCATTGCCGCAGGCGACATCGACGTTGGCGCGGCCGGTGTCGGTTGGCTGCAGCAGAGTGGCCTGCCGACCATTTACGTGTGCGGAAACCACGAGTACTACGGTGGCGAGATTGGCGCCGTGCAGGACACCATTCGTGACGCTGCCGCCGGCACCAACGTGCATTTCCTCGAGTGCGCGACCGCCGTGATCGGCGGGGCGCGCTTTCTCGGCGCAACCCTGTGGACCGATTTCGCCGGCGCCGACGCCACGCTCATGCAGGCGCTTGCCGCCCGCATGAACGACTACGTGCAGGTCCGTTGCGGGCTGCGCCTGCTCACGCCACAGGACGTCCTCGGCTTCCACCGCCGTAGCCGTGCCTGGCTCGCTGCCGAGCTCGCCCGGGAACATCCCGGGCCGACCGTGGTGGTCACGCACCACGCGCCGCTGCCGGCGAGCTGGCACGAGGCGCCCGATGCGCCGCTGCGCGCGGCGTACTGCAGCGATCTCGCGACGCTGGTCGACGGCCATCGCATCGACGCCTGGATCCACGGGCACGTGCATGCCACGCGCGACTACCGCCACGGTGCGACGCGCATCGCGTGCAATCCGCGCGGCTACAGCGGCATCCAGGAGGTTGCGGACTTCGATCCGGCACGCACGATCGAACTGTGAGGTGCGCGCTGCTGCGCGCCGCCGGCGCTGTGCTAGCATGCGGCGCTCACGTCCGGAGCACGCGTGCAACATCATCATGGGCGCCAGGAAGACCACCTACCGCATCACTTTCCACAACCAGGGCAAGGTCTACGAGATCTATGCCCGGGACGTGCACCAGAGCGGGCTGTTCGGCTTCATCGAAGTCGAAAAAATCGTGTTCGGCGAAAAGAGCACGCTGCTGGTCGATCCGTCCGAGGAGCACCTCAAGAGCGAGTTCGCCGGCGTCAGCCGCACCTACATTCCGATGCACGCGGTCATCCGCATCGACGAGGTCGACAAGAGTGGGCACGGCCGCATCACCGACGGCAGTGGCAAGGGCGAGAAGATCACGCCCTTCCCGGTCTATACGCCCGGCCAGGGAAGCACCCAGTCCTGACGCGCGCCGACGCGCCGCCAGCGGCCCGCACGTGCCTGTCGCCCGCGCCAAACGAGCCCGCGTCCTCGCCGCCCCGTTGCTCGCCCTGGCGATCGCCGGGGGGGCGTCTGCCGCACCCTGGCAGGTGAGTGCGTCACGCAACGGCGCCCCGGCCCGCGCCGGTATTGCCAATGACCAGGGCGACCGCCTGGCCGTCTTCGCCGATCGGGCCGGGGCGGTGACGCTCGAGTTCGCGCCGGCCGCACCCAGTCCGTTGCGCACCGGCAGCTGCCCGACTTTCCAGATCGACGCACGTCCCCTGCTGCACCATGGGCGAGCCGGCGAAACCTGCACCGTGGACGACCACCAAGCACGTTACTCGCTCGGCCGAGCGGACAACCGACGCCTCGAATCGCCACCGCTCTACCAGCTCATGAACGGCTCGAGCGTCGCGTTCCGGTTCGCCACGCGTGATGGCGCCTACCACGAGGCGAAGTTCCCACTCACGCGCTCGAAGAATGCCATCCTGCGCGTGCTCGGACGCGACCTCGACGTGCAGCCCGGTGCAGCCGTGGAGCCGCCGTGAAGCTCGAGGTTGTCGAGTCCCTCGCCGGCGTGCCGGCAGCCAGCTGGGACGCGCTGGCCGGGGGCGATCCCTTTCTGCGCCATGGCTTCCTGCATGGGCTCGAAGCGACCGGCTGCCTCGAGCCCCAGGGCTGGTATGCCCAGCACCTGCTGGCGTGGCAGGACCACATGCTCGTCGCGGCGCTGCCGCTCTACCTGCGCGAGAATTCGTACGGCGAGTTCGTGTTCGACTGGAGCTGGGCAGATGCTTACGAGCGCGCCGGTGGGCGCTATTACCCGAAGCTGGTGACCGCGGTACCGTTCGCACCGGTCAGCGGACGCCGTGTGCTCGCCATCGATGGCGAGGGCGGCACGCGCGCCGCGCAAGCGCTGATCGCGGCCGCGGTCAAACTCTGCAACGACAACGAGCTGTCCTCCTGGCACTGCCTGTTCCACGATTCGGCGCAGACCCCGCTGTTCGAGCAGGCCGGCCTCGTTGCCCGGCTCGGCTGCCAGTACCACTGGCACAACGACGCCTATGCCGATTTCGATGCCTTCCTCGCTGCGCTGAATTCGAAGAAGCGCAAGCAGATTCGTCGCGAGCGGCGCCAGGTCGAGGCCCAGGACCTGGTCATCGAGACGCTCGTCGGCGACGCCATCACGCCGGAACAGTGGCAGGTCTTTCATCGCTTCTACTGCTCGACCTTCCACCGCAAGTGGGGCGAGCCGCGCCTCACCGAGGAATTCTTCCAGACCCTCGACGCGCGGCTGCCCGGCGTTCCCGTGCTGATCCTGGCCCGCGCCGGCAGCGAATACGTCGCCGGGGCGTTCGCGTTGCGCGGACCGGACACCCTCTACGGACGTCACTGGGGCTGCAGCGCACATCACGACAACCTCCATTTCGAGCTGTGCTACTATCAAACCATCGATTTCTGCATCCGCCACGGCCTGCGACGACTCGACGCCGGCGCCCAGGGCGAGCACAAGCTCGCACGGGGCTTCGTCCCGGTGAAAACGTGGTCCACGCACTGGATCCGTGACGAGGGTTTTCGCCGTGCCGTACGGGATTTCGTGAAGCAGGAACGGCATGCGCTCGAACAGTACATCGCCGACCTCGACGACCACCTCGCCTTCCGGCGTGACGATGCCTGAGGCGACGCTCGCGGGTAACGCGCGTACGCGGCGATCAGCGGCTACCGTACCGTGGATGCGCCGGGACTGAACCGCGCGCTGTACTGGGTCGCCGCACGGCGCCTGGCGGCGGACTTCCCGCCGACCACGCAGGCTCTCGACGATCCACAGGGGCTGCTCGCCATCGGCGGCGACCTCGGGCCCGCGCGGCTGCTTGCCGCCTACCGCCGTGGCATTTTTCCATGGTATTCCGACGGCCAGCCGATCCTGTGGTGGTCACCCGAACCGCGCGCGGTGCTCGCGCCACACGAGGTACGCGTCTCGCGCAGCCTGGCCAAGCGGCTGCGCAATGGCGGCTTCAGCATCGACTACGACACCGACTTCGCTGCCGTCATCGCGGCCTGCGCCGCACGGCACGACGGCGCCGAGGGAACCTGGATCACCGACGACATGCGCAGCGCCTACCTCACCCTGCACCGCGGCGGATATGCCCACAGCGTCGAGTGCCGGCACGACGGCGAACTGGTCGGCGGACTCTACGGGGTCGCCATCGGGCGGGTATTCTTCGGCGAGTCGATGTTCAGTCGCCGGCGTGACGCCTCCAAGGTCGCCTTCGTGCACCTGTGTCGCCTGCTCGAGGGGTGGGGCTACGCGCTGATCGACTGCCAGTTGCCGACTGCACATCTCGCCAGCCTCGGTGCGCGGCTGGTATTGCGCGGCCCGTTCGAACAGGCACTCGCGCGCCACGTCGCCGTGCCACCGGCGCCACAGGCATGGAGTCGTGCGGCATGACCGAGCCCCCCACCCTGCCGCGCCTGGGATTCTTCACCTCGCCGCCGCACGAGTGTGGCTACCTGCCCGAACGCACCGCGGTGACGATGTTCGCCGACCCGCGTATCCGCCTCAGCAGCGAGACCTACAGCTGGTTGTCCGCACACGGCTTCCGACGCAGCGGCACGCATGTCTACCGCCCGCACTGCGGGAGCTGCAAGGCCTGCATCGCGGTGCGCGTGGCGGTCGATGCCTTCCGCGTGCGGCGCCGCCACCGCCGCACGCTGGCAATCAATGCCGACCTCACCGTGCGCGAGCGCCCGGCGCGCTTCGATGCCGAGCACTTCGCGCTCTACGAACGCTACCTCGGCGCGCGCCACCCGGATTCGCAGATGGACGCGACCAACCCGGGCGCCTACATGAGTTTTCTCACCGCCCCCTGGTGCGACACACGCTTCTACGAGTTCCGTCTCGGCACGGAGCTTCTCGCAGTCGCCGTCGTCGATCGCCTCGAGGACGGCCTGTCCTCCGTGTACACCTTCTACTCGCCCGATCACCCGCAGCGCAGCCTCGGGCGCTACGCGATCCTGCGGCAAATCGAGTGGGCGCGCGCAGCCGGCCTGCCCTGGGTCTACCTCGGCTACTGGATCGCCGAGTGCCGCAAGATGCGCTACAAGGCGGAGTTCGCCCCCCTCGAGCGCTACCACGATGGCGCCTGGGTGCGCGATCCCGATCCGGCGGGCGGCGGCCGCTGAGGCGGCCCGCCCGCGCGGCCCGGGCATGGCACGGGCTTTGCCGGCGCGGTGGGTTTGAGGCAGAATTGCGCGCTGCGCGGCCGCGTGCCGCCCGCTTCCGGGAGACTGCAACCAGTACATGGCTAAAGAAGACCACATCGAGATGCAGGGCAAGGTCGTCGAAACCCTGCCCAACACCATGTTCCGCGTCGAACTCGAGAACGGTCACGTGGTGACCGCACACATCTCGGGAAAGATGCGCAAGAACTACATCCGCATCCTCACCGGTGACACCGTCACCGTCGAACTCACCCCCTACGACCTCAGCAAGGGCCGCATCACCTACCGCACTCGCTGAACGTCGCCCTGACGCCGCCAGCCCACCGCAGCCCGCGCCGTGCCGTCCAGCTCGGCAATGAGCGCGGCGATGCCACCTTCGACGAGCGCCGCCGCCCGCCGGTACGCCGTGACCGTGCGGCCGTAGGGATCGGGGACTTCGAACGGCCGGCCGGTGGCATCGTGCAGCAAGGCGAGACAGCCGTCCCATGTCGCCGGCCGTAACGCGCGCAGGTAGTCGAGGTGACCGCGATCCATGGCGACGAGGTTGTCGAAACGCGCGAAGTCGGCGGGCACGAACTGGCGTGCACGCAAGTCGCTGATGTCGCATCCACGCGCCGCGGCGGTCTCGATCGCGAGCGGCGCCGGCGGTTGGCCGACCAGCGCATGCATCCCTGCCGAATCGATGCGCCAGTGCCCTTCGAGCTGCGTCGCCGCGGCCCGGAACAATCCCTCGGCAAGCGGCGAGCGGCAGATGTTACCGGTGCACACGAACAGGATGCTGGCGGCGGCGCTCATCGCATGCGCAGACGTTCGAGATCGGCGGGCGTGTCGACGCCGCGACCACACGGCGCCAGCGCGTCGGGCACGCGAATGACCGCGCCGGCGACCAGCGCGCGGAGCTGTTCGAGCGCCTCGAGTTGCTCGAGCGTAGCCGGCGGCAGGGTGACGAAACGGGCGAGGAAGCCGGCGCGGTAGCCGTAGATGCCGACATGGCGCCGGTAGGCGGCCAGCACCGCGACCTCACGCCCGCTGCCGAAATGCGCCCGATCCCACGGGATCGGTGCGCGACTGAAATAGAGCGCGCGGGCGGTATCGTCACGCACCACCTTGACCACGTTCGCATCGAACACCTGCGCCGCTGTCAGCGGTTCGCACACCGTGGCCATGTCGCAGCCACCCTGCGCGACCGTCCGCGCGACCTGATCGATCACCGCCGCCGGCATGTGCGGCTCGTCGCCCTGCACGTTGACCACGATGTCATTCGCATCGAGGCCGCGCGCGTGGCATGCCGCGGCGATGCGATCCGTACCCGATGGCAACGCGGGGTCGGTCATCTCGACCTCGGCACCGAACGCGCGCGCCGCCGTCGCGATACGCTCGTCGTCGGTAGCGATGACCACGCTGGCCGCGCCGCTCGCCGTCGCGCGTTCCCACACGTGTTGGACCAGCGGCTTACCGGCGAACTCCAACAGCGGCTTGCCCGGCAGCCGGGTCGCACCGTAGCGTGCGGGAATGTAGACGTGAAAGCTCAAGCGTGGAGCTTCTCGACTTCTTCCTCGCTCAGCTCGCGCGCCTCGTCCTCGAGCATGACCGGGATGCCGTCGCGGATCGGGTAGGCGAGGCGCGCCGACTTCGAGATCAGCTCGCCGCGCTCGCGGTCATAGATCAGGGGCCCCTTGGTGACCGGGCACACCAGCAAATCAAGCAGCTTCTTGTCCATCGATAACCTTCTTCAGGAGTGTCTTCAGGCGGCGTTCGAACACCTCGGGCAGTTCGACCTCGAGCGGGACGTACCAGAAACGCCCGTCGGCGAAATGCTCGCACTTGACCGCATCCTTCTGCGTCATCAGCACCGGCGCATCATCGCCGAACGCGAAATCTTCCGGCACGAAGGGATGGTGGTCCGGAAAAGCGTGCGCGATCAAGCGTACGCCTCTGCGCTTGAGGGCGTCGAAGAAACTGTCCGGATTGCCGATCGCCGCCACGGCGTGCACGTGGCTCGCGGCGAAGTCGCCCAACTCGCGGCTGTCGCGCGGGTCCGTCACGCGGCGCGCAATCTCGATCACGTAGCGCATCGCGAACTCGCCGCGGCCGGCAAGCCCGTTGGTGACGACGAAATCGACCTCGCCGAGCCGCGCCGGCGGTTCGCGCAGCGGCCCCGCCGGCAGGCAGGCGCCGTTGCCGGTCCGGCGCACGCCGTCGAGTACCGCAATCTCGATGTCGCGTGCCAGCGCGTAGTGTTGCAGGCCGTCGTCACAGACGACGATGTTGACGTCGCTGTGCCGTAGCAGCGCGCGGATGTCTTCGCCGCGGTCCGGGCCGACCGCGAGCGGCATCTGCGTGCGACGGGCGAGCACGACCGCCTCGTCGCCGACCGCCAGGGGATCGCTGTCCACGCGCACCTGCTGCGGCCAGTGCCGCGCGCGCCCACGATAACCACGCGCGACGATACCCGGACGGAAGCCGTAGCTGCGCAGGCGCCGCGCGAGCCAGATCACCAACGGCGTCTTGCCAGTGCCACCGACCGAGATGTTGCCGACCACGATCACCGGCACTGGTGCACGGTAGACTGCGAGCAGCCGGGTCGCATAGATCGCCCGTCGCGCACGCGCCACGCTCCGGAACAGCCAGCCGAGCGGCGCCAGCAACACGCGCGCCGGGTGCTTGCCGTACCAGACGTCGTCCAGGAACGTCAGCCAGCGTCGGTTCACGCGCTCACCGCCGCCAGGCCACCTGGCTCAGTCGTCGTCCGCACGCGTCCGCGTGGGGAAAGTGACGCGCAACAGGCCAGCCTGGCGCGCGGCGTCCATGGCATCGACGACCGCCTGATGAGGTGTCTGCGCATCGGCGCTGATAATGACCACGGGTTCCTCGTCGGCGTTACCGCGCGCCTCGACGAGCGCCTGGCGGATGGTTTCCACGCGCGCATTGACCAGCCCGCGCTCACCGACGAACACGCTGCCATCGCGATCGATGGCGAGTTCGATGCGCACGGCTTCGTGCTCGCGCAGTTCTTCACTCGCTTCCGGCAGGGTGAGGTCGATCTTCGACTCCTTGACGAAGGTGGTCGACACCATGAAGAAGATCAGCAGCAGGAAGACGACGTCGATCAGCGGCGTCAGGTTGACGTCGACATCACGCTTGGGGCTGTGGCCGAAGTTCACTTCAGGCGCCCTCCATCGCGGCACCCTCGCCGACCGCCTCGCGCTCGCCGTGCAGTACCTCGACGAGCTTGAGCGCTTCCTGCTCCATGACCACCACGAAGTCCTCCACGCGGCCGGAGAAATAGCGGTAGAACATGAGCGTGGGAATCGCCACGGAGAGCCCCGCCGCGGTCGTGATGAGCGCCTCGGAGATGCCACCGGCCAGTATCGAAGCGTCGCCGCCGACGCCCTGGACGGTGATCACGGTGAAGACCTTGATCATGCCGATGACGGTGCCCAGCAACCCGAGCAGCGGGGTGATCGAGGCAATGGTACCGAGGGTATTGAGATAGCGGCCGAGTTCGTGGGCGACATGGCGCCCGGCCTCCTCGATGCCCTCCTTCATCACCACGCGGTCGTGATGGCGGTTGGCCAGCCCGGCAGCGAGCACGCGGCCGAGCGGCGAACCCGCACGCAGGCCCTGCACGCGCTTGTCGTCGAGCACCTCCGCATGCGCCCACTGCCACACTTGCGCGACCAGGTTCTCCGGAGCAATGCGCCTGCGTTGCAGCGACCAGAATCGCTCGATGACAATCGCCATCGCGACCACCGAGCAGAGCAGGATGGGAAGCATCATCCAGCCGCCGGCACTGACGAATTCCAACACGGGTGGTTATTTCCTCTGGCTGACGCGACGGCGGCGCGAACACCTGCTGCGGCAGGCGCCTGACGGTAGCGAGCCGTCCGCGCGGGTGGCGCAGACATTACCAAACCCGCTCAGCAGTCGAAAGTAGCGCAGCTCTTGCCCGCGGCCGCGGTCGCAGGCCGCGACCAGAAACCGATGCGCGCACCGCGCTCGGTGTGCACATCGATGCCGCTCGCCGCGAAGCGCAACGTAATGGCACCGTCGCGCGCGGTGTCGAGTACCTGCGCGCCCGCCGCACGATAACGCGCGACAACGGCAGCGTCGGGCAGTCCGTATCGATTGCGATGGCCGCTCGCGATGACCGCGTGCCGCGGCGCGACCGCAGCGACGAACGTCCTGCTGGACGAGGTCGCACTGCCGTGATGCGGCACCAGCAGCACCTCCGCCGCCAGTGCGGCGGCGTGGCGCGAGACCAGCGCGGCCTCGGCGCGCCGTTCGATGTCGCCGCTCAGCAGGAGCCGCCCATGGGCGCTCGTCACCAGCAGCACGCACGAGCCGTCGTTGCGCGTGCCGCCTCCCAGCGCACCCGCGTGCAGCCAGCGGAAACTGACGCCGTCCCACTGCCAGTCGGCGGCGCCTTCGCAGGGCGTCGCCGTCACCCCGGCGGGCAACGCCGCGGCGCGCGGCGCATGCACGCGTGCCGCCGCTACCGCGGCGAGTACCGAACGCAACCCGCCGACGTGATCGCCATCGCTGTGACTCACAACCACCGCATCGAGCTGCGCGACGCCGAGCTGGCGCAAGGCCGGCGCGACCACTGCGCGCCCGGCATCGTCGCCACTCGGCCACCAGCGCGGCCCGGTATCGTAGAGCAGCACGTGATGCGCCGTGCGCACCACCACGGCAAGCCCCTGGCCGACGTCCAGCACGCGCGCCTCGAAGCCATCCCACGGCGCGGCCGACTCGCGCGCGCCGGCACCGGCGAGAATCAGCAACAGCCCGAGCCGGCGCAGGCCGAGACCTCGCGGCAGTGCACACAACAGCATGCCCAGCGCGAGCAGGACCAGGCCGGGCAGGGTCAGCACCTCGAGCGTGACTGCGAGTGGCACCGACGCCAGCATGTCCAGCACGCCCTCGAGCCAGCTCCACAGGCGTGCAGCCATGTCCCAGGCGAGACTCGCTGCGAGGTTGTTCAACGGCGCCAGCACGATGCCAGCGAAGACCAGCGGTACGACGAGCACGCTGCACCATGGCACCGCGACCAGGTTGGCCACGGGCGCAAGCAGCGGCACCGTGCCGAAGATGGCGGCAATCAACGGTGCCATGCCGGCGGCCAGTGCGAGGTGGACGCGCCACGCGCGCAGCCAGGCCGGGCGCGCGCGGCCGACCCGGGAACCCTGCCAGAGCAGGATGGCGACCGCGCCGAACGACAGCCACAAACCCTCACCGAGCAGTGCGAACGGGTCGAGCGTCGCCATCACGGCGAGCGCGATGAGCAGGTGCTCGATGGACAAGACGCGCCGCCCGCCGAGCGCGGCCGCGGCTGCCAGGGCCACCATCAATGCGGCGCGCCTGGCCGGCACACCGAAGCCGGCCAGGCCGGCATAGAGCGCGGCGGCGGCCACGGCGCCGAACCAGGCGAGGCGTACCGCCGGATACGCCTGGTAGCGCCAGCCCGGCAAGCCGGCGAGGATGCGGCAGACGACGAAAGCGAGCGCGGCCGCCAGCGCCACGTGCAGACCCGAGATTGCCAGCAGGTGCGCCGTACCGGTCGCGCGCACGAGTTCCCAATGGGCGTCGTCGAGCGTGCTGCGGTCGGCAATCGCGAGCGCGCGGACGACCGCGGCGTGGCGCGGGTCGACCACCGCGGCGTCGATGGCGCGCGACAGCCATGCGCGCCAGCGTGCGAAGCTCGCGCGCGGGGCGATCGCCGCGCAGCGATTGGCCGGGTGCGGAACGACGCGGGCCGTGGCGCCGATGCGGCGCGCGGCCCAGGCGCGTTCGCGATCGCTCACCCCGCGATTGGCCAGACCACGCGCGGCACCGATCACCACGCGCAGCTCGCACCACGCGCCGGGCGGTGGTGGCGGCCCCGGATAGCCGCGCACCGCGATGCGCACCGCGGCAAGGCGTGCGCCGAATCCCTGTGCCGGCGGCATGAGCTCGAAGGACGCGCCGCCGGCGACGTCCCGCGCGAAGTCGACCACGCGCCCGCGAATCGCGACCGCACTGCCGCGCGCGTCGATCGCCGGCAGGGCCCCGCGATAGGCATCGACATGAATGCTCGACCAGGCGAGGCCGGCGAGCAGCGCCGCGAGTGCGCGCGTACGCGGCGGCAGCGCCAGCGCCGCCGCGAGCACCAAGCCTGCGCACGCCACCGCCAGCGGTAACGCGTGTGGTACGAGCAGGCCGCCCGTGATCGCGATCAGGTAGAGTAGAATCTGGCGTTGCACACGTCTTCCATGACGATCGATGCTCGCAACGGGTGGATGTCGGGGGCATCCCTGCCTGCCCGCGAAGGCGCCCGCCACCGCGGGTGCCAGCCAACCCTAGCGCGGAGACCGGCCGCGACGCAATCCGCGGCATCCGAGACACGATGACCACAGCCGACCGCACCCCGCTCGCGGCAACGCCGCGGCACATGCGCACCCCTCGCTGAATCTGCTGCGCCTGCGATGAGCCCGCGCCACCTGCTCAAGCGCTACCTCGTGTCACGCGAGAACTTCGCGCACGCGCGCGGCCTCGGCTGGCTCGGCACGCGCCTGCACGATCCCGAGCTGTGGCACCTGGGCCGCCGCTCGGTCGCCGGCGGTGTCGGACTCGGCTTCTTTCTCGCTTTCATCCCGCTGCCCGTGCAGATGCTCATCGGCGGCGTGCTGGCCTTCCTGTTCCGCGTCAACCTGCCGGTGACGATGGCCGCGATCTGGCTCACCAATCCGCTGACGATGGCGCCGATGTTCCTGTTCGCCTACAAGGTCGGCAGTTGGATCAGCGGCTACACGCACGCGAACGCACCTGCGCCCGGTCACTTCGAACCGAGCTTCAGCGGCGTCATCGCGACCTTTGGCGATATCTGGCAGCCACTGCTGCTCGGCTGCTTCGTGTGCGGGCTGAGCGCGGCGGCGATCGGCAACCTCGCGGTGCGCTGGCTGTGGCGCGGTTACCTGCTCTACCGGCGGCGCGAGAAGCGCCTCGCGCGGGTCAGGCGACTGCCTCGAGACGACCGCCGCTGAGCGCGTAACGGCGCTGCATGCGCGCCGCGATGGCGGCATCGTGGGTGACCACGATCAGCGCCGCGGCGTGCTCGGCGCAGAGCTCGAGCAGCATGTCGCACACGTGCGCGGCATTGCGCTGATCGAGATTGCCGGTCGGCTCGTCGGCGAGCAGACAACGTGGTGCGTTGACGAGCGCGCGCGCAATGGCGACACGCTGGCGCTCGCCGCCCGACAATTCCGCCGGCCGGTGCGACGCACGCGCGGCGAGACCGATACGCTCGAGCATCGCCGCCGCGCGCGCACGCGCACTCGCCACCGCCTCGCCACCGATGAGCAGCGGCATGGCGACGTTCTCGAGCGCGGAGAATTCCGGCAGCAGGTGGTGGAACTGGTACACGAAGCCGAGCATGCGGTTGCGCAGGCGGCTGCGCTCGCGTTCGCGCGCGAGGTGGAGGTCGTGGCCGCACAGGCGCACGCTCCCACGCGTCGGGCTGTCGAGGCCGCCGAGCAGGTGCAGCAGCGTGCTCTTGCCCGAACCCGAGGCGCCGGTGATGGCGACGGTCTCGCCACCGGCGACACCCAGCGAAACGCCGTCGAGCACGTCCACCACGGTGGCGCCGTCGTCGAAACGACGCGCGAGATCGCGGCACTCGATGACGACCTCACTCATGGCGCAGGCCCTCGGCGGGGCTCGGCCGCGCGGCCAGCCAGGCAGGATAGAGAGGGGCGGCGAGTGCGAGCACGAGGGCAAAGGTCGCCGTCGCGGCAAAATCCGGCCAGCGTGGGTCGGAGGGAATGGTCGAGATGTAGTAGACGTCGGGAGAGAACACGCGGAACCCGAGCACACGCTCGAGCCAGGCCACCACGGCCCCGATGTTGACTGCCAGCAGGTATCCGAGCGCCAGGCCGGCGAGCACACCGAGCACCCCGGTAATCCCGCCCTGCAGGAAAAAGATGCGCATGATGCGCGCGCGCGTGAGACCGAGCGCTCCGAGCATGGCGACGTCACCCCGCTTCTCGGTCACCGCGACGACCAGGATCGAGACGAGATTGAACGCGGCGATGGCAATGGCGAGCGCGAGGATGACGAACATCGCAATCTTCTCCGTGCCGAGGGCTCGGAACAGATTGCGATGGGTGTCGGTCCAGTCGCGCACGGGCAGGCCGAGCTCGCGCGCGAGTTCCTGCTTGAGTGCGGGTGCGGCATTGGCGTCGGCGAGCCGCACGCGTATGCCGTCGACGCGTTCGCCGAGCCGGAACAGGCGCGCGGCATCATCGACGTGGATCAGCACCAGCGCGCCATCGTGCTCCTGCAGCCCGAACTCGAACACCCCGCTCACGGTGAAGCGCTTGAGCCGCGGTACCAGTCCCGCCGGCGTGACGACCGGCTGCGGCGACAGCAGCATGAGGTCGTCGCCGACACGCAGGCCGAGCTGTGCGGCGAGCTCGGCGCCCACGATGACGTTGTAGCGCCCGGCGCCGAGACTGGCGACGTCACCGGCCGTCATGTGTGGCGCGAGCGCAGTGACCGCGTGCTCCGCTGCTGGCAACACGCCACGCACTTCGACCGCGCGCACCACGCCGCGCTGCGCGACGAGCACGTCGCGGCTGACGTACGGCGCGGCGGCGATGACACCGTCGCGCGCATCGACAGCGGCCAGTGCACGCGGCCAGGCAGTACCGTCGAGCGATCGCGTATCGAGCTCGAGGTGGGCCGACATACCGAGGATGCGCTCTCGCAACTCACCCTCGAAGCCGTTCATGATCGACAATATGGTCAACAGTACGGCGACGCCGAGCGCGGTCGCGACAATCGCGGTGAGCGAAATGAAGGCAATAAAATGATTGCCGCGCCGGGCAAAGATGTAGCGGGTACCGATGAACAATTCGACGGAAGCGAACATGGCGGGCGATTATAGGCGTTCTCCTCGCACGCCGCGGAGCCGACCACAATGACCATCGCGACCATCCTCGCACTGGAGACCGCGACGGATGCCTGCTCGGTCGCGCTCCTGCACGCCGGCGGCGTCGCGGCGCGGCACGCGGTGGCGCCGCGCCGCCATACCGAGATCATCCTCGATATGCTCGATGCGGTCCTCGCCGAAGCCGGCTGCGACCGCGATCGGCTCGATGCGGTGGCGTTCGGCCTCGGCCCCGGTACCTTCACCGGCGTGCGCGTCGCGGCCGCACTCGCGCAAGGTATCGCGTTGGCGCGCGAGCTGCCGGTGTGTGCGGTGTCGACGCTCGCCGTACTCGCCGCCGGCGCCGCGCGGCGTGGGCACCGCGGCCGCGTGGCGACGCTGATCGATGCCCGCCGCGACGAGGTCTACTGCGCGACCTTCGACTGCCACGACGGTCGCGCGCGGCGCCTCGGCGATGACGTACTGCTCGCGCCCGAGGCGGTACTGCTCGCCCCGGGAGACGACTGGCTGGCGGCCGGCAACGGCTGGGACGTGTACCGCACACGCCTGCCGCAGGCGCTCGCAGCGTTGCCGCGGGCGAGCGACGATCTGCCGCACGCCGTCGATGTCGCCACGCTCGCCCGCGACGAGCTGGCCGCGGGCCGGGCCGTCGATGCGGCCTCCGCCCTGCCCGCCTACCTGCGCGGCGCGCTCGAGTGACGCGCGGGCGAGCCATGCGCACGCCGTTGCACATGGCGTGAGCAGCGCGGGCGCGGACACGGCGAGGTCGGTGACGCTCAGGTTTCCGGCGCAGTTGCTCAGGGCAGCGGCACGCGGACGACCTCGGTCGCGAAACGGCCGTCGTCGCCGAGTTCGAACACGCGGTAACCGGGCGCGCGTGCGTCGGTAGCGTAGTGCCGCGCACGCGGCGCGAACTGCACGCAGGTCGACGGCGTGGTCATCACGCGAACGCCGGCATGCAGACGGTCGAAGGTCTGGTGCACATGCCCGGCAACGCAGGCCACCGGCTGCGCCCCGGCCGGCAGGGCCTGCCAGAAGGCGGCGGCATCGCGCAGGCCCATGGCGTCGATCCAGGGGCTGTCCACGGCGAGCGGCGGATGGTGCAGGAAGACGATGTCGTGCATGCCGGCCGGGCGCGCGGCGAGCGTGCGCTCGAGCCAGGCGAGCTGCGCGCGTCCGAGCGCACCGTGGGCGACCCCGGCGATGCGCGAGTCGAGCAGGAGCAGCCGCCAGCGCCCGCACGCAAGTGCCTTCGGCGTGACCGTGAAGCCGCCCGCGGCGCCGCGCGGCCAGTTGGCTGGCTCGTCATGGTTGCCGGGCAGCGCGGCCAGCGGGGCGGGGAAGTCCGCCAGCGCGACATCGAGCCAGGCGTAGGAGGCGCGCGAGCCGTCCATGCTGAGGTCGCCGCTCAGTACCAGCAGATCGATGGGCGGGCCGGTGCGGAGCTCGGCGAGCACCGCGGCGAGGCTCGCCCGGGTGTCGAGACCGTCGAAACGGTCCGCCGGGGAAGCGTAGATGTGGGTATCGGTCAACTGGACCACGCGTGGCATGGGGGGGCCTCCTCGGGCCGCATTGGCGGCCGCTCCTGGGCGGTGACGTGGACGCGTCCGGCGCGCCCGCGCCAAGTGTCTGATTGCGTTCGCGATCGCGATTTTATCCCCAGCTTGTACCCGACTTGCGCAGGGTTTTCACCGCATTAGCGCACAGGCTTTACACATCATCTAGTGGTTGATTAAATCACTGCCACATCCTATTGTGGTCTTCAGCGAGCACGCGCATCGCGCCACATAACGACCAGGCGACACGCAAGAAACGCCTGCGCAGCCAGCACTATCCAGCCAGCAGCATTCAGGAGGGGCCATGGAATTCGACCACGCCGTCGCCAGCACAGAATCGACCCCGGCGCAGGGGGCGCCGAGTACGAGCGCCAGCGAGATGCGCGCGGAAATCGCGGCCACCGCCCCGGACGGTTACCGGGTCATCCGGCGCAACGGCAAGGTCACGACCTTCGATGGCAACAAGATCAAAGTCGCGATCACCAAGGCCTTCCTCGCCGTCGAAGGCGGCAACGCGGCGGCGTCGACACGTATCCACCGCCTCGTCGACGCGATCACCGAGCAGGTCGTCGGCGGCGTCACGCGCAGCATGCCGATCGGCGGCGCGGTGCATATCGAGGACATCCAGGATTACGTCGAACTCGCGCTGATGCGCGCCGGCGAGCACAAGGTCGCGCGCTCCTACGTGCTCTATCGCGAGGAGCGCGCACGCGAGCGCAAGGCCGCCGAGGCGGCGCGCCCGGCGGTCGCGCGCAGCAGCACCATCAGCGTGAGCAAGCCCGACGGTACCAGTGCTCCGCTCGACGAGAACCGGCTGCGCAAGGTCGTCGAGGAAGCCTGTGCCGACATCGCTGCGGCCGACGCCACGGCGATCATCGACGAGACCCTGCGCCAGCTGTTCGACGGCGTCGCCGAGGCCGACGTTGCCCGCGCCGCCACGATGAGCGCACGGACCTTCATCGAGCGCGAGCCGGACTACACCTACGTCGCCGCCCGCCTGCTACTCGACACGCTGCGCCAGGAAGCGCTCAGCTTCGTCAGCGGCCGCCGCGACGAAGCCACGCAGGAGGAGATGGGCGAGCGCTACCCGCTCTACTTCGAAGGCTACATCAAGCGCGCCATCGACCTCGAGCTGATGGACCCGCGCCTCGGCAACTACGATCTCAAGCGCCTCGGCGCAGCGATCAAGCCGGAACGCGATTTCCAGTTCAACTACCTCGGCCTGCAGACGCTCTACGACCGCTACTTCCTGCAGAGCCACGGCACTCGCTTCGAGCTGCCCCAGGCCTTCTTCATGCGCGTTGCCATGGGCCTCGCGATCAACGAGATCGAGCCGGAAAAATGGACCATCCAGTTCTATGACCTGCTCTCCTCGTTCGACTTCATGAGCTCGACGCCGACGCTGTTCAACTCCGGCACGCTGCGTCCGCAGCTGTCGTCGTGCTACCTGACCACCGTACCCGACGATCTCGACGGCATCTTCAGTGCCATCCGCGACGATGCCCTGCTGTCCAAGTTTGCCGGCGGTCTCGGCAACGACTGGACCCCGGTACGAGGCATGGGTGCACACATCAAGGGGACCAACGGCAAGTCACAGGGCGTGGTGCCCTTCCTCAAGGTCGCCAATGACACCGCGGTGGCAGTCAACCAGGGCGGCAAGCGCAAGGGTGCGATGTGCGCCTACCTCGAAACCTGGCACATGGACATCGAGGAGTTCCTCGAGCTGCGCAAGAACACCGGCGACGACCGCCGTCGCACCCACGACATGAACACCGCCAACTGGGTGCCCGATCTGTTCATGAAGCGCGTCGTCGAGGACGGCCAGTGGACGCTTTTCTCGCCCGACGAGGTTCCCGACCTCCACGACGCCTACGGTGCCGAGTTCGAACGCCTCTACACGCAGTACGAGGACAAGGCGTCACGCGGCGAGATCCGCAACGTCAAGCGACTGCGCGCAGTCGACCTGTGGCGCAAGATGCTCGGCATGCTGTTCGAGACGGGACACCCGTGGGTGACCTTCAAGGACGCCATCAACCTGCGCTCCCCGCAGCAGCACATCGGCGTCGTGCACAGCTCCAACCTGTGCACCGAGATCACGCTGAACACCGCGGCCGGCCAGGAGATCGCGGTGTGCAATCTCGGCTCGATCAACCTCGCCCAGCATGTCGGCGAGGGCGGGCTCGACGTGGCCAAGCTCGAGCGCACCATCGGCACCGCGATGCGCATGCTCGACAACGTCATCGACTACAACTACTACAGCGTGCCGACTGCGCGTGCGGCCAACCTGCGCCATCGTCCGGTCGGCCTCGGCATCATGGGCTTTCAGGACGCGCTCTACCGGTTGCGCCTGCCGTACGCGTCGGAGGAGGCGATTACCTTCGCCGACCGCTCGATGGAAGCGGTCAGCTACTGCGCCATCAAGGCCTCCACGGAACTCGCCGAGGAGCGCGGCGTATACCCGAGCTTCGAGGGCTCGCTGTGGAGCAAGGGCGTGCTGCCGCACGACTCCATCGATCTGCTCGCCGAAGGCCGTGGCGGCTACCTCGAGATGAACCGCGAAACCACCCTCGACTGGGAAGCATTGCGCGAGCGTGTTACCCGCGTCGGCATGCGTAACTCGAACACCATGGCGATCGCGCCGACCGCGACCATCTCCAACATCTGCGGTGTCAGCCAGTCAATCGAGCCGACCTACCAGAACCTGTTCGTGAAATCGAACCTGTCCGGTGACTTCACGGTGGTCAACATGTACCTCGTCGACGATCTCAAGCAACGTCGCCTGTGGGACGAAGTGATGGTCAACGATCTCAAGTACTACGTTGGCAGCGTGGCGCAGATCGACCGCATCCCGGCCGACCTCAAGGCGCTCTACGCAACCGCCTTCGAGATCGATCCGCGCTGGCTGGTCGAAGCCGGCTCGCGCCGCCAGAAATGGCTCGACCAGGCGCAGTCGCTGAATCTCTACATGGCGCAGCCGAGCGGCAGCAAGCTCGACAACCTGTACAAGCTCGCGTGGGTACGCGGCCTCAAGACGACCTATTACCTGCGCACCATGGGCGCGACGCACGTCGAGAAGAGCACGCTCGCCGACGGCAAGCTGAACGCCGTGCAACAAGCACCCACCGAGGCCAGCGACGCACCGAAGGTGTGCTCCATCCTCGATCCCGACTGCGAAGCCTGCCAGTAGAGCAGGTGCGACGACAGCGGGTGAACCGAAGCCGATGACCAGGGGGACGAAAATGCTCGATTGGGACGATCCCATTGCACCATTCAAGGCCGACAGCACGACGCGCGAGACCCGCGCGATGCTGGCCACCGAGGCACTCGCGGCGGTCGAACGCGCCGAACGCAGCGCACCGCCGGCAGCGGACGTCGCGACGGTGCCGCCGCGTGCGGCCACGCTGCACGACGGCGCCACCCCGGTGAGCGCGCCGGCGCCGGCCATTATCGAAGCCGACGACGACACCGAACACGGCGTTACCGGCCTCGAGGAAGTCGAGTTCGGCGCGCGGCGCATCGCCGTCGATGACAAGAAGATGATCAACTGCCGGGCCGACCTCAACCAGCTCGTGCCCTTCAAGTACAAGTGGGCCTGGCAGAAATACCTCGATGCCTGCGCCAACCACTGGATGCCGCAGGAAATCAACATGAATGCGGACATCGCCCTGTGGAAGGACCCGAACGGGCTGACCGGCGACGAGCGCACCATCATCAAGCGCAATCTCGGCTTCTTCTCGACCGCGGATTCGCTGGTCGCGAACAACCTCGTGCTCGCCGTCTACCGCCTGGTCACCAACCCCGAGTGCCGCCAGTACCTGCTGCGCCAGGCTTTCGAGGAAGCCCTGCACACCCACGCCTACCAGTACTGCATCGAGAGCCTGGGCCTGGACGAGGCCGAGATCTTCAACATGTACCGGGAAGTGCCGTCCGTGCACAACAAGGCTTCGTGGGCGATGCAGTTCACCGAGAGCCTCGGCGACCCGACCTTCAACACGGGCACCCTGGAGACCGATCAGCGCCTGCTGCGCGACCTCATCGCCTTCTACGTGGTGTTCGAAGGCATCTTCTTTTACGTCGGCTTCGTGCAGATCCTGTCGATGGGCAGGCGCAACAAGATGACCGGTGTCGCCGAGCAGTTCCAGTACATCCTGCGCGACGAGTCGATGCACATGAACTTCGGCATCGACGTGATCAACCAGATCAAGGTCGAGAATCCGCACCTGTGGACGGAAGCCTTCCAGCGCCAGATGGTCGGCATCGTTCGCGAAGCGGTGGAGCTCGAAGTGGCCTACGCCCACGACACCATGCCGCGCGGCGTACTCGGCCTCAACGCAAACATGTTCGAGGATTACCTCGGCTTCATCGCCAACCGGCGCTGCGCGCAGATTGGTCTGCCGGAGCAATACCCGGGCGCGAGCAACCCGTTCCCCTGGATGAGCGAGGTGATCGACCTCAAGAAGGAGAAGAACTTCTTCGAGACGCGAGTCACCGAGTACCAGACAGGCGGCGCTCTTAGCTGGGACTAATTGGGCATTAGACCAGACCTCCTCGCATGGGAGCTAGGAAGCGCTGCATTGGCCGGCGGGGAAGCTGCCCCGCCGGCCTCCTTTAATCATCCGACGAGAGACCAGGCGCGCAAGACCACCGCGAGCGCCCGCGCTGCCTTATTCTGACACCGCGACCACGGTCGTCTGGCGATGTGTTCAGGCGGCGTCGATGGCGAATTGCTCGACGGCCCCTTGAAGGCGCTTGGCGAGTACCGCCAGGTCGTCACTCGACGATGCGATCTGCGCCGAGCTGCTCGACGTCTCGCCGGCGATACGGGTGATGTTGTCGATGTTCGAATTGATGCTCGCCGCCGCACTGCGTTGCTCTTCGGCAACCTCCGCGATCTGCACGTTCATGCCGCGGATGTTATTGACCTCGGAGACGATCGCGGCGAGCGACTCGGCCGCTTCGTTGGCCTGCTGTACAGTCGCCTCGGCGCGCTGACGGCCATGCTCCATGGCTTCCGCGGCCTGGTTGGCACCGGCCTGCAGGCGCTCGATCATGTCGTGGATCTCCTGCGTCGACTGCTGCGTGCGGCTAGCGAGGCTACGGACTTCGTCGGCGACGACGGCAAAGCCGCGGCCCTGCTCGCCGGCACGCGCCGCCTCGATGGCGGCGTTCAGCGCCAGCAGATTGGTCTGCTCGGCGATGCCGCGAATGACGTCGAGCACGGTGCCGATGTTGAGACTGTTGGCCTTGACCGCGCCGATCAATTCGGCAGTGGTGCCAACCTCGGCGGCCAGTTCGTCGATGGTCGCCTGCGAGGCCTTGACGACTTCGAGGCCGTGGCGCGACTGTGAATCGGCCTGCACCGCGGCATCCGCGGCGCGGTGCGCATGGCCGGCAACGTCGTCGACGGCCGAGGAGACCTGGTGCATCGCGGCCGAGATCTGCTCCAGTTCGTCGCTCTGACGCCGCGTCGCGTCACGTGTCTGCCCGGTCACGACGTCGAGCTGGGAAGCGGCGACCGCGAGTTGGCCTGCACTCTCGACCATGCCGTTGATGATCCCGGCGACGCGCTTGCGCGCATTACCGTACTCCCAGGCCATCCAGGCGAACTCGTCGCGCCCGTCGAGACGTACCCGATGGGCCAGGTTCCCTTCGGCGAGCGCGTGCTGGGCGCCGACGATCGACTCCGCGCGGCGGCCACAGCGGCGTCCGAACAGGTGGGCGGCAGAGAACTGGACAGCGAGGCCAACGACGATGGCGGCGATGGCCAGGTCTTTGCTGTGACCGAACCACACGACCGTCAGCACCGTCGCACCGGTCATGGCACCGAGCGCCGCCAGCAGGTACATCTGGTGCTTGATTGCGAGCTTTTCGTACAGGGCGCGCATGAGGTCCTCCTCCGCGAGGAATCCATTGGGGTCCCTAGCGGCTGGACACTGCGCCGCCTTTAGCCCGGGGCCGGCCGGGTTCCGGCGACTGCGCGCTACGTCCCCCGCCCGGCTGCGCCGGCGAGCAGGCGCATGCCACAGAGCTGCGAGTCACCGCGCGCGCGCTCGAACCGCACCAACGCCCCGCGGGACAGCGCGAACACCGGCACTCGCACATGCCGTAGCAGGCACGGCAGGTACGTGTCGACCAGGCCGTCCGCAGCACAGGCGTCGACATCGGCGTCGACGGCCGCGAGATCCGCGCGCGACTTGACCAGGTACACCGCGTCCACGCCGAGCACGTCGGCGAGCGCCACCGCGAGGCTGTCCGAGGTGACCGTCCAGTTCGCCGGCACACCGAGCCAGGAACAGTCGTCCAGGGGTGACCACAGCGCCCCTCCCTGTCCATCGGGCAGTGTCCGCGCGAACCGTTGCAACGACGGTGCAAGCGCGTGCGCGACCCGCGCGTTGAGCCGCATCGCGTCGATGGCGAGTGCGTGGGCGAGCCCTTCATCGAAGCGCCAGCGCGCGTGCAGCGCGCGCACTTCGTCGGCCGCCGGACCGCCGCCGACCACCACCACGCAGCGTGCACCTCCCGGCGCCGCGCACGCCGCGAGCCAGCGCGCGAAGCTGACATCGTGGATCAAGGAGCCGCCGAGCTTAACGACCCAGGTGCAGGGTTTCGGCATCTGCGAACAAGCTCAGCATGGCGGCCGCCTTGTCGAGTGACTCCTGGTACTCGTCCTCGAGCACCGAGTCGACCACGATGCCTCCCCCGGCCCAGCAGTAGAGTCGTCCGTCGGTGTAGAGCAGCGTGCGGATGGCAATATTAGTGTCCATCTGGCCATCGTGCGACACGTAGCCCAGCGAGCCGCAATAGACGTTGCGCCGCGTCGGCTCGAGTTCTTCGATGATTTCCATCGCCCGCAGCTTGGGTGCGCCGGTGATGGAACCGCCAGGGAAACAGCCGCGCAGGAGTTCGAGCGGGCCAGTGCCGGGGCGCAGGCGCCCACGGACTGTGCTGACCAGGTGATGCACGCGTGCATAGGTCTCGACTTCGAACAGGTGTGGAACGCAGACCGAACCCGTCTCGCAGGTCTTGCCGATATCGTTGCGCAGCAGGTCGACAATCATCACGTTCTCGGCGCGATCCTTCACGCTCGCGGCGAGTTCAGCGGCAAGCGCACGGTCTCGCGCGGAGTCGCGCGAACGTCCGCGCGTGCCCTTGATCGGGCGCGTTTCGACAACATCTCCACGCACCTCGATGAAGCGCTCGGGCGACGAGCTGAGCACCGCGGCATCCGGCAGCCGCATGAAGGCGGCGAAGGGCGCGCCATTGAGCAGGCGCAGACGCTGGTAGGCATCCCACGGGTCGCCGCTCGCGGTCGCGCTGAAGCGCTGGGCATAATTGACCTGGTAGCAGTCACCGCCTCGGATGTAGCGCTCGATGCGCGCAAACGCGGCGGCGTAATCGGCGAACGTGATGTCCGGGCGCACATTCGAAGTCACCAGGAAATTGCTGCTGATCGCCGCCGGGGTGAGCGTACGCGGGAGTTCGAGCCGTGCGAGGTCGAGCGCGACCTGCTCGGCATCGGCACCGCGTTCCACGTACCACGCCCGCTCACGGAGGTGATCGACCACCACGCAGCGGTCGTAGATGCCGACCGCCATGTCGGCCACGCCGATATCGTCCCGCGCGCGGCGCGGCAGGCACTCGATGTGCCGACCGAGATCGTAGCCGAACAAGCCGATCGCGCCGCCGCTGAACGGCAGCTCCGGGTGGCGCGGTTCCTGCCCGAGATGCGCGGCGACGAGCGCGAACGGATCGGCATCCGAGATCTCGCTCGTGTCCGACGTGCTGATAAGCGTCTTCCCGCCACGCGTCTGCAATGTCGCCTGCGGTGCCCAGGCCGCGATGTCGTAACGCCCGCCCCGCCCGCTGGTCGCGCAGCTGTCGAGAAAGACGAACCACGGCTGCGAAGCGAGCCGGTGCAGGCGCGCAGCGGTATCCGGCGCGTACTCGATGGCGTGAAGCGTAGCGCTCGGTTGCATCAACGCGTCATCCAGGCAAGCCGCGCGGCCGCCACGGCCGGCGCCGCGACGGTGGCGGCAGCCGCGACCTCCGGCTCGGCATGCACCAGCGAGGCGAAGGTCCGCAGCGGACGTCCGATGGATGCCGCGACTGCGCCAACGAGGAAATCGCCGGCCCCGGCGCTGACCACGGGAACATTGCCGAGCGTCTGCGGGGCGCTGCTGGTGACGAGTGCGAGGGCGTCAGCGACGCTCTCGCGCTGGCAGCGCGCGAGGTAGTGTGCAAGCGCCGTGACCTCCTCGATCGCGACCCCGTGGTCGAGGTCGCAGCCGACCATGCGTGCGAGCCGCCGCGCGCTGGCCACCCGGTCCTTGCCTGCCCCGTCGGCCGTTTCCATCAGGTCGAGGCCGTCGGCCAGCGTGTTGCACAAGCGATGTACGTCGGCCGCGTTGGCGAAGTACTCGGCCGCCAGCGGCTGCCAGCGCCCGCGAAACGGCACCTGCCGGCACAGACTCGCGACCGGCGTACGTACAACGCCCGTGTAGACGAGCTCGCCATGGGCGAGTCGCGATGCGTCGTCGCGTCCCAGCGCACACACTTCGCCCGCGCGGAAGGGAATGATGTCCGTGGTGGTGCTGCCGACGTCGACCAGCACACCGTCGCCGACGAGCTCCGCCACGTAGGCCGCCAGTGCGAGCCAGTTCGCCGAAGCGACGTCGTCCGCCCCGCCTGCGATGGCCTCGACCGGACTCAGCCAGCCGGCATAGCCGCCGAAGACCCGTACGCGCGCGCCGTCACCGAGCAGCTGCCCCAACGCACCGAGAATCTGCCGTACCCCGTCGGTGCGCGAGGTGAACACGTCGCAGAGTTCACCGGTCATGGTCACCGCGTGCACGGCATCGGCGACGGCGAGATCCTGCTCGATCAGCCGCACCGCGCGTGCCAGCTCACCAACGCCGCGCCACAGCGGGCAAGCGAGCTGATGCACCCGGTCGACCATGCCCGAGGCATCGAGACGCGCGACCTTGAGATGGGCGCCGCCGATATCCCAACCGAAGATGTGCATGGTTTGAAATGAAGCGAGCCGAAGCCCGGAAGCCGCTTTGAGGCGATGCAGCATATCGGCTCCAGCCGAGCTTGGAAAATACCCCGCGCATCAGCGCCGCATGCGCGCAACTGCGCTACCATGCCGGCCCTGACTGGCTCTCTCGCCCTTTCTCCCTGATGCTCCTGGTTCCGGTCATCGACATCAAGAACGGCGTAGCGGTGCACGCGGTGCAAGGGCAGCGCGATGACTATCGCCCCCTCGTCTCGCGTTTCAGCGACAGCATCGATCCGTGCGTGCTGATTGACGCACTTTGTGCCGCACTACCCGCAAGAACGTTCTACGTCGCCGATCTCGATGCCATCGTGGATCGGTCTCCGAATGTCGAGGTCATTGCGCGCATGGCGGACAGCCATCGCGATGCAACGTTCCTGATCGATGGTGGCTTCTCATCGAGCTCGCCGCCGACGGATTACCTCGTCTGCGACAACATCCACGTGATCCTGGCAAGCGAGATGCTCACCACACTGACTGAATTGGCCGCGCTCGGTGACGCGGTGCCGCCTTCGCGCACACTACTTTCGCTCGACCGCAAGGCCGGCGAGAAACTCGGTTGCGTGGAGCTGTTCGACACGCCCTGGGTATGGCCAGAGCGCGTGATTCACATGAATCTGAGCCGGGTCGGCAGTCATGCGGGTCCCGATTTCGAAGGCCTTGCGACGCTCATCGCGCTGGCCGGCTCGGCGCGACGCGTGTACGCGGCGGGCGGTGTACGCGATTACGGCGATCTAGAAAAACTGCGTGGACTGGGGGTGGCTGGCGTACTCGTCGGCAGCGCGCTGCACGATGGTCGCCTCGATGCCGCCGACCTGGCGGCGTTCTATTGACAGCGGCAGCGTACAGAGGACCGTCCCGGAAACGAAAACGCCCCGCAGAGCGGGGCGTCGTCTTTCGCTGTCTCGGGGCGGACGCCCCGCTGGCAACTCAGCTGTGGGCCTGGAAAGGATGGTCGACGCTGCCCTTCTTGGCGACGACGTCGGCGGCCTTCGGCTCGCGGGCAACCGCGCGCTGGATGGCTTCCTTGGTGGCCTGGTAGTTGTAGTCCTGGATCTTGGCGTTGTCTTCGGCCAGCCAGTGAATGAAGACACCGACGCAGACGAAGATGTCGTCGGCCTCGGCGGCAGGAATGGTGCCGTCCTCCACGCTGTCGGCAACCGCCATGGCGACACCGCGCTGCGCGGGGCCGAACATCTGCACAGCCTGCTTGGAACCCTTGATGGTGACCTTGTTGAACATCACGGTGTTCGGCTTGCAGGCGAGGTTCGGCGCAACCACCGCGAGGAGGCTCGAGAAGCCGTCCTTGTTGTTCGTCAATGCGTTGCAGAATGCGCTTTCTGCCGCGCTGCCGCGCGGACCCATGATCAAGTCGATATGGGCCACTTCGTTACCATCGCCGACGAGTGATTCGCCAACGAGAACTCGATCTACAACTGCCATGCCTCGTTCTCCTTCTGATGCTTGGGATTCTACGGTTTGTGTTCCAAAGAGTGCTTTGAAAATGGACATTGCGCCAACTCCTCGTCAGCGTTTCATTGCACGCATCTCTCGCGACACAAATGCGTGAGTGAATTCCGTCTTCTTATCGTTATGCGGAGTCAGGAAGAGCATTCCAGCAGGAGCAGCGCCGCCACGCTTGCGACGGTCAGGTCTGCACTGGTTCCCGGATTGACGCCCCTCGCCTTGAGATCGCGGTCGAATTTGAGCAGCTCGTCCGCAAACAGGCGAGGATTCTCGCACGCTTTAACGGCCTTTGCCAACGGAGCGGCGGCGTCCTGCACGGCACGTGCAAGGGCCTCATCGTACTTGCGCGCGACGTGCGAATCGGGCCAGCGTGCCAGGTGTTCGAGGTAGCACGCCGTCGTCGCCCAGGCCAGCGAGTGCCACCGCGCGCGCAGGCTCGCGAGCAACGGCACGCCATGTTCGAAGACGTCCGCAAATACGGTACCGTATTGTCGGGCCACGGAATCGCGCTCGGCAGCGAGTGCCATCGCGTCCCCGAGCGCCATCGTCGCCTGCGCATGCACGTCGCCCTCGCCAACCTCACCGAGCCCGGCAGGCTGCGCCACGCGAATCGCCGCGAAGCAACCGTCACTGTCGAGAACGTCGAGGCCGGCGAGCACCGCGCCGAGCGCACTACGCAGCGGGCCACCGCGCTCGGCAGCGCAGGCCAGCGGCGCCAGCAGCAGCACGATGCCGAGATTGGTGTTGCAGCCGACCGCTCCCATGGTTGCGTTCATGGCATGTGACATGCGCGCGCCGCAGCCGAGTTCTTCGGCACACAGCCAGGGTACGGCAGCACGCGCGCTGGCGAGGAAATCAGCAGCCTGCATGTCGTGCCCGGGCGAGCATAAGCTGACGTTACCGGGCTTGAACGCGACCACGTCGAGACGACACGCCTTGAGCAGCGCGGCCTCGCGCCGCGCACGCGCGCTCGTTTCCATGGCTCTCAGGCGAGCGCCGCGAGCCCGTGGTCGAGGCGGGACAGAAAGGCCGTGCCGAGCAGCGCGGTGACATCGACCCCGGTCGCGCGCTGCAGACCCTGCCAGGCGGGGATGCCGTTGACCTCGGTAACCAGCCAGCGGCCGTCACCATCGCGCAGCAGATCGACACCGGCGTAGGCCGCACCGACCGCCGCGGCGGCGCGTTCGGCGATGCCGGCGAGGGTGTCCTGCAGCGGAATCGAGTGACACTCCGCGCCCTGCGCGCGATTGGTGATCCAGTGATGGCTGCGCCGCTCCATGGCCGCGATGGCGCGCCCGTCGATGACCATCACGCGGCAGTCACGGAACGGGCCGTCGCCGGTGGCGACGAAATCCTGCAGGTAAGCGACCTCGCCCGGCAGCAGGAACTCGAGATCGCGTGCACTGGCAATGCGCCGCAGGCCCTTGCCCTGCGAGCCGAACAGCGGTTTCTTGACCAGTACGCGGCCCTCGGCGGCCGCACGCGTGACATAGTCGTGCGCGGCCGTGTGCGACTCACTGACGAAGGTCGGCGGAGTCGGCACGTCGTGCTGGCGCAGCAGCAGCGTCGTCATCGCCTTGTCGACGGTACGCTCGATGGTACGGCCATCATTGAACACCGCACAGCCGAGCGCGCTCAGCAGATGCAGGAAATCGAGCCTGAGGGTAATCGCTTCGAGCGAACCGCCAGGCACGCCGCGTACAAAGGCACCGGCCGGCAACGTGCCGTCGAAGCCGGGAATGTACAGGCCGTGACCGCGCGCGCCGAGTTCGACGCGACACTCGGTGAGCGAGACGAACGCGGCGTCGTAGCCGACGCTGTCGAACCAGCGCGCGAGCGCGCGCCCATGCCAGCCCGGCTCGTCGGTGAAGATCGCGATGCGCGGGCGCACGATGCCCGCCGTCTCAGCCACCGAAGGACTGCGCAAGCAGCGTCTCGTGCAGGCTGCCGCTCTCGAAGCTGTTCCCCGTGGTGACGTTCGTCACCAGCGCTCGCGCCGGCGAGAACAACATCGGGTCGACCTTGTAGAAATCGTAGCCGTAATCCTTGAACACCTGTGCGAACGGCTTGCCGAAATCACGCGAAGCCGAGCTCGGCAGGCGTTCGGCGAGTTCACGTGCGGCGTCATCGTCACCGCTTACGTAGAGATGCACCTGGCCACCGAAGAGAATGGCGTCGTTGGTACGCCCCATCGCGGTCATGAAGTCCGGCGATGGCGGCGGCAGCGGTGCGCTGGCGGCACCATCGATGATGTCGGCGAGCGGGTAATGCAGTTCATGCACCTTGTGCAGCGCAACTTCCAGCACGCGCGCGACGATCTGGACGCCACCGGCGAGACTCGAGGTCGGGGTCAGGATCATGGTGAGCTGCTCGGGCGCAATGCCACAGCGCTCGCAGATCTTGGCCGCGATCTCCGCTGGCGGCTCACGGTCGACCTCGAGCACGATAACAGTGTCGCCGGCGGGATTGCGCCAGCCGAGTTCGTCGAACAGCGGCTCCTTGCTGCCCATTGCGCGCGCCGGCCCGGAACCGAGCGCGAAGAACGCGCCCTTGCCTTCGCCATGGCTGAGACTCCACCCAGCATACTGCGAACCGAGGCAGGCGACGACGGGATGCGTCGCGGTGACGGCGACCTGCCAGCTCCAGCGCGCGAACGGCGCACTCGCGGCAACGGCGACGCGTCCAAGACCGCCCATGCAGATTTCGCCGATCAGGCGCCCGGCCTCGAGACCGCCAGGCATTGCGATGCCGGCATCGATGAGCGTCACACCATCAGCGGCGCGACTGATGCCAACGCGGTACTCGGCCGCCCGAGTACAGAGTTGCTCGACCAGCGGTCGCGCCGCCGCACTCACGTTGATCGAGCCATCCAATCGTAGTTCAGACATCGCATCCTCCCACGGTGCTGATTGTTATGTCGGATGCCAGCACCGCCGCGCCGCGATCGGCCAGGCGGTGGGCAAGGTCACGGCAACGGGCGGTGAGCAGCGCGAGGATCGTGTCGCCACACGAAGCCTCGGCGATGACGCTCACCAGCGGTGCGCCGGCGGCAATCGGACTCCCGTCCGGCGGCACGTCGGCCACCTCGCGTGGCCAGTCGAAACGCGGTGGCACGATGCCCGCGGCGTGCGCATACAAGACCACACTCGCGCGCACCGGTCGCATCGCCGGCCTACTATACAAGAGGGTGTCATGCGCACAAGCCGCGACGTGGGCAGCGAAGATCGCTGCGCGATCGGCGTAGACCTCGAGGCTCGCCGGCAGGCGCGGATTGATGTCGAGCACAGTCACCCGCTCGGCATCGGCCACGAAATCGATGCCGAAACCGCCCTGCAAGCCGAGCGCGCCGGCGAGCGCTGCACCGCAACGCTCGAGCATCGCCGGCGCGACCGGCGGCGTGGCCACGCTCACCGCACCCTGCCAGGTGAAAGGCGCCCCCGCGAGCGGCGCCGCGCGCAGGTGGCGGGTGACGCCGCACAGCACGCAAGCCCCGCGAGCGGCGATGAAGATGGCCGAATACACCGGCCCGGCAACGTAGCGCTGGTAGTAGGTTGCACCGTCGATCGTGCCGGGCGTGCAGGCGTCACGCACGTGGCCGCCGCCGCACGCGCCGTCCTGTTTCGCCAACCAGCCCGCTGCCGCGGCGGGCCGCTGTCGCGCAGTCGGCGGGAACACCAGGTCGCCCACACCATCGAAGCGCGCTACCACGGCCGGCATGTCGGCGAGCGCGCCGAGGACCGTGGCGTTGCAGCCGAGTACACGCACACGCCGTGTCAGCGCCTCGAGCAGCGCCGGGCGCCCCTCGAGGCCACTGCCATAGACCAGCCCCAGCACCTGCGGGTAGTCGCCCACGAGTGAATCGACGGCGTCGAGCAGTGCCTCCCCCGGCAGCGCGAAATCGCCCTCGTCAATCAGGTGCACCGCTCGCGCCGCGAGTGCGCACGTGTCGCGGTCGGCAAACAAATCGATGGTGCACGGCAGGTAAGCCGGTCGCGCGGCGGCGGCCAGCACGCGGGCACTGGTCGCGGCAATGATCAGCGGCAGCGTCATGGCCGCCGGTGTCTGGCGCTCCGCGGGGCCGCGCCACCACGGTGCCTTGCCTCAGCTGCGTGCCGCAACGATGTCGCGAGCCACCGCGTACGCCTCGTCGTGGGCCAGGTAGACCGGCTCCGACGCGCTGTACATGCGGCGCAGTAACGCGGTGTGCACGCGGTACTTGATGTCACCGATGGCGAGCGCACCGAGCGCATGCGCTTCGTGGTCACCGATTGCGAGCGGCTTGCCCCGGTCGTTCGCGTCGACACCCTCGATGCCACTCGGCGGCACCGCGTTGGCGTCGGCAATCACCTTGAGCGCGGCGGCGCCGTCGAGTTGTGCGCGCTCGAGCACACGCACGCCGGCCTTGGCGGCACTGAAGACAACGTCGACGTCCCCCAACCAATTAGCCACCGCGGCCTCGGAGCTGCCGTCGACGCCGTGCAGCTGCTCGCCGAACTGGCGCGTCATGCGATCGGCGACGAGCTGCGCCGCGCCGAGGCCCTGGTGCGAGACGATGGCCGCATCGGCGCCGGCGCGTGCGGCGAGCAGCGCGACGCACATGCCGACGGGTCCGGTCCCGCCGAACACGCACACGCGGCTGCCGCTGAAGCTGCCGCCGGCACGCGCCAGCCAGTGCTCCGCGAGCGCGACCATCGCCGCGGCCGTCGTGATCGCGCCGCTCGGATCGGCCATCACCGAGACCTCGAACGGCGGCACCATCGCCTTGCGCGCGGCCTCTAGCATGTCGAGCGCGAGACCGAACTCGCGCCCGCCGACGAAGATTCCGGTGCGCTTCACGCCTTCCGGACTGCGCGAGAAGATGGTGTCCTGGGTGAGGCCATGGACCTCGTCCAGCTCGACGTTGCAATACGGGATGACGTCGTCGAACTGCGCCTCGTAGGCCATGTTGATGTCGAACGGGCTGACGTACTTGGTCGGGCTGAAGATGTGCAGCAGGTAAGGATGATCCATGCTCGGCTCCTTGCTGGTCAGGACACTCAGGCGCTCGCGCGGCGGCGCGACAGCGCGAGTGGCGCGGGCACCCGTGACGCGCCCGAGTTGCGCGCACTGCACACGCGGAACTCGAGGCCCTCGACAGCGGCAAAATTCTCGTCGAGCAGCGCCAAGGCTGCGGCGGCAGTGGCCGCGTCGGGCGCAAATGCGAAGGCGGTCGGCCCCCAGCTGCTCTGGCCGACGCCCGTGAGACCCAGTCGGTGACTGAGCAGATCGATGGCGCGGCTCACGCGCGGACTCGTGTAGCGTCCCGACTGCACCGCCGCGAAATGATCGCCGACCACCGCCTGCAGCTCGCCGATACCGGCTGCGAAGGGTGCGAAGTCGCGCTCGATCACTGCCGGCAGAATACGCATCAGGGTGAGATGACACAGGTGCGCGGCCGCCGCTGCGGGGAGCGGCGCAAGCTCATCGAACGCACGTCGCTCAGCGCCGCCGCTCAGGCCCTTGCGGTGGTGATCGAAGATGAGCACGATGGGCCAGTCGGGTGGAAAGGCCAGCTGGCTCAGAACCGGCGGCGTGGTCGTTGCAGCGCCGTGGCCGGCATCGACGACGAGCCCACCGTGCTCGAACAGCGCGAGACCGGTGCCGGAGCGGCGCCCACGTCCGAGCACGGCGGCCAGCTCGGTCGCCTGTACCGCATGCCCGTGCAGCGTGGTCAGCGCGGTGCCGATGGCGAGCGCTAGCTGGGTCCCCGAACCGAGCCCCGCATGCCCGGGGATCGCTTGCTCGACGTGCAGCTGCCCCTGCGTCGGCAAGCCGAAATGCGCGATCACGTGTTCCGCCAGTGCACTTGCCCGCGCACCCTCCTCGCCGGTCACGCGCAGGGTGTCGTGCGGTGCGGCGAGCACCTCGGTCGACAGGCCTTCGATGGCGAGACCGATACTGCCGAAACGTCGCCCGAGCGCACCGCCGGGGTCGAGGAAGCCGAGGTGCAGGCGCGCTGCGGCGCCGACACGGATGGCATGGTGGCTGCTGCTCACGATGTTCCGTCCGATTGCAATCCGAAATCTCTGTCGAGCGCTCGATTATAGAAGTGAGAACGCGCCGTTCGCATGCGTACGTCCGCGCCGGCTTCGACATCGCGTCAGCCGGTGCTCGCTAGAGACGACAGGACGAGTGTGCTAACGTACAGCGATTGAGAGTCCATGGCCGTGGCGAGCATGACTTTCGTGTCGAGTTGTTCCGATCCACTCAACAAGCCCGCGCCGGCGCGGGCACGAAAGCGTGTCGTTCACCACCGTGTCCAAGGGATCTTCCGCTAAGTCCGCGCCCAGCCCCGCGGCCTGCCCGTTCTGCGCGCTGCTGTGCGACGACCTGGCGCTGAGGCCGCAAGCCGATTCCACCTTCACCGTCGCCCGCAACGGCTGTCGCCGGGCCACCGCCGCGTACGCGCGCGCGCCGCTGGCACCACAGGCACTCGTCGCCGGTCGCGAGGTTGGACTCGAGCAGGCCATCGAGGCCGCGGCGCGCCTGCTCAAGCGTGCGCGCCAGCCGCTGTTCGGCGGTCTTGCCACCGATGTCGACGGTGTGCGCGCCAGTGTCAACCTCGCTGAGCGCTGTGGCGCCATCCTCGACCACGTGCATGGTGACGCGCTTGCCTCGACCTCCCGCATGCTCCAGGCGCGCGGCTGGTACGCGACGACACTATCGGAAGTGCGCAATCGCGCCGACCTCGTGGTCGTCATCGACGTCGATTTCGACGCACGCTACGAGAGCTTCAAGCGACGCTGCCTGGAACCGCGCCCGGCCCGCGGCAGCGCGCCGGGCAAGGGCCGCGAGGTGGTCTTCATCGGTGCGGGCAAGCGCGCGCCGGAAGCGGCCGGCGCCAGCACCACCATCGCCTGTCGCAGCGAGAACCTGGTCGAGGTGCTGCTCGCGCTGCTCGCCTCGCTGCGTAGCCACAGCCTCGCCGCGCGGCGACCCGGGGGCGCCAACAGCGGCGCACTGGCCGCGCTCGCCGAGCGCATGCGGGCTGCACATTACACCGCCCTGGTGTTCGCGCCGGCAGCGCTCGCCGAGCATCGCGAGCCGGCCATCGCCGCCATCGGTGACCTGGTCGATGAACTCAATCGCACCACCCGCGCCGCGCTGCTGGCGCTCGGAGGCGACGACGGCGGTCAGTCGGCCGTGAACACTTGCGCATGGCTGACCGGCTTCCCGCTGCGCGTGGGTTGCGGCCAGACCCTGCACTACGAGCCCCAGGCCTTCGCCACGCGTGCGTTGCTGGACAGTGGCGCGGTCGACACCCTGCTCTGGATCGACGCCTTCGGTGAGCAGGCTGCACCGCCACCCGGAGCCCCTCTCGAGCAGACCGTGATGCTCGCCAGCACGCGACCAAGCACCGCTGCGCAGTGCGGCGTATTCATCCCGGTCGGCACGCCCGGGGTCGATCATTTCGCACGCCTGGTGCGGACCGACAGCGTTGTTACGCTGGCACTGCAGCAACAGCGCGACAGCGGGCTGCCCAGTGTCGCCGGCGTTCTGACCCGCATCCTCGAGAAGTTCTGACACGCCCATGTTGACGAGACTCAAGGGCGGCCGCATCTACGATCCCGAGAACGGGGTCGACGGTGAGGTGCGCGACCTCTACATCCGCAACGGCCGCATCGTCGACGCGCCCGCCGATCCCGGCGAGGCCAAGGAGACCATCGACATCTCCGGACGCGTCGTCATGGCCGGCGCGATCGACATCCACACCCACATCGGTGGTGGCAAGGTCAACATCGGGCGCATGATGCTGCCCGAGGACCACGCCGGGGATCTGGTTGCCGCCAATCGCCACCCGCACCTGGGCTGCGGCCACGCCGCTCCGAGTACGCGCACGGCTGGCTACCGTTACGCCGAGATGGGCTACGTGGCCTGCTTCGAGCCGGCCATGCTCGCCGGCAACGCGCGGCAGGCGCACATGGAGCTCGCCGACACGCCGATGGTGGACAAGGGCGCCTACGTACTGCTCGGCAACGACGACTTCATGCTGCGCGCGATCGCCGCCAGGCGCGACCCCGAGTACCTGCGCGATTACGTCGCCTGGACGCTGCGCGCGGCGCAGGCGCTCGCCATCAAGGTGGTCAATCCGGGTGGCATCAATGCCTTCAAGTTCAACCAGCGCAAGCTCGACCTCGACGAAAAGAACACTGGCTACGGCATCACGCCGCGCCAGATCCTCACCACGCTCGCCGACAGTGTGCGCGCGCTCGGCCTTGCCCATCCGCTGCACGTGCACGGCTGTAACCTGGGCGTACCCGGCAATGTCGAGACCACGCTGGAGACGATACGCAGCCTCGAAGGTCTGCGCGCCCATCTCACCCACGTGCAGTTCCACAGCTACGGCACCGAGGGCGACCACAAGTTCTCGTCCGGAGCGGCGCGCATCGCCGAGGCCGTGAACAAGGCGACCAATGTCTCCATCGACGTCGGTCAGATCATGTTCGGCCGCACCATCACCGAGTCCGGCGATACCATGCGCCAGTTTGCCGGCAGCGCATATGCAGATCCGAAGAAGTGGGTCGGCATGGACATCGAGTGCGAGGCCGGCTGCGGCGTCGTGCCGTTCCGCTACAAGAACCGGAACTTCGTCAACGCGCTGCAGTGGGCGATCGGCCTCGAGATGTTCCTGCTCGTCGACGACCCCTGGCGCATCTACCTCACCACCGATCACCCCAACGGCGCGCCGTTCACGAGCTACCCGCACCTCATCCGCCTGCTCATGGACCGCAGCTTCCGCCGCGACATGCTGGCCACCCTCAATCCGGATGCGCAGGCGGCGACCACGCTGGCCTCGATCGATCGCGAGTATTCGCTCTACGAGATCGCCATCATGACGCGTGCAGCACCGGCACGCTCGCTGGGGCTGACCGGCTTCGGCTCGCTCGCGCCGGGTGCGCGGGCTCACGTCACGGTGTACAAGGACCAGAGCAACCGGGAGAAGATGTTCGCCAAGCCCGAGTACGTGTTCAAGGACGGGCGCCTGATTGTACGCAACGGGCGCGTGGTCACCGACGTACACGGCGCCACGCATGTCGTGCACCCGGAGTACGACGGCGCCATCGAGCGCGACCTCGAGACGTACTTCTCGCGCCACATGACGGTGCGCAAGGACAACCTGCGCGTTGCCGACGACGAGATCCGCGACGACGGCCGCGGCGAACTGGTGGTGCACCCGACGAGACGCGGCTCATGAAGATCAACGGCGTCAGCATCGACGATACCTTTGCCGAAGCCTTTCCCATGAAGGCCACGCGCCTCGTCGTCACTGCTTACAACGAGACCTGGGCCGAGCATGCTGCGCGTGCCATGACCGGCTTCGCCACCTCCGTCATTGCCTGCGGTTGCGAAGCCGGTATCGAACGCCCGCTCAAGCCGAATGAGACGCCCGACGGGCGACCAGGCCTCGCCGTGCTGCTGTTCACCATGAGCAACAAGGAACTCGGCAAGCAGATCCAGAACCGCGTCGGCCAGTGCGTGCTGACCTCGCCCACCAGCGCCTGCTTTGCCGGCCTCGACGACGGCGACCCGATGCCACTCGGCAAGAACCTGCGCTACTTCGGCGACGGCCACCAGATCGCGAAGAAGCTCGGCGACAAGCGTTACTGGCGCGTGCCCGTGATGGATGGGGAGTTCGTATGCGAGGAGATGACCCGGGTGGTCAAGGCCATCGGCGGCGGCAACTTTCTCATCCTCGCGCGCGACCAGGCCGCGGCGCTCGCTGCCGCCGAGCGCGCCATCGCCGCCATGCAGACCGTTCCGGGCGTGATCATGCCGTTCCCGGGCGGCGTGGTGCGCTCGGGCTCCAAGGTCGGCTCCAAGTACAAGACCCTGCCCGCCTCGACCAATCACCTCTTCTGTCCCACGCTGCGTGGTGCGGTCAAGAGTGAACTCTCCGACGATGTCGGCGCGGTACTCGAGATTGTCATCGACGGCCTCGACACCGCCAGCATCGACGAGGCGACGCGCGTCGGCATCCGCGCGGCCTGTCGCGGGCGCAATCACGGCGTGCTGCGCATCAGCGCCGGCAACTACGGCGGCAATCTCGGCCCCTACCACTTCAAGCTGCGGGATATTCTCAAGTGACGCGCCTGGAACTGACGCTCGCCACGGCGCCGGTCGGCGCCCTCGACCTCTCTCCCTTGACGCCACATGCGCTGGCGGGGATGACCGCCGATCAGATCCGCCGGCTGCGTCTGCGCCACGGCACGCGCAGCACACCACTCGGCGATCTCTTCGCTGTCAACGGCACAGCCGGCGACGTGCTGGCACTGCGCGGGCTGACCAGCGGCTGCCTGCGCGCCGGCGCCGGACTCGAGTCGGGCACGGTGGAGGTCACCGGCAACCCCGGCGACGAGCTCGGCCGGGACATGCGCGGCGGCAGCATCCAGGTTCGCGGCAACGTCGGCGACGGCGTCGGCCTCGGCATGCAGGGCGGACTGATCCGCGTCAACGGCAGCGCCGGCGATCGCATCGGCGGCATGTTGCCCGGCGCCACGCGCGGCATGAACGAAGGGACCATCATCATCACCGGCGACGCCGGCGAGCGCGTCGGCGAGCGCATGCGGCGCGGACTCATCGTCGTGTGCGGCGACACCGGCGGCTACACGGGCGACCGCATGCTCGCCGGCACCATCATCGTGCTCGGCGCCTGTGGCCCGCACGCCGGCGCCGGCATGCGCCGTGGCTCGCTGCTGCTGAGCGAACGCCCGGCCACCATGCCGGCCACGTTCAATCCATGTGGAGCCTTCGCGTTGACCTTCGTCCCGCTGCTGGCCCAGCACCTTGCGGGCATCGATCGCCGTCTCGCCCGGCGCATCGGCGACTTCGCCCGGGCCGAGCGCTGGTGTGGCGACATGGCTTACGGCGGCAAGGGTGAGATTCTGCTCGCGGCGGCGGCCGCCGGTGCGCGATGAAGACCGGTACCGCACGCAAGGGCCGCTTCCGCGGTCGCCGCGCCCAGCCGGCTGCGCTCGAGGAGGTACGCGCGCTGATTGGAGCACCGCCATGGCGCCGTGATCTGCTCATCGAGTACCTGCACGCGATCCAGGACGAGTACCACTGCATTGACGCCGCGCACGTCGTGGCGCTGGCCGAATGCCTCGATCTCTCGATGACAGAAGTCTACGAGGTCGCCACCTTCTACCATCATTTCGACGTCGTTCGCGAAGAATCGGAGCGGCCACCGGCGCTCACCGTGCGCGTGTGCGAGTCGGTCACCTGCGCGATGTTCGGCGCCGACGAGCTTGCTGCACGCCTGCGTGCGACGCTCGGCGACGACGTGCGCGTGCAGGGTGTCCCCTGTGTCGGTCGCTGCCATGGCGCACCGGTGGCAGTGGTCGGGCAGAATCCGATCGAGCAGGCCCGCAGCGAAGACGTTGCGGCCAGGGTAGCTGCCGGCGAGGTGACCGCGCCGCCGACTGCCCACCTCGATTACGATGGCTATCGCGCCGCTGGTGGCTACGCCCTGCTCGCCGCCTGCGAACGCGGCGAGCGCACCGTCGACGAAGTGATTGCCACCCTCGGCGACTCGCAGCTGCGCGGTCTCGGCGGCGCCGGTTTCCCGGCCGGCCGCAAGTGGTCGATCCTGCGCGATCAGCCGGCACCCCGTCTGCTCGCGGTCAATATCGACGAAGGCGAGCCGGGGACCTTCAAGGACCGCTACTACCTCGAGCGCGACCCGCATCGCTTCCTCGAGGGCATGCTGATCGCGGCGTGGGCCGTCGACGCCGAGGCCTGCTACATCTACCTGCGCGACGAGTACGCCGGCTGCCGTACGATGCTCGCCACCGAGCTCGAGCGTCTGCGCGCCGACCCGCCCTGCGCATTGCCGCCGATCGAGCTGCGCCGTGGTGCCGGCGCCTACATCTGCGGCGAGGAATCGGCCATGATCGAGTCGATCGAGGGCAAGCGCGGCATGCCACGCTTACGTCCGCCCTACGTCGCCCAGGTCGGGCTGTTCGGTCGGCCCACGCTCGAGCACAACATGGAGACGCTGTACTGGGTGCGCGAGATCCTCGAACGCGGCGCCGCCTGGTTCGCCGGACACGGCCGGCGGGAGCGCCGTGGACTGCGCTCCTTCTCGGTCAGCGGACGCGTGGTCGAACCCGGCGTACACCTCGCCCCGGCCGGCATCTCGCTGCGTGAGCTCGTCGACGAATACTGCGGCGGCATGCTGCCCGGCCACGAGCTCTACGGCTACTTCCCGGGCGGCGCCTCGGGCGGCATCCTGCCCGCCTCGCTGGCTGACCTGCCGCTCGATTTCGACACGCTGCAAGCGCACGGCTGCTTCATCGGCTCGGCAGCCATCATCGTGCTTTCGCAGCACGACCGCGCACGCGAAGCGGCGCTCAATGCCATGCGCTTCTTCGAACACGAGAGCTGCGGGCAGTGCACACCGTGCCGCGTCGGCACCACCAAGGCGAGCGTGCTGATGGCACGCGAACGATGGGATCAGCCGCTGCTCGAAGAGCTCGCCCGCACCATGGAAGACGCCTCCATCTGCGGCCTCGGCCAGGCCGCACCCAATCCGCTGCGCTGTGCGCTGCGCTACTTCCCCGAGGAATTCGACTGACATGACAGCCGCCGTCCGCTTCACGCTCGACGGCCGCGACATCGAAGCGGCCGCCGGCGAAACCATCCTGCAGGCCGCCAGCCGTGCCGGCATCGAAATTCCGCACCTGTGCTACAAGGAAGGCTACCGGGCCGACGGCAACTGCCGTGCCTGCGTGGTTGAGATCGACGGCGAGCGCGTGCTCGCGCCGTCGTGCTGCAGGCTGCCAAGCGCCGACATGGTCGTGCGCGCCGAAAGCGAGCGTGCACGCGCCAGCCAGCGCATGGTCGTCGAGCTGCTCAAGGCGGACATGCCGGACGGCGGCGCATCGCCGCACACGCCGCGCTCCGAACTCGATTACTGGGCCGAGCAACTCGGCGTCGGCACGCCGCGCCTGCCCGGTCGCCACCAGCCGGCTCCGGATCTCAGCAATCCCGCCATTGCGGTCAATCTCGACGCCTGCATCCAGTGCACGCGCTGCGTGCGTGCCTGCCGCGAAGAACAGGTCAACGACGTCATCGGTTATGCCTTCCGCGGCGCCGAATCGCGCATCGTCTTCGACGTCGAGGACCCGATGGGCGACAGCACCTGCGTGAGCTGCGGCGAATGCGTGCAGGCCTGCCCGACCGGCGCGCTGATGCCGGCCAACGAGGCAGGCAAGATCGAAGCCGACCGCACGATCGAGTCGGCCTGTCCCTACTGTGGTGTCGGCTGTCTGCTCACCTTCCACGTGAAGGACGAGCGCATCCATTTCGTCGACGGCCGCGACGGCCCGGCGAACCACTCGCGGCTGTGCGTGAAGGGACGCTACGGATTCGATTACGTGCACAATCCCGACCGGCTGACGACGCCGCTCATCCGCCGCGACGACGCACCGAAGACAACGGCCATCCTCGAGGACGCCGACATTCCGCGCTACTTTCGCGAGGCCAGCTGGGAGGAAGCCCTCGAGCGCGCCGCGTCGGGCCTGGCGCGCATCCGTGATCGCGACGGCGGCCACGCGCTCGCCGGCTTCGGCTCGGCCAAGGGCTCGAACGAGGAAGCCTACCTGTTCCAGAAGCTCGTGCGCACGGGCTTCCACACCAACAACGTCGATCACTGCACCCGCCTGTGCCACGCCTCCTCGGTCGCCGCGATGCTCGAGATGATCGGCTCGGGGGGCGTATCCAACCAGGTCGCCGATGTCGCCGAGACCGAGGTCATCGTCATCATCGGCTCGCGCCCGACGGTCAATCACCCGGTCGCCGCGACATTCATGAAGAATGCCGCGCAGGCCGGCAAGACGCTGATCCTGATGGATCCCTACCGCTCCGACCTCGCGCGCCACGCGGATTACTTCCTGCAGTTCCGCTCGGATACCGACGTGCCGCTGCTGAACGCGATGATGCACACGATCATCGCCGAGGAACTGCACGACGCCGACTTCATCGCGCAGCGTACCGAAGGCTTCGAAGCCCTCGCTGAATGCGTGCGTGACTACTCGCCGGACAAGGTCGCACCGATCTGCGGCATCCCGGCAGAGACGATTCGCGAAGTCGCGCGCGTCTACGCGCGCGCACGCGGCTCGATGATCTTCTGGGGCATGGGCATCTCGCAGCACGTTCACGGCACCGACAACGCACGCTGCCTGATCGCGCTCGCGCTGCTGTGCGGGCACATCGGCCGGCCGGGTACGGGCATTCATCCACTGCGCGGCCAGAACAATGTGCAGGGCGCTTCGGATGTCGGACTGATCCCGATGGTCTATCCCGACTACCAACCGGTCGGCGACGCCACCGTGCGCGCCAAGTTCGAGGCGCTGTGGGGCACCGCGCTCGATCCAAAGCCGGGGCTCACCGTGGTCGAGATCATGCGCGCCATCCATGCCGGCAAGCTCAAGGGCATGTACATCATGGGCGAGAACCCGGCGATGTCCGATCCCAACCTCAACCACGCGCGCGAAGCGCTGGCGATGCTGGAGCACCTCGTCGTACAGGACATCTTCTTCACCGAGACGGCCGGCTTCGCCGACGTCATCCTGCCGGCCTCGGCGTTTCCGGAGAAGACCGGGACCTTCACCAATACCGACCGCCGCGTGCAGCTCGGTCGGCAGGCCATCGCCCCACCCGGCGAGGCACGCCAGGATCTCTGGATCATCGAGCAGATGGCGCGGCGCCTCGGGCTCGAGTGGGACTACGCCGATATCGTCGACGTCTTCGACGAAATGCGCGAGGCGACGCCCAGCATTGCCGGCATGACCTGGGAGCGGCTGGAACGCGAGGATTCAATCACCTATCCGTGCCTTGCCGAGGGCGACCCGGGCGAGCCGATCCTCTTCCGCGAGGCGTTCCCGACACCCAACGGGCGCGCGCGTTTCGTACCCGCGGAATACACCCACGCGGCGGAACTGCCCGACCAGGACTACCCGAACATCCTCATCACCGGCCGCCAGCTCGAGCATTGGCACACTGGCAGCATGACGCGCAACGCCAGCGTGCTCAATGCCATCGAACCCGAACCCATGGTCAACGTGCATCCGGACGACATGGCCGCGACCGGCGTCAGCGAGGGCGATTTCATCGTCGTCGAATCGCGGCGCGGGCGCGTGACCGCCCGCGTACGCCCGGACCGCGGTATGCAACGCGGCTCCGTGTTCATGGCCTTCTGCTATGCCGAGGCCGCCGCCAACCTGCTCACGGTGGAGGAACTCGACCCGTTCGGGAAGATTCCGGAGTTCAAGTATTGTGCGGTGCGTCTCGCGCCAGCGCGCGCTGTAGTCACCGCCTGACCCAGACGCGTCGTCGACCGGCCACCGGAGTCCTGCTGCGCTTCCACGCCCACGAATCGGTACGCGCCGCGAGCAGTGGGCGCCCGTCAGCCAGCCGTTTCGATGGCCTCGAGCTGCAGCACCTCGCGCAGCAGCGGCGCAGCGTTCTCGCCCTCCGCCTCCGCCGGCACCCGGGTCTCGATGCGGTAGAGGTATCCGGGAAGTTCGTCGCTCACGATGACCGAGTAGGTCTTGTTCGCCAGGCGCTCGAACTCGTCGCGATGCGGGTCGTTGACGTAAGGCGAGAAACTGACCTCGTAACCGTTCCACTGACGCCCGTCGAACTCGAAACTGCGGGGCTCGACGGTCGCCGATTCCGACAGCGCGAACTTGATGCGACGCATGAAATAGCGCCAGCGCTCACGCGCGGTGCCATTCGGATCGGTGAGGCGGTTCATTTCGTAGACGTCGCCCTCGAGGTACTTGCCGAGCACGAGGTTGACGTTGGTGCTGTCCACGGGCGGTACCGGGAAGCGTCGCTCGCCGGTGAAGAAATAGAGCGAAATGGCCTTGCTGTCGTCTTCGTTGATACGTTCGACGACGAGCCGGATCTCGTCCTCGAAGCCGGGCTCGAGCGTGCCCGACTTCTCGAACGTGTAGCGCAAGGTCATCGGCGCTTCTATCGCGGCGAGCTGGTTGGTGAGCCACATCCGCGTCTCGGCCTCGGAAAACTCCGGCGGTGGCGAATCGTCCTCCGCAGCGGGGACCGGCAGCGCCACCACTGTGCTGAACAGCAGTGCAGCACTGAGCACGAGCCTGTGAAGGGATTCAATCGTCGTCATCGTCATCGCTCCGGTCTCGCACGACCACTTCCATCATCGGCACGTTGTAGCTCGCGAGAATCGCATCGATCTCGTCGCGGTTGTCGGTGATGAGCTGATCGACCTGCTCCTTCCATGCCTTCTCGCCGAAACGTACCGCCATCGAAATCTGGAAATCGAACCGCAGGCCGGGCTCGCTCTTGAGCGGGATGACCTTGATATCGTGTTCCTCGATCTGCTGCGCGTAGTACCCCGCAATGGGGCCCCACACGAAAGTCAGGTTGATGCGGTCTTCGACGAGGTCGCGTTCGATGATCTTGCCCGGATTCTCACGTGCATCGCCGCTCATGCTCTGGAACGGTATCGCATACTCCATCAGGCCCTTCTGAAATATCAGGTCAGTGGCCGGGCCACGGTCCCAGATGCCGATCCGCAGCTTGGCTTTCTGCTCATCGGTGAGATTGCCGAGGTCGTCCTGCGATTCGATGAAATCCAGCCCCCGCCCCTTGACGTAGACCATCGCCCAGGAGGAGTGCAAGTAGGGTCGTGTTGGCTGCGCGATCTCGAAGTTCTCGATCACGCCCATCACCAGGTCGCACTTGTAAGAACCGTCCTCGGTCTCGTTGTTGCGCAGGGTGTTGCGAATGAAACCGATACGCTGGGGGAACCATTCGTAGACGACGGGAAGCCCGAGCTTGCGGCCGAAGAGTTCGGCAATCTTGTTCTCGTAGCCCTCCTCCTGCTTGTTCGACATCGGCAGGTTGAAGGGGTCTGCACACACGCGCAGCGCATCCCGTTCCGCGGCCTCCTGGGCCGCAACGTTTCCGGCCGCGCACGTGGCGATGGTGATGCCGAGCAAAGCCGTCGGCAGCCTGCACCCTCGTGATGTTACCTTCATCGGAACCTCCTCATACGCGAGCGGGGACCGTGGTCCCCGCTGACAGTGCGTGTGCCCCGAGGGGGGCATCACTCGGCTTCGAGCGCCTTGTCGAGCTTCTTCAGCGCGCGGTTGACCATGTTGCGGCCGACCTTGACGTTGTCCAGGTTGCCCTTCAGTGCCTCCAGGTTCTGCGGTGGCCGCGCATCGCCGACCACCACCACACCGACCATCCCGGTGGTGATGTGCGGATTGCACTTGAAGACGTACACGCCTTCCTGGTCCAGGTTGACGCTGAAACCTTCCTGGCCGAGCTCGGACTTCCAGGTCTCCGCACCTTCCGGGATCATGCCCTCGATTGTCTCGGTATCGTGCCCGGTCATGTTCTTGAAGCGTAGGCTGTCACCCGGTTGTGCGAAGGTGATCATCGGACGCCATTGGGTAACGACACCTTCGACCACATGCTCCTCGGCTGCAACCGCGGTTGCTCCGCCGAAAAGCACTGCGAAAGCAAGGGTCCTGCTGGCGATGGTCATCTGTTTTACTCCCACTGAGTTCTTCCTCGATTCCAATCCTAAGCGCGGCCTCCGTCGACCACGCTCTCAAGACTACCGGGCGACGCTGAACCGCCCCTGAATTGCGGGTTTCGGAACGCCTCGGCAGCACTGCTCCACACCCAACAGGCCCGGCATTCTAACCAAAAGCGCCTCCCGGGAGCGGCCGGTTCCCGTCGACGCGGGACGATTTCCCGCGCCTCAGCGCGCGTCGAGCGCCTCGCCAAGCTTACGGATGGCGCGCCCGATCATGCCCTTGTTGAGGGGGCTGTCCTGGATGGCGTCCATGTTCTGCGGGGGCGTGTCGCCGACCACGATGGCGCCGACCATACCGGTGCTGACGTGTGGGTTGCACTTGAAGACGTAGGCGCCGGGGACATCGAGCGTCACGCTGAACCCTTCCTCTCCAAGCGCCGACTTCCACGGCGTGGCGCCACCCGGTATCAGTCCCTCGATGGTCTCGGTATCGTGGCCCGTCATCTGCCGGAACACGACGCGATCGCCCGGGCGCATGAACGTGATCATGGGCGACCACTGCGTTACGACACCACGGATCTCGTGTTGTTCCGGCTCATTCGCGGCCGGTCCCGTCGCAGCAGCGCCCTCGTCTGCAGCGGATGCGGCCGTCGCCTCCGGCGCCGCAGCCGGCGCAGCCGATTGCGGCGCTGTCGTCCCGGCATCGCTACCTGCCTCTGCGGCAGGAGGTGTGTCACGCGCCTCTTCGCGTGCCGCCGTCGCACTCGGCGGCGCCGGCTCGTCCTGCGAGCAGGACGCGAGCCATGCCGTCATCAGGACCAGCATGATCATGCGACTGCAGGCGCAGCCAACCGTCGCCTGCCGGCAGGTCGCCCATCGTTTCGTTCCAGCCATCAATTCAAATCCTTGCTGCTCGACTCCCCTGCGGCACCGAGCGACGACTCTACAGTTTCCCGCCCGGCTTACGCCTCGGCGAGCCCGGCGGTCCACCGGACACGAAAAAAAACCCGGCCCTCCTTGCGGAGAGCCGGGTTCAGCGTCAGTCAATCAGCGCTGAGTGCCGATTGCCTTGGCCTGGTATCACCCGTAGGTGATCAGGGCAGGCTGAACACGCTGAGCACACCGCCGAGGCGGGTGAAGCTGTTCAGACCCTTGTAGGCACCCACAGCACCGAGACCATCGGTGTCGTTGATGAGGCCTGCGGCCATGCCAATGCCGGCCCAGCCACCGACGCCTGACAGGACGCCGACGTACTGCTTGCCGTTGTGGCCCCAGGTCGTGACGTTGCCGATGATGCCGGACGGGTTCTTGAACTTCCACAGCAGCTTGCCGCTCTTGGCGTCGATCGCCTTCAGGTAACCCTCGAGGTTGCCGTAGAAGACGACGTCACCCGCCGTAGCCAGCGCACCGCTCCAGACCGAGAAACGCTCCGGAATCGACCACACGATCTTGCCCTTGTCCGCATCCCAGGCAATGAAGTTGCCGAGGTTGTTGTTGTCGGCATTGTTGCCGAACTCCGGACCGGGGCTCACGCGGCCCGCCGGGAACATGCTGAGAACAGCGTTCACGTAGGGCTGACCTGCGACGTACTCGCCACCGGAGACCGGCTCGTAGTTCATGCAGACGTGGTTGGTCGGCACGTAGAACAGACCGGTGCGGGGGCTGTACGCCGCCGGCTGCTGATCCTTGGTGCCAAGAGCCGCCGGGCAGACGTTGGTGGTGTTGGTGTCCTCGCCGTTGTAGTGGGTCGAGTACTTGGCGACCACCTGCGGGCGACCGGTCTTCATGTCGACGTGCGTCGCCCAGTTCACTGCCGGGTCGTACTTCTCGGCGACCAGCAGGGCGCCGTTGGTGCGATCCATGGTGTAGGCGAAGCCGTTACGATCGAAGTGGACGAGCGCCTTGACGTCCTGACCCTTGACCTTCATGTCGACCAGGATCATTTCGTTGATGCCGTCGTAGTCCCACTCATCGTGCGGCGTCATCTGGTAGACCCAGTGGGCCATACCGGTATCGACGTCACGCGAGAAGATCGACATCGACCACTTGTTGTCGCCGGGGCGAACCACCGGGTTCCAGGTCGACGGGTTGCCCGTGCCGTAGTAGACCGCGTTACGCTCCTTGTCGTACGGCCACCAGCCCCAGGTCGAACCACCGCCAATCTTCCACTGGTCACCCTTCCAGGTCTTCAGCGAAGAATCCTTGCCGACCGGCTGGCCAAGCGAGGTGGTCTTCTCCGGATCCATCAGCATGTCCGCATCCGGGCCCATGCTGTAGGCGCGCCACACGCGCTTGCCGGTTTTCAGGTCGTAGGCGTTCAGCCAGCAGCGCACGCCGAACTCCGCGCCCGAGATGCCCGTGATGACCTTGTCCTTCATCACGTGCGGGGCGTTGGTGTTCGTCTGACCGAGCTTCGGATCGCCGTTCTTGACCGACCAGACCTTCTCACCCGTCTTCACGTTCAGCGCCACCAGGGTGGTGTCCGCCTGCTGCAGGATGATCTTGCCGTCGCCGTAGCCGAGACCACGATTGACCGTGTCGCAGCACATGACCGGAACGGTTTCGTCGTAGTCCTGAACGGGCACGTATTCCCACACGATCTCGAGGGTGTCGAGATTGATGGCGAACACGTTGTTGGGGAATGCTGCGTGGATGAACAGCGTGTCGTGCGGCAGTCCGGTCGTCGAGCCGGGCAGTACCAGCGGACCACCTTCGTGGCCGCGCAGTACGCCGGTCGAGAACGTCCAGGCCGCCTGGAGCTTGTGCGCATTCTCGTTGTTGATCTGCTTCAACTCCGAATAGCGCCAGTTCCAGTAGTTACCACCGGGGAAGACCCAGTAGTTGGGGTCTTGCATCAGCTTCTCGAGTTCTGCGTTCGCATAAACCTGGGCGGTTCCGCCAAACGCCACCAGAGAGGCTGCCGCAATGAGCCATCGCTTCAACGATGATGTCCTCATGACCTCCTCCTTCACACTTTATTAATTGACAATCACGTGATTGATCTCTTTGTTGTTTTGACTCCCTTCCGGCCCGAGATCCAGAAGCCGGATGAGAGTATTCGGTGAAACAGTCGGGCAGGACGACGGGACGGGTATGGGGCGCGCGGCGGGCGCGCACGCTGCCTGCGTGCGGATGGCGGCTGGACGCTCAGGAGAAATCGACAATGGTGCTCCACCCCTCTGGCCGCTGCGCCGCGGATCATCGTGCATTGATTCCGCTCGACCGATACTCGGGTCGGTCACGGCGCTGCGACGACCGGCGCCAGGCGTCATATCGAACCCGGCGGCCATTTGTCTCGTGTCCACACCATCTCACGAGGCGTAAGAATCGTCCTGATGCGGCACCCGTGCAAGCATGCTTCCAGATGCCGACATACGACTCAATTATAGGGATATTTTCCTTGGCAGCAACCGCGCTACAGCGCCTCCAGACCATGCGCCAGCGTACTTTTGCGCTGCATCATTCGGTCTTGGTCGACGCATCATCTGCGGCCTTCTTCACGGCGTTTGTGCCGCCTCCGGGCGCAGCCGGACCGGCCGGTCGCACGCTGCGCGTCGCACCGATGAAGCAGCGCTTCTTCGCATCCGCTCGCGCCGCTTCGAGCTTGCTCACGATGTCGTCAGCACGATCGCTATCCCTGAACAAACCACCCTTCTCGCCGGGCATGCGCTTGTAGATTTCGAAGGTGCGCGCTTCGGAGAAATCATCGAAGCTCACCTGCTGGGCGATGACGTCGATTTCGCATGAGCAGGCATAGAGGTTGTCGACCGTCTGTCCGCCCTGCTGTCGCATGCAGGTGAGCACGTGATCGACGCGCTCGAGGGTGGGGTAGTCGTTGGCGGCCGCGTTCGCGGCTGCGAGCAGAGCGAGGGCTGTCACTAGCGTTCGCATCATGCTGCATCTCCCGGCGAATGGATGTGGGGCGCGATTCTAGCAACAATCGTCGCCAGCCAGTGACCTGCCAAGCGGCCGGGAGATGCGGTATGCCTGCGACTGCAGCACACTCGTTTGTCGACCCTCCCTCAAGTCGACCGGACCTGCGGCCGATTCCAGTACAATCGCGGCGCCGGGGGCACTGCGTGCGTCGCGTGACCCGGGCGCGCGTAAGCACGCTGGACGTGCAGCACGTCCGACCGCGTGGCATGTGGCATGCCGACCACGGCGCGCTTGTACCACGATGAGGGCTTGCGGCATACCTCCGCTCCGCCGCTCCCCTGAGGTAGGGCGGAGCGGCGCGGCGATGCTCCACTTCCAGGCGCTCAATCATCATCTCTTGGCCTCATGGCGAGGATAAATCGATGCCGTCGCAAGACGGACTAGTCATCAAGCCACTCGACACACGTTCGCGCGCGGCGTGGAACGACTTCGTCACCACCACCCCGGCGGCGACTTTCTGTCACCGCGCCGAATGGGCGGACGTGCTGCACGGCGTATTCGGCTTCGAGAACCATTACCTCTACGCCGAGCAGGACGGCAGCATCGTCGGCGTACTGCCGCTGGCGATGGTGCGCAGCCGTCTTTTCGGCAACACGCTCTGCTCCACGCCGTACTGCGTCTACGGCGGAGCAGTGGGCGTGGAACGCGCGGCGATTGACGCCCTCGAGCGCGAAGCGGCGCGACTCGCGACGGAATTGCCCATCGACTACCTCGAGTTGCGTAGCACCGAGCGAACGCAGCCCGACTGGCCGAGCAATGACCTCTATTTCACCTTCCGTAAGGCGCTCAGCGCCGACGACGACGTCAACATGAAGGCCATCCCGCGCAAGCAGCGGGCGATGGTGCGCAAGGGCATCGAGGCCGGTCTCGACTTCGCCTTCGACGATGGGCTCGAGCGCTTCTATCATGCCTTCGCGACCAGTGTGCGCAATCTCGGTACCCCGGTATTTCCGCGCCGCTACTTCGCCGCGCTTCGCGAGGTCTTCGGCAAGGACTGCTCGGTGGCGACGGTCACCCACGACGGCGGCGTGGTGAGCAGCGTACTGAGCTTCTACTTTCGAGACACGATCCTGCCCTACTATGCCGGCGGAATGCCGCAGGCGCGCGCACTGAAAGCCTTCGACTTCATGTACTGGAAGCTGATGTGCAGCGCGGTTGCCGCAGGCTATCGCGTTTTCGACTACGGTCGCAGCAAGGCCGGCTCGGGCAACTACAGCTTCAAGAAGAACTGGGGCTTCGAACCGACACCGCTTCCCTACCAGTATCGGCTCGTGCGTATCGACGATTTGCCACAGCGCAATCCCAACAACCCCAAGCTCAAGCTGCTCATCGAGACGTGGAAGCGTCTGCCCCTGCCAGTCGCGAACGCCCTCGGACCGCTGGTCTCGCGCAGCCTCGGCTGAAGCCCCTGCATGCGCCGCCTGCTGTTTCTCGCCCACCGCATCCCGTTTCCGCCCAACAAGGGCGACAAGATCCGCTCGTACAACGTGCTGCGGCATCTTGCGCAGGACTTCGACGTGCGTCTCGGCGCCTTTGTCGACGATCCCGACGATCTCGCCTACGTGGATGCCCTGCGGGAGACCTGTTCGGAGGTCTTCGCCGAGCCGCTTCACGGCCGCATCAAGCGTCTGCTCAGTGCCGGCGGCCTGCTCACCGGCGAGCCGCTCAGCGTGCGCTATTTTCGCTCGCGAGCGATGCGACACTGGGTCGCGTGTACGCTGGCCGAGTTCCAGCCGGCGGCGGTGTTCGTGTTCTCGTCCACGATGGCGCAGTACGTGATGCCGCGTCCGTGCGGCGACCCCCTGCTGATTTGCGACATGGTCGACGTCGACTCGGCAAAGTGGACACAGTACGCAAGCGAAGCCGGCCCGCTCACCCGAGCCGTATTCGCCCGCGAGGGCCGCACTCTGGCGGCCTACGAGCGTCGTGTCGTCGCGCGATTCGATGCGACCACCTTCGTCAGCGACGAAGAGCGTGAGGTCTACCTGGCCGGAGATGCCGCGGCCTCGAACCGCGTCCACGCGTTTCGCAACGGCGTCGATCTCGCGTACTTCGACCCCGGGCAGCAACATGCATCACCGTACGACGAAGCGGTTCGGGCGGTCGTCTTCACCGGCGCAATGGACTACCGTGCGAACGTCGATGCGGTCACCTGGTATGCCGAACACGTACACCCGCAGGTATGCGACAGGGCACCGGAGACGCGTTTCTTCATCGTCGGCTCGAACCCGACCGCCGAGGTCCAGCGGCTCGGCCGACGCCCGGGTATCGTCGTCACTGGCCGCGTCGACGACATCCGCCCCTACCTCAGCCACGCGCACTGCGTCGTGGCGCCGCTACGGGTCGCGCGGGGACTGCAGAACAAAGTGCTCGAGGCGATGGCGCTGGAGCGCCCTCTGGTGGTCACACCGGCCGCCATCGAGGGCATTCCGCACGAACCTTCGCCACGTCTGCGCGTATGCGCTTCGGCCGACGATTACGCCGCCGCTGTCATCGACACGGCGACTGCCGACGAAAACGCACTGAAGGGACCGTCGAGCCGCCAGGTTATCGAACGACACTTCTCATGGGACGCCAACCTCGCGGTGCTCGACCGTTTGTTGTGCCCGGTTGCCGGAACACCGGCCAGTGACACGCACGCCTGACAGCGCGGCGCCGCGGCCGACGCGCGACACGGCATACGGCACTCAGCGCTTCAGCAGACGCTCGTAGACCGGCACGTAGCGCGCCACGCTGGCCTGCCAGTTGCGCTCACGCTCGACGAATGCGCGTCCACGCTGCCGCATCGCATCGAGTCCGGCACGGTCCGCGAGCGCTTTTCGTACCGCCGCAGCCAGCGCCGTGGCGGAATCGGGTGCGAACAGGTGCCCGGTCACACCATCCTCGATCAACTCGCGATGCCCGCCCACCGACGACGCGATGACCGGCTTGCCCAGCGCCATCGACTCGAGCGGCTTGAGCGGCGTCACGAGTTCGGTCAGACGCATCGACTTGCGCGGGTAGAGCGCGAAGTCGAACAGGCTGTAATATCGCCGTACGTCGCCGTGGGGCACGCGTCCGGTGAAGCGCACACGCGATTCCAGACCGAGCTCCGCGACGCGTCGCCGCAGACGCTCCTCCTCTGGGCCGCCGCCGACCAGCAGCAGGTACACCGACGCGTGTTCGTCGCCGAGCTGCGCCAGGGCCTCGATGGCCAGGTCCAGGCCTTCGTAGGCATAGAAGGAGCCGACGAAGCCCAGCACACTGCACCCGGCGAGTCCTAGCTCGGCCTCGAGCGCCGCGTCCCGCGACTCGATGAGCGGGAAATCCTCCACGTCGACCGCGTTGGGAATCACGGTGACCTTGTCGGCGGAGATGCCGCGGTCGACGATATCTCCCCGCAAGCCCTCGCAAATGGTAAACACGTGGTCCACGCGACGCATGACGTGGCTCTCGAGCGCGCGGCTCAAACGGTAACGCAGTCCCCATTCGCGTGCCGTACCGTGGTCGACCGCGGCGTCCTCCCAGAACGCGCGAACCTCGTGGACGATGGGTAGCCCGCGTCCGCGTGCTTCAGCGAGTGCCCCGAGCGCGTTGAGCGCCGGCGAGTGGCAATGCACGAGGTCGGGCTGCGTATCCGCGAGTACCGCGGGAAGGCGCTGGCGGATGGCTTGCACTACCGCGAGGTGTTCACCCGCCGGTACCGGAGGCGCCGGGGTCGCCGCGGTACGGAAATAGCGGTAGCCATCGACCTCCTCCACCGCCGCCGCGCTCGCGCCCTGCTTGGGTCCGGTCATCAGTACCGGCTCCCAGCCGAGGTCACGCTGGCCGTCGATGAGGGCACAGCTGCGGAAGGTGTAGCCGCTGTGGAGCGGTAGACCGTGATCGAGGATGTGGAGGACCTTCATCGCAGCATTCACACGGGCCATCGTCTCATCGCGACACAGTCTAAAGTTAGCACTAGCAATCGGGAAGCTATCCAGCGCAGCCAGCCCTCGTCAACGCGCAAACGCGATAGGCTTCCGGACTACGGCCGAATTGGAGCTTCGTAGTAAGCAAGCAGCTTGAGCCTTCTCGAGATCGAAGTTCAAGCTGAGACACTCCGTGAAGGTGCGTCGACGAGCATTGTGTAGTTCTCGACTACCGAGAACTACGCTTGGTTCACCTAGTCCGCTCGGATTTGCCTATCATGCATCGGCTCATAGGTACGTGCTACGCAATGCGAAAGCGCCATCTCGAGGGCCATAAACCAATAAAACACTTCGAGCTTAAGCTGCTGCGAAAACAGGCCACCGACAAAGATAGCTGCGAGCGCCGCCGCGATCGACGAATTAATCCACGCAACTCTCTTGTCGCCTACCCGAATAGCGATTTCATGATTACGCCGGCACATCTGATATATCGTGATTAGTAGCGCGATCCATAGCAGGATACCGACAATTCCTTGATCAACCAGCACTGTCATCACGGTATTATGCGAAGCACGTCCACCCTGACTAGCATGATATTCGATGGGTATATACTTGTAGCTCAACGCGGCCGTACCATGATGGCCGGCACCGAGCGGATGGTCCAGAAAGATCTTCCATTGAGACTCGACTATCACAAATCGCGACGCGGCACTCTTATCCATCTCTCCACTTTCGTCCGTGGCCGCCCGCATCGTCTGCATTCGTTCCCAGAAGAACTCGCTTGCTAAGGATAAGAAAAGACTCATCGCGAGCAGACCATAGAAGAGTAATCGGGCCGTTTCCCGTGGAGGTCTATAAAGAAACAAAACGATGCCCCCGGCCGCCAACGCCAGGAACGAGGCACGACTGCTTGCCGCGACAATTGCGTTCAGAATGAAGGGTAACGCCATTGCCGATAACCATTTCCCTGGCCCTTCTCCAATGTGGTACAAAACACCAGCTACGATCGCGAATGCGGCCATGACCAAACCAAGGCTGCTAGCATCATTTATCCCGGGTCCTCCGATACCGTCAAGTCGGCCACCCGTATACGACGAAAATGCGAGATACCCGAGATAGAAGCCACCAGCGACCATTGCGAATAAGATTCTCTCGATGATTTGGATGCTACCCGCTAGCACAGTGACCATATAGATAACGAGCACGAACTTAGTCATGAAATTGAGGCCACGCGCGTGCTCTTCAGGGTCAACGACCCAACCTGACTGTACCCACATCCATAAGACGTAAAGCACGTACAATTTGAACGCTAAGAAGCTCAACGGCTTTGGGGCATGCGGATTACGCCTGTTGATCAATATGGCAGCGAGTGTCGCGCCCGCTGCTAAGAACGACCAACGAAGGTCCGGCAAGTAACTCCCCCACCAACGACCCGGCGGATCAAGGAAAAAGTTGAGGATGTACGCGTACAAGCCGAAGATCGGTTTCGCAATCACAGCGTATACGAGGGCAATAGAGTATACGAGCAAGAACAGCAGGGCTTGCAGTGACATGGTAGCGGTCTGCTGGGAAGTGGGGAGAGTGCGATAGTCCCGAAGAAGCTCTACCTAGGCGGGCTCAGAAGCTCATTTAGATGTTCTACGGGTATTGCATAGGTGATCGCACTTGGATCCTTCAGCGCGTTTTCCTTGGTGCCCTTCACGAGCACTTGATTAATGACACCAACGACAACCCCTGTGTCAACTCGATAAACGGGGCTTCCGCTGTTGCCCGGATAAGCTGTCGCATCCAGTTGCAACACCTTAAACGGATCTCGCAGCGCAGAAATGCGCTGCGCGCTCAATTCCCGCGTCGAGGATGCAGGAATCGCAATAGGCGTGATTGCCGAAACGATGCCGCGATGGGTAACGGGATGCAGCCCGAGCACGGCACCGATGGGGAAGCCGGTGAAGGCGATCGCGGTCCCTTCCGGCACTGCTCTGCCGCCGGCCAGCGTCAGGGTTGGCAGAGAATCCCCGCTGAACCTCAGCAGCGCCAGGTCATGCGTCGAGTCCATTGCTACGACCTCGGCGGATCGATACTCAACCTGGCGTCCATGTCCAACGAAGACGACAAGATCGCCTTCTTGAGCGTCATTAGCTTCGATATCAATTACATGGTAGTTCGTGGCGGCCAAATGTCCGTTATCGACGACGAAACCCGTACCCAGCAAGATGGCGGGCGGGCGGCGTAGCGCTGCATAGGTGCCCACTCCGACGATTGAGGGCTTTACTCGCGTAATCGTGTCGACGAGAGGTTCCGCAGCCAGCGTTGCGCTCAAGTTCAACAACGAGTAAAGCAATAGCGCAAGCGCGACGATCGGCATTATCCTCTACCTCCGCGACGTCTCGCCAACGCCTTTTCCCACTCGAGTGATGTTCGCACTATGGTTTCGAGATCATGGTAGCGCGGCTTCCAACCCAGCAGCTGACTGATTCGATCAGCACGGGCGATGAGCCGCGGCGGATCCCCCGGACGGCGTGGTCTTTCAATCACCTCGAGGGCCTTTCCAGCTACGCGCGCGACCATATCCACCACCTCGCGCACGCTGAAGCCACGACCGTAGCCACAGTTCAGCGTTACTGTTTCGCCCCCGGACTCGAGATAGCGCAATGCGTCGAGATGTGCAGCAGCGAGGTCGGTCACGTGAATGTAGTCGCGCACCCCCGTGCCGTCTGGCGTCGGGTAATCCGAGCCGAAAATATGCAGGGCGGGGCGCAAACCCATGACATGTTCGACGGCCACCTTGATCAGCAGTGTCGACCCTGGCGTGGACTGTCCAATCTGTCCCTCGGGATCGCTGCCGGCCACGTTAAAGTACCGCAACACTACCGCGCGCATACCATAGGCACGACATGCGTCTCTCAGCATTTGCTCGCTCATGAGCTTGGACTGCCCGTACGGGTTGATTGGCGCTGTCAATGCGTCTTCATCACACTCCCCACTTACCGGGATTCCGTAAACCGCAGCAGTGGAAGAAAACACAAAGTGCTTTACACCAGCAGCGATACAGCACTGCAGTAGATTCAGCGTGTTGCGAGTATTGTTCGCGTAGTAGGCCAGTGGGTCTGCGACCGAATCCGGAACGATGGTCGAAGCGGCGAAGTGCATGACTGTATCGACGCGGTAGCGCTCGAGTATATCAGTGACGAGAGCAGCATCTCCCGTGTCTCCGACAACGAGGTCCCCGTATAGCACCGCGTCGCGATTACCTTTGCTGAGATTGTCCAGCGTTACCGGCTGGCGACCCCCTTCACCGAGGAGTTTGACTACATGGCTGCCAATGTAGCCGGCCCCACCAGTCACAAGAATACAAGATTTACTGTCGCTCATGGGTCCTCTGCGTTCACCGCTTCTCCGCAATTCGAGGGACGTCTCAAGGCTTTGCCGTTCGGAAAGCCGCTTCATTTTTCAACTTTGGCTCGTTTGAATAAGCCCGCCTGCGCGAAAGCATGCGTCATTGCGCTTGGGGAGCGCAGGCTCCCACATGTTCGCTGCTGCGTACACGTCCGTGAAAGTCCGCATGCGCCGATGGTAGATCTTGGAAGCGCTCGAAACGAAACGGCGCTGCCTGTGCGTTCGCGTGCAAGATCCCAGGCACGCAGGGATTTTCGCCAAGCGGAGCTCGTCGTCCGTCGAATTCCTCGAACTGACGCACCACATTACCGGTCTGCTCCCCGCCCTCGATTCCGTTGTCAGCAAAGAGGAGATTGCCTACAACGACCTGCTTGAAGTCCGCTACGCCAAATGCCGCACCAGACACGATGCGGATTCCCATTTTTGGGTGGACTACAGTGTTGAAAAAAACACGCACCCGACGTGGAATGTCATTGTGTGGCTGTATAGCGACCGCGGGAAATCCGCTTTGGTGAGTATTCAAAAAGATGTTGGCATAAATCGCCAAATTGCCTTCACCCTGGAACAGTGCTTCATGAGGATTCTGCAGGAAATAGTTGCCGTACATCACGTACTCGTCATCGCTTCCAGGTCCGCCGAGGGGGAAATGGCCTAGCAATACGTTGGGACGGGCCGATGCTCCGGCGGCTCCGCCATGCGCTTTACTGAAACGGTTATGACGGATGATGGTGCGCATGCGCTGGAGCGGCATCCCGGGAAGCTCAGGACGCCTGATCTGGTGCTTGATTTGTAGGTTGTATCCGATGGTGTCCCTTATCGTGTTGCCCTCAATGAGTCCGCCGACGAACGGAGCGCTACCGTCAGAGTCGCCGAGATACAATCCGGTCCCGACGCCTGCGATATAGTTATCGACAATTTCCCAGTTCCAAGCCGGGCATTTCGTTGAGATGCCGACAGCCTGCTGCTCCCGCGCGAAGCCATGGATCGTCAGTCGTTCGAGACGGATATGGTGTGCGAATGCAGCGTCCCCCTCAGCTTTGATAGCGTCGACGAAAGCGCCGCGACCATGAATTTCTAGGTCCCGAATGACGATGTGGGCTGCATCGCGCAAACTGACAGTATTATTGCCCGGGCGACCCAGCAATACGCTACGCTGGCCGCTAAGCGCTCCACTAATAGTTATCGGCGCCTCTGGCCGGCCCTGTATATTGTGTATAGGAAGACCATCGCTGTACGCCCCCTCTGCCAAGCGAAGTTCATCCCCCGGCTCAAGAATGCGCAGGATTCGGCGGTAATCGGTCGGAGAGGCGTCGTAAACAGTGGCGTCTACCGGCCCCGCAGCCACTAAAGCGAGGGCAACAGTGAAAGTCAGCGTCTCACGGGTAGCGATTGCGAAACCGCATCCTGCGCGCAAGGCGCGCGCGTGGTTGCCGCTATCAATTGACGTCTCTCTTAGCACAGCTACTCCATGAGTTTCTTCATTTTGCAACGTGACAACACTGCTCTAGGGGCCCTAGATCGGTTCTTTTCGATCCTCACGAAGCATAATCTCAATAAGGTGTACAACCGCCGCTGCGGTCGATATCGGCTCATTGTTTTCAGCAACTTGGCCGGGGACGCACCCGCATCTTACGAAACGCCGGATGGCGCTTTCATTGTGGTTCTCGGCTCAATCGTGCACAAGAGCGTCGGGTCGCCCGCGTGCTTGCCTGGACTACTAGCGGAGTTTGAACCGGGGAACTTCACGTGGAACGGCTTGCTCGGCACACACACAATCATCGTACATCGAAATAATCACATCTACGTGGCAGGAGATGGACTGGGGACATGCCGTATCTACCATGATCGGACTCAGCGATTATGGTCGAATGCCTTCCTACCGTTTTGCGCGCTTATAGCGGCACCTCAGTTCGACGTGCAGGCCTGCTACGAGTACGTGATCAACGGTTCGGTGTTCGGCACACGCACCTTGCTTGCGGGTGTTTCTTCGCTGCCGCCCAACGTGATCCTCGATGTCGACTCCTCAGGCCAATCAAAGCAGATTCCGCGCCCCTCTCCACTGGCCCACGCCCCCATCGTCTCGTCAAGCTCAATGGATGAGATCGCCAGGTCGCACATAGCCCGGCTAGACAATGTTTTTGCCCCGCTCGCCAGTAACTTTGGGACTCGCCTTCGCCTATCCTTCTCAGGCGGCTTCGACTCGCGCTTGATGCTCGCGATGCTCCTGCGTCACGGAGTCCGACCGTCTCTGTTTGTCTACGGGTCAACTGATGACGAAGACGTAAACGTAGCACGCCTAATTTGCGAGCACGAAGGTCTCGATCTCAATTGTATCGAGAAGAGGCCAGCTGAGGCCGACCCCGAAGCTATTCCTGAACTAATCGAACAAGATCTGTTCGCGTTCGACGGATGGAAGGTCGAGCAGCCGCTGTTCGATCTCGGCGTCGACCGCAAGGACCGCCTTGCCCGCCACCGCGACGGCGCCGTCCCGCTCAATGGGTCACTTGGGGAGATCTACCGCAACTTCTTCTACATCCCTGACGGGCGGTCATCCACTGGCCGACTCGTATCGACCTTTTATTCGCCATACGATCCTGCCGCTCTTACCGCGCGCTTCGTCGAAGTCGACTATCGCGCCGCGCTAGCCGCGGCGATGCGTGATGCAATCGATGCACACGACGACGTCCTCGAACGTGCCCAGGTCGAGATGCTCTATCCAAGTTTCCGAGGCCGCTACTGGACGGGCCGCGACGCGCAGCTCAATCAGCGCTTCGGCCCAATGTTCTTTCCTTATCTTGAGTCCCAGGCAATCACAGATACCGCATATATTCCGCTACGGTACAAAGACCTCGGTCGCTTGCAGGGCCACATGATTGCTGTGGCGCACGCCGGACTGGCCGCTTATCCAAGCGATTACGGCTTCCCGCTCGATGGCGCGCGACCACTCAAGTATCGACTCACAACCTGGCTCGGCACGCAGCGCCCCGCAGCATTGCGCAAGCTATCCTTCAGACTCCGTCATCGCCGCATGGAAAATCGTAGCGGAGAGCTTGCGCCGGAGCGGCTCGCACGGGTAATAGATCCTGATCTGCCGATTTTGCGGGCTCTGTTCGCGGTACCGCGCCTGAACTCGTGCCGCCAGTATGGCCTCGCTGCAACTCTCGAGTACCTTGCTGCGCGCTTCAACATCAGCATACCGCCAGAGCGCTAAGTATCGCCATATGGCGAGCAAATAGCCCATGCTTCGAAGGAACCGTACCCCAATTGGCTTGGCTCGCTCCGCATTCGGACTCACGGTTGCGCTCATCATCTACGGCTCGCTTTACCCGTTCGACTTCTCTCCGGTTGGCTGCGACGACTGGGATTTCCTGTTCAAATCAGAAAGCCGGCCAAGCTCATTGGTCGACATCTTGGGGAATATCGCTCTTTTCCTGCCTTTCGGCTTTTTTGCGACGCTTGCCTCCGGCAATCAACGTACGTTGGCTACGCGAAGTATCGCCGCCATTGTTTTTGCCGCTCTCCTTGCAACCCTTCTGCAGGTATTGCAAGTCTGGCTACCCAGCCGCGTGCCGAGCGTACGGGACATCGCATCGAATCTCGTTGGTGCAACAACAGGGACAGCGCTGGCGACTTTGGTCACGATGGTCGGGAATGCCGAAACCATGGTTCCTTGGCGGCGCGCGTTCCGTACTCCATTAGCGGCCACTCTGTTCGGCCTGTATCTGGCAGCGCAGTTCGCACCCTTCGTACCGACACTCGCGATCGGACAGCTTCACGATGCGTTAGCGAATTTGCTTATCGCACCGCGCTGGAACATCCTGGATACTGCTTGGTATGGAGCACAGTTACTCGGTGCCGGCATGCTCCTTGCGGCGTTGGTGCCCATGCGTTGGGTCCTTCCTGGACTCAGCATCCTGGCTCTATTCGTCTTCGTTGGCCACATCATTCTTATCGGCCGCAGCGCAGACATTTCGCTCGTAGCAGGGCTCGTTGGCGCCTGCCTACTTTGGAGTGAGATCGCGCATTACTCAGTGCGCCAGCGTAGAGGGATCGTGGCAACGGTGTTGTTCCTAGCATATAGCGCTTCCGCTCTGACGCCTCTCCGATTCGACACGGTTATCAAGGACTTCAACCTTGTGCCGTTCGCGGACCTGCTCGACGGCCGGCTACTTGTAAATCTCCAGGCCTTCTTACCACGTCTGTACGTGTTCTCGATACTCCTGTGGCTTGCCGCGCCCGCAGTGCGTGCCGCCGCGCTCGTGCTAGCTTCCTGGGTACTACTACTCGAACTCGCACAAACTACGATCATAGGGCGTACGCCGAGCCTGACCGATCCGCTCACCGTTGTGCTCGCCGGCATCCTTCTTGCGCGATTGATGCATGGTGCGGCTACGGACGAATCGCTAAACGAGTTGCGATACCCCATGGCGTCGACTCTTGCCGTACCGACTGGCAGGAGTCCAGATCTACTGCGCACCTTAATCGCACTAATTACCTGTATTACGGGCATAGCAGTTGGACTGTGGATACTCGTACGGCTTCCCGGCGTGCCGTACAACTTGCGCGAGTTGCTCCACGACAGTGGCTCGATGGTCGCAGCAATGGCGACCGCGATGTCAGCGCTGTGGTTCGGAGCCGGCGGAGCGCTTCTGGGTAGACAACTCGCGACCGGGGGCAAGCCGTGGTTGATATTTCCTCTTGGAACCCTCGGCGCAGCGACGTTCGCGCTCTTACTCATGCGGTTGGGCGTCACTACTGAGAGTATCGCGGACGTCGCCGGATCGAACAATCTCTACTGGTTTGTAACGCAAAAAGAAGTGTGGGGGACAAGGTGGCGTGATGTATTCCTTGCTCTACCGAATCCCACCTGGGTATCAGTCCTCGAACGTCCAGTACGTTTCACGGCGCTGGTCGCGCCTTTGTTTATCGCGCTTGCGATTTCATACGCCTCGCTTGAGGGAAATCGTGCACGCTGGTCCCAAGCGGTGCGTCTCCTCACCTGGGCTCTTCCATATCTGTGGTTATGCAAAGCGATTGCGTTCGACTGGTCGTCGACCGACAACCTCAATGAATTGATCGCCCGGGATGGTCCATGGGGCCTCGGCGGTGGAGGCTATCTCTATGGGGTACTCGTGTTGGCTGCGGTCAGCGCCGCAATCCTCTCCCGTACCCGTGGATGGCAGCTGGTTGCGGCGGCGACAACTATCCTGTTGACGCTACCGCTGTCCTGGTGGCTGGCAATACATGGCTTCGAGGATCGCGTCGTCAAATACGGCCTCGAGTTCCCGGCACTGCAATTCCTGGTTGGCCCCGGCCGCGAGACGCCGCTAGCGCTAGCGATACTGGCGGTGCGCTGGATGTTCGTACATTCCGCCCTGGTCGTGATTCTGGCGCTTGGCATGCGAATAGCGGATCAGGTGCTAAATTTTTGGCATCCTGACGCCGCTATTTGTAACCGACGCAGTCAAGGCGTTGTAGCAGCAAGTGTCCATCGGAATAGAGCGCAACCTTAGGGACGAAGACGCCCGGAATGTACTACCTCCTGCACGATACACTGATCGACTTGGCCAGCCGCGCGCCCGGTCAAGAGGTGCTGGTACACGACCGAACTGGGAGCGTGAGCGCCGAATCGCTTGCTCACGCGACACACGCATTCGGCGCGATGCTTACAGGCCTCGGACTTCGTTGCGACGACCGCGTAGCCGTTTTCCTACCCAAGACGCCGGTCACCGTCTTCGCTTTCTATGGTGCGACCGTGGCGGGGGGCGTCTTCGTGCCGGTGAACCCGGTTCTGAAGGCACCTCAAGTTCAGCATATTCTGAACGATTGCGACGTACGCGTACTGGTGACGAGTCCCGACCGAGCACAACACCTCACATCCGTACTCGACGCTTGTGCCGGATTACGTCACGTCATTCTTAGCGAAGCCCCCCCCGCCGATTTCACCTGTCCACGTCCATGGTCGGTTTGGAACGAGTCAGATATCCGTGACGCGAGGGATTATCTCCCGCCACGCCGCATAGATAACGACATGGCGGCAATTCTCTACACTTCTGGCAGCACTGGGCGCCCGAAGGGAGTCATCATATCTCATCGGAATATCGTTGACGGCGCACGCAGCGTATCCACGTACCTCGAACTGGCACCCGAAGACCGAATTCTCGCAGTGCTGCCATTCAGCTTCGATTACGGCCTGAATCAACTGACGTCGGCGATCCTGGTAGGTGCCACCTGTGTGCTGTTCGACTACCTGCTGCCCCGTGACGTCATTAAGGCACTGGAACGCCATGGCATCACTGGCCTTGCAGCGGTGCCACCGCTGTGGGCACAGCTTGCCCCACTTGACTGGCCCGAGAATGTCAAGCGGTCGTTGCGTTACATCACAAACTCCGGGGGGGCGATGCCGGAACGGGTCCTCGGCCGACTGCGCGATAATCTCCCTCATACGCGACCGTTCCTCATGTACGGGCTGACCGAGGCGTTCCGCTCTACTTTCCTCGCGCCGGACCAAATTGATGGCCGACCGGGCTCAATGGGTAAAGCCATCCCGAATGCAGAGATCGTCGTTGTTCGGGCTGATGGCACACCGGCCGCGCCTAACGAACCCGGCGAACTCGTGCATCGAGGCGCCCTCGTCGCACTAGGCTATTGGAACGACCCGGAGCGCACGGCCACGCGCTTTAAGCCCGCCCCCGGGCGCCCTTCCGGGATTCCCAGCACTGAACTCGCAGTGTGGTCGGGCGACACGGTACGCATGGATGAGGACGGCTACCTGTACTTTGTGGGCCGCAGCGATGGCATGATCAAGACCTCTGGGTACCGCGTCAGCCCAGAGGAAATCGAAGAAGTCGTATATGCGCATGGTGGCGTCGAAACAGTCGCCGCGATTGGCGTGCCTCATGCTGACCTCGGCCAAGCTATCGTGCTGATTGCGCGCCCCCTGCCCGGCACCCGCATCGACGAGGCGGCCATCGTCGCCAGCTGCAAGCGCGCTCTACCGAATTATATGGTGCCGGCAAGAATAATACTGACCGACGAAATGCTGCAGAACCCGAACGGCAAGATCGACCGTGCGCAACTCGCGCGCACCTATGCAAATCTGTTCAGCGAATCCTACGAACCTAATGACTAAAGTCAAACCGACTCACAGCCGCCTGCGCTCTCTTCTCCGTGCCGGTCACGAATTGATCATCAACGGCGAGCCGATAGAGCGCCTCGTTGCACGCGTTGGGCGAACGCCATTTTACGCCTACGACCGCGCCGCACTGACTACCCGTATCGCCCAGTTGCGTGGCGCACTGCCGGCCCGGGTGCTATTGCACTACGCCATCAAGGCTAATCCGATGCCTGCCGTAGTTCATCACATGCGCGGCCTAGTCGATGGCTTCGATGTCGCGTCGCACCGAGAGATGCTAGTGGCACTGGATAGTGGCATGCCGGCGTCAGAGATCAGCTTCGCAGGGCCGGCCAAGCAACTCCCCGAGCTACGTGCAGCAGTCGCCGCGGGTATCTGCATCAATTGCGAATCCGAGACCGAACTCGATCGCATCGCGGACTACGCCCATGAATTCGGCGCCGCGCGGGTCGCGCTTCGCGTCAACCCCGCCTTCGAGCTCAAGGGCTCCGGCATGAAGATGTCGGGAAGCCCCCGCCAGTTCGGCATTGATGCCGCCCGCATCCCAGCCGCAATCGCCCGGCTCCATGAGCTTGGGCTCACCTTCGACGGCCTCCATATCTTTTGCGGGTCTCAGAACCTGAATGCAGACTCGATCATCGAGGCCAACCGCCTAACCGTCGCGCTCGCTTCGAAGCTATTTGCTGCGAGCGCAAGCCGGCCACGTTTCCTCAACATCGGCGGTGGCTACGGTATCCCCTACTTCCCCGGCGAGCAGCCGCTGGACATCGCGACCATTGGAAGCGCTCTCGCGGACACCCTGGAGGCACATGCGAGGGAACTCGAAGGCACCGACATCGTGCTCGAACTAGGCCGTTACCTGGTCGGAGAAGCCGGCTACTACGTCTGCCGAGTGAGTGATATTAAGGAATCGCAGGGGCACACTTTCGTGATGGTCGACGGCGGACTGCATCACCACCTCGCCAACTCCGGCAACTTCGGGCAGGTGCTGCGCAAGAATTATCCGGTGGTTTTCGGCAATCGAATAGACGAGGTACCAAATCAGACCGTTACCGTGGTGGGCCCGCTCTGTACCCCGCTGGATCTCGTCGCCGATCGGATCGACGCTCCGACACTAGATGTAGGTGACTTAGTAGTCGTGCTGCAGTCTGGCGCCTATGGCTTCACAGCGAGCCCGCACCACTTCCTTAGCCACCCATCGCCGGTCGAAATTCTCGTTTAGGTGCTGTTAAACGGCCGAAGTTTCGACCATCTGTCCTAGGGTTCCAGCAGCCGACAATGAGCTCTTGTACTTGCAACTTGCGCCAATACGCCAACAGCGTAGCGCAAAGCCGTAAATGCTCCGGGAAGCACAAGTCCTAACGATACGCATGAACCTCGTATCTCCACCCCGCCACTTGATTGGCCTCCTGGTCAGCGCGCTTGCTCTGTGGCTGGCATCACGTCAAATTGAAGTTGAAGCTTTTCTGGATGCTTTACGTAGCGCCGATGCCGGGCTGATCGCGCTGTCATTCGCAATCACCGTCGGAGTCTGCCTACTGCGCGTTGCGCGTTGGCGTATTCTGTTTTCTTTTGCTTCGTCAGTTGGAAGCAATAGCCTGTTTTCGGTACTCATGATCGGATTTCTCGCAAACAACTTGCTACCGGCGCGCTTGGGCGATGTAGCGATGGCATTTCTGCTTCACTACAAGGAGGGTGTCGGAAAGAGTCGCTCGCTTGGGGCAATCTTCCTAGACCGGCTATTCGATGTAATTGCTCTAGTAGCGCTCATGAGTCTCGTTCTACTCGTGCATGATCTACCTATATGGGTCGATTGGATCGTGGAATTGGGCTTAGCTGGTTGTGTTGTCTTGTTCGGTTTCATCTGGATGACTGTGCGCAACGAAGAACGCAGCCGCGAATTAGTCGAACGACTCACCAAGGTCTTTCCGCCTACAGCTCAGTCTCGGCTGATGCAAGTTTTCGTGATGGCCGTCGAAGGCATGCAGGCGGTGCACAGCCCTAAGAGGACGATGGCTGCATTGGTCGCATCATTCTTAATCTGGTCTAGCCTCGGAATGGGCGTCTTTCTGCTAACGCAATCTTTCGGGTTTTCGCTCGGCCTTCTCGAAGCCGTTGTTGTCATGGGGATAGTGAACCTAGGACTTGTAATTCCATCGTCTCCCGGATTTGTCGGCACTTTCCAACTTTTCTGCGTCGCTGCACTCAGTTTGTACGATATTGATAAAAGCAGCGCACTAAGCTTTTCGGTCATGTATCACCTCAGCCAATGGCTTCCGACGACGTTAATTGGCTACTACTATTTGAATCGTGAAAATTTGCGACTCGGATCCATACGGGAACTAGGCAGTCGGCAATGAACGTCGAGCAAAGCCCATTTCTCAGCAATGCGATAGCGAGATTATCAACCGGGCTGTTCGAAAAATGATATACGTTCTCTTGCCTGCTTATAACGAGGAGAGCTCGCTAGAGCCGCTGGTCTCAAGCATAGCCACTGCACTTGACCACATTGATGAACCTTACCGCGTAGTGATCGTGGACGACGGGAGTACCGACGAAACGGAACAAGTAGCGAGGCGCTTGGCGGAGTCATTCCCGGTTGAGGTAGTCCCTCACGGCGTAAATAGGGGCTTGGGTGCCGCAATGCTGACGGGCTTCACCTACTTGTGCGGCACAGCGCGAGAGGACGACCTTGTTGTAGCTATGGATGCTGACAATACACATGATCCGAAGCTCATCCGGTCGATGAAAAAGGCTATAGACGATGGCGCAGACGTCGTTATTGCATCCCGTTACGCTCCCGGCGGCGAAGAGGTAGGTCTTAATCTCATTAGGAAGTTCTTGAGTCGAGGCGCGAGCTTTTTAGTCCATGCCTTCTTTCCGGTACCTGGAGCACGCGATTTTTCCTGTGGCTACAGGATGTATCGAATAAGCGTCTTACAGGCGGCGTTCGAGCGATATGGGGAAAACTTCATTACAGAGAGCAGTTTTGTTTGCATGGCTGAGATCTTGGTCAAACTGGCCGCCCTGCCATCTACGATCGCCGAAGTAGGACTTGTCTTGCGGTATGACCTGAAACTTGGAACCAGCAAGATGAAGTATTTTAAAACAATACTTCGCTATTTTCGTTTTCTACTTCGAGAGAAGATATACGGACTTGGTCAGTCCTCCGCATGATGCCCACAATGGACGCAAGCCGTTGAGCGATTTGAAGATACTCTCAGTTTTCGGTACTCGTCCTGAGGCCATCAAAATGGCGCCGGTGGCGATTGACTTAGCCGCGCAGAAGGGTTGGGTTCACAAGGTCTGCGTTACTGCTCAGCACCGCGCAATGTTGGATCAGGTTTTGGATTTTTTCGGCATCGTCCCAGATTACGATCTCGATATAATGGGGCGCGCTAAGGGGCGCCTCGAGGCCGTCACTGCAAGCATTCTGATGGACCTCACGCCGGTGCTCGAACAAGATCGACCGGACTTGGTTCTCGTCCACGGCGATACAAGTACTACCCTGTCGGCGGCCCTATCTGCCTACTATCTGAAAATTCCTGTCGGTCACGTCGAGGCTGGTTTACGCACTGGGAATATTTACTCACCATGGCCAGAGGAGGCTAACCGTAGAATGGTCAGTTGCCTCGCTGCATTGAACTTTGCTCCTACTGAGAAAGCGCGTGCGAATCTGCTCATGGAAGGGATTCTGCCGAATTCCATCGCGATTACAGGGAACACCGTGATCGACGCCCTACTTCTTGCATTGGAACGGCTTAAAACGGACGAACCCCTCACGCGTCGACTGGCAGCGCGATTCGCGTCACTTGATGCCACACGCAAATTAGTCCTGGTCACGGGGCACAGAAGGGAGAACTTTGGTGCCGGACTCCGTGAAATCTGTGAGGCACTAAGGGACCTCGGGGAACGAACGGACTGCGAAATCGTTTATCCAGTACATCTGAACCCCCAAGTACAGCAACCTGTGAACGAAATACTAGGACCTAGCGAGAACGTTCACCTAATAGAGCCCTTGGACTATCAGCACTTCGTCTATCTGATGAACAGGGCGCACATCATTGTGACCGACTCAGGTGGAATTCAAGAAGAAGCGCCGGCCCTTGGGAAGCCGGTACTTGTCATGCGCGAAACTACCGAGAGACCAGAGGCACTCGACGCTGGAACTGTCAAATTGGTGGGAACGAATAGGGAGTTGATTAAAAAAGAAGCCATCCGGCTACTTGAAGACGTCGACGCCTACGAGGCGATGAGCCACGCACATAATCCTTTTGGAGACGGCCAAGCGTCGATCCGTATTCGAGAGGCAATTCTCAGTTGGCGACAAAAGGCCAGATAGGCAAAATGCGAAGATTAGGCTATCGCGCTAGCGTCGTCTCGCTCGCCTTGCTGGGCACCAGCCTGATGACACATGTCCTCGTCGTGGTCTTCGATCTCGTTGACACCAACTGGGACTTTGAAGCCCATCTCGCATGGTCGACACAGTTCTCTCAGGCATTCAGAGCCGGCGATCCATATCCTCGCTGGATGCCTCTCGGCAATCACAGTCTTGGCGAGCCGGTAACGCTATTCTACTCACCCCTTTTTTACTACTTCACGGCGGTGTCGGACTGGTTCTTGGCTCACACGTGGACGTCGATGAAGTGGTTGGCGGTCCTTTCGACTTGGATGGCAGGCCTGGCTGTTTGGTTCCTAATGCGAACTGTAGTTACTCGAGTTTGGGCATTACTAGCCGCAGTATGTGTTCAGTTCGCGCCAATGGTCTTCATGATTTTCCACTACTTCAACGGTTACCCATGGGGGGCAAGTTTTGCGACATATGCTTTCTGCCTGCTTTTCACCGTCCGTTTTTTCGTAGATGAGAGACCTACCTACCTCGCCCCCATGATGTTCGCCGCGTTCTCGTTGATTCTATGTCATATTGTTTCTGCGGTTATGGTGTTTCTTTGTATTGGTGTTTCAACACTCGTTCTCACCATGCTGAGCAAGGAGAAACGCTTCGTACATGCGTTGCAGCCACTGCTTTTGTGGGGCGTAAGTTTAGCTCTTTCGATCGGCGCAGCGTTCTTCTACCTGTGGCCAGCGTTGACGTCTTTGGACCTCGTGGCTGCTAGCAACTGGCAGGAACGCTACCCTCCGCAGAATGCATTTGCATTTCCGACACTAACTGCCTATCTGTTTGGTATACGCTGGTTTACCTTCCAATGGGTCACACCTGTCTTGGTCCTGGTCTCCGCCATACTTGGTGCGATTGCCTACAGGTATTGGCACGAAGCACTAAGTGTGCGTGAGCGCAAGTTGCTGCGGTTCACGTTGACGCTAACTTGGGTGTCGCTATTCTTTTCCAGCGAGCTGTCCTATCCTCTTTGGCTCGAGCCGTCGCCGTTGCTATGGGTACAATCGCCCTACAGGTTTACCTACGTCGGCTGCCTTCCAGCAATTTTGATTAACGTCTTTTGGCTCTGTTGGCTATGGAAGGCTAGGGCAGGGACACTGTCCAAGGCAATTTATCTGACACCCGTTGTTTTATCGCTAGCATTATTCGGCGCGTTGGTAGGTCGTTTGACCAGCACAGGCGCTTCTATGGCGGAACTTGAACTCATTCCCATACACCCCTACGGGAGCTATCCTGAGTACCACACGGCGGCACAAACCGACAAGGCGAAGACTTGGGTTGAAGCCGGAGCGCTGATGCATGAATGCGCCAGCCTTGGAATAACGTGTATCCAACAGCCGATTGGAGGGTATCGTTGGACGATCGAAAGTAGAGAACAAGTCACCGTGCGGTTGCCGATATTGTCCTTTCCGAGTTGGAGGGTATTGATAAACGGCGTCGAGGAGAATTGGCGTACAGATAGCGAAACGGGCCTTATCGAAGTTGACATGCGCCCCCCGCAGTCGCTTGTTACCGTCGAATGGAAAAGGCTACCCCAGGAAACGACCGGACTTTTCATATCGCTGGTATCTTTATCTGCCAGTCTAGTATTCATGATTGCATTGATTCGAGCCCAAAAGGGCCAGTCCGCATCCATCTGAATCAAAACACTTCTGAAGTGCGTCAGAGCGGCTTATACGGAGGCTGCATTGTTCGCAACAGGACGCTCGAACCGCCTTGAAGACTCCCTCCGAGGGTATCGTCTTCACGGACAGACGCCGCTTTTACACCGTAAGCGGTCATTCGAGGACGTGATTGACCGGTAACGAGGTTTGCAGATCAGGCGGCGCCAGCCAGATCCAGGTCGGAGCGCAACGGCTCGTCAGCAAAGAGTGTCTTCCAACGCCGCGGCGTGAGTTCGTCGACTTGGTTGTCGGGATGCATCGCGATCCGCTGCAGCACGTCGACGAGGTAACGATACGGATCGACGCCCTGCAGCCGGCAGGTCGTGAGCAGGCTCTGCACGATACCGACCTTCTCCGCGCCCACCTCGGACCAGCAGAATAACCAGTTCTTGCGCCCCATCGGCACCGTGCGCAGCGCGCGCTCGAGGTGATTGGTATCGATGGCGACACTCGGGTCGCCGAGGTATACGCGTAACGGCCCCTCGCGCTCTTGCGCGTAGACAATGGCCTTCGCCAGCGGGTTACTGGGAGTGAGGTCCATGCGCTGACACTGCAACCGGCACCAGGCGAAGAAGGCATCTA
>JAVJVZ010000063.1:0-76311 GCA_040220855.1 Gammaproteobacteria bacterium | reverse complement strand
CGTGGTGCCAGGCATAGGGTGCCGACACGATGACCGCCTCGCCGCGCGACCACTCGGGCCGGATCGCGTCGGCGTCTCCGGCCGTGAACTCGAATCCCGCCCAGGCCGCGTCCGGCAGGTCGTAGGCGGTCAGCTCGTGGCCGCTGTCCGGCGCGCGCCGCACCAGCCGGCGCACGCGGCTCAGCGCGGCGACCTCGGGCAGGGCGGCGAACTCGGCCGCGAGCGCCGCATCGATCAACGGTGGCGCGGCGTCGCCGGGCTCCTGTGAGACGTAGACCTCGGCGCGCAGGAGCTGGCCCAGCCAGTCGGCGACGGCGACGCGGAAACTCGCCACCATCAGGCCTACGCCGATGCTGGTCGCGGTGGCCGCCATCAGCGCGGCGACGGCGAGACCGATACGTCCGAGCGAGCGCCGCGCGCTCTTCACGGCGAGGCGCTCGGCGAGCGGCAGGCGCGGGCCGGCGTGCCGCGCGAGCAGGCTCAGCAGGTAGCCGACCAGGCTCGGCGTGACCAGGATGGCGGCCAGCAGCAACGCCGCGAGGGCGGCGAAGCCTGCGTACAACGAGCGCGTCGAGACGGCCAGCAGCGCGCTGCCGGTGAGCGCGCAGGCCAGCGCGGAGCGCATGCGCCACGGGCCGCCGTGGTCGCGGTCGCGGGCAGCCGCCGCAAGTGCGACCACGGGCGGTACGCGCGCGGCCTGCCAGGCGGGGTGGAGCGCGGCGAGCAGCGTGACGAGTATGGCCAGCACGATGCCGGCGAGCGCCAGTAGCGGTGAGAAGCTGAGCGTTGCAGCGCTCGCGCCGTGGTAATGATCGCCGAGTGTCCGCGTGAACGGTGCGAGCAGCCGCGCGGCCAGTGCGTGGCCGAGTGCGGTGCCGAGCACGCCGCCGAGCGCGCCGAGCAGCAGCGCCTCGACGGCGACCTGCCGTGCCACCGCCGCGCACGTGATGCCGAGCGCGCGCAGCCGCGCGAACAGCGTCTGCCGCTGTACGACGAGAAACGCCATGGTGTTGTAGATCATGAAGCCGCCGACGAGCAGGGCGAGCAGGCTGAGCGCGTCGAGGTTGGTGTAGAAGGCACGTGTGAGCTGGCGCGCGCCGCGTGCGGCGCCGCCGCTCGAGGCGAGTGTCAGCGTCGCCGGCAGTGCTGCGCGCAGGTCGGCAAGCTGCGCGGCCGAGCCCGGCTCGCTGGTCGCATCGAGTTCTAGCGCGGTGAGACGCCCGGCGAGGCCGAGCAGTTCCTGCGCGGTGGCAATGTCGACGAGCACGGCATCGGCTACCGGGCCAACGTCGCTGCGTTCGAGCACGGCGATGATGGTCAGTGCGACCGGTCCGGTCACGGTCTCCCCCGCCAGCCGGTCTCCCGCGACGACGCCGAGCCGGGCGGCGAGCTCGGCACCGAGCATCGCGGTGCCAGGCTCGGTGATGAAACGTTCGAGCGGCAGTTCGGCGCTCTCGCCGCGGATCGTGGCACTGAACGGGTCGACGCCGACCAGGCGCAGGCTGACACTGCCGGCCGCGTGGTGCACGCGCAGATTGCCGGCTACCACCGGACTCGCGCCCAGCGCAGGTGCGTGGCGGCGGGCGAGCGCGAGTACGCTTTCGTCGAAGGTGCCGGCGGCCGCGCTGATGCTGTGCGTGGCATCGCCGAAGACGCCACGCAGCGACGCGGCGAAGGCATTGCGCGCGGCCTGCTGGGTGGCCTGGATGCCGATCACGATGGCGACGCCGAGCGCAATGCCGACGATTGCCAGCAGACATTGCGCCCGGTGGTGCGCGAGGTAGCGCAGGCTTGCGCGAGCGGTCAGGGTCACGGCGCCACCGGCGCGAGACGACCATGGTCGAGCGCGAGCACGCGATCGGCGTGGCCGATCATCTCCGTGCTGTGCGTTGCCATGAGCAGCGCCGCGCCCGCCTCGCGCACCGCGCGCTCGAACAGGGCGATGACCTCGTGGCCGGTGTCGGCGTCGAGATTGCCGGTCGGTTCGTCGGCGATCACGAGCGGCGGGCGGTGGGCGAGGGCGCGCGCCACCGCGGTACGTTGCTGTTCGCCGCCGGAGACCTGCTCTGGGTAGCGCTCGCCGAGTGCGTCGATATCGAGCGCTTCCAGCAGGCGCGTCACGGTCGGTTCGAGCGGCAGACCGTTCAGCTCGAGCGGCAGCGCGATGTTCTCGCGCACGGTCAGTGTCGGCAGCAGGTTGTAGGCCTGGAACACGAAACCGAGCATGCTGCGGCGGAAACGTGTGCGCTGATCATCGTCCCAGCCGGCAGTATCCTGTCCCGCGTAGATCAGCCGCCCGGCATCGGGGCGGTCCATCTGGCCGACGAGATTGAGCAGCGTGCTCTTGCCGGAGCCGCTGCGGCCGATGATGGCGACGATCTCGCCGCGTCGCACGCTGAGATCGAGTGCGTCGATCACGGCGCGACCGCTCCCGTAACGGCGCGTGACGGCGCGGGCTTCGAGAATGACGTCGTCTGACATCGCTGGTACTCGATCAGAACAGAGGCTGGCGGCGTGGCCTGCACGGTCGCGATCGGCAGTCTACCCGGGCGGCACACTTGACATTCTGCAACATCGCGCGTGAACCCGTTCCGCTTGTCGGGCCCGGCTCTTGGCTATGCTCGAACCACATCATGCTTCCCCCTCCTTCTGCCCCGCGCCTCCTGCGGGGTTTTTTTTGCGCATGCAGTCGGTGCAGCCGCGTCGCCATCGCGTACGTAGGCGAGCGCCGCGAGGACCACCGTCGTCACCAGTCCGAGCCGCACGGCCCGGCCGGTGCCCGCGGCATGGCTGTACAGGCCGGCAGCGGCACTGGGCACGCGCCGGCGGCCGACGCGACGGGGCGTCACGACGAGACGGAGCGGATGTGCTGGCTCCGACGCGAGACCTGAAGAGCACCGCCGCACGCTCGGCAACGAACGGCACGTCCGTGCAAGATCTGCACGCCCGCCGAGTGCATCCGCAAGCCGGCAGTTCTCCCGGCGCCACTGCGGCGCGGTGGTGAGCGCCGGCATGCACTTCAGGGGAGACTGGCACGGTGATTGCCCGCGGCTGGTGCCATGAGCGATTCCCCGCCCGCCGAAGAGCCGCACAGCCTCGAGCAACTGGTCGAGCGTATGCGTGCAAGCGGTGAAGAGCACGATACGATCGACATCGGCACGGTCGTAGCCGCTACCGGTACGCGATCGTTCGCGCCACTGCTGGTGATGATCGGCCTGATCGCGGTATCGCCGCTGAGCGGCATCCCGACCTTACCGTCCGTGCTCGGCGTCATCGCGATGCTCACGGCTGGCCAGCTGTTGCTGAAGCGCTCTCACCTCTGGTTGCCGCGCGTCGTGACGCGCCGCCGGCTGCCGCGCGCGCAATACTGCCGTGCGTTGGAAGTGCTGCGCAGGCCGGCGAGCATCATCGACCGCATCATGCGGCCACGCCTGACGGTGATGACCCGCGGGCCGGCGCTGTATGCCATGGGGGTGACGTGTTTCCTCACCGCGCTGACCATGCCTCCGCTGGAGTTGCTGCCGTTCGTCGCGTTCCTTGCGGGGCTGGTCCTGCTGCTCTTCGGGCTCGCCATGCTTGCCAATGATGGCGTGCTGGCCCTGGTCGCCTGGGCATGCTGCGCGGCGCTCGCGTGGCTCGTGATCGGTCCCATCGTGTGAACTGACGATGCACGACTCGCGGAAGCGCAGGAGTACGGCCACCACCGTCGTGACGTGAACAGCGCGCGGCGAGTGCCGTCGCGAACCGCTCTCAGTCGCGCAGCGAGAATGGCGTGAAGTCGGTGTCGCGGTCGTAGTAGTCCTCGTTCTCCGCACGCTTGAGCAGTCCGACCGCGAGGTAGGTGGCCGGGGTCATCAGCACTTCGACGGCAACCTTGAATGTGAAGTTGAAGGCGAGCACGACGAATAGGGTGTCGGTGTTCCAGACGCCGAAGAAGGCGATCGGATAGAACACCAGGCTGTCGACGCCCTGTCCGAGCACCGTCGAGCCGATCGTCCGCATCCACAGGAAGCGGCCGGCGGTCAAGATCTTCATGCGTGCCATCACGTAGGCATTGACGAAGTCGCCGATCCAGAAGGCCAGGATGGAAGCAATGACGATACGCCAGGTGCCGCCGAAGACCACCTCGATGGCCGGCTGCAGGACCACGTTGAACGGCTCGCGCGGGCTCGGCGGCAGGTGGATGATGACCTGGGCCATGACGGTGGCGAAGATCATCGCGCCGAAACCGGCCCAGATGACCTTTCGGGCGCGGGCGTAGCCGTACACCTCGGTGAGGATGTCGCCGAAGATATAGCTAATGGGAAAGAAGATATTGCCGGCGCCGAACACCAGCGCGGTGCCGAGGCCAGGCAGCGCGAAGGGCAGCTCGAGTTCGCAGACCTTGGCTGGTCCGATCAGGTTCGAGCACAGCAGCACGGCGACGAAGCCCGCCATGAGCAGGTCGTAGTAGCGGTAGCGGCGGGGGTTCAAGGCTTGCGATCCGCCTCGGTGTCGGGCGCGAGCGCTCGCAGGCTCGCGCGAATGCGCGGAAAGCTCGTGGTGGCTGCGATCAGTTCGTCGACGAAATCGAACACGTAGTAGTAACGTCCAAGGCGGCCGCAGCTCAGCACGCCGGTCAGCACGCGCCCGTCCTTCTCTCCGCTCCAGCGGAACTGCCGCAGTTGATGCCCGCCGACCGCTAGCGGTCGCGCCTGTCCGGCGACGAAGAAGCGGCCGTGCGCCTGCGCGAGCTCGGCGAGAAAGGGTTCGATGCAGCTCCGCCCCGATAGTGCACCGAAGCGCCCGTCGATCTCTCTCACCGGCATGGTGGTGATGGTCAAGCGCGGCAACACGCCGGCGGCTCGGTAGGTGTGCGTGTTACCGAGCAGCGCACGTTGTACGCCGGCCGCAGCCAGCGGTGGCGGCGGTACGAAGTTGAAGGGTGCCTCGTTGGCATGGCTGGCGAGCACGAACAGTGCACCGGCAATGACGGCCCCGGAGCGCCACACGCGTCTCAACGGGAATGCTCCAGCCAGGCGGCGCAGCGCGCAGCGTCGGGCAGGGTGTGCACGAGCTGGCGCAACGCGACGCGGCGCGCGAGCCTTCCCAGCCGCGAACGAGGCGCGACATAGTCGCGCGGATCCATACCGTGTTGTACGGCGAGGACCTGGCGCCGCTTCTCGGCGACGTACTCCGCATCACCGTAACGGGCGAGCAGCGCTTCGAAGCGTTGCCATGCCGCGCGCGCAAACGGGCGCGAAGCGCCGTCGCCATCGACCAGTGGATTTTCGGGATGCAGGGTCAATACCGGCAGGTGATCGGCCGGGTAGGGCAGGCCGGCTGCCTGCACCTGGCGCCGTCCGAGCAGCGCAGGCAGCAGGTGCGTGTGCGGACCGGCCGGCGTGTGCCGGCGGTCGATACGCTGGTAGACCTCGATGCGTGCGGCGTAGGAGCACATCACGCGCTCGGGGCTGGCATCGATGATCGCTTCTAATACAGCGTGACCGGGCACGGTCACGAATTCGCCGGCGTGCTGGCGCAGCAGGGCGATCAGTGCGGGGTCAGCGGTGCGCACGAGGAAATCCGCGTGTGGCAGCCCGCAGCCGAGATCGAACAGGAGCTTGTCGCGGTGCGCTGCCCGCACGGCGTCGCGATCGGGACCCAGTTCGGTCAGCGCACGGCGCGCGGCGCCGCGGGCGTGCGCGGTCGGAGCGAGCACGCCTATGCCGCACTGCCAGCGGCCCGCGTGCGCGGACAACAGCTCCCACGCCCGTGCCGTGTCCACCCGCCGGGTGTCGAGGCGCAGCGCACCGCGCGTGCTGGTCAGGGTGAGGAGGCCGTCACTGGCATGCACGTCATCGGCGTCGTCGTCGTGGAACTCGGCGAGGGCGCCGAAACCACCGATGCTGTAGGCGAAACTGCGATCGTCGAGCAGGTCGCGCAACAGTGTCGCGAGGCGCTGGTTGGTCGGGGCGACCCCGTCGAGGGTGGGGGCGGCGCCCGACGGCGACCACGCGCTTGCTTCTGTGCTGCTCATCTATACTGCGCTTCTCGAACGCCGCGCGCCGTATGACCCGGCGCCCGCACGTGACGATGCAGAATCGCCAGCGTGCTGCGCGCGCCGGCGACGGCGGGTGCAGCATAGCATCCGCGGGCGCGTGGCGGCAGCGCGCGAACGCTTACAATGCCGCGGCACGGCTGTACGCAGAGTCAATAGCGCAGCCGTGGAGGTCAAGCAGCAGGGAGAACCCGATGGATTTCGCTCAGTCAGAGAAAGTCAGCGCGCTGGTCGAACGGCTCGAGGCGTTCATGCGCGAGCACGTCTACCCGAACGAGGAAACCTACTTCGCACAGGTTGCCGAGGGCGATCGATTCCAGCCGGTGCCGATCATGGAGGAATTGAAGGACATCGCGCGCAAGACCGAATTCTGGAACATCTGGCTGCCCGAATCCGAGCACGGCCGGGGGCTGACCAATCTCGAGTACGCACCCCTGTGCGAAGTGATGGGACGCTCGCCGATCGCGCCCGAGGTGTTCAACTGCTCGGCGCCGGATACCGGCAACATGGAGGTGCTGGTCCGCTATGGCACCGAGGCGCAGAAGGCGCGCTGGCTGACGCCGCTGCTCGAGGGCCGCGCGCGCTCGGCGTTCGGCATGACCGAGATCGAAGTCGCTTCCTCCGACGCCACCAACATCGAGACGCATATCAGGCGTGACGGCGACGAGTACGTCATCAATGGGCGCAAGTGGTTCACCCACAACGTGCCCGACCCGCGCTGCAACGTGATCATCCTGATGGGCAAGACCGACCCGGACAACCCGGATCGACACAAGCAGCAATCGATGATCATCGTGCCGTACCCGCATCCGGGCGTGACCTTCAAGCGGCTGCTGCCGATCATGGGCTTCGACGACGCGCCGCACGGCTACCCGGAAGTGGTGTTCGACGACGTGCGCGTGCCGGTGGAGAACATGCTGCTCGGCGAAGGCCGCGGCTTCGAGATCGCGCAGGGCCGCCTCGGCCCCGGCCGTATTCACCACTGCATGCGCCTCATCGGACTGGCCGAGCGCGCGCTCGAACGCATGTGTCGTCGGCTCGCCTCGCGCGAAGCTTTCGGGGCGGCGATCGCCACGCAGAGCGTGTGGAAGGAACGCATCGCGGAGTCGCGCATTCTCATCGAACAGGCCCGCCTGCTCACGCTCAAGGCCGCGTGGATGATGGACACCGTCGGCAACAAGGCGGCGAAGCAGGAAATCGCCATGATCAAGGTGATGGCCCCGAACATGGCGTGCAAGGTCATCGACTGGGCCATGCAGGCGTTCGGCGGCGCCGGCATGACGGACGACTATGGCCTGCCGCTGGCATACACCTGGGCACGCCTGCTGCGCATCGCCGACGGCCCCGACGAGGTTCATCGCAACCAGATCGCGCGGCTCGAGTTCAAGAAGTACGACGGGCCGGTCAGCGACAACGGCGGTTCGGCGCACATCCGCCCCGTCGACAAGACCCCCACCTTCGATCCGCGACCACGCTGGATCGCCTGAGCGCGGCCGGCGCGCCGGGCGGCGGTTTCGGCCGCAACCCGGGCCGCGTGTAGAATGCGCGCCGCGGCCGCGACCCGCGCGCCGCCGGCGCGTCGCCAGCGCACGCGTCACATCGACTCCACCCGGCCGGCGCCCGCATGCCGCCCGGCCGCCGCCACGAATCCGAGGGAATCCACGCCATGCAAATCGGCTCACTGATCCGCCGCGCCGCGCTCTACCACGGCGACGCCACCTGCCTCACCGAGGGCACGCGCGACGTCAGTTTCCGCGAGTTCGATCGTCTCACCGACATCATCGGCAATGCCCTGCTCGCACGCGGGCTCGAACCGGGTGACCGGGTCGGCGTGCTGCTGCCGAACAGCATCGAGTGCCTGGTCGCCTACTACGCGCTGGCCAAGGCGGGCCTGGTGCGGGTCGGCCTGAACACCCGCGAGACGCTCGAGAACCACAACTACAAGCTCGCCGACAGCGGCAGCCGCGCGGTCATCCACGACGACATCGAGGGCCTCGAGATCGAGGTCGCGATCGGCCGCGAGGAGTTCGCCGCCATGTTCGAGCACGCCGACGACAGCCCGTGCGCCATCGATCGGCCGCTCGACGCGCCGCTGCGCCTCGGCTACACCGGCGGCACCACCGGCAAGGCCAAGGCGGTCACGCTGACCACGCGCGGCGAGCTGGCCGAGATGTCGGCCTTCCTGATGGATCTCGTACCCGACCTCGAGGTCGGGAACACTTTCCTGCACGCCGCCCCCATCGCGCACGCCTCCGGTGCGTTCTTCCTGCCGGCCATCGCACGCGGCGTACGTTCGCTGGTGATGAAGAAGTTCGACCCGGCCGAGTTCATCGCGCTGGCCGAGCGCGAGCAGGCGAGCCACACCTTCCTGGTGCCGACCATGCTCGCCATGATCCTCGAGCAGCCGGGCCTCGCCGCGGCGAAGTTCGCGCTGCGCAAAATCAGCTACGGTGCTTCGCCCATCGCACCGAGCCTGCTGCGCCGTGCCGAAGAACGCTTCGGGCGTATCTTCGCGCAGTGCTACGGGCAGGCCGAGAGCCCCATGGTGATCACCTGCCTGGGGCCCGACGACCACGACCGCGAGGGTTCGTGCGGGCGCCCCTTTACCTTCGTCGAGTGCGCCGTGTTCGACGACGACGACAAGCCGCTGCCGCCGCGCGAGGTCGGGGAGATCGTCTGCCGCGGACCGCAGACCATGGCCTACTACTGGAATCGTCCGGAGGCCACCGAGAAGGCCTTTCGCAACGGCTGGCTGCACACCGGTGACATCGGTTACCGCGACGAGGAGGGTTTCTACTATCTCGTCGACCGCAAGAACGACATGCTCATCTCGGGTGGCTACAACGTCTACCCGCGCGAGGTGGAGGACGTGCTGATGGCCTTCCCGGGGGTAGTCGAGGCCGCGGTGGTCGGGCTGCCCGACGAGAAATGGGGTGACCGCGTGGAAGCGGTCGTCGCCGGGCGCACCGATCTCGATCTCGACGGTCTCAAGGCACATGCCCGCGAACACCTCGCCAATTACAAGCGCCCCAAGGACATCGTCGTGTGGCCCGAACTGCCGAAGAGCGCGGCGAACAAGATCCTGCGCCGCGAGGTGCGCGACCGCCTGCTCGCGGCTGCCGGTGAGGCCGGCGCCTGAGCGCGCTCCCACGCGTCGCCGCCGGCCCGCGCGGTCGCCGGCGGCGCAACGTCGCCCCGCATGCCACGCTGCCGCGGGGCCCCACCCACACCTGCGAAGGAGGACAACGATGGCAAGTGAACACGTGATCGAGGTCAACGCGCAGACCTTCGACAGCGCCGTCGTGGCACGCTCGGCCGAGCTGCCGGTACTGGTCGATTTCTGGGCCGACTGGTGCGGCCCGTGCCGCGCACTCGCGCCCATCCTCGAGGACCTTGCAGCACGTCTCGGCGGCAAGCTGCTGGTGGCCAAGGTCGACAGCGACGCCGAACCCGAACTCGCCGCGAGCTACGGCGTACGCAGCCTGCCAACCCTGCTGCTGTTCCGCGACGGCAAGCCGGTCGACCAGGTCGTCGGTGCGCAGCCGCTCGGTGCACTCGAGGCGCTCGTCGCGCCGTGGTTGCCGCGCAGCAGCGATGCCTCCATTACTGCCGCGGCGACGGCGCTTGCTAACGGCGATCACGCCGGTGCGCGCACGCTGCTCGAGCAGGCGCACGCCGCCGACGCCGAGGATTACCGTGTGCACCCGCTGCTCGCCGAGTGTCTCATCGCGGCCGACGAGACGGCCGCCGCGCGCACGGTGCTGCAGGAGCTGCCGGCCAACATCGAGGCCGAAGACCGCGTGCAGCGGGTGAAGGCACGCCTCGAACTCGCCACCGCGGCGGACGCAATCGAGGCCCAGGACGACGTCGCCGCGGCCTATCGAGCCGCCGTACGCGCGGCGGTACGTGAGGACTTCGACCACGCGGTGCCGGCGCTGCTCGATCTGCTCGGGCCGCACCGCGACTGGCAGGACGGCGTGATCCGCAAGACGCTCGTCGACATCTTCAAGGTGCTCGACGCCGATCCGCGCCTGAAGACCTGGCGCAGCGAAATGGGGCGGCGCCTGCACTGACGCCGTGACCGGCTCGGCCCCGGCTGACGCCCCCGCCGCGGCGGATTATTCGACCAGTGCCGCCGCCAGCGCGCGCCGCTCGGCGGCGCCAAAGCCGAGCGCCTTGTCGAAATAGGTCGCGATGTCACCGTACTCGGCATCGATGGCGTCGAGCGAGGCGCGCAGGTATTCCGGCCGCGCCGCCATGATGACTGCTACCGCTTCGGGTTGCGCGGTACCTTCGAAGACGTCGACCGGCTGGTGTTCGAGATTGCTCAGCGCGTAATCATCGAGCACGTCGTCGACGCTGACACCGAGCGCGCGCAGTACCAGCGCGATGGCGATGCCGGTGCGGTCCTTGCCGCTTGTGCAATGCACGAGGTGCGCGGCGGCATCGGGCGTGAGGAGTTCGTGGAGGATGTCGCCGAACTCGGCCGCGTGCTCGAAAGGGATGCGCGCGTAGTTCGTGCGCATCAGCTCGAATGCCTCGGCGGCATCGCAGCGACGCTGGTTGACGCCGGCGAACATTTCCACCGAGCCCTGCGGCAGGAAGCCCCGATTGACTACGCGGATGTCGAGTCCGGGCGGCAGGCGGTCGGGCGCGCGGGCGCGCTCCTCGTCGTAGCGCAGGTCGACGATAGTGCGCACGCCGAGCCCGGCAAAGGTCTCGAGATCGCGTGCCGTCAGTCGCGAAAGGCCGTCGGCACGGTAGAGCCGACGGCTGCGGACGATGCCGCCGGCAGCGGCGAGACCGCCGAGGTCGCGGACGTTGCGGGCGCCTTCGAAACGGATGACGCGGGTGCTGGTGAGATCGGTCATGGATGGTGCGCGGGCCGGTGGAAGCGGAAACCGCGCGCCGGCGCGGTCGATCGCTATGATAACGCGCTGGCCGGGAAGGCACGCGCTTCCCGCCCACGGCTCCCCCAGGATCTTGCTCAGAATGCGCTCGTCAACATCGAGGCTGCTCCCGGGTGATCGTGGCAAGGCGCCGTTGGCGCGGAATAGCACCGCCGGTGGCAAGCGTTGCAACGCTGCCACGGCTGCTCCGGCGCCGCCGGATGTAGAGATAATTCCGACCAGGACCCGTAGCATGACCGCTTCGAAGCCAACGAGCGGGGAGTTACCGGATGGGTTTACTGGCAGGCAAGCGCGTGGTGATCACGGGGTCCTCGCGCGGGCTCGGCCGCGCCTGCGCGGTCGAGATGGCGAAGCAGGGGGCGGCAGTCGTGCTCAATGGTACCGACGAAACGGCGCTGGCCGACGCCGAGCGGGCCGTCGCGGCGACCGGCGCGCGGGCACTCGCGGTGGCAGGCTCGGTGGCCGAGATCGCAACCTGTGAGCGGCTGGTCGCGGCTTGTGTCGATACCTTCGGCGGTATCGACGTACTGGTCAACAACGCGGGCATCGTGCGCGACCGCACGCTGTTCAAGATGAGCGCCGAGGAGTTCGACGAAGTCATAGCCGTCCATCTGCGCGGCAGCTGGGCGTGCGGCAAGTACGCCGCGCTGGCCATGCGCGAAGCGGGCGCCGGGCACATCATCAACATCGTATCGAGTTCCGGCCTGACCGGCGGCTTCGGGCAGAGCAACTACGCGGCCGCCAAGGCCGGCATGCTCGGCCTGCAGCGCACCTGGGTGCTCGAGCTGGCGCGTTTCGGCATCCGCTGCAACGCATTCTGGCCGATCGCCGAGACCGCAATGACGCAGGTGGTGTTCGAGCAAGCCGCGCGGGCTGCTGCCGCCGAAGCGCGTCCCGCACCGCGTCCGGCGGAACTCGGGTTCGGTACGCCGACCGAGGTCGCGCAGGGGCTCGTGTGGTTGGCGAGTGACGCTGCCGCGCGTTTCAACGGCCAGTGCTTCACTTTCAACGGCCGCAAGACGGCCCTGTGGACGCAGCCACGCGAGGTGCATGCCAACCAGCGCGAGGAAGCGTGGAGCGTCGCCGATCTCACCGCGTGGTACGACGGTGTCGATCCCGAGCCGTTGTGGCAGCCGAGTTTCGTCGAGTGAACGCGGTGCGCGTTGACGCTACGGGGTAGGCTGCCCGATAGTGCAGGCGGCGCCGCGTCGCGGCGGATCACGGGGAGGGGAGACTATGGATCTCGAGCGCAAGGGCGTGTTCCTGTTCAGCGAGGGGCTGCCGGCGGCGGCGCTCGCCGACACGGTGCAGCGCATCGAACGGCTCGGCTACGGCGCGGTGTGGTTTCCGGAAGCGGTGGGACGCGAACCGTTCGCGAAGGCGGCCTTCGTGCTCGCCAACACCGAGCGACTGGTCGCCGCGACCGGCATCGTCAACATCTACGGGCGCGATCCGATGGTCTGCGCGATGGGCCAGCAGACCTTGAACGAGCAGTCCGGCGGGCGCTTCCTGCTCGGCCTCGGGGTCTCGCACAGCCTGCTCGTCGAGCTGCGCGGGCATGCGTATGGCAAGCCGCTCGCGGCGATGCGAGCGTACGTCGAGGGGATCCGTACCTGCCATGCGAACATCTCGGTGACGCGCAACCTGCTCGTCGACGGCATGGACGAACAACCGGTCGGTCGCGGCGAGCGCGGTGCGATCACGACGCCGGCCGGCGAGATGCCGATCATCCTCGCTGCCCTGGGCCCGAAGATGACCGCGCTGTCCGGCGAGATCGCGCAGGGCTCGCACCCGGCCAATACGACGCCCGAGCATACCGCGAGGGCCCGCGAGATCCTAGGGCCGGGCCCGTGGCTGGCACCGTTCCAGCGCGTGTGCCTGACGCGTGATGCGAGTCGTGCGCGCGCCATCGGCCGCCAGATGATCGCCTTCTACCTGCAGTTGCCGAACTACCGCAACGTATGGCTCGGTCTCGGCTACACGGCGGAGGACTTCGAACACGGCGGCAGCGACCGCCTGGTCGACGCCATGCTCGCCTGGGGCGACGAGGACACGTTGCGCGCACGCATCGACGCACACCTCGCCGCGGGCGCCGACCACGTGCCGATCTTCTCCGTCGATGTCGACAACCCGGCGCTGCCGTGCTGGCGGGCCCTGGAGGCGTTGGCGGACTAGGTCAACGGCGCACGCCGCTGCGCCACCCGCAAGGCACATTGACCAGCCCGGGCCGGGCGCAGCGGTGCCACGCAGAACGGCCGGCGCGCAGGCGTTGCCTCCCAGGCCGGATTCACCTGTGGCGCACGGCTATGCGCTGAGGCGTGCGCCGCCCGCCATCCCTGCGTGCCGGCGTAGCACGAGCAGGCGCGCGAGGGTATCGGCCGCGAGCGCCTGCGCGCGCTCGCCGGTGGCCTCGTCGCGCGAGTGATGGACGACCGCGTCGTAGAACGCGAAGGCACGTTCGAAGGCATCGATGGCTGCTGGTTCGGCCGGCACCGCGCTTCGATCTTCAGCATGGGCGGAGGTCGGCGGGACCCGGCTGTCGGTGGGAATTTCGTCGCGCAAGCTGGCGACACCCGCTGCGAGGTCTTCGACGAGCGCGGCGACGACGGGATCGCCGTCGCCCGCGGCGCGCAGGCAGCTGACCAGCCCCTCCTCGATGGTCAGGGCCGCGCGCAGCAGTTCGTCGACGCTCGAAATCGCACGCGCCAGGCGCAGGCTGTCGCGCGCCTCGGCGCCGCCCTCGGCGTGGAATGCCTCGCGGCGCAGGCTGCGCAGCAACGCGGCGTGGCCGAGTTCCTCGCGCGCGAGCGCTTCGGCCAGCGCCTGTGTGCGCGCATCGGCGGCCATCGTCGCGGCGTAGCTGTAGTAGCGGAACGCGAGCTCCTCGTTGTCCACGGCGTAGGCCAGCGCGCGGTAGGGTGTCGACGTGGCCGGGTTGGTGGCCACGTCGTGGTCGAGGCGTGGCGCCTCGCCGCGCGGCCACATCGGCAACGCGGTTGCCGCGTCTGCCGCAGTGACGTCGTAACGCACGGCGATGTCGCTCACTTCGCGGTCGTGGCGTGTCTCTTCGTCTGCGAGGCGTTCGAACACACGGGCAATGTCGTCACGCCCGTGAGCCGCCATCGTCTGGGCGAGCGACACGTAAGTCCGCGCGGCGTTGCGCTCGGCTGCCATGGCGATGGCGAGCAGCGTTTCGAACGTCGTCGTCTCGTCCCCCGGTGTGCGGCCTGCTTGCAATGTGCGCAGTCTCGTCTACGGTTTTCCTATGGGCCCGGCACGGAAGCATCAGGTCGCGCCCACTGCTGAGCCTGGGCCCAACCGAAGTGTAGACGACGCTGCGCGTGGAACGGACGGACCGCGTGGCCCCAGTGGACCCGGCAGCATGAGTGGAGGCCGCGCGGACTCTCGCACAACAAGCAACAACGAACCACGAGCCGCCGCGGTCGCATGACCGGCCGCCACTTTCTGCAACCCTGGCTCGTCATCGTGCTGGTCGCGATGTCACCCGGTACGCAAGCGCAGACTGCGCTGGCGCGCTTCGTCGACGGCCTCGATCCGGCCCAGCTCGTGCGCGGCGCCGATCGGCTGGGCCCGGTGCAGGCGTCGCCGCCGGCGGCGCCGATTTTTCGCGGCGACGCACGCGTGGGCTGGGTTATCGCGAATTCCGACTACACCGATACCACCGGCTACTCGGGCAAGCCCATCCACGTCGTCATCGCGCTCGACGAGCATGCGGTAATCACTGCGGCCCATCTCGTCGAGCATCACGAGCCCATCGTGCTGACGGGCATTCCGCAGTCGCGCATCGAGGCGACGCTGGCGGACTATGTCGGTGTCGACATCGCCGCGCTCGCAGGCGGGCGCGCCGAGCGCGCGCAGGTGGATGTCGTCAGCGGCGCCACGGTAACCGTGATGGTCATCGACGACACCATCGTGCAGGCAGCGACGGCGGCCGCGCGGGCGCTCGGGCTCGGTGGCCTGCAGGTGCCGGGCACAGCCGGCGGCCGCGCTCCCCGGGCGCGCATCGCGATGGGCGAGGGCGAGATCGTCGATTGGCAGAGTCTGCGTGACAGCGGCGCCGTCCAGCGCCTGGGCCTCGACATCGGCGAGGTCGACGCCGCGTTCGAGCAAGCCGGCCACGGCGAGCGCGCACGACGGCGCGTACGCGGCGCCGCGGACGATACCTTCATCGAACTCTTCGCCGCCGTGGTGTCGGTTCCGACCGTCGGCCGCAGCCTGCTCGGCGAAGCGGCCTATGCGCGCCTGCGCGAAACGCTCGGCGACGATCGAGACGCCATCATCGTCGCTGCGCAGGGGCCCTATTCCTTCAAGGGCTCGGGCTACGTGCGTGGCGGCATCTTCGACCGCTTCGTGCTGCGCCAGGGCGACGTCACCGTGCGTTTCCGCGACACCGATCACCAGCGCCTGCGGCGCCTGCAGGCGGATGGCGCGCCGCAGCTCAAGGAGAACGATCTGTTCATCCTGCCGGCGGACGTCGACTTCGACGCCGCCGCGCCGTGGCAGCTGGAGCTCCTGGTCGGTCGCGAGATCGGCGGCACGCGCAAAGCCTTCGTCAGTTTCACACTCGACTATGCCGTGCCGGAACGCTTCCTCGAGCGACCGCGGGCGCCACCTCCGGCAGCAGCGGTGCCGCCGGTCGCGGAGACGGCCGCGGCGCCCGCGACGAGCCCCCTGTGGCACACCCTGTGGCGGCACAAGAACTGGCAGATTGCCGTGCTCGGCGTCGCCCTGCTGATACTGACCGCGATCTTCTTCTTCCAGGGCTGGCTGGTTCGACGCAAGCAGCTGACCGAGCGCGTGCGCCTTGCGTTCATGATCTTCACCCTGGTCGGCATCGGCTGGTACGCCAATGCGCAGCTCTCGGTGGTCAACGTCCTGACCGTCGCCAACGCCGCGATGACCGGCTTCAGCTGGAGCTACTTCCTGATGGAGCCGCTCATCTTCATCCTGTGGGGCGCGGTGGCCATTTCACTCGTGTTCTGGGGGCGCGGCGCCTTCTGCGGCTGGCTGTGCCCGTTCGGCGCGCTGCAGGAACTCATCAACAAGCTCGCCAAGCGTCTCGGTATCCCGCAGAGACGCCTGCCCTGGTGGCTGCACGAGCGCCTGTGGGCGCTGAAGTACGTGCTCTTCCTGGTGCTCTTCGGCGTCTCGCTGCATTCGCTCGGTCTCGCCGAGCGTCTTGCCGAAGTGGAGCCGTTCAAGACCGCCATCGTGCTCAAGTTCGACCGCGAATGGCCTTACGTGCTGTTCGCCGTCGGCATGCTGCTGCCGGGGTTGTTCATCGAGCGGTTCTACTGCCGCTATGCCTGCCCATTGGGCGCGGCGCTCGCCATCCCGGGCAAGCTGCGCCTGTTCGAATGGCTCAAGCGCTACCGCGAGTGCGGCTCGCCGTGCCAGCGCTGCGCGCGCGAATGCATGGTGGAGGCGATTCACCCGGAAGGCTACATCAACCCGAACGAGTGCATCTACTGCCTGCACTGCCAGGTCGTCTACGTCGACGACCAGCGCTGCTACAAGCTCATCCAGCAGCGGCTCAAGCGCGAACAACGCGCGGCGCGCCGCGACACGACGCCACGCCTCGCCGACGCGGTGGCGGCAATCGAACGGACGGCGGGCACGCCAGCGCGTGCCCGCGAAGACGATTCACCGAGAGGAGGAGCGAGATGAACGACGACGACAAACCGCATACCCCGCAGGCCCCTGACGCGGATCGCGATGGCGCCGCGGGCACCACCCGCCGCGCCTTCCTCGGCAGCTCGGCGACGCTTGCCGCGCTCGCCGGCGGCGGTGGCGCATTGACCGGGGCGGCGCTCGCGCCGGCCCGCGCAGCCGCACCCGCGGCATCGCACGCCATGGTCGAACCGGGCGACCTCGATGCCTACTATGGCATCTGGAGCAGCGGACAGACGGGCGAGGTGCGCATCTTCGGCATGCCCTCGATGCGCGAGCTGATGCGCATCCCGGTCTTCAACCGCTGCAGCGCGACCGGTTGGGGCCTCACCAACGAGAGCCGGCGCATCCTCACCGAGGGACTGACCGAGGAGACGCGGAAGTTCCTCTCCACCCGCGGCGGCATCTATCTCAACGGAGACCTGCACCATCCGCACATGTCGTTCACCGACGGCACCTACGATGGTCGCTATATCTTCGTCAACGACAAGGCCAATACGCGCGTCGCGCGCATCCGCTGCGATGTCATGAAGTGCGACAAGATCATCGAGGTGCCGAATGCCAACGACATGCATGGTCTGCGCCCGCAGAAATTTCCACGCACCGGCTACATCTTCATCAACGGCGAACACGAGATCCCGATCCCGAACGACGGCTCGGTGCTCGACGACCCCAGCCAGTACGCGGCCATCTTCACGGCCATCGATGGCGACAGCATGGAAGTGGCCTGGCAGGTCATCGTCGACGGCAATCTCGACAACTGCGACGCCGATTACCAGGGCAAGTACGCCTTCTCGACCTGCTACAACTCCGAGATGGGCATGAATCTCGCTGGCATGACCAAGAGCGAGCAGGACTGGGTGGTCATCTTCAACATTGCGCGCATCGAGGCGGCGGTGAAGAAGGGCGATTTCAAGGAGCTGAACGGGGTGCCGGTACTCGACGGCCGCCACGGCTCGGGGCTGACCGCCTACGTGCCGATCTCGAAGAGCCCACATGGTTGCAACACTGCGCCCGACGGGCGCCACGTGGTGGTCAACGGCAAACTGTCGCCGACCTGCTCGGTGATCGACGTCACCAAGGTCGACGCCGTGTTCGAGGGCGCAGAGCCGCGCTCGTGCATCGTCGCCGAGCCCGAGGTCGGTCTCGGTCCGCTGCATACCGCCTTCGACGACAAGGGCAACGCGTATACCACGCTCTTCCTCGACAGCCAGATGGCGAAATGGAACATCGCCAAGGCGGTCGAGGCGTTCGATGGCAAGGACGTCGACCCGATTCTCGAGAAGATTGACGTCCACTACCAGCCCGGGCACAACCACACCTCGATGGGCGAGACCAAGGAGGCCGATGGCAAGTGGCTGGTGTCGCTGAACAAGTTCTCCAAGGACCGCTTCATCAACGTGGGGCCGCTCAAACCGGAGAACGACCAGCTCATCGACATCTCCGGCGAGGGTATGACGCTGGTCCACGATGGTCCGACCTTCGCCGAACCCCATGACTGCATCATCGTGCGCCCGGACATCCTGCAACCGAAATCGGTGTGGACACGCGACGACCCCATGTTCGCCGCCGCCGTCGAGCAGGCCAAGGCGGACGGGGTGACGCTCGAACGTGAATCGAAGATGGTGCGCGACGGCAACAAGGTGCGCGTCTACATGTACTCGATTGCGCCGAGCTTCAGCATGGAGAAGTTCACCGTGCAGCAGGGCGACGAAGTGACCGTGTTCGTGACCAATCTCGATCGCATCGAGGACCTCACCCACGGCTTCACGTTGTCGAACTACGGCGTGGCATTCGAGGTCGGCCCGCAGGCCACCGCCTCGGTGACCTTCACCGCCGACCGGCCCGGCGTGCACTGGTACTACTGCCAGTGGTTCTGCCACGCGCTGCACATGGAGATGCGCGGTCGCATGCTGGTCGAGCCGCGCGCCGCGTGAAGCGCCGCCTGCCAGTACCTGCCGGTGTCGTCTGCGCCGGTATCGCCGCGGTGCTGCTCGTTGCGCCTTGCGCGGCGAGGAGCGCGGGCGCGCCGGCGACCGGCGCATTGCAGGCGCGCATCGATGCCGCCCCGGCAGGGACGACGCTGACACTCGCCGCCGGGACCTACGCTGGGCCGGTGGTCCTGCGCCGGCCGCTAGCCGTGCAGGGCGACGGTGTGGCGATCATCGACGGCGGCGGCGCGGGCAGCGTCGTCACGGTGGATGCCCCGGACGTCGTGCTGCGCGGCCTCCTGGTGCGCAACTCCGGCACGGATCTCTCCCAGGAGGACAGCGGCATCTACGTCACGGAGGCCGGTGACCGCGTACGCATCGAGGAAAATCGCCTCGAGGGCAACCTGATCGGCATTGATCTGAAGGGACCCGAGACGGCCGTCGTGCGCGGCAATAGTATCCACGGCCGCACCGACCTGCGCATCAACGAGCGTGGTGACGGGGTGCACATGTGGAACACGCCGGGCTCGGTGATCGTCGACAACCGCATCAGCGGCGGGCGCGACGGCATCTTCGTCACCACCAGCACCGGCAATCGCTTCAGCGGCAACCATATCGCGGGCGTGCGCTTTGCGGTGCATTACATGTATACGAATGACAGCGAGGTCAGCGATAACGTCTCGCGCGGCAACCACGTTGGCTACGCGTTGATGTACTCGGCCAACCTGGTAGTGCGCGGCAATCGCTCTCAGGGCGATCGCGACCACGGCCTGATGCTCCACTTCGCCAATTACTCCACCATCGAGCGCAATGTCGTCGCACCCGGTCCGCACAAGTGCACGTTCGTCTACAACGCCAACGGCAACATCATTCGCGACAACGTGTTCCGCGGCTGCGACATCGGCATCCACCACACGGCGGGCTCCGCCGACAACGCGATCTCGGGCAACGCGTTCATCGGCAGCCGCGACCAGGTCAAGTACGTCGGGTCGCGCCTGCTCGAGTGGAGCGTGGCAACGGATCACGGGCAGCGCGGCAACTACTGGAGTGACGCGCTCACGTTCGACCTCGACGGCGATGGCATCGGGGAGCGGCCGTATCGTCCGAACACGCTCGGTGACACCCTGATCTGGCGTTATCCCGTCGCTCGCCTGCTGCTCAATACACCGGCCTGGCATCTGCTCGCGTGGGCACAGCGCAACTTTCCGGCGCTGCACCCCGGCGGCGTGATCGACAGTGCACCGCTGCTGGTGCCGCCGGCGAGCGGGTCGTGAGCAGGCATGATGATGCCACTCGCTGAAGAGCACGCGGCCGAAGTCATCCTGCGCGGCGTGCGCAAGGCCTACCGGCGCACGGTGATACTGCCGGGACTCGATCTCACGCTGCCGCGCGGTGAGACGCTCGCGCTGCTCGGCCACAATGGTGCCGGCAAGAGTACCGTGATCAAGTTGATGCTCGGGCTGGTGCGTCCGAGTGGCGGCGCCATCGACTACCGCGACGCGGAGGGGCGGGCCGTCGATGGGGCATACTGGCGGCGCGGCGTCGGCTTCCTGCCGGAGAGCCTGGCTTTCCCGGGCAACCTGAGTGGGCGCGAGACGCTGCGCTTTCATGCGCGCCTCAAGGGCTGTCCGCCGCAGGAGGCAGACGCGCTGCTCGAGGATCTCGAGCTCGGTGATGCCGCCGACGCGCGCGTGCGGACCTGGTCGAAGGGCATGCGTCAGCGTCTCGGACTGGCCCAGGCGTTGCTCGGCAGCCCTGCCACGTTGATCCTCGACGAGCCGACCAGCGGCCTCGACCCGGCCCTGCGGCGCGCACTCTACGCGCGCATCGAAGCCCACCGTGCGGCCGGCGGCACGGTGCTGTTGTCATCGCACGCCTTGAACGAAGTCGAGCACGTGGTGACCCGCTGCGTGCTCCTGCACCGTGGCACGGTGTGCGCCGCCGGGACGCCGGCGACGTTGCGTGAACAGGCGGCGCTGCCGATTCGTGTGCGCGTGACGGCGCCGGCGAGCGTTCTCGCCGCACTCGCCGCGCGCCTCGGCAGCGCGCTGCATTGGCGTACGCTCGGTGAGGACGTCGCCGAAACGGCCTGCATGCAACACCGTCTGCCCGGCCTGGTGCAGGCCATCGCGGCCTGCGGCGACGCTGTACGCGACGTCGAGATCACGCCCGCACGGCTCGACGCGGTGTACGCCGAACTGGGCCGGCAGGACGCGGCGCAGTGAGCGCGATGATGGCAATCGCCGGGCGGGAGCTGCGCCTCGGCTTGAGAAACCGCTGGGTTCTGGCGGCGGTCGGCCTGCTGCTCGTGCTGGCGCTGGCGCTGCACGCGCTGGGCACGCTGCCCGCGGGCGCGGTGGAAGCCACGGCCTTCCGTGTTGCCGTTGTCAGCCTGGCTTCGCTTGGTGTCTACCTGTTGCCGCTGCTCGGCGTGATGCTGGGCCACGACGCGTTCGTCGGCGAGCGCGAGCGTGGCACGCTGGCGCTACTGTTGGCGGCGCCGGTCGGCCGCGCTGCCCTGGTCGCCGGCAAGCTGCTCGGCCACGCCGCGGTGCTCGGGCTCGCCATCGCCCTCGGCTTCGGTGGCGCGGCCCTGGTCATCGCCTTCGGCGGCGACGGCGGCGCCGCCTGGGCAGGCGGCGCGGCCTACCTGCGCATGATGCTCGGCTCCTGGCTGCTCGGGCTTGTCTTCGTCGCGCTCGGTTATCTCGTCAGCATCGGCACGCGCGAGCGCACGACGGCCGGCGCCATCGCGATCGGCGTGTGGCTGCTGCTGGTCGTGATCTACGACCTCGCGCTGATCGGGGTCGCGCTGGCCGGCGGCGGCGAGTGGCTCGACGCAAGCCTCTTTGCATGGCTGGTCGCGCTCAACCCGACCGATGCGTACCGCCTGCTCACGCTCGCTGGCGATGCCGAAGTGGCCCGCGTCGCCGGCCTGCTCGGTGTCACGTCCGACCTCGCACTGCCCCAGGGGGCCGAGCTCGGCGTGTTGTTCGCCTGGCTGCTCGCACCGCTCGCGTTGGTCGCCATCCTGCTCGGGCGCTACGAGCCTTGAGGTAAACGTGAGCCCCCATCTTCTCCCGTACTGCAACGACCCGGAGGACAACATGCCAAGAAATATCAAGCACGCGGCGATGCTCGCTGCTTTCGCCATCTTCGCCGCCCCCGGCGTCCACGCCGACGAGGCCATGGCGCAGGAGATGGGCTGCCTCGCCTGCCATGGCATCGACCATGCGATCGTCGGACCGGCCTTCGAGGACATCGCGGAGAAGTACCGGGGTGATGCGGCGGCGCCCGAGACGTTGACGCAGAAGGTGCTGAACGGTGGCGCCGGCGTATGGGGAGAGGTCATGATGCCCCCCAACGTCGCGGTCTCGCCGGAGGGTGCGCGCGCGCTGGTCGACTGGGTGTTGTCGCTGGGCGGATCCTGAGCGCGCATGAGGGCGCCAGTGCGTCGGCTGCGACGTCTCCGCCACTTACTTGCAGCGCGGTGCTGCGCGCGCCTGCGTGCGCGGCTTCGAACGGTGCCGGGAACACGCGGAAAGCGGCTCGCGAGGGCGAGCGTTACCGTTTTCGATCCGGTGTCTTCGTGGCGCGCGCGCCGTGGTGGTCGCCGGGTGCGGACGCTGCTGGCGCCGCCGGTACTGTTGGCAGGCGTTTGGGTGGGTGCTGCCTCCGCCGTCGCCGGAACCGGCCCATCCGCTACCGGGACGCTGGAGTTCGCTACCCGGACGATGGGCACGGTGGTCGAACTCGGTATCCGCGGCGCCGACCCGGACGCTGCGGCGGTGGCCGCGAGCGCGGTGTTTGCCGAGTTCGCGCGACTCGATCGCCTCATGAGCAGCTGGCGACCGGACAGCGCGGTGGCGCGCATCAATGCCGCCGCCGGGCAGCATCCCGTGAAGGTCTCGGCGGAGGTCGTCGCGGTCATCGCCGCGGCGCAGGAGGTCGCCAGGCGCAGTGACGGCGCCTTCGACATTACCGTCGGCGCGTTCCGGGGACTGTGGAAGTTCGACGAGGACATGGACGGTTCGCTTCCGGACGAGGCCGCGGTCGCGGCACGTCGCGCACTCGTCGACTACCACGACGTCATCGTGCAGAGCGACAGCCGCCAGGTCATGCTCGCGCGCACCGGCATGCGCCTGACTCTCGGCGGTGCCGCCAAGGGTTATGCCGTCGACCGCGCACGCGTGGTACTCGGCGGCCACGGCATCGCCGATTTCGTCATCCGTGCGGGCGGCGATACCTACGTCGGCGGACGACGTGACGGCCACCCGTGGCGCGTCGGCATCCGCGATCCGCGCGGGCCGCGCGAGCATGCTTTCGCGCGCCTATCGCTGAGCAATGCGGGTGCAGCGACCTCCGGCGATTACGCGCGCGGCTTCGTGCGCGACGGCATCCGCTATCACCACATCCTCGATCCGGCCACCGCGCACCCGGCGCGGCGCAGCCGTTCGGTGACCGTGATCGCGGCCGGCGCGATGCGAGCGGACATGTGGTCGACGGCGCTGTTCGTACTCGGCCCCGGGCGCGGGCTGCCGCTTGCCGAGCGTCTGCCCGGGCTCAAGGCGGTGTTCGTGGGCGCCGACAACGCGGTCAGCGTGAGCAGCGGCCTGGCCGGCCGGCTCGAGATCCTGCAGGCACCGTCGCCGGGACCGTGAAGGGGCGGGCGCCGCGACAGCGCCCGCCGCCAGCGCTCACGCGATGGTGAAGCCCTCGTAGCCCTTTTCGGCGACCTCGTTGCACAACTTGCGGTAGGTACCGAAACCACCGATATAGGGCAGGAACACGCGCGGCTTACCCGGAATGTTGGCGCCGAGGTACCACGAGTCTGCCTGCGGGAACAGGGTCGCCGCGGCGAGTTCCTGCACGTGCGCGCCCCAATCGACCTCGGCGTCCGGGGTCGGCTCAACGCGCTCGGCGCCGGCCGCGCGCTGATGCGCGATGAGACCGCAGATCCAGTCGACGTGCTGCTCGATCGAGGTCGGCATGTTGCCGAGCACCGAGGGGCTGCCGGGGCCGGTCACCATGAACATGTTGGGGAAGCCCTCGGTGGCGACGCCGAGGTAGGTGCGCGGACCCTCGGCCCATTTGTCTTCGAGGCGCCGGCCGCCGCGACCGCGTATGCCGATGCGGGTGAGCGGGCCGGTGAGCGCATCGAAGCCGGTGGCGAAGACCAGCATGTCGATCTCGTGGGTCTGCGCCGTGGTGCGCACGCCCGTGGCAACGATGCGCTCGATGGGCGTCTCGCGCAGGTCGACCAGCGTGACGTTGTCGCGGTTGTAGGTCTCGAAGTAGCCGTTGTCGAGTGGCAGGCGCTTGGTCGCGATGGGGTAGTCCTTGGGGATCAGCTTCTCGGCGACGACCGGATCGGTGACCGTCTCGCGGATCTTGCGGCGCACGAAGTCTGCTGCAATGTCGTTGGCGCGCTGGTCGTAGAGCATGTCGGGGAAACCGCCGAACATCCACTCGAAGCCGCCCTTCTGCCACATGTCCTCGAGGCGTGCCTCGAGCTCGGCCGGATCGAGATCGAGCGCGTTGCGATCCTGGAAGTCATATGGCTGGCCGATCGTCGACCAGCGGCAGAACTCGCGGATTTCCTTGATGTTGCGCTTGAGCTCGACGACTTCCTCGGCGGACAGCTTGCGGTTGCGCGCGGGGACGCTGAAGTTCGGCGTGCGCTGGAACACGGTGAGGTGTTCTGCCTGGCGCGCGATGACCGGGATGGCCTGGATGCCGGAGGAGCCGGTACCGATCACGCCGACGTGCTTGCCGCTGAAGTCGACGCCGTCGTGCGGCCATTCGCCGGTGTGGTACCAGGGGCCGGCGAAGTCGTCGCGCCCGGGGATGTCCGGTACCGCGGCCGCCGACAGGCAACCCACCGCGGTAATCAGCCAGGTGGCAGTGAGCGTCTCGCCGGCGGCCGTCTCGACCAGCCAGTGGTTGGCGCCCTCGTCGTAGCGCGCGCCGGTGACGCGGGTGTCGAAAGTGAAGGCGCGCGCCAGATCGAAGCGCTCCGCGACATGCTCGAGGTAGCCGAGAATCTCGCTCTGCGGCGGGAAGCGCGAGCTCCAGGTCCAGTCCTGCTCGAGCGCTTCGGAGAAGGTGTACGAATAGACCCATGACTCGGAGTCTGAACCGGCCCCCGGATATCGGTTCCAGTACCAGGTGCCGCCGACGCCGCTGCCCTGCTCGAAGCCGCGGTGGCTGAGCCCCATCTCGCGCAGGCGATAGACGGCATAGAGGCCGGCAAAGCCGGCGCCGATGACGATGGCGTCGACGTCGGTGCTGGTCGTTCTGGGGGCGGTGTTCGGGCTATGCATGTGCAATCTTCTCCTCTGCGCGCCGGTGCGGCGCCGGCGCCGTTCGGGACGCGGTGATTCCGCTTGGAGGCGGGATTCTAACCGACCGCGCGCGGCCACCGCCGTGCGCTTATCATGGGTCGCCCCCTCCTTGTCGACACTCCCCCGCCCACCGTGACCCGCGACGCGCCTGCCCCCGACGTTCCGCTGCCGCGCGTGGTCGGCGCCATGCTCGGTACGCAGATGGTCACGGTGCTGCTGTTTCTCACCGTGCCGCTGATGGCAACCGAGATTGCCCCCGCCTTCGGCGTGGCGGCGAAGGACATCGCGGTGTTCGTCTCGTTCAGCTTCGTCGCCTCGATGTTCTTCTCCGCCGCGAGCGGTAGTCTCATCGCGCGCTGCGGCGGCATCCGCACCAACCAGCTCGGCATGGCCTTCTCGGCCTGCGCACTGCTGCTCGCCTTGTCCGGATCGCTGCCGCTGCTGTACCTCGCCGCCGTGCTGGTCGGCCTCGGTTACGGGCCGCACACGCCGGCCGGCTCGCATGTGCTCGCGCGGGTTGCGCCGGCGCGGTCGCGCGCGCTGGTGTTCTCGCTCAAGCAGAGCGGTGCGCCGCTCGGCGGTTTCCTCGCCGGCCTGCTGGTGCCGGCGCTGGTGCACGCGATCGGCTGGCGCGGGGCGCTCGCGTGCACCGCGGCTGTCGTGCTCCTCGCAGCCATCGCGGTACAACCCCTGCGCGGCGTACTCGACAATGACCGCGACCCGCGCGCACCGCTGCGCTTTGCCGCACCCTGGCAGGCGGTGCGGGCAGTGCTCGTCGACTCCCGCCTGCGCCGCTTGTTGCTCGTGGCCTTCGCGTTGACCGCGACGCAGGCGACGTTGATGACCTTCCTCGTGATCTACCTCGTCGAGGTGCTCGGTTTCGCGCTCGCCGCGGCGGGTGCGCTGTTCTCCGCCGCGCAGGTTGCCGGCGCGCTGCTGCGCGTCGTCATGGGCGGGCTGTCCGATCGCTTTCTCGGTGCGCGTGCCACGCTTGCCCTGCTCGGTCTCGCCGCCGCCGCGGCGCTGGCCGGGCTCGCCATGCTCGAGCCGGGTACACCGCTTTTCGTCGTCGCGGCCGTTGCCATTGCCGCCGGCGCGGCGAGTTTCGGTTGGAACGGCGTGTTCCTCGCCGAGGTCGCCAGCCAGCCCGGGGCGGCCGGGGTCGGCGCGGCGACCGGCGGCAGCCTGTTCTTTCTCTACGGCGGGCTCGTCGCGGGGCCCGCCGTGGTTTCGGCGCTGGTGGGGGTGAGCGGCGGCTACCGCGTGCCGTTCCTGGTCGTCGCCGCGGGTGTCACGCTGGCGGTGCTGAACCTGTTGCGGCGGCCCACGGTCGCGGCACGCGGGAACTGATCACGCGTCTGCGGCACGCTGCAGGCGCGCTTCCAGCGCGTGGCGCTGGATCTTGCCGGTGGTCGAGCGTGGCAGTTCGTCGTCGCGCACGAAGAGGATGTCCTTGGGCCGCTTGTAGCTCGACAGCTGCTCGCGGCACAAGGCGAGGAGCTCGTCGGCCGATGGTGGCGTGCCGGCGGGAACGACGAAAGCCACCGGAACCTCGCCCCAGCGGCGGTCGGGGCGGCGCACCACGACCGCTTCGCGCACGCGCGTGTCAGCCAGGATGACCTGCTCGATCTCGGCGGGATAGATGTTCTCGCCGCCCGATTTGATCATGTACTTGACGCGGTCGACGTAGTCGAGCGTGCCGTCCGGGTTGCGTCGGAGCACGTCGCCCATGTGGAACCAGCCGTTGCGGAAGTCGTGCGCGTTGGTCTCGTGCGCGTTCCAGTAACCGCTGAACAGGGTCGGCCCGCGCAGGGCGACCTCACCCGGGGTGCCGACAGGTACGTCGTTGTCGTCCGGGTCGACCAGGCGCAGTTCGCAGAACGCCGACTGGCGCTTCGACAGCGATACCGGCGCGACGCCGATCGGCAGCAGGCTCGAGGTCGCCGGCGGCAGGCCGGTCTCGGTGGCGCCGAAGGTGTTGACGTAGGGCGCGCCGAGCGCGGCCGAGGCCGCCGCGATGTCCTCGCGCGGCACGAGGTCGGCCATCGCCCCGCAGCAGCCGACGCCTTTGACGGCGACCTTGCGCTCGCGCAGGAGCGCGGCGAACTCGCCGACCATGCCGGGCATGAGGATGAACCACTGCATGCGTTCGCGCTCGAGCACTGCGACCAGGCGGTCGGGGTCGTATCCGTCGACGACGTGCACGGTGCCACCGCGCAACAGCGTGCCGAGCGCGGTGTCGGTCGAGGCCATGTGATAGAAGGGGGCCCAGGCGCAGAAATTGTCGCCAATCGGCATGTTCATCTCGGACGCCATGCACAGCGCGCGCGCGATCATCGCGCGGTGGCTGATCAACGCGCCCTTGGGCAGGCCGGTTGTGCCCGAGGTGTAGAGGATGACCAGCCCGCTCTCGGGGTCGATGACGCGATTGGGATAGTGCTCCGGCGCTTTGGCCAGCACGGCCTCGTACTCGTCGCCGAGCGCAATGCGCTCGAGCGCGCCGATGTCGAGGCGGTCGAGCTGCACGCCGAAGCCGGGTTCCGCGATCACGATCCGCGGCTCGACGAGGTTGATGCAGTGGGCGAGCTCGCGGTCCGCAAGGCGCCAGTTGAGCGCGGCGAGGATGAGGCCGCTCTTGGCCGCGGCGAGTTCGACCTCGAGGTACTCGAGGCGGTTGCGCGCGAGCAGTGCAATGCGGTCGCCGGGCTCGAGGCCGCGTGCGAGCAGCCTATTGGCGAGGCGATTGGAACGCGCCTCCAGCTCGGCATAGGTCAGCGTGCGCTCGCCGTCCACTACCGCGCGATGGTCAGGGTGCGCCGGCACACGTGCGTGGAACAGGGCGCCGACGTTGGTGAGGCGCGCGCTCATCACGGCGGACGGTGGAACGTAAGCGGGCATGGCTGGATGGACTCCTCGGCTGGCGACAGGGTGCAACGTTACACCAAGCCAGATGCGTGCCGGCGCCACGAGGCGCGTCGGTTCCTCGCCGCCGCGGCACGCGCCGAAGCGCGCGGGTCAAATCCAGCGTGGAACCGCCGGGCCGGCGGTCAGGCTGCGTGACGTTCCCGGCGACACGGCCTTGCGCGCGGTCGCAGACGAGTGCGCCGCCATTGGCGTCATCGATGTGGTGGAGGCGATCGGGACGCGCCCTCGTCACGGCGTCGGCGAGCGCCACGGGATATCTAATTATTTATCTTAGGATGTAACTGTATTTTATTGAAAAAATGAATTATTTTTGTGCCTATGCCAGAGCGCGAAGGACTAACTCCGAGACGCCCCCCGGGGACGCGGCGGCGTGCGCGCGTGGCCGCGGCGATGGTGCTCGCCAGTAGCGTGGCAACCCATGCCGAACCGCCGACCGGCAGCCTCGAGTTGAATGGTCTGCACTACCAGCTCAGTGACGGCTTCGCGCCGACCTCCGGCGTCAATGTACGTGGCCGCCTCGGCCCGATCGGCAACGACGAGTGGCTGGCGGAAGTCGCCTGGCTCGACCGCTTCGACGACAACGGCACCTACGGGCAGGTCGGCAACATCCACCAGTTCGGCGAGCGCTGGTTCACCCAGCTCTACTTGGGCGGCTCCAGCGGTGGCTTCTTCTGGCCGGAACTGCGCGTCGACGCCAGCGTCAGCCATCGGCTGCTTGCACAGCGCAACCTCGTGGTCACCGCCGGCGTCGCTCATTTCGACGCCAAGGACATCCACTCCGACACCGGTTACCGCCTCGAGGCCAGCTACTACACGCCCTCGCCGTGGGTCCTGCAGGGCGGTGTGACGTACAACATCAGCGAGCCCGGTGGTGTCGGTTCGACGTCCGGGTATGGCGCGCTATCCCATGTGCGCGGCGGTTCGCACATCGTCACCCTGCGTGTCGGCGCCGGGCACCAGGCCTACCAGCCGCTACGCGCGGACAGCTTCCAGGTCGATATCCCGTTCACCTCGGTGCGCGTGACGTGGAAGCAGTGGGTCGGGACGCACTGGGGCGTGCAGCTCGCCGCCGACAGTTACCTCAGCGACGTCTACGATCAGCACGGCGTCGAGTTCGGGCTGTTCCAGGAGTTCTGATGGCACCGCGCCGGCCCTCGACATCGCGGGGACTGCTCGAGCGCCTGCGCTTCCAGAGTCACTCGGGGCGCCTAATCCGCCGTCACCGCGCATTGCGGCGGCTCGATTTCGAGCGCGCCAGCATCGTGCACCCGGTCACCCTGGTCGCCGGCAGCTATGCCCTGCTGCTGGTCGCCTGCGCGCCCATCACGGCAGGCTGGGCAACGACATTGCGGTTCTGGTTGCCGCGACTCGGGCTGCCGGATGACATCGGGGTGCGCGAACGTGACGTGCTCGGTCACGTGGTCTACGAGGTTCCCTTCCCGCTGCTCCAGGGTGCGCTGCCGGATCGTTCGCTGCTGGTTACCGTGGGCGGCAGCTGCCTTGCCTTGATGCTCCTGTCCTGGCTGCTGTTGCGCGGACGCGCGCTGCCGCTCGCCTACCTGGTGTGGGCCGGGTGTGTACTCGAACTCGCCAGCTGCGCGATGCTGTGGCTGGCGCCCGCCGAGTTTCCCCATACCGTCGCCAGCCACGTCGCGAACGGTCTCGAATTCGCCCTGCTGTTGCTGCTGGCGACGCCGCTGCTGCTGACCTTCTCGTTCTACGTCTTCGACCATTCGATTACGCGTAAAGCGTTCGGCACGGCCGTCATCGGTGCCGGAATCGTGCTCGTCGCACCGTACCAGTACCTCGTACACACGATGCTCGTCGAGCAGCTTTCGCTGGTCGTCATGCCGCCGCTCTACGTGCTGTTCGGGTTGCTGTTTGACATCGCCGTGTTCGTCGCGCTCTATGCCTGGGTGGTGAGCTGGGAGCCCTGACGCGATATGCCACGCAGACGACGCGCACATCCCGCCTGGGCAATTGCCACGGTACCGGCGCCCGCGATGGCGGCGAGTGCGGCGTGGCCGGTGAACTGGGTGTTGAAGCTCGTGCTGGCATTCGTCGTTGCCCTGGTTGCGCTCTACACCTGCCGCCACGTGCTGTTCGCCCTCAACCGCCTGCTCGGTCGGCAGCGCCACCCCTATCTCGACGTCGACAGTGCCGACTGGCCGAGCGTCGTCGTGGTCGTGCCGGCGCACAACGAGGAGCACGTCATCGGCCTTGCACTCGAAGCGTTGATCGACGTCGACTACCCGCGCGACCGCTATCTCGTGATCCCGGTCGACGACCGCAGTACCGACGCCACCTGGGCCGTGATCGAGACGTGGGCGGCGCGGGCCCCGGATATCGTACGGCCGCGCCGCCGCGAGGGCGGGCGGCCGGGCAAGGCCGCAGTGCTGCAGGAGGTCACTGCCGAGCTCGATGCCACGCTCATGATCGTGTTCGATGCGGACTACGTACCGGGTCGCGGCCTCGTCAAGCAACTCGCCGCGCCCTTCTTCGATGCCGAGGTCGGCGCGGTGATGGGCCGCGTGGTGCCGCACAACACCGAGCGCAACCTGCTCACGCGCCTGCTCGATCTCGAGCGCGCCGGCGGCTACCAGGTCGACCAGCAGGCGCGCATGAATCTCGAGCTGGTGCCGCAGTACGGCGGCTCGGTCGGCGGCGTGCGCGTGTCCGCCGTGCGTGCCGTCGGCGGCTGGAGCGAAGACGCCTATGCCGAGGACACGGATCTGACCTTCCGTCTGCTCCTGCATGGCTTCAAGACCGTCTACGAGAACCGCAGCGAATGCTACGAAGAGGTGCCCGAGGTCTGGCAGGAGCGTAACCGCCAGATCATGCGCTGGGCCAAGGGACACAACCAGGTTGCACTGCGCTATGCTTGGCGCGTGCTGCGCTCGCCGATGGTCGGCCGGCTCGAGCGCATCGATGCGCTGCTACTGCTCGGCGTGTTCCTCCTCGCGCCGTTGCTGGTCGTGGGCTTCGCCTGCGCCTTCGCGCTCTACCTGATGGGCGACCCGTTGCTGTCGAACGAGGCGCTTGCCGTGCTCGGCGTAGTCTGCTTCAGCTCGATTGGCAACTACGCCGCGTTCTTCGAGATCGCCGCCGCGCTCCACCTCGACAACTCGCGCCGCCGCCTGCGCCTGCTGCCGCTCAACTTCGTCAACTTTCTCGCCAGCGTGCTCAACGTCTGCCGCGCCTGCTACTCGCTGCTGGTGCATGACATCCTGCTCGGCCGCGAGCTGCGCTGGGAGAAGACCGCGCGGTATCGTGGCAACGGAAACGGCAACGGCAACGGCAACGGTGGTCACGTGAACGGCGCGGCCGGCGAGGTGGGGCGTTGAGCGCGATCGTGGCTTTCTGGCTGCTCGCGGCGCTCGTATGCAGCGCGCCCTTTCTACCGGCCATCATCGAATGGATCGCGCGTACCGATGCGCAGCCGCTCGTCGTGGTGCGCGAACAGGACACCAACATCAGGCATTTCGCGCTCGGCTTCTGCGATCGTGTACAGGACCTGCTCGAGCGCGAAGGCATCGATGCGGACAATCCGCCCGCCGATCACCAGGGCGAGTACCGCCCGGGCGAGCGTTTCCGGGTGCTGGGCGCCTCGTCGCCACCATCCTGGCCGGCGGCGACGCAGCGCTCGCGGGTGGTCGACGTAATGCTCGTCGCGCTGCGCGACCTGCTCCTCGAGGGCGGCTTCGTCTACGCGCAGGAGGTCTATGCACGCGGCCAGATCGTGGCCGGGTCGAACGCCACCTACCGTGCTCTCTATGGCGGTACCGATGTGCTCCTCGGTGACGGCTGCACGGTGGCACGCTGGCTGCACTCGCAGGGGCACGTGCACATCGGCGCCGACTGCACGGTGTACGGCCGGGTTTCGAGTGGTTTGTCGATGACACTCGGCGCGGGCACTCGCTTCGAGCGCCTCAATGCGCCGTTGATCCGGTTCGCTTCCGATGGCGCGGTGCGTGGCCCGGCCGCGGCCCTGGGCAGTCGCCGAACGCCGTGGCCCGATGCTGAGGCGACGGCGGCGCTGCACGCACTGGACGAGCGTACGCTGCGCGCGGCGGGCGACCTCGTACTGCCCACGCAGTGCGCAGTGCGGAACCATCTCGTGGCCCGCGGCAACCTGCTGATTGGCGCCGGCAGCCGTGTCGACGGCAATCTCAAGGCGCGTGAGCAGCTGGTCAGTGGTGCCGGCAGCGTGCTGCGTGGCGCGGTGGTGTGCCGCGGGGCGGTGGTGTTGGGCGAAGGGTGCCTGGTCAAGGGGCCGGTGATCTCGGAAAGCGAGGTCGTCGTTGCCGCCGGCTGCGTGGTGGGTACACCCGCCATGCCGACCACGATTACCGCGCCGCGAATCCATGTCGCGGCGGGATCACAGGTCTCTGGTACGATTTGGGCTACCGAGCACGGCCTTGTAGAGACGGCTACGGCCGATACGCAAACTCTTGCAAACGCGTGACCGCGCGCCGACACCGCCGAAGCGGTTGCGTTAGCCTGCCTGCAGACTTCCTCCCGGAGACGACATTCTTGAGCGTTTTCAATATGAAACATCTCCCCCGCGCAGCCCTTCTCGGCCTCGTTTTCGCAACCGCCTGGCACGCGGTATCCGGCGCCGCAGCGCCGGTCGAGTGGATCGGAGAGGACGGCGCCTGGGAAGACGCAGCCAACTGGTCCGGAGCGGCAGTGCCGACGGCGAGCGATTTCGTCACCATCAACCACACCGGTGCGGTGAGTTCGTCCGCCGCCGGCAACGTCGCGCTGGAACTCGTCAGCCACGCCGCGCTGACGGTCGCCGCCGGCCAGCTCAGCGTTACGGGCACCATCGACAGCTTCGGTTCGCTCGGGATCGCCGCCGGCGCTACGGGCGATTTCGGCCGCATCTTCGTGCAGGCATCGGGAGCGCTGGTGGTCGACGGACCTGGCGCCACGGTCAGCGTGACCGAAGGCGTGTTCAGTAGCGGCGACTGGCAGCTGCATGACGCCGCGCTGCTCGAGGCCGAAAGCTTCGACAATTTCGCCACGGTCGCCATCGACGGCGCAGCCGTGGCGCGAGCCAACAGCATGATCAACCACGCCGGCACACTGGCGACGATCGCAGCCGGCGGCAGCGAGCTGGACATCGCGGGCAATCTGACCAACGCCGGCGAAATGCGGGCGAGCGCGGGTGGTACCTTGCGCACGGTCAGCGTCGACAACGGCGCTGTCATCGCCATCGACGGCGGCCACTTCGTGACCGGGAGCCTGGACAACCAGGGTAGCGTCGACGTGCGCGGCGCGGGCGCCACGTGGAATGCCAGCGATGTCGTGACCAACGACGGCGACGTCGCGCTCGCGGCCGGCGCCAATGCAACACTGGCGACGCTCGACAACTTTGGTCAGTTCGAAGTCGATGCGGCCGGCGCCACGCTGACAGAGCTCGATAACCATGCGGGCGCGACGCTCGGGCTGCGCAGTACCTCCAGCGTCGCGGTGACTGACCTTGCATTGAACCGGGGCGTGCTCGAGGTCGACGCGGGCGCAGCGCTACTGACCGATCGCTTCCAGCAGCTCGACGGGACAACCCTGCTCGCCGGGGGGACGCTCGGTGCGAGCAGCCCGTTCGGCGTCGACGTTGCCGGCGGCACGCTCGGGGGACGGGGTGTCATCGATGGTGCGCTCAGCGTCGGCGCGGGAGGCATCCTCGACCCCGGTGAGCAGCTTGTACCCGTCGGTCGCTTCGACGTCCTCGGCGACCTGTCGCTGGCGGGCCTGTTCCGTGTCGATCTCGGCAGCGCAGCGCCCGGTGGATTCGACCAGCTCGACGCCGACGGAGCAGCGCTGCTCGGCGGCACGCTGCAGGTCGGCCTCGTGAATGGCTTCGTGCCGACGCTCGGTGATTACTTCGACATCGTGCTGGCGGCCAGCATTGGCGGTGATTTCGCCGACCTGCTGCTGCCGGCCTTGCCCGCGGGGCTGCGTTTCAGCACCGTCATTGGCAGCGATTTCTACCGCCTCGCGGTGACCGCCGTGCCGCTGCCGGCGCCATTGCTCCCGGTGCTGGCGATGCTCACGCTGCTGGCGCGCTGGCGGCGCCGTCGCGTCTGAGCACGTCGACGATGCGTGCAGCGGCGTGCCCGTCGCCGAACGGATTCGGCGCCACTTGCATGGCGTGGTAACGGGCCTCGTCGGCGAGCAGGCTCTCGACCGCTGAGACAATCGACCCGCGCGCGGTGCCGGCAAGGACTGCGCCGCCGGCGACCACCAGCTCCGAGCGCTCGGTGACGTTGCGGGCGACGACGACCGGTACGTCGAGCGACGGTGCTTCCTCCTGGACGCCACCGGAATCCGTCACCACCACCCACGCACGGCGCAGCAGCGTGACGAAGGCCAGGTAACCGAGCGGTGCGAGCAGGTGGATTCCCGTGACGCCGCCGAGGATACGTTCAATCGCCGCGCGCACTTCCGGGTTGCCATGGACCGGTAGCGCGACATCGAGCGGTTGGCGCGCGACGAGATCACGCAGTGCCAGGCACATGCCCTCGAGCTCGTGGCCGATTGCTTCGCGCCGATGCAGCGTGGCTGCGATCAGGCGGCGCCCCGGCGCGGGGCGTGGCAGGTCGGCCGCCGCACGGCGGGCAAGTTCGGCATCGGCATCGAGGCGCGCGCGCGTAGCGAACAGCGCATCGACGACCGTGTTGCCGGTGACATGGATGCGTGCGTCGGGTACGCCCTCGTCAAGCAGCGCCTGTGCCGCCGTTGCGGTGGGCGCGAAGTGCAGGTCCGCGGCGAGTGTCACGACACGCCGGTTGAATTCCTCCGGCCACGGCGCGTCGAGCCGCGCGCTGCGCAACCCGGCCTCGACGTGGGCGAGCGGCACGCCCCGGTAGAAGGCGGCCAGGCTGGCGGCGAAGCAGGTATTGGTGTCGCCCTGCACGATGACCCGCGTGGGTTGCGTGCGTGCCAGGCAGTCGTCGAAGGCACCGACCAGGCTCGCACAGGTGGCGCCGAGCGAAGCGCTAGCCGCGGGTGCCGGCAGGGTGAGGTCGGGGGTGAGCGCGAGATCGGCGAGGACCGGTGCGAGCAGTTCGCGGTGCTGGCCGCTCGCGCAGACCACGACCTCAAACCCTGGCGCAGCGCGCAGAGCCTCGACCACCGGCGCCATCTTGATCGCGTCGGGCCGCGTGCCGATGACGACGAGCAGCCGAGCAGGGGAGGCGTTCATGCCAGCGTCGAGGGTGCCTGGTGCGTCGCGCTGCGTACGCGGCTGCGACGCGAAGTCCACGTGGTGTCGGTTGCTGCCATGCCCTGGGTCTTCCTGTGCCGTGATCCTGCTTCGCGGCGGCGCCACTCCGACTCCATGCCGCCATCCCGTGTCGCGCTCGATCGGTCTATCGACGGCATGTGGGGCACACTTGAAGACGCCGCGGCGGCAGCACGGCGCGTACCGCGGCGTCCGTGTGCCGGCTCACGGCTGCGGTAACAGCTTCTCCTGCTCGAAGTAGCGGAACCACTTGCGGAACATCGCCTCGGTGTCCATCACCTCGTGAAACCCGGCCTGGCGCAGCTTGACGGTCGACACCACTGCCGGCTCGACGCTGAAGCCCTCGGCGCCGTACGCAAAGCAGAAGTCCGCGTAGTGGAAGGATTCGCCGACGAAGGGGGCCAGTTCCGGCGCGACCAGGCCATGCTTTTCACGGATGCGGTCCCAGGCCGCGGCCTCCGCGGGCATGCTCGGACCGAGCGCGCGTGGCTCCTCGGGACCGGGCTCCATGCCGAGCATGTCGGCGAGCGCCGGCCAGATGTTCTTCCAGGTGAAGACATCGCCGTTGGTGACGTTGAAAATCTCGTTGCGCGCCGCGGCGCTGGTCGCGCCCCACACCAGTGCGTTGGCCATGAGGTCGGCGTCGACGGCTTCGAGCAGGTTGCCCGGACCGCCCGGGTAGATCAGCGGCTTGCCCTGCTCGCGCAGGATGGCGGCATAGGCGCCGATGGCCGGGATCAGGTTCATTGCCGCACCGAGCGCGAGGCCGAAGATGATCTGCGGGCGGAAAATCGTCCAGTGCCAGTCGCGCCCGGCCTGCTTCTCGCGCAGGTAGCCTTCGTGCTCCCAGTAGAAATTCGGCAGGTCGTGTCGCTCCGAGCGGTTCTCGCGCGCCGGTACCTTGAACGGTTCGATGTGCACCCCGTAGGCCTTGGTGCCCTGCAACAGCGAGAAATGCTCGAGCGTGTCGCCGGAGGCCCGTTCGAGCGGCTCGAAGAAATTGCGCAGCATCTGCGCATTGGTCTCGATCTGCTCGCGCTCGCGCCAGCCGCCGACCAGGCCAGGCTTCTCGAACAGCGCTGCGTAGACGACGTGGGTAACGCCGCGCATGGTGCCGAACAGTTCGGCACAGGCGCTGGCATCCTGCAGGTCGGCGGGGACGAAGCTGGCACCGAAGGTCTTGAACGGCGCACGGCGCGATACCGCGATCACTTCGTAGTCGCCGTGCTCGGCGAAGGCGCGCATGGCGGCCTGGCCGACCAGGCCGGAGGCGCCGGCGATGAGGACTTTTTTCTTCGACATGGACTGTGAAGGTCTCCTGCGTGGGCTTGACGGGAGGCGGCTCGCGGCCGCGCGGTCGGGCACTCTAGCATGGGCATGACGCCAGGCGGCGGGTGCGATGACCCGCCATGGGGCAGGAAACAGACGCACCGCCACGCGCAGTCCTGCCCGTAAGCACGCCCTGCGGCAGGGCCCAGGCGCTTGCCGCGTACATCCAGTCACTGCAGAAGCACGGTTAGAATATTGCCGGCACGGAGGCCGAGTCGAAAGTCTGGCGATTCGGGAAGGCGCTGGTCATGGGCCTGACCGCACGAGCCGGGATGCGCAGTGAGGTTATCGCGTTAAAGTGCCGATACCTCCGGCAATATCCACCGGCGCGCCGCGACGCGCCAGCCATCGAGTTGAGCATGCGCGCTGTCAAGATTCTTTTGTTCTCTACACTCTTTCCGAACAGCGAGCAGGCGCGCCACGGAATCTTCGTCGAGAACCGGCTACGCCATCTGCTGGCGGACTGCCCGGTCTCCGCGCAGGTCGTCGCACCGGTGCCGTGGTTCTTTTCGAGCGCACCGGTATTCGGCGCCTATGCCGCGTACACACGCGTGCCGCGCAGCGAGGAACGGCACGGGGTTACGATCCTGCACCCGCGGTACCTCGTCGTGCCCGGGCTTTCCTGGCACGTCGCTCCGCGGTTGCTGTACCACGGCGCCCGCGAAACTGTACGACGGTTGCGTCAGGAGGGCTACGATTTCGACCTCATCGACGCCCACTATTACTATCCGGATGGCGTCGCTGCCGTGATGCTTGGGCGTGAACTCGGCGTCCCCGTCGTGATCACGGCCCGCGGCAACGATCTCAGCCTGTTGCCCTCATTCCGGCGGCCTCGTCAGTCGATCCAGTGGGCTGAGGCCCGGGCAGCAGCCTCCATCACTGTGTGTAGCGCGCTGGCAGATGCGCTCGTCGCGCTCGGGGGAAGGCCGGAACGGGTCACGGTGCTTCGTAATGGAGTCGATCTGGAAGTCTTCCGGCCAGTCGACCGGGATGCGGCTCGGGCCGAATTCGGGCTCACGGGAGACGTGTTGCTATCCGTCGGGCACCTCATCGAGCGCAAAGGCAACCACGTCACTATCGAAGCGTTGCGCGAGCTACCTGATACGACGTTGTTGCTGGTTGGTGATGGTCCCGAGCAAGGTGCGCTGCGCGCGCTGGCGCGGCGCTGTGGCGTGTCTGACAGGGTGCGCTTTCTCGGTGCGCGGCCACAGGGGCAGCTCGCTGCTCTCTACGCCGCCGCTGATGCTCTTGTTCTCGCCTCGAGCCGCGAGGGGTGGGCCAACGTGCTGCTGGAAGCGATGGCATGCGGCACGCCGGTGGTTGCCACGGCAATCTGGGGGACACCGGAAGTGGTGGCGGCGCCCGAGGCTGGCGTTCTGGTCGAGTCCCGTACGCCCAGTGCCATCGCTGATGGGGTGCGCAAGCTCCTTGCTGCGCGCCCCGAGCGTGGTGCGACGCGCGCTTACGCTGAGCGCTTCGACTGGCGATCGACCAGCATCGGGCAGTACGAACTCTTCTGCCGCGTGCTGGACGCTCAGTCCGCTGCGTCGACCGTGACCGCGGGCGCCTCTGGCGCATACTCCGCCGGGCGGAAGTAGTTCATCGTCATGCGTGCAAGGTAGCGTGCACGCTCGCGATCCCACGGCGTGAAACGCGGTACCTGCAAGGGATCGGTAAGCGTATTCGCAGTGCCGGCCGCGGTCGTCAGCGCGTAGCGGTAGCCGCATTCGCGCAGCATGGCGACGTGACGGGTGTCGTAGTCGCGCCCGGGCGTGCCGTTGGGATAGGCGAAGATGTCGAGTGGAGCGTCGAGGATACGCTCGAGCGTATCCTTGTTGCGCACGATCTCGTCGCGCGCGCCGGCATCGGCGAGTCCGGCGAGGATGGGATGGCCGTCGGTGTGCCCGCCGATCTCCATGCCGGCCGCATGCAGCGCGCGAATCTCCTCGGCATTCATCATCAGGCGCGTATCGGCAGCGCCGCTTGCCGCGAGCAGCGCCAGGCTGAGCGCCTCGCGCTCGGCCGCGGGCAGGTACTTGATGCGCGGCAGCAGGGCATGCAGTGCGCGGCAGCGATCGCCTTCCAGGGCCACTTCGCCGAGACCGTGCTCGCGCAGGTCGAGTGTGTCCTCGGGCCACGCGCGCACGGCCGCGATCACGCGGTCGTTCCACATCATGCCGCCGTCGAGGTGGCGGGTGGTGACGAAGAAGGTGGCGCGCACGCCGTGGCGCTGCAGTACCGGCAGTGCGTGCTCGAGGTTGTCGCGGTAGCCGTCGTCGAACGTGATGGACAGCGCGCGCCGAGGCAGCTTGCCGGCATAGAGCAAGGCGAGCGCCTCGCCGGCCGGCAGGATCTCGAAGGTCCGCGCCAGCCAGCCGACCTGTTCGTCGAATCGCGCGATGTCCGGTTCGTCCGGCAGCAGTGGATCCGGTGCCGGGAGGACGTGATGGAAGAGCACGATTGAGAGACGACGCTGCAGCAGCGCGGCCGCGTCTAGGGCCAGTCTGGATGCGGTGACGATCATGGAAGACGTGTGCCTCGTGGTATCCCCGGCAGTCCCGCGCGGGAGGCGCTTCTACGGTACCTGGAGACGGACTTAGCGGCCGCGCGGAGCATAGCATTTATACTTGGCCCGGCCCGGCCGATACATTACGCGCCCATTGATCCCATCGCTCATTCCATGATCTTCGTCTGCGCAAGCATCGACGCGAGCGCGCCTGCCGCCGGCAGCGCCACTGTCGCGACCATGGCCGCCGGCCGCCGCACCGGCGGCGGCGCGGCCGCCATGCACGAACTCGGCGCCGCGGCGCTCGCGAGCAGCGGCTGCGCCGTGTACACCGCCGAGGCGGGTGTCGCGCAGCTCGCGGTGTTCTGCCCGCACGGCGCGGCTGCGCCCGCCGACGACGTCCTCCAGCGCCTCGCTGCCGGTTTCGCATCGAGCGGCATGCTCGATGCATCGGCCCTGCATGGTCCCTTCGTCGCCTGTGGCTACGACAGTCAACGCACGAGCTGGGCGGTTGCCAACGACCGTTTCGGCATCTGCCAGGTATATGTCGCCGCCGATGGTGGCTCGCTGCGCTTCGCCACCGATCTCGACGCCCTCGTCGCCGGGTTGCCGGCGCGTCCCGTGTTGGACGACCAGGCCATCTATGACTACGTATTCTTCCACTGCATTCCGGCACCGCGGACCATTTATCGCGACATCGTGAAGCTCGGGCCGGCGCACTGCCTGAGCTGGTCTGGTGGCAACCCCGAGACCGGGGTCTACTGGCAGCCCCAGTTTGCCGCCGACGGCGCACCCGTGCCGTCCGGCAATGCCCTGCTCGAGGCGCTCGAAGCCGCCGTGAGGGAGGCCGCGCGGCCACCCTGTGGGGCGTTTCTCAGTGGCGGCCTCGACAGCTCCTCGGTGGCCGGCATGCTCAAGCGCGCGCGCGAGGATGCCGCGACCTTCACCATCGGCTTCGATGCGGAGGGGTACGACGAGTCCGGCTTCGCGCGCATCGCCGCCGAGCATTTCGGCACGCGACACCACGCCTATTTCGTCACGCCGCGTGATGTCGCCGAGGCGCTGCCGCTGATCGCCGCACATTACGGTGAGCCCTTCGGCAACTCCTCGGTGGTGCCGGCCTACTACTGCGCGAAGTTCGCCCGCGAGCACGGTGTCGAAGTGATGCTGGCCGGCGACGGCGGCGACGAGCTGTTTGCCGGGAACACGCGCTATACGGATCAGAACGTGTTCGAGGCCTGGTTTCGCGTGCCCGGCATGCTGCGCGCCCTGCTCAAGGGGGGGTACCGACTGCTGCCGTTCATGGGCCAGCTACCGCTCGCCGGCAAGGGCGCGCGTTACATCGCGCAGGCCGAGATGGGCCTGCCCGACCGGCTGCAGTCGTACAATTTTCTCAACCGTTTCGCGCCGGAGAGCGTGTTTTCTGGCGAGTTTCTCGCCGGTGTCGATCGTTCGGCGCCCTGGGCACTGTGGCGCGCGCGTTATGCCGCTTGCACCGCGCCGAGTGCGCTGCAACGCATGCTCTACCTGGACTGGAAGTTCACCCTGGCCGACAACGATCTGGTCAAGGTCAGTCACATGTGCGACCTCGCCGGCGTCGAGGTGGCTTACCCGATGCTCGACGAGCGGGTGGTCGAACTGGCCTGCCGGGTACCGCCATCGGCGCTGCTGCGCGACGGCATGCTGCGTGGTTTCTACAAGCACGCCACGCGCGGTTTCCTGCCGGACGCCGTGATCGAGAAGAGCAAACACGGCTTCGGCCTGCCGTTCGGTGTATGGATGCAACGCGATGACGGCCTGCGCGCGCTGGCCGCGGACGCCTTCGACTTGCTCGCCCGACGCGGCATCTTCGATGTCGCCTTCCTGCGCGACGTGCAGCGCCTGCACGGCGAGGGCGCGGCCGGCTACTACGGTGAGTTGGTCTGGATCCTGAGTGTGCTGGCGCTGTGGCTCGATGCGCACGATCGACGCGCATAGCGGCAAACTCTGACAAGGCGGCGACACCGTCCCGTACGACTGCTGGGGCCGACCGGGACCACGGTCAGGCTGTGGCGCCTCAGTCGCGCGGGCGCAGGCGCAGCACCGTGCGGCCGGCGAGCGGCACGCTCAGCCGGGCCGTTCCGTCGGCGTCAGCCGTCAGCGTGGTCTCGACGGCGCCGTCGACGGCATAGCTGCGACCCGGCACCAGGCGCGCGAAGCCGAGCGCCTGCGGCCCATCGGCGCGGCCCGGGTAGAGCACGAGGTCGAGCGCCGCGCCGTCACCGCAGGCCTTCGCCACCAGCACCTCCGGATAGCTCGCCTCGGCGAGTGCCGGACCGCGCAGTGCGGCCTCCGGCGCGCCCTTGACAAAGGTATTGCGGAAGTCGCCGGTACCGAGCAGCTTGCCTTCGACCGCCCACACGTTGGCCAGGCAGGAGGCCCGCGTGTAGGAGACGACGCCGTCCTGCTCGATGCGCCCGCAGTCCTCGTCCATCGATTGCAGCGCGGCGCCGGCGAGGTCATCGTCACCGAACTCGCGCCCGCAGATGGCGACCGCGGCGTAGGGGAACAGGACACCCTTGCGGTAGTTTCCGGGATCGATGGTGTCGATGAAGCTCATCGCCTCCGCCGGAATGCTCAGGCGTGGCCGCCCTGCGGTACCCTCGGCGATACAGAAGGCGAGTTCTTTGCGTCCCACCGCCCACAGGCGCTGGGCGAGCGCGGGCGAGAACACGTTGGCGAAGAACGCGAAACCGGCTTCGCCCGCATAGAAGGGGATCTCGAGGCCGGTCCACTGCGAACGCAAGCCGATGATCGAGCCCTTGCCGTCGGTGAACTCGCGCTCGAGCTGGCTCAGCCAGCGTGGCAGGAGCTCGCGGACGTAGTCGGAGTCGAACACCGCGTCGTGCGCGGCGAGCGAGCTCATGCCGTACATGTTGCACACGGGATAGATCCAGTTCGGCTCGCAAGGGTAGAGACAGAAGTCCGAGCGGCGCAGGTTGTCTGCCACCGATTCGGCGAGCGTGTGCGAGCTGTGCGCGAAGGCGGTGCGCTCGTTGAGGCGGAAGGTGAGGCTGCCCGGCTCGCCGTAGCGGCGGTCGCCGCTCGCCAGCATGTAGCCGTTGACGTGCATGCCGTACCAGCCGGTCAGCATGATGTTGTCTTCGGCCGCCGGGTCGAAGTTGCTGAAGTTGAAGTGCCCCCACATCGATTCCAGCACCCAGTAGCTCCACACCTTGGGATCGAGGTAGGTCTCGACCAGGTTGCGCTGGGCCTGGCCGAGGTAGCCGGTGAAGCTCGGCGCATAATGCGTTTGTGCGATGGCGAGCGCGAAGCCGAGGTGATTGATCTGGTAGCGCAGGGCCGCCGGCTGGAACTGGTCGATGACGGTGTAGCCGGCATATTCGCCGACCGGCTGCAGGGCGCGGTCGTAGACATAGCGCAGGCTCTTCAGCTGCTCGAGGTCGAGTTCACGCGTGCCCGGCTCGGCGGCGGATTGAACGCGCCCGGCGACCTCGCTGCGCGAGGCCTCGAAGAAGGTCTGGCGCAGCGCGTAGCTGGCCTGATCGGCGGCGCGGCGCTTGAACCCACGGAACTGGAACCAGGCGAAGATGGCGCCGGCTGCGAGCGGCGCGAGCCAGGGCGCCGGTGCCCAGGCGACGGGGCCGACGACGGCGCCGGCGAGCAACGCGCTGCCGAGCCACACGGTGAGCGGTGCGATCACCATGCCGGCCCAGAACCAGGCCACGCAGGACAGCCAGAACAGCGCCAGCGTCAGTACCAGCAGCGCGATGCCGGGCGCACCAAGCGCGAGAAAGCCGCCACCCGGCAGCAGCAGGCCGAGTCCGGCGGCCTGCCATGCGGCCGTCGCGCCCGACCAGGTCGGCGCGAGGCCGAGCAGGAACAGCGCGGCGTAGACGATGGCGTTGCGGCGATGGCGGGCCGCCGTGACCGGCCCCTTGCTGCCGCGTGGCGCCTCGGCAAAGCGCCCGAGGACGTCTTGTTCGATGACGGACATGCTGGTGAACCTCCCAAAGCTGCCTGGCCGCGGCAGAGCCACGGTGGTCGTATGACACCCGCGGCGCAGACGCGAGCCGATGTAACCTGCCGTAATCCTAGCCGTTCGCGCGCGGCATTACCTGCTCAGCACGGCGGCGCCGCCATGCGCTGGACAGTCACGGTCATGCGGGTGAGGGGGACCGGGTCGCCGAACTGGGTCAACAGTGCGACGTCCGCGGCATCGCGCCCATAGGCAATCGCGACGCGCCCACCGTCGAGGCCGGCCTGCGTCGGATCGAAGGTGTACCAGCGCCCGCCCACGAACGCCTCGAACCAGGCGTGCAGGTCCATCGGCTGCAGCGTTTCGAGGTAACCGACGACCATGCGTGCCGGGATCGACAGCGCGCGTGTCAGGCTGATCGCGAGGTGGGCCATGTCGCGGCACACGGCGTCGCTCGCATCATTGACCTCGCGGGCACTGCGCAGCGCCGCCCCGCTGCCGGGCGTGTAACGGATCGTGCGTGACACGTAATCGACGATTGCTCGCACCTGGTTCCAGCCCGGCACGTGGCCGGCCGTGAGGTCGGCGGCCATCTCGTAGAAGCAATCGGACTCGCAGTAACGCGACGGCAGTAGAAAGGGCAGCACGTCGTCGGGCAGGAACTGCACATCGACGAATGGCGCGCCGGGTGCGGCGTCCGATGCATCCGGACACTCGATGTCAGCGCTCGCCCGGATCGAGAACGGCCCGGCCGGCGCCACCAGACGCTGGCACAGGTTGCCGAACATGTCGGTGAACTCCACCACCGTGACACTCGGTGCCAGCACGTACTGTTCGCGCCCGACCCACTGCTGCCAGCCGCTGCGCGGCCGCAGCATCAGAAGGAAAGGGGTGGCGACGGCCGCATTGAACTCGAGCTGAGTAGAGGTGTGCAACCACATGGTGGACTGGATGGCGCGGTCACCATAGTGCGGTTGGTACACGCGGCGGGCACGCCGGGCCGCGCCGACGCCCAGGCAGTTCCCGCGACCGGTGACTTCGCTGCGACAAGGGTGGGGCTCTCCTAACCATCGTTACTCCCTACAATCCTAGCACCGCGGCAGGGTGCGAAAGCGGTGACCGTCGAAACCCTTGTGCGTGGGGCAGTGTGCTGGCTGCACCGGGCGAGCAGGCATCCCGTTCGGGTAACAGGCGGCGTTGCGCCGCTTCTCGCGATTCGCGACCATCGGCAGACGTCGAACGCGCGAGGTCCGAGCATGGTTACGAAGATGGTCAAGGAGTCTGCCGCTGCGCTGGATGCCGGGGAGGTGCCGCAATGGATTACCGATCACTTGCGCGAGTATCGGGAATCCGGCGGGAAGTCCGGTCACTACTGGGACTCGACCGCGTTCGGCGGCGCCGGCCAGCAGCGCTGCCTCCTGATGACGACCATCGGACGCCGGAGCGGTAAGCGCTACACGCACCCGCTGCTCTACGGCGAAGACGGCGAGAACCTGATCATCGTCGGTTCGAAGGGTGGTTCCGACGTTCACCCCGCCTGGTACCACAACCTCATGGCGAAGCCGGAGGTCGAGCTACAGGTCGGTCCCGACGTCTACGCGGCGCGGGCCACACTCGTGTCCGGCGCGGAAAGAGTGCATATCTGGCAGCTGATGACGGCACTGTATCCGCCGTACGAGGACTACCAGGCGCGAACCACGCGCGAGATTCCCTTGTTTTCACTGTCGCGCATCGATTGAACGGTGCGCGAATTGCAGCCGTCGCGCTAATGTGTCGCGCGGTCTCGGACCAGGCGCGCATCAGCGTGAATCCTGCGGCCAGTGCTCGAGCCAGTCGCGGTGGAAATCCTCGACGGTGACCGCCCGACGCAGGCTGAGATCCGGGTTCAGGAGCTCGTAGATCACGTCACCGTCGGTGCGCATGCCGAAGAAGATGATGGCGTCTTCGTTGCCGCTGCCTTCGATGTGTACTTCGTTCTCGCCGCCCCGCGAGTAGCTGCCGGCGGGCTTTACCTTGATCACTTCCCTGCCACCTTCGATCTGCTCGCGAATGCGCAGCTCGCCCTCGAGAACCAGTGTCGTGGTGCAACAGACATGGCGGTGGTACATGCACTGGCTGTTCGGCGAGAATTTCACCAGCATGTCAGCCGTGCGTGCTGCGAGGTCGACATTGAGGATTCGATAGTACGTCCCAGGCGTGAAGAAGTCGGCCCACTCGACGTCCGAGGTGTCGTATCGGAACAGTGTGCCGCTGGGCCGCGCGGCGCGCGCGCTGGTGGTCTCGGTCATCGTCGCTCCCCTGCAAAGTCCAGTTCGTGGTTGCTCTCAGGATAGCAGGTCTGCGTCAGCGTTCGGCGCCAGGCCGTGATGCTGGGGAGCACGGCGGGCCTGCGCTGCTGTTCATCACCGCCAGGGGCGGCTGCGCTCATGTGGCCCGTGACCCATCGTCTGTGGCGAACAGCGGGTAGACAGTGCCTGCCTCGGTAAGCAAGAGGCTGCGGTCAGCAGGCGCGTAGCGTGCGCTCGTTCATCAACGTGTCGTGGAGCCGACCGCCGTGGCGGGTACCTTGGATAGCCGCGCGCACAGATCGACAAGGAACATCAGGTAGGTCACGCGCAGGGTGATCGCGTCGTCATGGCCCGCGGCCTCCAACCTGGCGTCTATGGCGGCAACGGTCACCGACTCGTCGAGCTCGCTCTTTGCAATCCGCGTGGGCACGTTGCCCGTCTCGTCGATACATTCGCCGAGTAGCATATCTATGACCTTCTTGCAGGGGAATGTCACGCGCTCTCGGATCGTCGAAACGCACTCGGCGCGACGGCCGGTCGATGGCTTCAGCCTCGAGTCGCCGCCAAATAGTTCGTGTAAGAAACTCGGCACGCAACCTTCCACGTTCCGGACTATTGGAGCATCTGTTTCAATCGTCTGAGCTTCCGATGCCGCGCGGTCATTAATGGACCTACTTGAGTGCGTCGCTCGTCGGGTTACTGGAGAGCGATATAACATTCCACAGGCCAACCCGGGACGCCCTAGAACCGTCTGTATTCAAATTTCGAAAAGCCTTTTTTTGAAGATTCACCGGGCCGCCGACGCGACGGTAGTGCTGGTTGTCCAGTAAGCCCACATGCAGCGGCGCTACTGTTTTGTGGGCACCCGCATGCCTACGATATCCGTCGCCTGGATGTCGGAAATGTCGCAATCACGTTGCGGTGCCCCCTGAACCACGGTGGACTCACCTTGTGCCGTTTGGCGGAACAGAGCCCTTATGGTCTTATTGCGACCAACGGAATCCGTTCAAGACGCGTCTTGCTCAGCCGCTATATTTTCTGCGCTTGGTGCGCTCCTCAAAACTCCGGCAGAAACGACAAGACGTGCGCTATCACACCCCGCCGTTGAACCAAAGGATCGCTATGCCGGACGATAAATCTAGAATCAGTAAGGGCGAGCCCAGCCTACCAACGATGCTGGAGTTGCCGGGAAGGTCGGCACCTCCGGCAATCGTTGTCGGACTGTGCGCACATGGTCTGGCGGTTGTGCGGGATCTCGCACGAGCTGGAATCCGAGTCATCGCATTGGAAAGCAATCCGCGCCTGCCTGGATTTCGAACCCGGCTTGCTGAAGTGCGTGCATCGGAGAATATCAACGCCCAATCCGTGATAGCAGAGCTGGTAGACCTCAAGGAATCTCAGAATTGGGCAGAGCGGCCCATCTTGTTCCCGACAAACGACAATATGGTTCGGCTCTTCGCGGAGAACTGGCCACAATTAGAGAGAAGCTATCGTCTTAGCTGGAGCGGTTGTCGTGACCGGATTATACCTCTCCTATCGAAAGACAACATTGAAGCTCGATGTCGAGCTGCGGGGCTGCCCTACCCTGAGTCCGTGACGCTGGCTACCCAAAGCGACATTTACGAATCCTCACTGCAAGGTGATTTTTACCCAGCCATTATCAAGCCGGTAAGGCCGCTGTCGGCTTTCAAGGCGCTGCGCGTAGAAAGTGTGCAGGAGTGCTTGAACGTTGCGCGCCGATTTCCCGACGCGTTTCCATTGTTGCTTCAGAGATGGATCGGAGGAGGCGATACGGCCCTCTATTTCTGTGCGATGTACTTAGATCATGGACGGGTTGTTGCCGATGTTGTCGGCAGAAAGCTTGCATCGCTACCGCGCGCCATGGGGCAGACGACTGCAGCGGAAGTCGTGTGGGAACCCGAAGTGCGGGAGCAGACGCTTAGATTCTTTAATGGGTTGAACTTGAGTGGTCCTGTATCGCTTGAAGTAAAGATGGCTTGCGACGGAACTTTGTGGGTCATAGAGCCGACAGTGGGCCGATCTGACTACTGGGTTGATCTATGCGTTGCGGGCGGCGTTCGACTGCCCCTGATCGAGTTTACGCAACAAACCATGGGCACAGGCGACGAAGTAATTCGACCGAGCCGGGAAGCTGTATGGCTGGATACGGAGCGTGAGCCTTTGCTCTATTTGCAACAGGCTTGGCAAGTTGGCAGCTTTAGTTTCCATGGGCGTTCAGTTACGTTTCCGTATCTCCACAATGATGACCTTCTCCCATTTGGCATTGCGCTCTTTAGACTCCTGTATCGCATTGGGAGCGCTTTCCGCACCCGCTTGCGTTTTTTGTGGAGATACCCCTCCATGGTTATCCCGCACTTTTCTCAAGGCGATGCGGCAACGTTGATAGGACCCGGAGCAGATTCAGAGATATTAATTGAGAAGTCCATTGCGGATATACCAACGAGCACTTTATCGGCGCCGGGGGGGGCGCGGAGCGTCGCTGCGTTCTCGAGCAAAGCTTGGTTCTCGTCGGTAGAAAAGCACCTCCTACGAGCAAACGACGATCCGATTTATCTGATTTCCAGGGGACCGAGCGGAAACAGGGTGGTGATGCCTCTGATGATTCAGAGGAGTGGCTTATTCGGCGCGTGGAAACTGAAAAACCTCGCCAACTTCTATGCCGCTTCGTACTCGTATTTGGCCGACATTGACATTGATGAAGGAGAACTAGACGAACTCCTGAAGTGCATTCCTCGCTACTTGATAGCCCAACGCAGTCCGTTTCCCAAGATTGAATTGGCTGCGGTCGGAACAGATCCGGTGATAATTGAGCAGTTGGTCGTAGCGTTCAGAGGCGCAGGCTACTCAGCTCGGGCATACAAGTGTTATGCGAACTGGCGCAGCAATGTGGTTCCCGGGCATTTCACTGATTATCTTGAAGGGCGGCCGGGATTCTTGCGTAACCTTCTGATTCGTAAAGCTAAGCGCCTGACTGCTATGTTCGATGTCGAGTATCGACTTGTGACGGATACGAGCGATCTCCAAGGAGCGTTAGACGCATACGACGCGGTATATCAACGAAGCTGGAAGACGAGGGAACCCTTCCCCAATTTCATTCGGGATATCTGCACAACTTGGGCGCGCGAGGGTAAATTGAGGCTCGGACTGTTGTTTCTGAACGGCAAGCCCGTCGCAGCTCAGATATGGCTGATCGAAAGTCTATCGGCATGCTTGTTCAAGCTGGCTTACGACCGTGAGTTCAAGAAACATTCCGTGGGCTCAGTGTTAATGGGGTGGCTCATTCGGCATTTTATCGATGAAGATCGCGTTTCGTGCATCGACTTCCTCACCGGGGACGACGGCTATAAGCAGTACTGGGCGGACACGAGGGATATCATCTGGGGAGTGGAAGCGCTCGATCCGAGACATTGGATGACGCCGTTGATCAAGGGAAAAAGGCTACTTCAGCGATGGGCTTCGCCGGAACGCTTCGGAGACTAAGTCGAGATGCTTATCCGGTTGGACGGTTAAGCATAAGCCAGGATAACCCCATGTACGTGCTCGTGATTGCGTTTCACTTTCCTCCGATTCAACAAAGTAGCGGAGTGCATAGGACCCTGAGTTTCGTTCGTCAGCTGAGGCGTCAAGGGCACGAGGTCACGGTGCTTACCGTTACCAGAAACGCTCTTCCGGACTACCGCGAGACTAACTCGCAAATGATTCCTGCAGGCACGCGCGTAGAGCGCGCGCCTGCGGTCGACACTACACGAGCGCTCTCCTGGCGCGGAAGGTATCTCAGGAGTCTGGCGATCCCGGATCCTTGGTCATCCTGGAGCATATCTGGCGCTATGCTCGGATTTTGGCGCGTCGTCAGATCGCGGCCAGATGTTATATTCTCTACCTATCCTATAGCGACCGCTCACGTCATCGGCTTTTTCCTGCATCGTTTAACGGGCATCCCGTGGATCGCAGATTTCCGCGATCCTATGGCGCAAGATGGTTATCCGAACGAGCCGCGCAAATGGCGAGCCTTTCGCTGGATCGAAGAACGCGCCGTCAAGCACGCCTCTCGCTTGCTCTTCACCGCTCCCGGTGCATTAGCCTTTTACCGCGAGACCTTCGGTGATGCGCTGCAGGACCGTGCCCACGTCATCGAGAACGGCTACGACGAGATCCTGTTCGACGAGGCGCTTGGGGAGGTCGGCGACGGCTATCGGCGCAGCGGGCCGTTGCGTTTCGTGCATGCGGGCGTGCTCTATCCGGAGGAACGGGATCCCCGCAGCTTCTTCGCCGCTGTGCGGAGGCTGATCGACGAGGGCATCGTGACACCCGGACAGGTGGTGTTCTCACTGCGCGCGACCGGGCACGATGCGCTGTATCGGCCGCTCATCGAAGAACTCGGGTTGTCCGCCGTCATATCTCTCGATCCGCCCGTGGGCTACCGTGAGGCGCTGGTCGAGATGAGCCGTGCCGACGGCCTGCTGTTGTTCCAGTCGGCCGGCTGCAATTTCCAGATTCCGGCCAAGGCCTACGAGTATTTTCGGACTGGGCGGCCTATCCTCGGCTTCACCGATCCGGACGGCGACACGGCCGGTGTCCTGCGCGCTGGCGGTGTAGAATGGATCGCGCCGCTGGATGACGCGGTGGCGATTGCCGGCGTGCTCCGCGAGGCGATTGCGCAGATCGCACCCGATCGTGATCGAGCGTATGGGAACCCGGCTTTTGCGGCTTCCTGTTCTCGCGGCGCCCAGGCCGAGCGCTTCATCGCGCTCGTCGAGGACGTGGCGCGCCGTGATCGCCGCTGACCGCAGCCCACAGGTTTCTCTTAAGCTTACCAGTCATGACCATGAACGAAGACGTTTGTCGAATTCTTTCTGATGTCCTCGGCCTCGATCCGGCTCAGACCACGTTGACCGAGAATACGGCGCTGCTCGGGGAGTTGCCCGAGTTCGACTCCATGGCCGTGGTTTCGGTATTGACGGCGCTGGAGGATCACTACGGCATCGTCATCGAGGACGATGAGGTCGATGCCTCGGTGTTCGAGACCGTTGGGTCGCTCAGTGCATTTGTCGCGCACAAGGTCGGCGACTGACGACGGCAGGATCCCGACGGCAGCGACCCGCAACCGTTGACGACCAGATCATGGTGGTGATGGAACCCGCCTTCCGGGAGGTAGCAGGCAGGCGCCTGTTCACGCTCCACTTCCGCCCCACGTGTCCTCCTCGGCTGAGCGTGCTGGTGTTGCCGCCCTTCGCCGAGGAAATGAACAAGAGTCGGCGCCTGCTTGCCGAGACGGCACGAACGCTTACCCTGCAGGGGTGTGAAGTGCTGGTGCCCGACCTGTCCGGAACCGGTGATAGCGCGGGCAGCTTTGGCGAGGTGACGTGGCCCGATTGGTGCGAGGAGGTTGCCACGCTTGCTCGCCAGTTTCACGGTGCAGCAGGGGCGGGTGCTCCGGCACTGCTCGCGATCCGTAGCGGTGCGCTGTTCCTCCACGTGTCGGGACTGGTCGCCAATGCGCGCGTGGTCGCCTGGCAGCCGGTCTTCGACGGCGAGCGCCTGCTGCAGCAATTCATGCGCCTGCGCGTGATGGCGGCGAAGTTCGCCGGCCGCGATGAGTCCATTGCGTGGATGAAGAGCGAGTTGACAGCGGGCCGGTCGGTCGAAATCGCTGGTTATCCGCTTGGGCCGGCGCTGAGCGAGGGATTTGCGGCAGCCCGCCTCGACCCGGCGACGTTGGCGGCCGCGGCGCGGACCACGCTGCTCGAGGTCCGCACGGGTGGTGACGCGACGCCGACGCCGCCTTTCTCTCGCTTCGCGGCAGCGGCGACGTCCTGCGGCGCCGTGGTCGAGACGCGGGTCGTTTCCGCCGAGCAATTTTGGACCAGCCAGGAGATTGCCGCACCCGGAGCAGTCACCGCGGCGACGTGCACCGCGCTGCTGGAAGATTGACGCGGTGAGTGTGATGCCTGAAGAAGCGGCCTTCGCATTCCCGATTGGGGAAGACACGGCGATCGGCATCCTGCATACCGCGCAGGCCGCTGCCGACCTTGGCGTGGTTATCATCGTCGGTGGGCCGCAGACCCGCGTGGGCAGCCACCGCCAGTTCGTGCTGCTGGCACGCCGTCTCGCGGCGGCAGGCTACCCCGTGTTCCGCTTCGATTACCGCGGGATCGGTGACAGTGGCGGAACGGCGCGCGACTTCGAAGCCGTCGACGAGGATGTTCGCGTCGCCGTGGATGAGCTCGTTGAGCGGACCGGGGTGACGCGGGTCGTACTGTGGGGACTGTGCGATGCCGCGTCGGCGGCGATGATGTACGCGCACCGTGATGCCCGTGTGAGCGCGCTTGCGCTGGCCAACCCCTGGGTGCACTCGCCGCACACAGAGGCACGTGCGCGTCTGCAGACCTACTACTGGGGACGGCTTGGCAGCCGCGATTTCTGGCACAAGCTGGCGCGCTTCGATGTCGACTGGCGCGACTCGTTCGAAAGCCTCGCCGGGTACCTCGGGCGCGCGATGGGTCGCGGCCGCCCCGTGTCCGGGCAAGGCGCCCAGCAATTCATCGTACGCATGCTGGAGGGCTGGCAACGCTTCACCGGACCGTCGCTGCTGCTCCTCAGCGGTGACGACCTGACCGCTGCAGAATTTCGCGCGCTCGCCGCACAGAGTCGCGCGTGGCAGGTCGCAGCGGCACGCGACTGCGTGCAGACCGTCGCGCTGGCGGAGGCCAACCACACCTTCTCGAGCGCCGCCTGGCGCGCGCAGGTCGAGGACGCCACGCTCGCCTGGTTGCGCAACCTGGTAGATGAAACGACTTAGCGTGCGAGCTTTCTTATTGTTGGTGCGCCGTCAGAAATCGCGACATTTCGGCAGCATGTCGTTCGCGATCATTCCACGACGACAGAATTGCGCATCAGGGAGGGCGTGAAGTTTGTTGTTACACCTGTCTTTCAGTACTTGATCGGGTCCAGAGATATTGCATGGTCTGAAGGGTCTTGATGTCCTCGGCGCCGACGACGCTACCATTGCCCAAGTGCCTACGGCCGTCACGGAGGTAGCGTGACTGTCACCGATCTGAGCGGCAAAAGCTCAGCGTGGAAACTGCGGGAAGAGGCCATTACTGTAAGAGGCCAGAGCAACCTTGAGTGTCTCGCAGTGAGTCCGCCAGCCCGCATCCCGGCAAACGAGGTTGCTACGCAATCCGGCTCTCGATAATGACCGCGCCGAAATTCAGGGTGGACGGTACCTGAGGCTTCATGTTTTTGCCAGCTTGTCGATGGATCTACAGCAGCGCATAGTGGGCCAGGAGCCCTTCCTGGTAAAGTCCCTAGGGTTTTTATTGTTGGGCCACCTGGAGGCCCCTATAGGAGTTGCAGTGTTAGATTCCATTCGAGCCAAGCTGCACAAGCGCTACTTTGATATGCGCGTGAGGGGGATCTTTGAGACCCCACCGGCGCCGTGCAATCCGGAAGCCGATTTTGTCGTCTTAAGCCAGCTGCATGCACCGCATCTGACAATGTACATGGTCGCGTTGAAGTCGTTCGCCCGCTTTGTGATACCGCGTGAGTACGTGCTGGTCGATGACGGTTTGTCAGCAGCTGACCGGGCTTTGATATCACGAAACGTTGATCGTGTACGTTTCCTCAGTGTTAGTGAGGTGGAACGTGGTAGTTGCCCTTCCGGTGGGTGCTGGGAACGACTGTGTGCCATTTCCTCGCTGAACGAGTACGACTACGTCATCCAGCTGGACTCCGATACGTTGACGTTATGCCGACCGGATGAAGTGCTCGACTGTCTCGCGACGAATCGCAGTTTCACCCTCGGAACCTACCGCGGACGCGAGCTCGTCAGCTTGGAGTCGGCAAGCGAGTACGCGAGTTCGCTCGACAGTCAGCATGTCCAGGTTTTGGGTGAGGCCGCTTTTGCCCGCTATCCGGACAAGGAAGCACATCGCTACGTGCGCGGCTGCGCGGGGTTCGCCGGCTTCGCCAAGACGGCGGCGCGGCTGGAGGCCGTTAGTGACTTCAGTCAGACGATGTCAGGCCTTGTCGGGGCAAAAAAGTGGGCAGAGTGGGGCAGCGAACAGCTGACCTCGAATTTCTTCATAGCCAATTCCGAAGAACCGGTAGTACTTCCCGTGGAGAGCTATCCCTTCATGTCCGATAAGGTGGAACCAGAGCGCTGCAAGCTCATCCATTTCTACGGACATGCGCGATTCGAGGGGGGACTGTATGCGAGGTTAGCGCAGAAGTTGGTCGCTGATTTAAACTTTCGATTGTAGAAGTCTCGACCTGATCTGACGCCGTGCTTGAAGAAAGCGAGGGTTCCCGATTTTGATGGAGTTACCAAGCCACATCAAAACCATAGAGAGGTAACCCTCATGTTGAATATTAGCGAGAAAGTCATTAAGCACAAGGTCGGCTTGCTCAATCTGGCAGAAGGGCTGGGCAATGTGTCCCGGGCCTGCAAGGTCATGGGCCTGTCGCGGGATACATTCTATCGCTGCAAAGCGGCGGTAGACGAAGGTGGTGTCGAGGCGTTGGTCGATTCGAATCGGCGTCAACCGAATCCGAAGAATCGTATCGATTCGGCGGTCGAGGAAGCGGTCATCACCTACGCGCTCGAGCAGCCGGCCCATGGCCAGGTGCGGGCGAGCAACGAGCTGCGTAAGCGCGGGATTTTCGTCTCCCCGACCGGTGTCCGCGGGGCCTGGATGAGGAACAACCTGGACTGCTTCCGCGACCGCTTACGGGCGCTGAAGGAGAAGGTGGCCGCCGAGGGCCTCATTCTGACCGAAGCGCAGGTCGCGGCATTGGAGAAAAGGCGCTACGACGACGAAGCGGCCGGCGAGATTGAGACGGCCCACCCGGGCTATCTCGGCTCTCAGGACACGTTCTACGTTGGCACACTGAAGGGCGTTGGTCGTATCTACCAGCAGACCTTCGTTGACACCTACAGCAAGGTGGCGGCGGCGAAGCTATATACGACCAAGACGCCCATCACCGCGGCCGATCTGCTCAACGACCGGGTTCTCCCGTTGTTCGAAGCGCACGAGCTGCCACTGCTGCGCATTCTGACGGACCGCAGTACCAAGTACTGCGGCCGCGTCGAGCAACACGACTATGAGCTGTACCTGGCGGTCAACGACATCGACCATACGAAGACCGAGGCGAAGTCACCGCAGACGAACGGTATCTGCGAGCGCTTCCATAAGACGCTGTTGCAGGAGCTCTACCAAGTGACGTTCCGCAAGGAGGTCTACGCAGACATCGAATCGCTGCAACACGACCTTGATGCCTGGGTCGAGGAATACAATACTGAGCGTACGCATCGAGGCAAGATGTGCTGTGGATGCTTACCGATGCAGACGCTGATTGATGGCAAGGCCATCTGGAAGGAGAAGAAGCTGGCTTAGACTCCGGCTGACAGACAACTCTTCAAAACTGGGAACTGTCAGATCGGGTCTGAACTTCTACATTTCAATATCACGTTTCTTCAGGATCGGATTCTATCTGGTCCGTTGCGGTTTGTTTGCCCTGAGTAGGATAAGGTGGTTGCGAAGGAAACAAGCGGGACACGAAGGAGCGCCATTCATAAAGCGTAACACGCAGGTGCAGCAAAGCAGACCCTATTACCTCTTCATCGAACGCTTCACCAGCGCGCTAGCGGCATTGACCGCATGCTCGATCTCACTGTTAATCGCGTGCCGGGTTCGGCGTGCGAGCATAATGAACAACAACATCGCCATCACGCCAGCGGGAATTAAGAGAAATAGATCCTCTAGATCCCCGTCAAAGCGAAACAGCTGAGCTACCGCGAGGAAAGGTGCTGCTGCGGCGGCACCAATGAGCAAACTCACGGTCGTAAGCCTGAACATCGGAGCGAGCGCGAAGCAGATTTCGCGGTGGGCAGTATGCATCCATAGTCCTAGGTTGACCAGATTTGCGATCACCAGCCCCCAGCCTAATTCATGCAGTCCGTACGACGCGCCAATCAAACAAAGCACTGCGGTCACGATCAGCGAGATGAGAGCAGTGCGAACGACGAGTCCGATAGCGCCCTTGGTGACGAGAAGCGTCACCGTTAGCCGCAGCGGCAGCTGAATGGCGAACGCTAAACAGAGTATCCGCGTGATGCTGACTGCCCCGTCCCATTGATTGCCAAACAGAATGCGGATTACTGGAAACGCGGACACGGCTAGTATTGCAAAGAAACTCCAGCCTAATACGGTTACCATCGCGAGCACACGCATGTAGGTTTGGGTAAGGTCGCCACCTTCCCGCATGGTCTTCGAAAATACCGGGAACACCACAGACCCAACCGCGTCCATCACGAGGCGATCGAATAAAAGAACAAGACCGTGGCCGCGGCTAAGCAAACCGGTCGCAGTCATTCCCTGCAAACGTGCGAGGAACATTTCCGGAATTCCCTCCATTACACTGCGGATAACAGAATAAGCAGTGACTCTGCCGCCGAAAGCGAAGACCTTGCCAATCTCTCGCAAACCAGGCATCAGGGTGAAACGCCCTTGCCACAATAATGAAGCCACCGCAACTCCTGTGAGCTGAGTAGCCAGCGCCGACCAAGCAAGGCTTACTGCCCCGTGGCCAAGATACGCCAGCGAAATGCCGGTGGCAGAGCCGGCGATCGCGCCGCTGAATCGCATCGCTGCGATCTTCTGGAACTGCAGTTCCCTGGTCCAGACCGCAACCATCACGGCACCAAAGGGTATAACCGCGAAGTTTGCGGCTAGGATATGCATAATCGCCGTGATTTCTTCGGATTCGTAGAACGCTGCAAGTGGCCGAGCTGTCAGGAATGTCAGGACGGCAAGCGCCAAGCCGATGCTGACCTGAATCGTCCGGGTGGCTCGAACGCCGTCTTCGGTGAGGTTAGGTTCGCGGACGATGTACTGGCCGGCGCCGACGTCGCGAACGGTAGCGACGATCCCGAGGAACACCATCGTTACTGAAAACACACCAATCTCCTCCGGCGTGAGGAGGCGCGCCAACACCATTGAGGTTGCTAGCGTCACGATGAGTCCTGAGTAACGGTCAATAAAAGAAAAGAACAGCGCCGTGCGGGACACTTCAGGTGGTGCTCTTGTAACCGAAATTGCGAAAGCAGAAGATGCTCTCGTCTCGCATGAGGTAATCAAATGGAAATCGGCTTACGGTTTTGAAGAACGTTTCACTGGTGCCTCCCCAGGGGAATTGCCAATCATCCAGTTCGAGCGTGACGAGGTGGGTACCGCCGACCCACTCAGTATTCTCGCTGAATAGATGCGCTTGCGCGCCCTCAATGTCTATCTTGACGATGAACGGGCTGCTCGCTCCGGCGATCGCACAGGCCTCGGACACTGTGTAGGCGCGGATACCCCGACCTTCGCCGACGGGGTGTTCCTCCACCCGCAAGGCTGCGGATCCGGATTCGGGATTGACGATCCTCAGCATCGCCGGCCGGTGCCAGATCCCACCGTGGAGCAGCCTGACGCGGCTGCGCAGATGCGCCGTGTTGCGGCGGAGGAGCTCGAGATTGTCGGCATCCGGTTCGACAACGACGAACTGCGCTTCTGGCAACTTGTGCGCAAGCCAGACTGTCGCGAGCCCGATATTACCGCCGAGATCGATTACTAGCGGCTTCTCGCCCTCGTCCAGCATTTTGCGATAGGCACGCATAAGGTGCTGTGCTTGAGGAAAAGCAAAGAAGTCGTACTGTTCCATTACCATGCACTGCCAGAATGTGGCGTGGTCAGCGGTTGTGGCCCTCAGATGAATGGGTGCTTCGTAACCCGGCACATCGAGCCGGCGCAGCCCCAAACCCGCATTGGCTTGGCAGCGCAGTTCCACTTGGCGCCATAGGCGCAGACCTGGCACTATCCCGAAGGCCTTGAGATATTTCGGCAACTTGCTCAAACGATAAAGCATTCCAGTTTCATCCGACGGTGGAAAAATTCGATGCAGCTACCAGCGCACGTGAGGAAGATGCATGAATGTGCCAGCCTGTTCACGCTTTACGCGGGATCGGTTGATGAGGCGAAAGGGGCGCTTCAGATAATCGGCTACCGGCGGTTCTCCGCGAATGAGCCGGACCGATATACTGCGATCGGTCACTCCCGACATGTGCGGCTCCTATTGCCTACCGGCCTTATCGTACGGCCGTTCCACTCCGGCCCGGGCGACGGATATCTGACCGCCGTTACAGCGGCCGCGCTAGGTCACCCGTTGTTAGCCAGTTATATCGAGGTGCAGCAGACTGAGATTGTGTTTGAGCTCCAGTTCGTTGAGTTGCGTCCGGTGGGTGACAAGTTACTCTTGGAGAAAGTGTAATCGGCACCCTCACCCTTTTTCGGGAGGATGTTAGAGATTATGCGAGATATCGGAGGCTGCGCCGTAAACTTGATTGCGCGCTGCGGCTAACACTCCTGTGGGTCGGCGCGTTCGCAGTTTCGGTTCCCAATTCCGCAGCTGCTACCGGTCGTACTGGCGTTGTACCGCATGTAGAGCCTGAACAATCAAAAGGCCCGGTCGTGGTCCGGTAGGTGGTGTAGCAGCGACGTCTGTCCGTAAGGGGATACCATTGGCGCCCATCGCCGGTTTACACGCCGAAGCCAACAATATTGGTGTCGTGATCAGTCGCAATGTTTAGTCTCTGCTCTTGGGGCGCGAACCAAGCAGTCTGATGATAGAGCCGTTGTTTATGGAAGCAAGAGAAGACCAAGGCCCATGCAGGTCTACATAATCGTGCCATTTTTCCAGCATAAGCGAGGTATCCTTGCGCGGGCAATCCGTTCTGTATGTGCCCAACGTCAGATTTTCGATCACCCAGACGTTGAGCGAATTGAGCTGATTGTGGTGGACGATGCTTCTCCGGTTAGGGCGGAAAGCGAGTTGAATGATGTGCAATTCCCCGTTCATCTCAAATACCGCATTATTCATCAAGATAATCAGGGTCCTGCTGGCGCTCGCAACCGAGGGCTCGATGTTGCCGACAAGGATGGCTTCATCGCTTTTTTGGATTCCGATGATGAATGGGGCCCGGATCACCTTGCGCGGGCGGTCACTTCTTTGCAAAGTGGCTATGACGTCTACGCTTGCAACTGGATCCCGCTAAATGCAACCAAAGATGTAATGAGAATGCCGTCTCGTCGGTCTCTCACTCTCACCCCGAGCGCGATACTCGGCGACGCTGGAGAGATCGTCGGTGATCCGCTAATCAGCGAGATGAACGCGCCAATGTGCAAGCTCTCAGGCTTGGCTTACCGTATGAGCCGGTTTTCTTCTTTACGCTTTGACGCTCGCTTGCGAAACGCATCGGAGGACCGATTATTCGTTTATATGATGATGATGAGTCGACCGAAAGTAATGATCTCTAAAATAATTGAGGTGTATTCAGGACGCGGGATTAACGTATATGAATCAGTGCCTTGGGGCGGGGTCTCGAGCCTTGCGATAGTGTACGATCAAACAAGTGCAACCCTAAAGGCGCGCGATCAACTGACTCACCACGAAAAGGCCAAAACTATGCTGCGCAGACAGTTGTGCACGCAACGGCGCGACTTCGCGGCTATTTTCTGGCATATGCTCGTTCGCTTTCGTCTCCCATTGCGGCAACTTGCGCGTCAGATGATGCTCGATCCATTCGTGATGTGCGAGCTGCTGCGCTATCCGCTCCGGCGACTTGATCATCTCGGAAAGAGCCGCAGAACCGAGGGGCACTAGATTCCCGTGTCGATACTTTTAACTTGAGCATTAGGCGGCTTGGTCGGTCGCAGCATGCAATGCGGCCACGAGGTGATGTTTCCCCTTGGTGCCGCGTATCGTCACGCCTAGCCGTGCCCCACATTATTGCCAACTGAAATCCAGGCGCGGATTGAGCAACTGGTGTTTCGATCCGATGTATCGTTTCCAGTCCGCTTTATCGCTGCGGAGGTTCCTATGCGTTGGCTTATTTATAGATATTCGTTTGTCGCCTTGCGTTTGATTCAGCGAGGTTTCGTACGAAGACAGTTCGGTCGCGAAGAAGATAGAGAATTGACGCAGTGCAAGTGATACTCCTTGGTGCTGACACGCCGATAGGGTTGAGCGTCATTCGCGAACTAGCCAGACACGGCGTGCGCGTACATGCAATTGGGAGGTCGAAAGATAGTGTTGGGTTGAATTCGCGTTTTGCAGCTACACGACATATTCGTGCCTGCGACGAAGAAGCCTTGGTGCGACAACTTGATGACATGGGGCGACAGTTGGGTTGTCGTTGGGTGATGACCATCGGCGAGTCCGACATCTTGATGTTGCAGCGTCGCGCCGGAGACCTCAGGGCAGTGAAGCCGATCATTCCTGATACGATTAGCTTCCACAAGGTCCTCGACAAATCTGTCACTTTCGCCGAGGCACGGAAGATTGGTATACGCGTCCCCCGTTCGTGGTCTGTTGCTTCGCTGGAGCAACTTGCTCTGCTGCGCGCTGAGTTACCTTTCCCGTTGGTCTTGAAATGGTCTAATCCACACGACGTCGCAGCAAAGCTGCAGGCGGCCGGTCTGCCGCTGGACAAGTATCGTTATGTATACTCGTTCAAAGAGCTTGTCGAATACCTGGCTCGGTTTGAATCGGTTGGCCAGATGCCGTTGATCCAGGAATTTTGCGGCGGCACTGGTCTAGGGCAGATGGTGTTTATGTATCAAGGGCAGCCCGTGCAACGATTCCAGCACGCGCGCTTGCTGGAAATGCCCCCCGAGGGTGGCGTGTCGGCGGTTTGCCGATCTCTGGCTCCGGATCTTCACGCCGGCTTAATGGCGAAGTCGATCGAGTTGCTTAGGCGTCTCGAATGGTCTGGCCCTGCAATGGTCGAGTATCGATACGATGCCGCTTCAGGGCAAGCCTGTCTGATGGAGGTCAACGGACGGTTCTGGGGAAGCATGCCATTGGCTTATCATGCCAACGCTGAGTTTGCTTGGCTTGCCTATCAGGTAGGGACGGGCGCGGTTCCAGAGCACCCGACACCGTACCGGGTTGGCATACAATGCCGCTACGCGGCACCGGAAATCAAGCGCCTCCTGATTCTGTTGTTTTCGCCGTCTCGTATTCAGAACCGCGATTTCAAGTTTAGCCGGTTTCGCGAGTTGGCACGCTTCGTCCTGCTTTTTCTGGATCCGAGGACGCGCTACTACGTGTTCTCGCTGACCGACCCACGGCCATTCCTGATAGATGTTGTAGGAATGATCCGCCGCCGTCTGCACAGGCTTATTATTTGATCGATCGCTTTACGATTGGCTAGCCGAAGATACGGCGGAGAAGTTGCTGTGAAGCTCTCTCAGCAGTCAGGGACCAATGTGTACGTGGCAGAAGCCGTTGTTCTAGGTTGGGGTTCCCCTCGAGGTTCTGGAATCCGCAAGTTTGGAAGTGGTCACTATTGAGGGCCAGGAACCGACACAGCTTCTCAAAACGTTGGTCAACGATCGAATCAGCACGGGTCTTGGCCTGGTTCATCAGTTCGAAGTTGTGAGACAGGATGACAACCGAATCCCAGTGTTCCGCCACAGCCGTCCATAACAGCCATTCCAGCTCCCGATATGAACATGCACCGAGCTGCGCGTGGCGGACTTGGTTTAGTCCGTCTCGGAAAGCCGAAATCGGGTATTCAGTGATAGCACCTATCTGACGCGGGTGGGTCATGTCGTGATAATCGCGCAAGGGGCCTGAGAGTGGTGTCATCGTGGCATTGAAGCTGGCGTCGAACGGGATGCCGAGTTGCTCCAACGCTAGCCAAGTATCATGGTTCATTGCGAAGCTGCCGGCACGGAATGCTTTGAGAGATCCAGCGCCAGCACATTGCATCAGTGAGATGCCGGTTTCTATAAGCTGCTTTTGCTCGGCCAGCGAGAACATCCACAGATGTTGACGCTTTTCCGTAACGCTTGCGATGAGAGGGGGTATCGCCTCGTCGGCCCATTCAGTATGCAGGTGCAGTTGGACTTCCTGGTTTGCTGATTGAATCAACCCGACAATTTCCTGCAGGGCTGCAACACCAAAGCGCGCGCTGAACAGTGGCTCGGTGAAGAAAACACCCTGCAGCCCGTATGCATTGAGCCTTTCGAGAGTCCGGGTCAGGCCGAAATGGCCATTGCGGGTCGGACCGTAGATATATCTCTCAAATGCCTGTGGAAAAGCGCGATCAAGGTCGTGCCAGCCGTGACACCAAATTTCGACATCTACCGTAAAAAAAACTTTGACTTTCATGCCATCGAGGGGATTGGAACACACGGTTCTTGGTGGTCTCAGAGCGTGTTGCGACCGCAACAGATGCGGCCATTGCAAGAGGACATGGCCGAACACCACGCATGAGTCTATCCCGTGACTAGGATTAGTACGAGATCGACTGCATGCGGCAGCGATCAATCTAGCCTAAGCCGGTCATCTGCGGGGACGTGGGCTACCTGCCATTGGCGCGCCAAGCACCCTTGCTGTTGTACTCGCTCATTAGCGGCTCTATGCGCGCGACGATTCCGTCCTTTGACAATGACTGCGTGGGTTGGAGCTTGCACAAGTCGAAGACTAAGCAAGGGTTGTGTCCGGAGACATGGAGCAAAAAACGGCGTCTGTCTATGATGTTGATGCCGTGGGGATACGTGGTGTCTGTTAGCGTTAGCTAGCGGTAGCCGCGAGCCTGACCGAGCCGTTCTCCGCAACGGTGGCAAGCGTTTCCAGCCAGATGTACCGTCGATGAATCGCCCAGTCGTCGCTCTGCTCGAGCAGCAGCGCCCCGACCAGAGGGATGATGGCTACCTTGTTGCGGAAAGTGCCAATCACGTCCGAGCGCCGTTCGACCTTGCTGCTCAGCCGCTCTAGCGTGTCCGTGCTCTGCAGCATCGTACGATGCTCGCGCGGGAAGTCGAGATAGGAGAGCAAGTCAGGCTCAGCCTCGTCCATCAAGCCGCGGAGCTTCGCGACCTTCATCGGGGTGCTCTTGGCCCGCGTGTCCCAGCGTCGCTCGAGTGAGCTATAGTGGTAGCTGTTGCGCTCTTCGCTGCGCTTGGCATGGACCACCCCACACAGGCCCTCGACGTCTACTTCCATCCACTGGGCCATGAACTGGATCATTTCGCGCACGAAATCCGCCTTCGCGCCCTTCTCAAATAGCTCTTTAAGCGGCATGCTGACCTTGGTCATCGTGGTGGTCCCCTCTAGTTCGTCGAATTGTGGTGACTCGAACGGCACCGGAACCATCACTGTGGCCGCTTCTTACATTGCTGCTGGGGACACGATCGCAAAATGTCTGGCTTGTACGATCGATTGATGAACGCGCGCTACGGTACATACCGCGGATGGATTCGGCTCCAGTTGGCAAATATTGAGCGGATGGTTGGGCGGCTGAAACGATTTGAACATGTCGATCTGCTGCGTGTGGAACGCTTCGTTTTCGTTTGTCTGGGTAATGTTTGCCGCAGCCCCTATGGCGAATTCCTAGCCCGTGAGGCCGGCTTGAACAGTGCTTCGCTTGGACTTTCGACATCCACTGGGATTCCGGCCTTCCCGAAGGCGATCGAGATCGCCGGTGCGTTTGGGCACAATTTGACCAGCCATAGCGCCACCGATCTTTCCGATTTTGCGGTTAGAGGATCCGATCTTTTCCTGGTGATGGAAGTCCGCCAAGCTCGCTTTCTGCAAAAGAAACTGAACGGCACCGGCGCACAGGTCGCACTGCTCGGGTTATGGGCCGAGCCTGCACGCCCGCACATTCATGATCCGATGTCTTTGAGTGACGAGTATTTCAAGACTTGCTACCGGGTCATTCAGTCGGCGGTTATCGGCTTGAAGGTCGACCTGGAGACCGGGGCGGCCCGACAACACAATTAAAGGTGGCAATTGCAGCGGACAGATAGACTTGCCAACCCTCTGAAAGTCACACGGATCCTCACATATTTCCCACGCTACAGTATGCGGTAGAATGCTCGTTCTAATGTGGCGGCTGTTCTGCACCTCCTTTTCCTCTCGAGACTTGCGCCTCTATCACGCAAAGCTCTCGCCTAGGCTAATAGCCCGTTTGCTCAAGATCCCGAAGGATGCCATTGTCATAGCGGGACGTGTGATATGACGTGCATTCATTTACTGTCCTTTCAGGACTCAAATTTGGCGGTGAATCTCCAGCGAGGTAGCCGTTTTGTCGCGTAGCAGAAGTTGGATCGGCGACGGAGCTTTGTTTGGTTCTCGACGAAGGCAGTCGCGTCGCGGCTAATCTAGATAGCTGTTCCGAAATCCCGATCACTTGAAGCAAACACGGGTGACATTCTGCGATCATGGGAGCTGCTACCCAACCCAAGATCGAGAAGAGGTCACCCGATGGACTCGAGTATACAGGCGATGCGGCGTTCGACGCGTCGTCGGTTGCAGCGTACGGTGCAGAAATCGAAGGATAAGAACCATGTGCGACGCGCTTTGGCGCTGTTGCACCTTGCTGAGGGGAAAACGGTGAGCGAGGTGGCGCGGTCGGTTTGCGCGGCGCGCTCGACGGTGCAGAGCTGGCGCGGGTTGTATGAGGAATACGGGGAAGCTGGGCTGGAGCCGGCGCCGGTGGGACGCAGTCGCTGGACGGTAACCGACGAAGTGCTCGAGCAATTGATCCAACTGCTTGAAAAGACGCCGGAAGACTATGGGTACTTGCGCGCGAGCTGGACCTCCGAGCTTCTCGCCTTGGAGCTCGAACGGCAGCTTGGCGTCTCCATCCATGCTTCGACGGTGCGCCGCATTTTGCCGCAGCTGGGCTATGTCTGGCGCCGAACGCGTCCTATTCTGGTTCGGCGAGACCCAAACAAAAACAGCAAGATGCGGGCGGTCCGGCGGGCATTGCAGCGACGGCGGGGAGCCGAGACTTTCTATGCCGACGAGGCCGACATCGACCTCAATCCGAAGACCGGTGCGGTGTGGACCCGTCATGGTCAGCAGGTCGGTGTGCTGACGCCTGGCCAGAACGAGAAGCACTACGTGGCTGGTGCCCTCCATGCTCATACCGGCAAGTTGGTCTGGGCCGAGCATCCGACCAAGGACAGCACGCTGTTCATCAAGCTGCTCGAGGCCATTCGCAAAACCTATCGCGCGGCCAACCGTATCAACTTCATCCTCGACAACTACATCATCCACAAGAGCGAACTCACCGAGCGATGGCTGAGCAAGAACCCGAAGTTCCGGGTGGTGTTCCAGCCTACTTACTCGCCGTGGGTGAACCAGATAGAGCGCCTGTGGAAGGCCATGCACGATACCGTGACTCGGAATCATCGGTGCACGCGGTTCTACGACCTCGCGCAGCGCATCATCCGATTCTTCGAAGTTGTGCAGCCGTTCCCAGGCAACCACCAGGCCCTCGCTACACTCAAGGTGTAGTGGGATTCGGATCAGCTATCTAGTGCCCAGTTGTCAGCGGCGGCGGGATTAAGGGCTTATCACTTCTCTCATCCAGCCGTCTAGAACGTCGAGCCGCGAATCCCAGCTGTTCTCCTGGGCGACTGCTCGGCGCTCCTCGGGCGTTCCGATACCCCCTTGCTCAAGCGCGCGCCGCAGTGCTGTCAGCCATTGGTCTATGTCCGCAACGATATCGATCACGTTACCAAAGGGACGGATTGTTGGTAGCGCAGTTCCGACGACCGGCTTTCCCACTGCCAAATATTCATGCATTTTGAGAGGATACCCCGCTTGCCACCAGCCCCCTTCTAGGCGGTAGCACATGACGTTAACATCCATATTTGCCATGTACGTGGGAACGTCGGTGAATGCCTTTGGCCCAAGGTGTCGGACGTTGGGCAACGCTAGCAGGTCTTCCCATGCCTGCGTCTCAACCGGGTGCCCGGGAAAGTTTCCTCCGTTACCTGGACCTGCTGGCCCGACGAACACGAAATTCAACTCCGGGGCCGCCCGGGCAACCGCGTACATCCCTAAGAGGTCGAGCTTCTGATTGATATTGCCTGTATACCCGATCCTGGGCCGAGGAATGAGTGCGAGATCCTTCGGGCATGGTTCAGCCAGCGCGCCTACGAAATGCTCGATGTCGACTCCTGTCGGTATCTCGCGGCCGATTTGAGCAGCACGCTGCGGCATGTAATCAAACATATTGCGAGAATAGGCAACGATAAGATCCGCGCGGGCTACTAGCGCGCGCTCAAGCCCGGCTTGCTCCTCAGTCCAGCCCGGGGCGAGCGAGATGGCATCGTACGCGAAGTATACAATGCGCTCAGGCTTTAGGGCCTGGGCCTCGGGCCAGTAGCGAGGATGAAACAGGAATGCCGTGAAAGGTTGCTGTCGCGACGTTTCGCGGCAGACAGTTCGGCGGAGCCTCCGCGCGTGGCGGCGAACTGCAATCTGTGTCCAAATAGGTGAGCGGGGCCAATAGGCTTCAATACGCCCCGGCACATCGACCAGTAGGCCGTTCTCACGGCGTATGCCGCCAAGAATTGGAGCCTTAGTCCAGGACTCCGAGCGGCGTTCCCAAGTCGACAATGGTCCGGAGTTGTACATTACCGGCCAGCCGCGCGCCGCTAGTCCAGTCGCAATACGATGGCGACTGGTCCAAGATTCCTCCCAGCGATTTGGCGAGAAAACCACGAGTGGCGGCAGCGCACCGTGATTATCTTCGGGCACCATGGCGTCGAGGCCAAACTCATTCACTGCGATGCACTAGCGCCGCCGCGCAACGAGGACTTGATGTAGTCCTATGCCGATCGTGCGCTCTAAACCCTCATAAGCCTCCAGAAGCCTGATCTGTCGCAGAAACTTAATGAGCTTGGGCGCACTTAGAACGCGGTGTATGCCGCGGTAGGTGTACTGCTGTACGAAAGTCTTGTGGCTGAGAATCTCGAAGTCCTTAACGAACAGGTCCCGCAATTCGGAAAGAGATGGCCATTCCTCGATAGGCTGCGAAAGTTGGCCGTCCAATTCCCATGCCCTACGAGCACGCGCATTCGGAGTTGTGATTATGGCGAAGCCGCCGCGTTTGAGGTTGCGCGCCACGGCCGCGACGAATCGATCCTTTTCCAAGATATGCTCGATCACTTCTGACGATACCAGCAAATCGAACGGCTCACGTGCCGAGTACTCCAGGATGTCTGCGCATTCGAATCGAATGTGGGGCCAGCGCTTCTCAGCAATTGCGACTCCATGTGGCGACAAATCGACACCGGTCACCCGACCTATGGCCGCGAGCTGCGCTGCAATCCAGCCGCGGCCGCATCCGAAATCACAGATGTCAAATGGCTCCATCTTCCGGATGGTGAAATTGAGATCTAGGAAGGATAGAGCGTCGAATATCGCTGCAGCGCGGGCCAACTGGTAACCGTTCAGCCTGTCCTCGTTGGCATCCCGAGCCCAGCGTTCATCGTAAAAAGTTGCCTGTTCGGAGAGAGACGGGTCGTTGGGCATGCGCTGGCGAGTGGGAAATGCCCCACGAGAATTCAAGCGTGACATCTTGTAATCATAGCACGCATACGGCAGATAATAGCGCTGCCAGTTCTTTGCCAGAGCCCTTGCTAGGACTATGGTAGTCGGTCAGAGGGGCAGCCTGTTGGCTTGCGCGGCAAGGGCGCTCGGAGTTGCGGAATCATAGGACCCCGCGCGACGGTAGTGCGGGCGATGCCACGCGTGGCGAAGTCGGCGCATGAGCTCTACGTGTTCCAGCGCATGCCGTCGTTCGTCGATGAGCGCTGGAACCGGCCGACCGACCCTGCCTTGGCGCAATCGCTCGAGCCTGGCTGGCAGGCCGAGCGCAACGAGAATTTCTGCTCAATTCTGGCCGGGTTGCCGGTCGACGAGGACATGGTCGCGGACAAGTGGACGGATTTCTTCCGCCTGACCTACGAGATCCTAGCCGCCCACGGCGGCGATGTCTCCGACGAGCGCATGAGGCTGATCTCCGAAGTCGCCGACTATAAGAAGGGTAACGACGTGCGCGATCGCGTTGCCCGCACGGTCAAGGATCCGCAGACGGCCGAGGCGCTCAAGCCGTGGTTCGGCCAATGGTGCAAGCGGCGGCTGTTCAACGACGATTACCTGCCCTGCTTCAACCAGCCCAATGTCGAGCTGGTCGACACGCACGGCAAGGGCGTCGAGCGCATCACGGAGAAAGGTGTCGTGGTCGACGGCGTCGAGTACGAGGTCGATTGCATCATCTTCGCGACCGGCTTCGAGGTCAGCACGGCCTACACGCGGAGTTCCGAGTGCGAGGTCTACGGCCGCGACGGCGTAACCCTCACCGACTACTGGGCGGACGGAGTGAAAACCTTCCATGGTTTTCTCAGCCAGGGTTTCCCGAACTGCTTCCACATGGGGCTTACGTAGACGGGCCTCGCCTTCAATTTCACCTACTCGCTGGGTGGACCGGCGCGCCACATCGCCTACCTGGTGAAGGAAGTGTTCGACCGGGATGCAAGGTCCATCGAGCCCACGGCGCAGGCCGAGGCTGACTGGGTCAAGCCCGTGACCGGGCCGAGCCCGATGCGCGAATACCAGGCGATTTGCACGCCCGGATACTACAACCAGGAAGGCAAGAACGAGGGACAGGGCTTTCTCGACAACCTGTATCCAGAAGGTGCGGTACCGTTCTTCCGCCTGCTGAAGGCCTGGCGCGAACAAGGCGATCTCAACGGCATCGTCGTGCGTTGATGCAGGAGACGGTGCTGGAGGTGGCGTTCGGCACCGCCGTGGCCCTTAGCTGGCAGAGGGCTATCACTTTATTGAATCTACTTGCCGTGGGTGGGCTCGACGTGGCAGGGCCCTACCGCGGGTCAGGTTACTGAACGCATGGCATCGCGCTGGAGTGCATACTTGACGTTTGCCACCTCGCTCGTCTCAGGATCCGCGACGCGCGTTTTGAGAACTGGCTGGCAGAACCACCATGTGTTCAATCGCGGCGACGGCATCGCCTTGCGATTCGGCGCTAGGGTTAAAGACTGTCGAGAAGACAGATCACGGTAGCTGCCCACGCCAGAGGACGACGCCATGAGATTCATCGCATTTGCCCTGTTCGCGGCTTGCCCGCTCCTGTTGGCCAGGAGTGTCGATGCCGCAACCACCCTGACCGAATGGGGGACTCTCGCGACGGCGAGTTCGTATACCTGTTCGAGCGATTTCTGCGGCGCCGACACCGTGCCGGAGTTGCTGGCTTTGACAACGACCCTCGCTGTGGATGCAAGCGATGGCGGGGACAACGTCACGTCGGCCGCGGTCTCGCTCGGTGGCGCCTATCCGGCGCCGGGCTTCGCGTCCGGCGCCGCGACCGCCGCGGGTGGCCTTGGTGTTCCTGTGCTCAGGGCCGGTGCGGCGTCAGACACCAGCGGCTGGATCAGCGGGCAGGCCCTAGCGGTGCAGGCCTACGAATACACGGGACCAGGCGAGACGCTATCGCTGACGTGGAATCTCACCGGCTCCGTCAACAATCCCGACGCGGACACGCTCACCGGCCTGGTCGTTTTCGCTGGATTCTTCTCGCAGGCGGAGTTACCGGCATTCCCGGAAGTGGACCCGTCGGATCCCTCTGCGACAGCTTTCCTGCTCGCCACGCTGGCGCTCGTCTCGCCCGATGACAACTTCCTGGAGTTCACCGCGACGAACGCGAACGTTGTCGAATCAGGCAATATCAGCATCGACGTCACCAACGGTGAGGAGTTCTACCTCGCCATGGGACTGATGGCAGGCGCCGGCGGCAGCAATGCAACGGCCGAATCCCTGAGCACCCTGGTCGCGGACTTCGATGGCGCGCCACTGCTCACCCCTGCGTTCACGTCTGTGCCCTTACCGGGCGCGGCATGGCTGCTCGGCAGTGCGCTCATCGGCCTGATGAGCGTGCGAGCGAGGAGAGGTGCGACACCGTAATCCATCATGCGGTCTCGTTTGTCAGTGCGCAGAACGACATCACGCCGGTGAGTCCTACTTGGCGCTTGGCTCGTCGCCCGTGGCGAACAGGGGATAGGTGGTGTCTATCTCGGCGAGCGGGAGCTTGTCGCCCGGCGGCGCGTGGCGTGCAAGTTCCTTCAACAACGTGTCGCTGAGCCTGCCGGTCTGGCGGTGCAGCTCGGATAGCCGCACGCCCTGCTGGACAAGGAAGACCAGATACGACGCGCGCAGGGCAGCCGCGTTCATCTGGTTCGCGCCTTCCAGTCCGGCGTCTATCGCGGCTGCCGTCACCGCCTCGTCGAACTCGTCAACCGCTACGCGAGTGGGGTAGCTGCCCATCTCGTCGACGCACTCGCCGAGCAGCGCCACTACCGGCTCCGGGAGGCGAATGTCACGGGACCTCGGGTGCTCGAGACGCACGGTGCGCGACGGCAGGTCGATGGCTTCGGCGTCGAGCAACGCGAGTTCCTCGTCGGACAGGCCACTCAGTAACAGGGCAATGCAGGCGGCCGTCATGGGGTCTGCGGCCGCCAGGAGCTGGCGTACCTCCGCAGGGGCGAGCACATGCAGCCGCGCGCTTTCCAGCACAAGCGCGTGTGGCGTATGGGTGATAGCGCTGTCCGCAGGCGAAGATTCAAGCACAGAACGAGTGCCTTGAGTGCCGATGATGCGAAGGTCGGGTGACGCCGGCGCCGACGCGCCTTGCCGTCCGAACAGGTATTCGACGAGCCAGGTCAGGAACAGCGCCAAAGCCAGCGAACCACCAATGATCAGGCCGGCATCGCGATGATAGTCCGGACGGACAGGCGCTTGCGGCAGCAGTGCGCGCTGCACGACGTCCACCGGCGGGTACTTCTTGAAGTTGCGCGCCTCGATAGCGGCAATACGCTCTCGCTTGTCGGAGGCCAGGCCACGCAGCTCTGCCAACTCCTCGTGGAGCGCTTCGTGGCGGCTGAACAGGTCGGCGAACGTGGCAGCCGCCCGTTCGTGCGCGTCGAGCTCGGCGGTGATCCGAGCGACTGCTGCACGGGCGGCTGCGACCTCCTGTTCTGCCTGCGCGATGGCTTGTCGTTGGCCGACTGTCTCGAGCTGCTCGATCTCGACCCGAGCGTCCTCGAGCTGCTTCGGCAAATCGCGCAGCTCGGGGTCGCTCTCGATGAACTTCCTCGTGTACTTCGACAGCAGGTCGTCGAGCCGGGTCTCGAGCTTGCGTGCCTCGGCCATCTTCTGTGACAAGTTCGCCTGCTGATCCCGTGGCACCACGGTCTGGCCGCGCTCGATGGACACCGCCAGCGCCTCACGCCGGGCTTCCGCTTCGACCAGCCGCGACTGTGCCTCGTTCAGAGCGTTGTTCAGCCCGCGCAGCTTGGCCGCGGGCCGGTTCTCGCTGTCGCGCAAGCTGACGATGTCGTGTGCCTCGCGGAAGGCAGCCAACTCGTCGGCCTTCGCAGCGATGGTCTGCTGCAGGGCATCGTACTCTTCCTGCACTTCGTCCAGAGTAGCGTCGCGTGCACCCGCGATCTGCTCGCGGCGCAGGGCTTCGTAGCCGTCGGCCCACGTGTTGACGATGGTCTGCAGGATAGCCGGCTCGGTGCCCACGGCCCGCAGCTCGACCAGGTTGGTTTCCTCGAGCGGCACTGCCGAGAGCATGGATGCGAGCTCCTCGGCGTCGAGGCCACGTTCTGGAAGCAGGGAGGCCATCTCGTCGACCACGCGCCCAAGCAAACGTTTGCCGAGCAGGGTGCGCCTCTGGATCGTGACGTGTTCCACGTCTGCGCTCGTGCTCGGTTGGTCGACAGACTTTGGCTTGACCGTCTGCACCGTCGCAACTGCTTCGTAGATGGCAGGTCGCGAGTAATTCCAGAGCAGTCCTGCAGTTGCGGAGACGACGAGGGTCAGTCCAAAGACGAACGCCCGTCGAAATCTCGGAGTGCTGCTCTGATGGCGCGCGCTGGTACTTTCGCCGTGCAGCACCTCCACGCTGGGATGGGGATTGCGTCGCATGGTTGGCAGAGTATAGCTGGGACCCACGGGGTTCGTACGCCAAGCTACGGTCTTTAGCGCGCGGATGTGGCCGAGTGTGAAGGGCTTCCGACTGCGGTGCCGAATCAGGCCGTGGGCAACGTCAGCTCGGCGGTTCGAGTTTCAGTCCGCGTTACCTTCAAACAACGGAGCCAAAGACAACTCGCACCGTTGAATGGCGGCCCTTCGTGAACGCGTATCGAACTTGCAGACGCTCTACAACCGCTGGCCGAGCGTGGGCGACATCGTCCTGGAGGCATTGCTGGTGCGTGCCGAAAGAGAAATCGGCAGTGATGAAGGCGAGAGCGTCTCGAATGCTCGAACGCGGCTAACGATGTACGTCACCGGTCTCAACGATGTGCTAAACCGTTGGGCCGCCCCCTGCCTGAAAGCCGTCGTCGCGCTTGCTCAGCAGGATGCCGCATTCGCGCTGCGCTTTCGCGAGCGCTTTCTTGAACGCCGCCATCAACGGCTGATCGGGGTGGTGGCTGCAGCCTGCGGCCCCGAGCAGGATGCTGCGCAGCTCGCTGAGCTGATCGCGGGGTCGATGTGGTATCGCTTGATTTTGTCGGGGCAGGCACTGGACGCTGCCTAGATCGATTCGATGGCCGCGCTCGTCGACGGCGCCCATCGATAAGCGACAACGAAACCTTGTGCACCATGGCCGGCCCAGCCTACCTTGTTCCAGTACTGTCTGGAGTACGAGAGGTGCGCCAAGTGAATCGAAGGATTGGAATGGCTCCCTTTCGTGGACGCATATCGAACTTTCTGCATTGCGCCGACGCGGCAGATCCGGACAACCTTCGCCGCTCTATCGACCGTGGTGCCCTAGGAATCTGGTAAGCGCGGAGCAATCGGCATCAGGCTCTGGTCGGCCAGCGGCCTTTGCACGATGTACCACAGAGCACATCGGTTGGCCCTGAACTGACGTCGCCGCGGCCCCTGGCTACCGCTTGTTGCGGCTCATCAGACAATATTGATCAGTCGCTCGGACCTCAGGACGACGACCGAGAAGATCGCGCATCTCGCCGGTTCCTGGGAGAACTGCGGAGCCCGATCATGGTCGAGGCTTAGGGAGCACTCCATGCCGAGATCGATCGATTCTCACCGCGCAGCGACCCTGCGGTCACGCGCCGGCGCCCTGACTTTGCGTTCAGCGCGAAAAACCATATATCGTCACTGGGCTTCTTAGTCGCAGGGCTGGCCGATGCACGACTGCCAGCGCGATCTCGAGCGGAAGCTCGGGTGCAACCCCGAGACCCATCGCGCGTATCGCCACGAGGATTATGCCGAGGATATGACCAAGGCGATGGCGGGGGACGGGGGCGAGCTCGCCCGTATTGGGCTGCCCAGGCCGATGTTCAACGTCAGCGGCTTTCTCTTCCTGCTGCTTCTTCCTGTCTTTGCTCTCTGGTTCGTCACAGTGGACCTGCTGTACGGGTGGCGACGGTGGCGGATGCTCGGGGTCCTGGCTGCCTTGCTCGTGGCAGCGGGCATGCTCGGTGTGTTGGTGTTCGGTGCCGTTCAGGCCGAGACTGGCGGAGCTTATGCGATGAGCGAGGACAGCCCGACGTTCGCCCTGATCGAAAACATCTGCGCCGGTGGCGTCGCGGCCGTACTCTTCTTCCTGTTCCCCCGCACGGTCATTGCACTTGCGCTGCTCGGCGGAGCAATTTCTTTTCTCGCCTGGCTGCTGTGAGCTGCCCTCAATTGTCCACTGCTTTTTTTGACAATCGGCTGGGAAAGCTCCCAGGTCCTGGGCTCGACTGGCCGCAGCCGCGCCGGCTTTCGCGCAAAAAACTGCGACGGGGTATGGCCGACCAAGAGCAGACCCTACTGTATAAATAGATTGGGTTGTTGGTTTGCAATCGAGTCTGTGTGCTAAATAAACTCGCCGCGCAGGTAAGAAGCGAGGATGAACCATCATGCGAGCTGAGAAATTGTCTGTCACGTTCATCTTCGGAGGCATCATGGTCGTCAGCCAGCCCTGCCTCGGGGTTGGTTTCGAGGTGCGAAACGACGTGTCGGCAGTCGGCAGGTCGGGCAGCTGGTACGAAGACCGGACGACTTACACGGTCGCCGACAGCCTAACGACGGAAACCGCCATCTCGAAGACGAGCCACCTGGTTGCGAGCCCCGGGCGCCCGCTCGATGCGTCGACTTGGTTCGCCGATGTTAGAGTGAACAGTCTCGCCTCGGTCACCGACGTTTCGGAACAGCCCAGGTTCAAGTCCCGACTCGACATGTCGATCGATATCAAGGCCTTGGACGAGCAACTCATCGGTGAGTCGGTTTATCCGACGGGTTGGACGACGCTGGACGTCTCGGTCGAGAACTATGCTTCGATGCTGGATACCCCGACGTTCCGGTCTCCCGGAACGCAGGGCGAGAAGACAATCCGCTTTATTTTCTTGCTCGAAGGTGAGCAGCGAATTCGCAACGAACTGCAGGAGCCCGACCGGATCTTTCCGGCACAGGTCGATCGGATAAGCTCAGCCCTCATGCTGGACGCCTGGAACCTCGCTAAGAAGGAGAAAATGGAAGCAGACGGCTTCGTGTATACGCACGAAGAGCCTTCCTTGCCCGCATGCATGCCGCTCGGATGTCCGCTCGAAGTCGTCAGGAATCCCGGTTCCTTAACGGTTGCGCCAATCTTGTACAGCGAACTCCGTGCCTCGGAGACAACCCAGCTCGAACCGGTCACAAATCCGCTGTCCAGCACTACCAAGCGCAACTACCAGATCGATCCGGTCACGAAGCTGCTCGAGCCGGAAGGTGATTCCGAGGCTTCCATCGAATATTTCCCTTTCGACGATGTCTATCCGTGGACGGTGTCCTGCGAACTCGATCAACCCTGTGAGATTGAGTTCTTCCTGAAGAACACGGGAGAGGTCCGTCTGAGCGCAATCGATGCCGCAGATGCCAATGCCATCGAAGTATTCGCGGATTTCGGCAGTACCATCACCTTGCTTGCCGTCGACATGCTGGACAATGACGGTTCGCTGCTCGATTTCAGCGCCGAGTCTCCTCTCGGTGTCGATTACGCCGCATTGAGCACACCGACGGCAGTACCCCTGCCGCTTTCGGTATGGCTGCTATCGGCCGGCCTAGGGAGCCTGATTGCCTGGCCACGGGCGATCCCGGTCGCTCGTATGCGGCGCGCGCTAGACGGTCAGGAGACGGGGCCGCCATGTGTTGCTGCGCATCTAAAACTGACAAAGTGCAGAAGCGCTCCGTGACGATAACAAGACGTCATCGCGACCCACGTCCGTGGACGGCTGCGCCTGTCGAAGCCCGGATGGCAATCGCGGCCGCGCGCGAATTAGTAAAGTTAAGTTCGAGTCCACGGTGGGCTAGACCGACCAGCTTCAAGGAAATCAGCGCCTTGGAGTGGCTCCCCGGGACGGGCTCGAACCGCCGACCTAGTGATTAACAGTCACATTGCCCGAGTTGGAGAACCCAAGGGGGTTGAACTACTTACGCCAACCTTGCCTGCCTCGACGGGTAGATTGTAGGCACCGTGTAGGCGCTGTACAAGGCAAAACACGAGACTTCTCGGCTGACCCTACCCCGGCTACCTGGGCGGGGAGAAGTCGTCTAAATTGGCCACCAGAAGGCCCTAGAAGGCCTCCTCGTCGGGCACCCCACCGGGGGCCCTGGATTGCTTGTAGCCTGACAGACAGACCTGCTCTCGTACTTCAGAGAGGATTTCAGTCAGGCAAAAAGAAACCCGCCGAAGCGGGTCTCTTGGAAGCTAATGGATAACCGCTCTTAGCTAGCTTTGCGCTTACGGCTATATCCGAAGCTTGCTAGGCCGAGACCGACGAGGGCCAGGGAGGTTGGCTCCGGGACAGAACTTATAGAAACGTCACGGTAAAACCAGGCGCCGATGAAATCGCGGCTAAAGCTCAACTGTATCCCGCAGAGACTACCAACCGTGTCGTTGAGCGGCCCTCCACTTGCAGCATCTGATAAGAAACCGCACCATGCGTCGGGACCTTGCGGGTCACGGATTGTCGACGTCAGACCTTGGACCTGCCTAATAGATGGGGCGGTCAGCGTCGGGTTGAAACCCAATGTATCGAAGAATGCTGGTGCCCACGTTGATGTGTTGGCGACCTCAAGTATAGAACCTATGGCGCCATCCCAAGGGGAAACCGACGCGAGGAATGCGCCTACTTCGGTGACTGATGCCCATGACCACCCATCCATGTCCCAGCCATTAAGTGTCCCAGCGCCACAAGTGCCACCAGAGCAGACGGCATCGATATCATTCCAGGATAGGTTCGTGAACAGGGCTACTTGAGCCCAATCCTTACCCCCGACGACCACCGTGTCAGTGATTGGAACCGCGGATACCATCAGCGGGCAGAGGAGAAAAGCGAGAACTAGCGACCGGGTAGGTTTGGTAAGCCAGGACATAACAGCCTCCCATGGCTCGAGTTGTTAGGGTTCTTGTCTTAGGAATCGTACCGAACACGACTGAGCACGATTCGCGCCAAATTAAGGAAGCGTTGAAAAAAGCCGTTTGTTAGCGAAATACGTCAACTGCGAAACGGTCTGTCCAGTCGGAATATGTACAGTTTCCTAGAAAACCAAACGTCTATCGCCACTCCCAGGTCATTGATCTTTCTGACTCCAGTCAAGAATCTTTACATTCTTAGAAATCAGGTGAGGTTCGATTAGGCGATAGGACGCGGCGTGTTCCAACGTATCCAGGGATGCAGAAAGTAGGGCGAAGTATTGCGCGGGGATGTCGCACTCTGGTCTGAGTTAAAAGGAGGCAGAGCGGCTCCGCGTTGATGGCGGCCGGGAGTTCGCCAGCGCGGCATTCGTGACCCCCTGCCAGGTGAGCCACGTTGAGCTGAAGCAAATCCAACCCGGCAAACCTACACAAAATGCGTTCGTCGAGCGCTTCAACGGGATATACCGAGACGGTGTGCTCGATGTCTGGTCTTTTCTCAGCCTCGATCACGTCCGCGAGGAAACTGAGCGCTGGCTCGAGGACTACAACACGATACGTCCTCACGAGTCCCTGGGCGACGTATCGCCCGTCGAATTCTTAACCGCCCGCGGTCACGCTGATCTTTCTAAATAGCTGATCCGAATTGTGCTACACCGTGGCCCGCGCCGGGGAACGGTTGCGCCAAGTCGAGAAAGCGATCGACATGGCGGAGCAGTTCGTCGATAGCGCGGCAACGATGATTTCGCGTAACGGTCTCATGCATC
>JAVJVZ010000062.1:0-12905 GCA_040220855.1 Gammaproteobacteria bacterium | reverse complement strand
GCTCGGGCCGGCATGGACGGGCGATAACCTCGGCATGGCGTCGGTGGCGGTGCACTCGATTGGTGCCGGCGGCGGCTCGATCGCGTGGGTCGACCCGGGTGGCCTGCTGCGGGTGGGTCCGCACTCGGCGGGCTCGGAGCCTGGGCCGGCGTGCTACGGGCGCGGCGGCGAAGAGTCGACGGTGACCGATGCGGCGGTGGTGCTCGGCTACATCGACCCGGCGCACTTCCTCGGTGGGCGCATGCCGCTCGACGAGGACGCGGCGCGCAACGTGATTGCCCGTCTCGCGACGACGCTCGGTGAGAGTATCGAGAGGACGGCATTCGCGGTACTCGCGGTTGCCAGTGAGAACATGATCGAGGCGATCAAGGAGCTGACCATCAACGAAGGTATCAATCCCGCGGAGTCGACGTTCGTCGCGGGAGGTGGTGCCGGCGGTTTGAACGTGTTGCCCATAGCGGCCGAGCTCGGCTGCCGCACGGTGCTGGTGCCGCGCACGGCAGGAGCCTTGTCGGCGTCCGGCATGCAGTTCTCCGACATCGTCACCGAGGCCGGCGCGAGCAAGCTGACGGCGACCGACCAGTTCGACTTCGAAGGTGTCAACGCGGCGCTCGCCGACATCGACGCCCGGCTCGACGCCTTCGGCGCACGGCTCACCGAGCGCGGCTTCACGGATCTCCGCAAGCGCTACTTCGTCGAGGCGCGCTACCGTTTCCAAGTGTGGGAGCTCGAGATCGAGGTCGCCGGCAGCCGCTTCGAGTCCGCTGCCGACGTCGAAGCGCTGGTCGAGGCCTTCCACCAGATGCACGACCGCGTGTTCGCCATCACCGATCCGGGCCAGGCGGTGGAATGCCTGAACTGGCGCGGGCGGCTGGTGGCGAACGTGAAGGCGCCGACGCTCGAGCCGTCGCGGGCCGGGCGCACGGTGCGGGCAGAGCCCGACCGGCGGCGCCCGGCCTACTTCGGGCAGGGGCTGGTCGAGACACCCATCTACCTCGGCGACCAGCTCGGCGCCGACGTCGTCATCGAGGGGCCGGCGATCATCGAGGAGCCGACCTCGACGCTGGTCGTCAATCCCGGTGCCACCGCGCGCGTCAGCGCCGGCGGTCGTTACATCCTCACCCCGCCCGCGGAGCTGACGCTATGAGCAAGCAAGACATGCCGGTCATCGCCTACGACATGGACCCGGTACTGATGGCGGTACTGGCCAATCGCCTCAATGCCATCGTGCGCGAGATGACCAATACCCTGCTGCGCACGGCACGCTCGGCAGTGCTCGCGGTGGTGCGCGACTTCTCGTGCTCGCTGGTCACCGCCGACAACCGCCTGCTGTGTCCTGGCGAAGGGGTGCCCGTGCACATCTTCGGTTCCAGCCTGCAGACCACCGCCATGGCCGATCTGCACGACGACCTCGCGCCGGGCGACGCCTTCCTCCACAACGATCCCTATCTCGGCAACACCCATCCGGCCGACCACATGTTCATGGTGCCGGTATTCGTCGACGGCGAGCATCTCTTCACCGCCTGTGCCAAGGCCCACCAGGCCGACTGCGGTAACTCTATCCCGAGCACCTATCATGCGACGGCCCGCGACATCTACGAAGAGGGCGCGCTGATCTTCCCCTGCGTGCGCGTGCAGAAGGACTACAGGGACGTCGACGACATCATCCGCATGTGCAGGCGGCGCATCCGCGTGCCGGAGCAGTGGTACGGTGACTACCTCGCCACCATCGGCGCCGCACGCATCGGCGAGCGGCGCCTGGTCGAGCTGACGAGGCGCTACGGCAAGGATGTCATCAAGCAGTTCGTGCGTGACTGGTTCGTCTACTCGGAGCGACGCATGATCGAGGCCATCCGGCAACTGCCGACAGGGCGTCTCGAGAGCACCAGCGTCTACGACCCCTTGCCGCCGGTGATCCCCGACGGCTTACCGATCAAGGTCGTGGTGGATGTCGACCCGGACGCCGGGCGCATCGAGGTCGACCTCACCCAGAACGCCGACAACCTGCCGTTCGGCCTCAACGAGTCGGTCGCCTGCGCGACCAGCAACGCGCTGTGTGGCGTGTTCAACTGTGTCGACCCGGAGGTGCCGCACAACGCGGGTTCTTTCTCGCGCCTGTCGGTGAAGCTGCGCGAAGGCTGCGTGACGGGCATCCCCGAGTTCCCGCACTCCTGCTCGATGGCGACGACCAACATCGGCGACCGTATCGTCAACGCGGTGCAGTCGGCCTTTGCCGCGATCGGCGACGGCCACGGCCTTGCCGAGGGCGCGATGGGCATCGGCGCCGCTGCTGCGGTCATCTCGGGGCGCGATTTCCGTACCGGCGGCAAGCCTTACATCAACCAGGAATGGCTGGTCACCAACGGCGGGCCGGGCACGCCGATCTCCGACGGCTGGTTGAACTACGGCCTGCCCGTCGCGGGCGGTCTCATCTACCGTGGCTCGGTGGAAGTGGAGGAGTCCAAGCATCCGATCCTGGTGCGCCACCTGCGCGTGGTCCCGGGTGGCGGCGGTGCGGGGCGCTTCCGCGGCGCGCCCGGCGGCGACGTCATGTACGGTCCGCGCAAGGATCCGATGACGGTGGTGATGATGTGCGATGGCCAGGTGAACGCGCCGCGCGGCGTGCGCGGCGGCGCCGATGGCCCGGGTGCGCGCACCTTCCTGGTCCGCACCGACGGCAGTTCGGAGCAGTTGCCGGGCACCGCCGAGGTGACCCTCGCGCCGGGTGAATGCCTGCGCGGCCTCGAGGCCGGTGGCGGTGGTTACGGCCCGCCGCTCGAGCGCGATCCCGCGCGTGTGCTGAAAGACGTGCTCGAACGCTGGGAGACCATCGAGCGGGCACGCGACGTCTACGGCGTGGTGTTGAGCGGCAGCGCCGAGGACGACAGCCTGACGGTCGATCGCGTTGCCACGCAGGCCCGGCGCGCATCGCTCGCGACGCGCGCCTGAGCGCGGCGCTGGCATCGCGCACGTCTTTGCGGCACGCTGCGCGGCGCACGGTCGAGGAGGAAAGCGCGTCATGCCGGCATGGTGCAACGATTACGGCCAGCCCATCGGTGCGCCGCTGCCTGATTGGCGTCCGCCGGCGCGCCCGCCGCGCGCGACGATCGCCGGGCGCTGGTGCCGCCTGGAGCCACTCGACGCGGCCGTCCATGCCGACCTGCTCTTCGCCGCCAACGCGGCCGCCGACGATCAGCGCGCCTGGACCTACCTGCCGTATGGCCCGTTCGCCGGCGTCGACGACTACCGCGCCTGGATGCAGGCCTTCTGCAGCGGCGACGATCCGCTGTTCTTCGCCATCGTGGCGGGTGCACCGGCAGCGCCGGTCGGAGTCGCCAGCTACCTGCGCATCGACCCCGCGGCCGGTGCGATCGAGGTCGGGCATCTCAATTTCGCCCCCGCACTGCAGCGCACGCCGGCGGCGACCGAGGCGATGTACCTCATGATGCGCGAGGCCTTCGCGCTCGGTTATCGCCGCTACGAGTGGAAGTGCGACGCGCTCAACGCGCCGTCACGTGCGGCCGCACAGCGTCTCGGGCTGTCCTTCGAAGGGGTCTTCCGCCAGGCTACCGTCTACAAGGGCCGCAACCGCGACACCGCGTGGTACGCGGCAACCGATGGCGACTGGCCGGCGCTCGCAGCGGCCTACGAAACCTGGCTTTCGGCGGACAATTTTACGGCGGACGGCAGCCAGCGCATGCGTCTCAGCGCGCTCACCGCGCCGCTGCTGGTACGGCGCGGTTGAGTATGTGCAACCCGCGGCCGCGGCGTGTGCCGCGACCGCGGGCGGACACCGCTCAGGCCTTGCGGCGGGCGAGCCGCGCGAGGCCGACGAGTCCGGTGCCGAACAACCACGCGGCGGGTGGTACCGGCACCGGCGCGTAGCCTTCGAGGTAGGCGGTGTAGGGCGCCTGATCCTCTTCGCCGGCCTGGTTGAGGCCGACGGCATCGGCCATCAGCGCGAAGCCGGGCGCATCGGTCTTGATCAGGTACCAACCGGTGAGCGGCTTGTCCTCCTCGACGTTGACGTCGGTGGCGAGACCGATGACGTCGGGGTCGAAGGCATCGTCGACATCGTCTTCGATGTTCGAATTCAGCGTGCGTGCGGCGGAGAACAGGTTGAGATCGTCGCTGGTCACGAAGGTCCACGCGGCCGCTGCGCTGTATCCGCCGAAGCCGAAGCGGAAGACGTCGTTGATCTCACCTTCCTCGTCGAGATCCATGACGATGCGCGAGCCGAACACGAGCTTGCCGTCGTTTGCGTCGCGAAAGACCGCGTCGTGGAATTCGCCGACTTCTTCGAAGACGCTCGGATCGTCCTCGTCGGGTAGTTCGAACGCGGTGCTGCGCGAGGCAAGCAGGGTGAAGTTCGCCGGCAGGTCGAAGGTGAACGGCAGGTCGAAGCCGGTCTGGGTGCCGGGCGCGATCAGGAGCTGGTCGCTGGCCGGGTTGTTGGAGCCGTAGACGCGCAGCGTGCCGGCGGTCGGCAGGTCGACGAACGCCTGGGTCGGTGCGGCCAGCACGGCGAGCGCGCCGGCGGCGATGAAGGGAGTGAGTTTCACGGCAATGCCTCCTCGAAATGAGTCCTTGTGCAAGCTGGTGTCGCGTGTCGTGCTGGCGGAGGCCTTTGTCCTGTCGATGCGCGTGCATCGGCGCGCCGGGCGCGGCCGCGCCCGGCACGCGGCACGGCAGCCGGGGAGTGCAGGGGGCGACAGCGCAGTGACTGGTCGCGGGTGAGACCGGCCGCTCGTTGTTGTCGTGCCCGGAGGTTAGAGAGGGGCCGCCGGGCTCACAACGGGAATCCTTCCCGAGCCGGGTTTTCCTGCCAATCGCAGGAAAAAGTCCCTACGCCGCGCATCCGCACGTCCCTACAGTGGCGTGGCCAGCGGCACTCGCCGCGGCAAATGTCCGTCCCGCCTGGCGGGCGCGCGCAGCGTTTTTCCGAGTTCGACACCCGCCCATGTTTCTCCGCCCTTCATCGACGCAGCCGCGACCGGCGGCGTGGCGTCGCGCCACCGCGGCAGGCCTGGTTGCGGTCGGGTGCCTGTGTATGCCGGCGGGTGCAGGTGCGCAGGCCGAAACCGGCGAGGCAGCGACCGCGGGCGCCGTCGAAGAAGTCGTGGTCTACGGCCGTCGCCCGCAGATGATCACGCCGCTGCCCGGGGTCGCGCTCGACGAGAGCATGGTGAGCAGCAACATCCAGCAGGCGAGCGGCGCGGACATCCGCGCCAGCGGTGCGGTCAGCACCACGCAGTTCATGAACGAGCAGCTGCAGTCGATCACGGTGCAGGACAACACCGGTAACCCGTTCCAGCAGGACGTCGTCTTCCGCGGCTTTTCCGCTTCGCCCCTGGTGGCGACGCCGCAGGGACTCTCGGTCTATCTCGACGGCGTGCGCGTCAACGAGCCGTTCGGCCAGGTCATCAACTGGGACCTGATCCCGCTGAACGCCATCGATACGCTCGCGCTGCTGCCGGGATCGAACCCGTTGTTCGGTCTCAACAGCCTGGGTGGTGCGCTGTCGCTCACCACCAAGTCCGGTTTTACCGCGCCCGGGCTCGACATCAGCCAGAGCTGGGGCAGCTGGGAGCGCCGGCACACCCAGTTCACCGGGGGCATCAGCGACGAGCACGTCGGCGCGCTGCTCGCGATCAATTATCTCGACGAGGACGGCTGGCGGCGCCAGTCACCCTCGGAGATTCGCCAGGCCTTCGCGCGTGCCGACCTGCGTGGCAAGTGGGGCCAGCTCACCGCACAGGTGCTGCATGCCGACAACGAGCTGTTCGGTGGCGGGCTCATCCCGCACGAGGATTTCAAGGTCGATCCGAGCCAGGTCTACACGGCACCCGACAGCGTCGACAACGAACTGACGCACTTCTGGGGCACCGCGCGTGCCGACCTCGGCGATACCTTCTCGGCGAGTGCGCTGGGCTACCGGCGGCGCAGCCGGCAGGATACCGTCAACGGTGACTTCTGGGACGACTGGGTCGAGGCGGCCGCGCTGCGCATCCCCGCCTGCGATGTCGCGCCAGGCGTGCCGGCGGCGCCCAACCAGGCCATCAACGGCGCCGAGAACACGCCCGGCAATCCCGCGGTGCCGAACACCGGCGTGTCCGGCTGTATCACCAACGGCGTGCTCGGCAGCGGTTTCACCGAGCAGGACAGCCGCGGCCTCGGACTCCAGCTCAACTGGGTCACGGCGCGCAACCAGCTGGTGCTGGGAGCCACCTACGACAGCGACGAAACGCTCTTCGAGCAGGCCGAGCAGCTCGCCTACATCCTCGCCGGCCGGCAGGTCGTGGCCGACCCCGAACGCACCTTCGATCGCACCACGGTGATCTTCACGCCACCCGGTCAACCGCCGCCGCCACCGTCGACCGATGTACTCGTCGCCAGGCGCTACGTCGACAACGGCTGCGACAAGGATCCGGCCGACCCGAGCTTCGACCCGGGTGTCGACATCATCCTCGGCATTGGTGCCTGCGCGCCCGGCGACTATGCCCAGGCCATCGCGCTGCTGACGGCGGCCGGCGTGCCTGCCGCGGTGATCGACATCGTCAATGCCGCCGCGGCGCTCGCGGCGTTGCCACCGCCCGATCCCGGTGGGCGCACCGTGATTACCGACACCATCGCGGTCGGCACGGTGCTCCCCGCGAGCACACGCCCCATCCTGCAGAACCGCGTGCGCGGCGACAACCGCTCGATGGCGGTGTACTTCTTCGACGTCTTCTCCATCACCCCGGCGCTGCATCTCTCCTTCGGCGCGCGCTACTCGCATACGCGCGTGACCACGCAGACCGAGAACGAGTACGGCCGCGCCCTGTTCAACCTGCAGGCCGACGATCTCGAGTCGATCATCCCGCGCTGCCGCGGCCCGGGCGATCCGCCACCGCTCGCGACCAACGTCACCGATGACCTTCCGTTCTTCACCTGCCGCTCGGAGACGCACACCTACCGCGCCTTCAATCCGGCCGTCGGGCTCGCCTGGGACGCGCTCGACAACGTCAACCTGTTCGTCAACGTGAGCCGTGGTTCGCGCACGCCGTCTGCCATCGAACTCGCCTGCGCACGCCCGAGCCGGGACGATCTCGAGCGTGATCCCGGCCTGCGCCCCGGCTGCACGATTCCGACCGCGCTCAGCAACGACCCGTTCCTGCCCCAGGTGCGATCGACCACCTGGGAGTTCGGCACGCGCGGCAGATTCTCGCAATCACTCGGCTGGAACCTCGCCGCCTACCGCACCGACCTCAGCGACGACATCCTGTTCGTCGCGCTCGGCTACGGCAACCGCGGCGTGTTCGACACCTTCGGACGTACGCGCCGCCAGGGCATCGAGCTCGGTCTCGACGGCGACACCGGGCGTGTACGCTGGTACCTGAACTACTCGCACGTGCAAGCGACCTTCGAGTCACGCGCGTCGGTGATCAATCTCTCCAACAGCAGCTCGGACAAGCAGACCGTGCCCGGCACCGACCAGCTCGAGGGCGAGTTCATCATCGAGCCCGGTGACACCATTCCCGGCGTGCCGCGCCATGCCCTGCGCGCCGGCGTCAGCATCGACGTCACGCCGCGTCTGAACTTCGGACTACAGCTCATCGGGCAGAGCTGGTCCTACGTGCGCGGCAACGAGAACAATGCCCACCAGCCAGGCGGTACCGACAATAGCCCCGCCAAGCCGCAGCGCTTTCGCGATTACGTCGGCGAGGGGCGGGTCGAGGGCTTTGCCATCGTCAACCTCGAGGCGCGCTACGCCATTACGCCGTCGGTATCGGCCTTTCTGCAGGTCGACAATCTCTTCGACAAGGATTTCGCCAATACCGGGCAGCTCAATCGCAACGCCTTTCCGTCGATCTTCCCCGACGACCCCGCTTTCGGCGTGCGCGATCCGTCCGGCTTCAGCAACAACAGCAATGACTGGACGCACTCGCGCTTCGTCGGTCCGGGCGCGCCGCGCGCGCTGTGGATCGGGCTGAGCTACGCGAGCGAATGAGAACCGTGAACGAGAATCGAGAGCACAGGAAGCGAGATGTGAAGTACCCGACACCCGACCGCATGCGGGAAGAATTCCCAGGCGTCACTCCAGTAACGTGTGCACCGCTTCGGGCCAGGGACGGCTCGGGGCCTGGATGCCGCCGGCTGCCCGGGCGTGGCCGCATGGCCCTACCCGCGAGGTCGTTGTCATGAGATTCGTCATCGCCTGCCTGTTCGCAGTCACTGCGAGTGCGCCCGCAATGGCTGCCTGGCAGACCCTGCCGACCACCGGTGCCACGGTCAACGGATCGGCCATCGAGTTCTTCGATCCGCTCAAGATCGGCGAAGGACCGCTCGCTGTACCCGGCAGCCCGGCGCCGCACAACGGTGTCGACGATTACCTCCTGCCCGCGCAGCTGGCGGTCGTCGCCGAACGTTCATCGAATATCGTCCTCGACGGCAGCGCCATCGGCCAGACCGCGGGCGTCGATTACATCGTGGGCACGCTGCGCGACTTCGTGCTGCGAGACACCTCCCCGAGCGGTGCCAACCGCCTCGTGTTCGCCACCCGCGCGATCCTGAACAATACCGTTGCCAGTACGCAGAACGTCTACGAGATCAATAATCTTCTGCGTAAGGGCTACACCGGCTTCGTGGTCGAAGCGGCATGGACGCGCGGCAGCGACCGCGATCTCCGGCTCTACAACGCGGCGCGCACTGCGACGCTGTTCGGCCAGGGCACGCGGACCTACGATCCCGACACGGTATTGATGCAGTCCGACATCAACGTCAGCGAAGGCAACCCGTGGTCGGGCTGGTTCTTCATCCGTACCAACGCACCATATTGCACGGTCGCGCCCAATTCACTGCAGCTCTACCAGGCTGGCGAGGAAGGCCAGCCACTGGTGCTCGAGACCTTCGCCGGCTTCCGCCCGCTCGCCGCCATCGACAGCGACAACGACGGCATCGCCGACGGCGCCGAGGATGCCAACTGCAACGGTATCGTCGATGCCGGCGAGACCGATCCGGACAATGCCGATACCGATGGCGACGGTATCCAGGACGGCACGGAGCTCGGCGTCACCACGCCACTGCCGGACCCGGACGGCGCCGGTCCGCTGACCGGCACCAACGTCGCGGTGTTCGTGCCCGATGCCGATCCGGCGACGACCACCAATCCGCTCGACCGCGACAGCGATGATGACGGCCTCGCCGACGGCGCCGAGGACGCCAATCGTGATGGTCGCTGGGGCGCCGGGGAAACCGATCCGACCCGGCGCGACACCGACGGCGATGGCATCCAGGACGGTACCGAGCTCGGTGTCACGGCCCCGATCCTCGATCCCGACGGTACAGGTCCCCTGCGCGGCACCAACGCGGCGCTCTTCGTCGCCGATGCGGATCCGACGACGACGACCGACCCCCTCGACCTCGACACCGACGACGACGGCCTCGCCGATGGCGTGGAGGACGCCAATGCCAACGGGCGGCTGGACCCGCCCGAGGCCGGGCCGGCGCTGCTGACCGCGAACTCGACGCCGCCGGAAACCGATCCGACGAATGCCGATACCGACGGCGACGGCATCCAGGACGGAACCGAACTCGGCATCACCGCGCCGATCGCCGATCCTGACGGCCCCGGACCACTGAAAGGCACCAACCTGGCCGTGTTCGTGCCCGATGCCGACCCGACCACGCAGACCGACCCGCTGGCGACGGATAGCGACGGTGACGGCATTCCCGACGGCGTCGAGGACGCCAACGGCAATGGCGCCTACGAGCCAGCGCTCGGCGAGTTCGATCCGACCGACGAGACCTCGAATCCGGGCGCGGCGCCGGCCCTGACCAAGCAGGTACCGCTGCCGGGGTGGGCGGTGGCCCTGCTGGGCGCGGCGCTCGTCGCGCAGGCGCGACGTCGGTCGCGCTGACTGCACCGTCCGTTACGCGGCCGCAGGCAGCGGCCGCGTAACACAGGGTTGCAAGGTCGCTCAGGCGACGGCGAGCTCCGCACGGCGGGCGGTGGTCGCCGCGGTATCGACGGCGAGGCTGTCGTCGTCTGCGCTGCCGCTCAGCACCACGCCGTAGACGTCGCGCGCGCGCTCGATGGTCTCCCAGCGTTCGAGCACGTCCTTCAGCACACGCGCGGGATCGCGCTCGAGCGGTGACCCGTAGCCCCCGCCGCCGGCATCGACGCCGCGCACCCATTCACCGGGGCCGAGACGGCACTCGACCACGCCCGGCAGCTTCTCCTCGCTGCCGTCGGCACGCACCTTGTAGGTGGCCGCAGCGGGCCCGTTCTGCCCGCCGCGCACGCCGCGAGGCGGGTTGACCTGGCCGTCGCAGGACACCACCACCGTCATCGGATCCTTGCGTGGCCCGTAAATCACCTCGGCGCCGGGCGCGCCGCGGTAGCGGCCCGCGCCGCCGCCGCCGGCGACCACGCGCAGCGACTTGAACAGCATCGGGTACTTCGACTCGTCGACTTCGACGGAGCCGCGGTACATCAGGCCCGCGGCGACCGGCAGGCCGTAGTTCAGCCAGCCGTCGGTCTCCGGCGTCGCCGGGCCGCCGTTCACCACCAGCCATTCCTGGTTGATGTAGGGGCTGCCGCCGAGGCGCCAGTCGCGCCCCGAGATCACCGCGGCGCCGGCGCCCATGCCGACCGCGCCCTCGGCAAGGCCGTGGCCCTCGCCGATCTCGGCGAACGCCGCCTGCGTCGCGTTGACGATGCGGTCGCCGATGTTGGTCGTCGCCATCGAGCAGGAGTGCGGGAACTCGGGGATGCCGATCACGCAGCCCTCGCGCAGTTTCACCGACAGGCGGCGGAAGCTGCCCTCGTTGTGCGGCACGTCCGGGTCGAGGCAGTTGAACACGCCGCACAGCGCGTTGCTGGTCGCGCAGGCAACGGATTCGTTCAGCCCGAAGTCGAGGTTGTCCGGGTTGTCGGTGAGGTCGACCTCGATGCGTCCCGCCTTCGGGTCGATGTCGACGGCGACCTTGATCGGCAGGCCGTCGGGCAGCACCGGCGGCAGCGGGTCGTAGACCGTGACGTTCTCGAGGCGGCCGGCCGGCAGCTGGCGGATCGCTTCCTCCATGCGCTTCTCGGAATAGGCGAACCAGTCGCGCACGAACTGCTGGATGGTCTCGATGCCGTAGCGCCGGGTCAGTTCGACCAGGCGCCGCTCGCCGATGCGTGCGGCGCCGACAGTGGCGAGGTAGTCGCCGTACCACTGCTCCGGCACGCGGATGCGCCGCTTGCACATGCGGATGATGTCGTCGACGTCCCTGTAGTCCTTCTGCACGCGCACGCAGGGGAAGATCAGCGCGCCTTCCTCGTAGATGTCGCGCGCGTAGGCGTGGTAGGTACTCGGGATGGAATTGCCGCAGTCGGCCTGGTGGGCCTTGGCGCAGGTGGTGAACAGGTGCACGCCGTCGACGAACACCGGGCACATGATCATGTGATCCGCCGGGTGCGTGTTGCCCATGTAGGGATCGTTGTGGAGGAAGGCGTCGCCGGCGGCAAGATCCTTGTGGGTGTCGCACATCGATTGCGACTGCAGCGCGCTGCCGAAGATGTGCACCGGCAGGCCTTCGCCGGGGCACAGCAGCTGGTTGTCGGCAGTGACCAGCGAGCACGAGAAGTCGCGCACCACCGCGAGCACTGCCGAGCGTGCCGTGCGCAGCAGCGTGTTCGACATTTCGCGCACGATGGCATTGAGCCGGTTGGCCAGCACCGCCATCAGTACCGGGTCCATGTCGTAGGTGATCACGGGTTGTTCTGGCTTGTTCATACCTGGCCCTCCGCGGGTGGCGTAAGGATGTAACGGCCGCCGGCGCTGACGCGCGCGGTGGCACCGGGATTGACGACCAGCGTCGAAGTCGGCTCCTCGATGATCGCCGGCCCCTCGATGACGACGTCGGCGCCGAGCTGGTCGCCGAGGTAGATGGGTGTCTCGACCAGTCCCTGCCCGAAGTAGGCCGGACGCCGCCGGTCGGGCTCGGCCCGCACCGTGCGACCGGCCCGCGACGGCTCGAGCGTCGGCGCCTTCACGTTCGCCACCAGCCGCCCGCGCCAGTTCAGGCATTCCACCGCCTGGCCCGGATCGGTGATGGCGAACACGCGGTCGTGCATCTGGTGGAAGGCTTCGACCAGCGCTTCGACGTCGGCTGGCGACTCGAAGCGGCTGCCGGCTACCTCGATCTCGAGCTCCCACACCTGGAAGCGGTAGCGCGCCTCGACGAAGTAGCGCTTGCGGAGATCCGTGAAGCCGCGCTCGGTGAGCCGTGCGCCGAAGGCATCGAGCCGGGCGTCGATGTCGGCGAGCGCCGCGTTGACACCCTCGAAGTCGAACTGGTCGGTCGCCGTCAGCTTGCTCGCGCCGGCCTCGGTGACGATGTCGGAGAACTGCATGCCGGACGCCGACAAGGCCCCGGCCGTGCGCGGCACCAGCACCGTGCGGCAGCCGAGCTCGGCCGCGATCGGCACGATGTTGAGCCCGCCGGCTCCGCCGCCCGCCACCAGCGTCGATTCGGCCGGGTTGATGCCCTCGTTGATGGTCAGCTCCTTGATCGCCTCGATCATGTTCTCGTTGGCGACCGCCATGATGGCGAAGGCGGCCCGCTCGGGCGATTCGCCGAGCGTCTCCGCGAGCCGGCCGACGACGCGCTTCGCCGCGTCCTCGTCGAGCGGCATGCGCCCACCGAGGAAGTGCGCCGGGTCGATGTAGCCGAGCACCACCGCCGCGTCGGTCACCGTCGGCTCTTCGCCGCCGCGCCCGTAGCACGCCGGCCCCGGCTCCGAGCCCGCCGAGTGCGGACCCACCCGCAGCAGGCCACCCGGGTCGACCCACGCGATCGAGCCGCCGCCGGCACCAATCGAGTGCACCGCCACCGACGCCATGCCGAGGTTATCGCCCGTCCATGCCGGCCCGAGC
>JAVJVZ010000061.1:0-101509 GCA_040220855.1 Gammaproteobacteria bacterium | reverse complement strand
CGCGAACAGCAAAGGCACTCGCTCAACGTCTCGAACCGATGCTGCTTCATGAAGCGACAGACCCCAATCGATCACGGCTATTGCTGCTCGAACGCGTCGACAAGGGCGCCGCATGGGCGGGTTAACCGATCACCAATGCGTCGCCGCGCAGGCGCTGTTTGCCAAGCTCGGCTTCGACGGCGTGTCCATGAGCGCTGTGGCCGGCGCGGCGGGCGTGAGCAAGGCGAATATCTATCACCATTTCGCGTCCAAGCACGGCCTTTATGTCGCCGTTCTGCGGCGCAGCGCCGCACGCACGAGCACGCTCATGGACACGCTTGCCGACCGCGCGGCCACGGTCGAGGATATCTTGTCACGCTTTGCGCGCTCGCATCTGGCGACGATGCTGGAAAATCGAGATGCCTACCGGCTGCTGCTGCGCGAGGCGATGGAGGACGGACCCGAACGCCAACACACGCTGGCGGCCGCGGCCGTCGGCGAAAATTTTAGTCGCCTGACCGAGCTCGTCGCCACTGGCCAGCGCGCCAACGTGCTGCGCGCCGAACACGAACCTGCGCTGTGCGCCGCGCTGCTGGTGGCGGCTAACGTGTTCTATTTCCAGGCGCGCGGCGTTCTGGCGGCACTGGGCGGGAGCGGGATCGTCGACGAGCCTGAGGACTACGCCGACGGTGTAATGCGCATCCTGATGAACGGGATGCGCGCGCCGGCGGCGAATGGCGAGCCGGACCCCGCATGATTCGCGCCGCACGAACGCTTTTCGCGCTGATCGCCGTTGTGGCGGCGACGAGTGGATGTGACGCCCCCGAGGGCGAGGTGGTCGCGGCTGTCAACCGCGTCGACGCAGTCCCGGTGAGCGTGGTTCGGGCTGCGGTGCTGGAGGTGGTCGACTCGCTGTACTCGGTCGGCCGCGTCGTCAGCCGTAATCAAGCTGTCCTCGGGGCCGAGGTGAACGCCCGCGTCGACGTGGTGCGGGTCGAGGTCGGCCAGCCGGTCCGCCGCGGGGAGGTCCTGGTCGAACTCGACGTCAGTGCGCTGCGCCTGGAGCGGCGCGAGGCCAGCGCCGAAATCCAGCGCATCGAGGCGTCGATCGAGAACGAGCGGCGGCGTGTCGGTCGATACCGTGACCTGAGAAAGCGCGACATGATCGCGCTCGAGGCGCTCGACGACGCCGAGGCTCAGCTCGACGTCGAGCAGGCATCGCGCGCCGCTGCCGCCGCGCGCCTCGCCGTCATCGACGACAGGCTGGAGAAATCCATCGTCCGGGCGCCGGTGGACGGGGTCGTCGCCGAACGGTTCGTCGCCGTGGGAGATTACGTCAAGCAGGGCGACGACCTGCTCGAGCTTGTCGACGAGCGCCACCTGCGCGCCGAGCTACCGTTTCCGGAAACCGTAGCCGGACGGCTGGCCATCGGGCAGCAGGTGTTCATCAGCAGTCCGCTGGTACCTGCGCTCGAGGTCGAAGCGCGGGTTGACCAGATCAAGCCCGACGTCGGGCTGCGCAGTCGCGCCGTCTCGGCAATCGTGCTGCTGACCAACCCGGGTCCGTGGCGGCCGGACGCCACGGTGCAGGCGCGCGTCGTCGTCGAGCGACGTCCGCACGCGGTCGTAGTGCCCCGGGCCGCGGTGGTGACGCGGCCCTCCGGGCAGGTCGTCTACGTCCTCGCCGAAGGCACGGCACGCGAGCGCGTCGTCGAGGCCGGCGCGCTCGTCGGGCAGCAGCTCGAAATCACGGCCGGCCTCGCACCGGACGAAGACGTGATCGTCGAAGGGGCGTCGTACCTGACCAACGGCGTCGGCGTGGCCGTGATCGAGCCGTCGTCGTGACTGACGCGGGCGTCGGCGGCCGCCGGCAGGGAACCGCGCCCGGCTCGACGCTGCCGGAGCTGTCGATCCGCAGGCACGTGTTCGCCTACATGCTGTCCGGCATGTTCGTGCTGTTCGGGCTGATCGCTTTCCGCGACATCGGTGTCGACAGGTACCCGGAAATCGACTTTCCGATGATCTCGGTCCGCACCGTGATGGCGGGTGCGGGCCCGGAGATCCTCGACTCCAGCATCACTAACGTCATCGAAACCTCTGTCAACGCCATCCCGGGCATCGAGCACATCGAGTCGACATCGGCCCCCGGCGTGTCCGTCGTCCTGGTGCGCTTCAACCTGGAAAAGGACATCGACGTCGCGTTTAACGAGGTCCAGGCGAAGGTGAACCAGGTGCTGGCGGACCTGCCTGACGAAGCCGATCCGCCGATCGTGGCCAAGGTCGAGTTCGGTGCGCTGCCGGTGCTCTGGCTGACGTTGTCCGGCGACCGCACGCTGCAGCAGCTCAACCAGTACGCCCGCAACGTGATCAAGAAGCGCATCGAGACTGTCGACGGTGTCGGAGAGGTACGTATCGGCGGGGAGCGCGAGCGGACTATTCGCGTCAACCTGCTGCCGGAACGCATGGCGCAATTCGGCGTCGCCGTCAACGACGTCCTGGCTGCCTTCGCCAGCGAGCACTTGCGCCTCCCGGGTGGGTTCCTGGTCGGTGGCCGCACCGAGCAGCTCATCAAGCTCGATCTGGAGTACCACGATGCGTGCACACTGCGTGATCTCATCGTCGCCTACCCCGAGGGTTCGCCCATCCGCTTACGCGACATCGCCGAAGTCGAGGACGCGCTCGCGGACTTCCGCAAGCTGGCGCGCTTCAACGGGGAGCCGACCGTGGGGCTCGGCATCGTCAAGGTGCAAAAGGCGAATACCGTCGCGATCGTCAACGACGTGCGACGGCGGTTGCGCGAGGACATCGAGCCCGCGCTGCCACCCGGCATGCGGATCGGGATCGCCCACAACGAAGCGGATTTGATTGAGGACATTGTCGCGGCTCTCGAGGAGCATATCCTTCTGGGAACGGGCCTGACTGCTCTCGTCGTCTGGCTCTTTCTGGTCAACCTGCGCTCGACGCTGATCATCGCGGCAGCAATCCCCGTATCGCTGTTGGGTGCGGTCGCGGTCATGTACTTTTCCGGCTACACCTTCAACACCATGACCCTGCTCGGACTGCTGCTGCTGATCGGCGTGGTGGTGGATGACGCCATCGTCGTGCTGGAGAATATCTTCAGGCACCGGGAGTTGGGCGTCGAGGATGCGGTATCAGCGGCGGCGCAAGGCAGCCGTGAAGTCGTGTTCGCCGTGATGGCGGCGTCGTTGACACTGGTCGCGATCTTCGCGCCGGTCGTTTTCATGCAGGGCATCATCGGCAGCTTCTTTCGTTCCTTCGCGGTGGTGGTCACGTGCGGTGTGCTGGTGTCGCTGTTCGTCTCGCTGACGTTGACGCCGGCACTATGCGCACGCCATCTGCGCGTCGCGGAAAAGCGGGGTCCGATCGCCCGCTTGCTGGAACTACCGCTCGCGGCCACCGACCGCGCCTACCGGGTGTTGCTGCGGGGCGCACTCTCTTGGCGCTGGACGGTCGTTCTCCTCGCACTCGCTATCGTCCTCAGCAGCGGTTACTTCTTCAGCCGCATCGGCAAGGGTTTCATGCCGGAGGACGACGAAGGGCGCTTTCTGGTGACGCTCAAGGCACCGCTCGGTGCCAGCATCGACTACACCAACGACAAGCTCGAGGAAGTCGAGGCGATCCTCGCCGATTTTCCCGAGGTCGTCGCGGTGTTCGCGACCGTGGGCGAGGATCAGGCCGCTCAGGTCAGCCGCGCGAACGTGATCGTCAAGCTCGCACGCTGGGAGGAACGACAGCGTTCGCAACACGAGATCATGCGCGAACTCGACCGGCGCTTCGCGCGGGTGCCGGGCGTGGAGCTGTTCCCGACGCGCATGCCGACGATTGGCGGGCAGCGCGGCGAGCCGCTGCAGTTCGCGCTCGTCGGCCCCGAGCTGAAGCGCGTGGCGGCATTGGCGTTCGAGTTCCACGAGCGGCTTACCGGCATCGCGGGGCTCGGCCGGCTCGATCTCGATCTGCAACTCGACCTGCCGCAACTCGAAATGGAGCTGTCGCGCGAGCGTGTGGGCTCATTGGGGCTGACAACGGAGACGGTTGCGATGGCCGTCAACGTGCTCGCCGGGGGCGTCGACGTGGCGCGCTACAACGACGATCCCGGCGACGGGGAGCGCTACGACATTCGCCTGAAGGCGGCGCCACGGGTCATCAACGGCGTGCCGGACGTGAGTCGCGTTTACGTGCGCGGCCCCGCCGGCGACCTCGTGCGGCTGGACAACATCGCGCGCTTGGGTGCGAGCCTGGGTCCGGCCGTCGTCACGCGTTACGATCTGCAGTACGCGGCCAACTTCTTCGGCACGCCGACACTGCCTGACGCCGCTTCCATTGCGCTGGTCGAGGCGGCGGCCGCCGACCTGCTGCCGGCCGGGTACCGCGTGCGCATGAAGGGCCGGGCCGAGGAGTTCGGCAAGACGGCCGGATACATGCTGTTCGCCTTCGTAACGGCGATCGTTCTCGTCTACATGGTGCTGGCGAGCCAGTTCAATTCATTTATTCAACCTCTGATCGTCATGGTCGCGCAGCCGCTCGCCATCATCGGCGGCGTCGCGGCGCTGTGGGTGACCGGGCATTCGCTGAACATCTACTCCATGATCGGCCTCGTGCTGCTGGTCGGGCTGGTAGCGAAGAACTCGATCCTCCTGATCGACCTCACCAACCAGCGGCGCGTCGAGGGGCGGACCGCCCGCGAGGCGCTGCTCGAGGCCTGCCCACAACGGCTGCGCCCGGTACTGATGACCTCGCTGACGATCGTGCTGGCGCTGTTGCCCGCGGCGCTCGGATTCGGTGCCGGGGCCGACACCAATGGCCCGCTCGCGGTCGCGGTCATCGGCGGCATGGTCAGTTCCACGTTGCTGACGCTGGTCGTCGTGCCCGCGGTTTATTCGCTGGTCGCTGGGGGATTTTCCCGCGCGCCATTGCGTGCGTCGCCGGGTAAGGCTCTTTGACTCGGTTAAAACGGCGCTGGTAGACTTCCTTCTTCGCTGGTGAGATGTGCGACCAAAGGCCTTTGTAGCCTGAGCCCGGCGTCCGCGCGGCGGCGGACGTCCCGGCCTGTGACCGCCACGCGTCGGCCCCGGTACACCTGCAGCACGCGATCGGCGCGTACGTGGTGCGCGGGTTTCGAAACCGTTTCATCCGATTTGCATACGGAGAAAAACTTGGCCAGCAACAGGGCCGTCAACTACGACCGCACCGCTACGGAGGATTTGCTGCAGAAAGCTGCGCTCCGCATGCTCGACCGGGACGGCGTGCTCGCCGGCCTGAATTTGCGCGAGGTGGCGGAGGAGGCCGGTGTCAACCGTGGCCTGGTCTATCACTACTTCGGTTCGCGCGCTGCGCTTTTGCGACGGGCATTACGTAGGACCGCGCGCAAGCGTATCGGGGCAATCTCGTCGGCGCGCGACCTGCCATTCGGCGAGCGCGTCCTGCATTACTGGCGGAGCGTATTCCGGTTTCCGCGCGAGATTCGACTGGTTACGCTGCTGCTGCTCGATTCGAGCAGCAGGACGTTCGACGCGAGAGAACGGCCGCAGCTTACGCCGCTGCGAGAGGAGACCGTGCGGTCTTTTCGCGAGGATCAGGCGAACGGCGAGGTGGTCGAGGATTTGGACGTAGACGGGTTGCACGCGGTGATCGTGGCGTTGGCATGCGGATACTCGCTCTACCGCAAGGACCTGGCGCGTTCGGCCAGGGTTTCCGTCACTTCGCTGGACGGCAAGGTCGAGTCTGTCCTGAGGCGGATGCTCGCCGGGTTGGAGACGAAATAGCGCGACCGGGCACCCCGCCCCAGAAGTCGATGAATATCCAGCGGGATCTTCGGAAGGAAGATGCCCGCGCAGGCGGAGGTTCGTTCGCCACCGCTCCGGCTCCCTGGAAGCGTTGCGGACACCTTGCTGGCGCGCCCGATCAGCTGATCTGGTAATTGACGGTATCCAGCCTCCGCGCCAAAAGCTCCGGCCGCCATCTCGCGCTCGCGGTATCGATCTCGAGGTTCGGTACCCGCCGGAGCAATCCGCGGAGCGCGGCACGCGTTTCGAGCCGCGCGAGGTTCGCACCTAGGCAGAAATGGATACCGTGACCGAAGCCCAGATGGCGGTTGGGCGATCGCGCGACGTCGAGGCGATCGGGCTGATCGAACATCGCCGGGTCGCGGTTGGCGGCCATGAGCGCGAGGTAGACGCGGTCACCGGCCGGGATCGGCTGGTCACCGATCACGCAGTCATTGCCGGCGTGTCGTACCGTGAACAATCCCGGTCCTTCGTAGCGGTTGATTTCTTCCACTGCGCCGTCGATGAGATCGGGCCGCTCACGCACGCGCGCGAGTTCACCTGGGTAGCGGTGCAGGTTGTACAGGCCGTTGGCGATCAAACCCGCGGTGGTGTCGTGCCCGGCGAACAGGAACAGCATGCACGAGGCAACGAGTTCGTCCTCGTCGAGCAGATCGCCCGCCTCACGCGCCTGCACGAGCCGGGTGAGGAGGTCGTCACCAGGCCGACTGCGCGAATCGACAATGCGCGTGCACAGGTATTCCGAGAAAGCGATTAGTGCGGCGGTGCCGCGTTCCAGGCGATCCTCGCCCGGTTGCCGGTGGGTAATGGCAGAAATGGCGTGCGACCATTCTCCGACACGATCGCTATCCTCCGGCGGTATACCGAACAGGTGCGAGAACACTATTGCGGGCAGCGCGAAGGCGAAGTCTTCGACGAAATCGCCTTTGCCGCGATCACGCATGGTGTCGATAAGGCCATTGACGGCACCGTCGATACCCGCCTCCAGACGCGCCACCACGGCAGGGGTGAAGGCGCGCGACACGAGGTGGCGCAGGCGGGTGTGCCGGGGTGGATCCTGGAACACCATCCACCGCCGCACGAGATGAAGCGGGTGGTCCTCGTCGACTCTGGAGAGCAGGTGCTGATCGAGTTCCGCCGTCAGCGAGGTGTCCTGCAGGGCTGCGCGGACATCGGCATAGCGCGTGACGATCCAGGCCCGGTGCTTTTCGTTCCACAGCACGGGCATCGATGCTCGCATGCGTTTCAGCACTGCGTGCGGATCGGCCAGGACGCCGGGCGACAGAAAGTCGATCCGCGTCATCGCCGCCGGCGTGTCGGGTACGCCGTTCACGGTGCGGTTGCGGGATCGATGATCATCGTCGACGGCCTGGCTGGCCGTATCCCGCTCAGGCTGCATCCCGCAGCGCCTGCGTGTCAAGCCGATAGAGCTCGGCGACGTTGTCGTGCAGCACGCGGTCCTTCTCCGCTTCGGTCAGATGGGCGGTCTGCTCGGCGATGATCCGCTGTGACCACGGCCAGGTGGAGTCCGAATGCGGGAAATCGTTCGCCCACAGCATGCGCTCGAGGTTCAGGTGATCCTTGAAGCGGAACGCGGTGAAGTCGTCCTGGAAGGTGAAGTAGATGTGGTCGCGGAAATACGCACTCGGTTTGCGCTCCAGCTCGCGGCCCCGCATCCAGTGGCGGTGGCGGTCGTAGGCGTGGTCCATGCGGTACATGAAGTGCGGGACCCAGCCGCCGTCGGCTTCGGCGGAGACGATCTTGAGCTTGGGGTGACGCATGAAGATGCCGTCGAAAACGAACATGCTCATCAAATCCTGGTTGCCGCGCACGATCGACATGAAGGAATTGATCTTGGAGCCGCGAAACCCTCGAGCCAGACCCTCACCCGAGGTCAGGATATGGAAGCTCGGCACGAGTTCGAGATCGACCATGGCGTCGAAGAACTCCGTGTAGCTTTCGTGGTTATAGTCCTCCTCGGTGCCTGGCAGCCCCGGCAGCATGACGCCCTTGAATCCGAGCGCCTTGATCGCTTCGAGCTCGCGGATGCCGCTATCGGGCGTTTTCACTGCGCACTGGCCGAGCCCGACCAGACGGTGCGGGTAGGGCGCGCAGAACTCGGCGAGCCAGCGGTTGTAGGCTTCCATCGCCGCCTGCTTGAGATCCAGATCCGGGATGTTGCAGATCTCCATGCCGACGGACGGATAGATGATTTCCGCGGCGATGCCGTCGCGCCGCTGATCCGCGATCCTCGCTTGCGGATCCCAGCCGCCGCGATGCAGCTTTTCGAATACCGCGCCCTCGGCCGATAATTCCTCCGCCGATTTACCTGCAGCGGACACCAGCGACATGGGGATCGGTTGCTTGCTGCCTTCGATCCGGAACATGTCGCCGCGTTTGGGGTCGTGGACGAGGCGCGGGGCACGGTCGCGAAACGCCGGATCGATGTAGTCGACGTAGCAGTTCGGCGGCTCGCTGACGTGGCTGTCGGCAGAGATGATCGGTTTCGGCATTAGATTTTGCTCCTGCGGGTAGGTAGTCAGTCGACGGCACGGCCGTTGCGCAGCACCCGGCCGGGCAGCGCGCCGCCCGCGTCGATGGCGTCACGGTTGTTCCGGCGCAGAATGCGCCCGTTCACGATCACGGTGTCGATGCCGCGGGCGTCGGCCACGAGCCGATCCGCGCCGGCGGGGAGATCGTTGACGCGTCGCAAGGGCTCGTCGCCGACCGTGTTCGGATCGAAAATCACGATATCCGCGGCGAGCCCCTCGGCGAGCCGTCCACGGTCGCTGATCCCGAACACCTCGGCCGGGCGCGAAGTCAGCATGCGCACGGCTTCCGCGAGATCGATCGCGCCTTTCTCGCGCACCCAGCGCCGCAGGAGGTAGGTGCTGAGGCAGGCGTCGCAGAGCTGGCTGGCGTGGGCGCCGGCGTCGGACAGGCCGAGCACCGTGGCCGGGCTCTTCAGCAGCGGTTCCACCTCGCTCTCCTCGTGGTTCGCCACCGGCATGCGGAAGCGCGCCTCGAGATCGGTCGCCAGGCCGAGATCGAACAGCGCGTCGACCGGCGTCACGCCGAGCTCGGCAGCGAGGTCGAACAGGCTGCGCTCGGCGAGCTCGGGCCGGCCGGGAACCTCGGTGATGACGGTACCGCGAAATCCACTGCGGAACAGCGTCGGCGCCTTGCGGTCGAGCCGCTCCCACAGCTTGGCACGAAACTCCGGATCGCGATAGATCGCCTTCTTGCCTTCATGATCGGCCTCGGACACCGGCCGGAACATGCGCATGGCCTCGAAGATGAATGGTGCCTTGAGCTGGAACTCGAAGTTGAGCGGCCGCGGCGTCACCTGCGGCACTATGGCGTACCCCGCCCGCTGCAGCGCCTCGGAACGAGCGAGCATGGCGGTGGCATCCTCGTCGGTCAACGCCGCACCGGCGAGCAGCGCGGTCCAGCTCACCGGACAGCCGGTGGCGCGGTTGATGGCGGCGAACTCGTCGAAGGCGAGTTCGGGACCGATGGTGGCCTGTACGATACCGCCGCGCCCAGCATCGGCCAGGCCAGCGGCGAGCGCCAGGATCTCGTCGAGGCTCGCCGCCCGGCTCGGTACCGGCTTGCCCTGGTAGCCGACGTGGGTGACCGCCTTGGAGGTCGCGAAGCCCAGTGCGCCCGCGTGCATCGCCTCGGCGACGAGGCCGCGCATCGCCGCGACTTCGTCCGCGCTGGCGTCGCGCTCCGTAGCTGCTTCGCCGAGCACATAGGTGCGCAGCGCCGTGTGGCCGATCAGTGCGCCGACGTTGATGGCGGTGCCGCGTGCGGCCAGCGTATCGAGGTACTGGGGAAAGGTCTCGAACGGCCACTCGGCGCCAAGCCCCGCCTCGAGTGCCGCCACCGTCATGCCCTCCACGTTCTCGAGCGTGCGGATGATGACGTCGCGGTGCGCGGGACGGGTCGGGGCGACCGAGAAGCCGCAGTTGCCCATGACGACGCTCGTGACACCGTGCCACGGGGAGATGGTCAGCATGCGATCCCAGATGACCTGGGCATCGTAATGGGTGTGGATGTCGATGAAGCCCGGCGCGACCGCCTGGCCACCGGCATCGATGATCTCGTCGGCGCTGCCCGGTGCTGCGCCGAGGGCGACGATGCGGCCGTCGCGAATGCCGAGTTCGCCATGCACGGGCGCCGCGCCGGTGCCGTCATAGATCTCGGCGTCGGTAATCTTCAGATCATAGGTCCTGGTACCGTCGCGCATGGGTGAATCCTCTGTGATCTTGTCGGCTTCGCGGCATCGTTAAGCGCGCATGTGGCGCGCGGCGGCTCGATGTACCCAATAGTGATTTATTTTACTCAGCAGTATATATTGCTTTCTCGTGCTGTCATCATTGGCGAGCGCCAGCTTCCTCGACTATGGCCGCACCGACTGCCGCGCAGTGGGTGCGGCCAGCTTTTCCCCGGGCCCGCACTGCGCGTTACGAGATGTCGATCAACGGTGTCCGTGCCATGGCGATTTGCCAACGAAACGACCGCGGCCCGAATTGCGGAGCGAATGCGCGCTTAGCGGTGGCGGTAATTGACCACGCGCAGCGCATACTCCCCGAAGTACTCGCCGATATCCGCCGGCCGAAGGTTGCGGTCGGCACGGTACCAGCGTGGGATCCACTGCAGTGCGCCGGTGATGGCGAACGCGGCCACGCGCGGATTGCCGGAATCGAACACGCCGGCGTCGTCGCCGGCGCGGATCAAATCAGTCAGTCGGTCGTTGAGCGTTTTTTGCCAACGCCGCGAATCGGCACGGGTGTTTTCGGGGAAGTGCCGCCGCTCCTCATTGAATATCACGTTGATATTCTGAAACTCGACGTTCTCGCGCGCCCAGGCATCGGCGAAGCGTTGCAATCGCGCTTCGGGCGACGACTCTTCGGCGCATACGTTGTCGAGCAGATTGATGACGCGCTTGATTTCCCGTTCCACAACCGCGGCAAGGATCGCGTGCTTGTTCTCGAAATAGTGGTAGATGAACGGCTTGGTCATCGACATCTCGTCGGCGATGGCCTCGAGCGTCGTGCCGACGAATCCGCGTTCGTAGAAGAGCTTCGCCGCGGCCTCGACGATGAGCCCGCGCTTGAACGTCTGCAATTCCTCCCGCATCGCGGGTGTGCGTTGCCTGGCCATAATCCTCCTGCGTGTCGTCGGCGTGCTCGCTTGCCTGTCGTGCCAGCGCGCTTTACAGGTCTGGTGCGGGGCGACGGCTGGACGAGCATGCAGCGTACCGGGGCTGCGTTGCAGTGGCAATGAACGTACCGCCCGGCAACGACGAGCCCGTCGCCATTGCTGCCGCGAGCGAGGTCGCGCCGGGCCGCTATCCGGAGCTCGACCTGCTGGCGCGCTACCGTGCGGCGTTGTCACGGCTGCTGTCGGAGTGGTCGCTGCGCCCGGCGGATATCAACGGCGTCGTCGTCAGCCCGGCCGGTATGGCCGAAGGCAAGGCCGAGAACATCTTCGTTCACGAGCAGCTGTGCGAACTGCTCGGCGTGCATCCGCCTTATGCCGAAACCATGAACGCCGGGGGTGCGACGCATGCCCTGATGCTGACGCGGGCGGCGCTGGCCATCCGCGCGGGGCTGACCGACAGCGTGCTGTGCGTCGCTGCCGGGCGCTTCCCCAAGGTCGGCGACGGTGGCGCCGAGGCCAATGCCCGCATGTGCTGCCATCCGCAGTTCGATTTCCTCTACGGACCCTATATCCCGCCGCTGTACGCGCAGGCCGCGACGCGTCACATGCACGAATTCGGCACCACGCGCGAAGACCTTGCGGCGGTCGCCGTGTCGTCACGCGCCTGGGCACTGCGGCATCCCGATGCCTTCATGCGTCGACACGGCGCCATCACGGTCGAGGACGTGATCGCCTCGCGACCGATCGCCTCACCGTTTCACCTGCTGGATTGCTCGGTACCGCTCGACGGCGGCGCCGCCTACCTGGTTGCGAACGCGGACATGGCGCGGCGCCTGAATCCACGGCCGGCCTGGTTGCTCGGCTACGGCGAGGCGCACACGCATTTCAACATCAGCCAGAGCCACGACCTGCTCATGGGCGGCGCGCACGCCGCCGGGCGCCGCGCGTTCGCGATGGCAGGTATGACGCCGTCCGAAATCGACGTGTTCGAGCTGTACGACTCGTTCAGCTATAACCCGCTGGCCACGGCAGAGGCACTCGGTGTCGTGCCGCGCGGGCGCGGCGGGCGCCTGTTCGCGGATGGCCGCACAGCACCCGGGGGCGACCGGCCGGTGAACACCTACGGCGGGCTGTTGTCGTTCGGACATACCGGCGACGCGTCCGGCATGTCGATGGTGGTGGAGGGCGCGCTCCAGATCATGGGCCGAGCGGGGGAGCGGCAGGTGACGGGCGCCCAGACCGCGCTGGTGTACGCCAATGGCGGCATGATGAGCGAGCACGCAGTGGTCATTCTCGGGAGCCGGCCGTGAATCCCAAGCCGCTGCCGGATATCGACGACATCACGCGCCCGTTCTGGGACGCGGTCCAGCGACGTACGCTGGCGCTGCAGCGCTGCGACGATTGCGCCATCTGGATCTTCTACCCCAACACCTGGTGCACCGCGTGTTTCGGGCGCGCGCTGTCGTGGCACCCGGTGTCGGGCCGCGGCAGCGTCTACACCTACTCGGTCGTGCACTATCCGCCGTTCGAAGCGTTCGCAGCCGAGGTGCCCTACGTGCTCGCTACCGTAGAGCTCGAAGAGGGGCCGCACATGATGACCAACGTCGTCGGCTGCCACCACGAAGCCGTCCACGTCGGGATGCGGGTGCAAATCTGTTTCGAAGACCGGAACGGTTTCCTCGTGCCGCAGTTCGGGCCCGCGTGACGACGTGACGCTCGAAACGCGCACGTGCAACGCTGCGATTGCAGCTGCCGGCGCGCCTGAACCCTGAATTACGTCGAACGAGGAACTCACATGACCACCACATCGACACACGGGCGTCTGGCCGCCTTCGCGGCTCCGCGCGAGCCTTTCACGATCGTCACGCACGAAGTACCGGAGCCGCGGCCCGGGGCGATCCTCGTACGCGTGCACATGTGCAACATCTGCGGTTCGGACGTGCACGCCTGGCACGGCGATTTCAAGACCACCGGAGGGCTCGGTGGACACCTGCCCACGGTGCTCGGGCACGAGATGATTGGCGAGGTGGCGGCACTCGGCGCCGGCGTCGAGCGCGATTCCGCCGGCCGCGCGCTGGCCGTTGGTGACCGCGTCACCTACACCTATTTCAGTCCGTGCGGCGTTTGCCCCGCCTGCATATCAGGGCGCCGCGTGCTGTGTACCGGCATGCGTATGTCGATGCTTGGGGCTATCGACGAGTGGCCGTATTTCGTCGGCGGCTATGCCGACTACTTCTACGTGCACCCCGGCGCGGCGGTGTACAAGGTGCCGGACGAGCTTCCCGACGAAGTCGCCGCCGGTGCGAACTGCGCGTTGTCGCAGGTCATGGCGGGTTTCAGCCGCGCCGGTCTGACGGCCGGTGAAACCGTGGTGATCCAGGGTGCGGGCGGGCTGGGGCTGTATGCAACGGCGGTCGCGCGTGATGCCGGGGCGCAGTGCGTGATCGTGATCGACGGACAGGCCGACCGGCTTGACCTCGCACGGCGCTTCGGCGCGCACGCGACGGTCGACCTGAATGCGTTCGACGACGAACGCAGCCGCGTCAGGGAAGTCATGCGGCTTACCGGCGGGCGCGGCGGCGACGTCGTGATGGAGCTCGTCGGCGTTCCCGACGTCGTCGGCGAAGGCATCAAGCTGACGGCGATGGGCGGGCGCTACGTCCTGATCGGGAACATCAATGCGGGCGCCTCCGCGGCGCTCGATCCGACGCGCCTGGTATTCGCGAACAAGTCGCTGATCGGCGTCTCGCTCTACGAGCCGGCAACGCTGGGCGCGGCGCTCGCTTTCCTGGAACGCAACCGGGAACGTTTGCCGCTCGATGCACTCCTGTCGCACAAGTTTCCGCTCGAGTCGATCGACGAGGCATTCGGCAAGGCGGAGCGACGCGAAGTGCTGCGTGCGAGCATCGAGCTGTAACGAGGTCGACATCGACGAGATCGGCCGGTCCGTGAGACAGCGGACGGGTCGCCCCGAGGAACCCTCTGAAAACGGCGGCTCTGCCCGTTGGCGGCGTTGCGCACCGTTCAGCGATACTCGTTTACTCTCAGTGAAAACTGCGCTACTCGAACGGCGCGCGCATTGCCAGCGAGCATGCTCGCTCGTCCTTCAGAGGTTTCCTAGGCGCGGTATTCGTCCGAACCGAACGTCAACACCCGTTCGGGTTCGATCGAGAATACGACGCGCACCTCGTTCTCCCGAATGGGAGTATAGGTATCCCGACCAGTATATTTCGACGCCATCCGGTGCATGTGCGCCATGCCGCCCGCGGTGGTATGGGCGGCGAGGCGGCCGCGAATTTCCATCCAGAAGTACGGATTCGCGGGGTCGGCAAGCAGCACAGTGGCCCACTTGCGGTCGAGCAGGTTGCGGGTCTTCTGGCGGTCCTCTGCCGCGTTCACGCGCACGTACGTGCCGTCGTAATCGCACCACACGGGGTGAACCTGCGGACGGCCATCGGACATGACAGTCGCAAGATGAGCGAGAACGGGATCGACGAGCAGGCGATAATGGCTGCGTGGAATAGGTACGGGCATGTCGGTGACTCCGGTGAGATATTCTTTGCTCCGATGCGCCTTACTCATACTGGCGCTCACCGGGTTACACGGCACCCGCGTCGAACGCTGACGACTCCGCAAGCGATCGATCGACCGTCGCGACGTAGCACTCGCGCCCGGGTGTCACAACCTCGCGGAGCCGCCCGCGCGACGGACTTCGGTCGTCTGATGCAGCACTTTCAGGCCGTGCCTTGATGAAATGCCGGGATGACCTTGCGCACGAGCAGTTCGTAGGAGCGCTCGTTCGGCGCGAAGCCGATGTAGTAGCTGAGGCCGGTTCGTTGCTGTCGTCGCTCGATTTCCCGCTTGACCTCGTCCGGCGTGCCCACGAGCATGACCGGCGCAGCCTGGGCCGCCGCGTAATCGGCATAGCCGACGTTGGCCGCAATCTGTCTGAGTTCGGGGTCGTCCTTGTCCTCCGACAGGGCGAACATCACCAGGCCGCTGAGCTCGATGTCGGCCGGATCGCGACCGGCCTTCTCCGTGAGTTCCCGTAGCAAGGCAATGCGCTGCTGCATGCGTTCCATGGTGAACCGCGTCGCCTGCGAGTGGTCGTTGATGAAATCGTGATTGTTGCGCGTCGGCGGGATGATGTTGGCGATGTCGGCGTGACGCGCGGTAATCTCGAGTATCGCGGGTGCCGAACCGCCGATCATGATCGGCGGATGGGGCTTCTGCACCGGCCGGGGGTTGTTGTAGGCGTTCTTGACCGTGAAGTGCTTGCCCGAGAACGCCGGCGACGCCTGCGTCCACATCGCTTTGAGGATCTGAATTGTTTCCTCCAACTCCTCCAGGCGCTGCTCGATCGGGGGGAAGGGATAGCCGTGCGCTTCGTACTCCGGTCCCTGCCAGCCAGTGCCGAGACCGCACACGAAGCGACCGCCACTGGCGACGTCGAGCGAGGTCGCCGTCTTCGCCAGCAGTGCCGGCGTGCGAAAGGATGCCGCGACGACGGCCGGTACCAGCCGGACTTTCTCGGTCACGGCCGCGATCGCGGTGAGCGCCGTGAAACACTCGAGTTGAGGGCTCTCCGGCGTGCCCAGCGGCGAATAGAAGTGATCGTTGTGAGAGACCGAGTAGAAGCCGTCCGACTCGGCCTGCCGCGCCAGGCGTTGCGCCGTTGCGATGTCGTCCGGGACTAGGAACAGCCCGAATTTGATTGCGTCCATGCCGATAATCCCCCTGAATAAATGATATTGGCCGGCCACCCGGTTTCGTTTCTGTGCGTGATCTGACTACTGCGCCACGAACCCACCGTCGACGGTGAGCGCGTGACCGGTGGTAAACGACGAGCCGTCACTGCACAGCCACACCGCGGCGGCCGCGACCTCATCGGGCGAGCCGAACCGGCGTTGCGGATGGCGCGCCTCCAGGGTTTCGCGGGCGCCGGCCGACTCGCTTGCCACGCGCGAAGCCATCTGCGTCTCGATGACGCCCGGACACACCGCGTTGACGCGAATGCCGCGGCGCGCGTACTCCAGTGCGACGGTCTTCGTGAGACCGATGACGCCGTGCTTGGTCGCCGAGTACGCGGCCGCGCCACGCCAGCCCAGAAGCCCTGCGACGGACGCAGTGTTCACGATCGAACCGCCCCCCTGCTGGAGCATCTGGCGCAACTCGGCTCGCAGGCACAGCCACACGCCCTTGAGGTTGACGGCGACCGTTCGGTCGAAGTCGTTCTCGTCGGCCTCGAGCGTGTAGCTGAAACGCCCTTCGACGCCTGCATTGTTGAAGGCGCAGTCGAGTCCGCCGAAACGCTCGGTTGCGATGTTCACCATGCGCTCCACGTCTCCCGCATCGGAAACGTCCGTGCGTACGGACACAGCCTGCCCGCCATTCGAAACGATCTCCGCCGCCACCGCTTCCCCGGTATCGGGTGAGACATCGGCAACGGTCACATAGGCACCGCGCTCGGCAAACAGCAACGCGGCGGCGCGGCCAATGCCGCTGCCACCGCCGGTGACGATGACGGACTTGCCTTCGAGCGATTCGGACTTCATTCCATAGCCTCGCGTCAGTCCTGGCGAAACGTCGTGGCGCCGGTTCGGGTCACAATCCGGCAGTCATGACACCATAGCCCGCGACCCATTCGGGAATGGCCCGGTAATAGCGTTCGCGGAACTCGGTCACACCGGCACTGCGTGCTGCTTCCGCCGCAGCGATCCAGGTGCGTACTTCGTGTCCCCCGCAGCCGGCGTCGCGCGTGATCGTGGCGTCGTCGACTTTGGTGAAATCGTCCAGCGCATCCGTTTCGACGGCACGCATGAAGGCCCGATCCCAGTCGCGGTTCAAGGGGCGCTGCGGGCTGGACCCGGTGACCTGCGCCCCCGCGTCATCGAGCACGCGCTGCTGGCGTGCCGCGCGCGCATCCGCGCCGAGGCGACCGCCGTCGATCAGGCGTTCGCGCACGGTGCCTTCGGCCGTTGCCAGCGCCGGGATGGGCGGATCGTGGGAGAGTCCGCCGGATGCCACCAGCAGGACGCGGCGCCCGAGATCCGCGGCGAACAGGCCAAGTGCCTTGCCGAGTGCACGGACGCGGCGCACAGGCGGCAGCGGCGGGGCGGCGCAGTTGACGAATAACGGCAGCACTGCGGGCAACGAATCCCAGCCTATGACCTCGTCGAGCACCTGCGTGATGCCGTGATCGACCTCCATGCGATAGGACAGCGCGGCATCGAGATCGCACAGATGCAGAAATCGCGCACAACGCTCCGCGAGGTCGGCGTCGGTGGGGAGCGGACCGGCAGGTGTGCGCCAGTCACCGACCGATTCAACCGCGGCACCGACGCAGAATGCAGGCATGAGGCGGTAGAAGAACCCGTTGAAGTGATCGGGTCCGATGGCGACGACGAGATCCGGCGCGAACGCCGTGACGGCCTGGCGCAGCTCCGCGGTGGTCCGATCGATGGCTTCTCGTACGCCGGCCTGCGGCTCGACGAACGCCTTGAGCGGCGTATGCGACGAGAACAGTGCGGCGACCGGCATGACGGCTCAGCGGCCGAGGAGGAAATCCAGGTGCAGACGATTGAACGTCTCGGGGTCTTCCCACTGCGGCCAGTGTCCGCAGCCCTCCATGAGCGCGTAGCGTGCACGGGGGATGAGATCCGCGATACGCCGGCCCACGCTCTCGTCCGCGGTCGGGTCCTTGGACGTCCACAGCACGAGGGTTTCGTGCGAGATCGCCCGCCACTCGTCGTCGGTCAAGTTGTTGCGTTGGCGGATCTCGGGTTCCTGTAGCACCAGAATGTGATCCAGTGCTTCGAGAAATCCCGGTTGCCGGTAAATGGCCTGGCGGCATGCGATGAGGTCGTCGGTCACCACTGCCGGGTCGGCCATCAGCCATTCGAGGCGCGCCTTGACGGTTTCCCATACCGGGTTCTCGACTGCCGCGCGGGTCTTTTCCTTGATCGTCTGCATCACGGCCGGGATCATCGTCGCGCCGCCGGTCGTGTTCAGCACGAGGCGATCCACGCGTTCCGGATGGGCGAGGGCAAATCGTGCCGCGACCCAGCCGCCGAGCGATTCGCCGGAGACATGCGGGCGCTCGAAGCCGAGCGCATCGAGCACGTCGCGCAGATGCTCGACATAGACGGCGATCTCATAGTCGCGATCGGGCTTGTCGGTCCAGCCGTGCCCGATCATGTCGATCGCCCAGACGTCGAAATGGCGGGCGTGCTGCAGGAGGTTGCGCGTGTAGCAGTCCGCGTGCCCGCCGGTGCCGTGTAGCAACACGAGGCCCGGCCGTCCACGTTCGCCGGCATGGAGGTAGCGCGTGCGCACGCCGGCTGCGTCCAGGTACCCCTGTTCGAACGCGCCTGCGCGCAGATCGCCCCAGAAGCTCGGATAGGCGGAATGGTCGGAAGAATTCATAGGGATGCCATGTAGGAATCGAGATGATCGAGGCAGGCTTGCCGGCGCGGGTACTCGCGATGAATGCCTGCCACGAGCGGACTACGTTCGCCGGCATAGTTCATCTCGTAGAGCTCGTGCCGCGCTGCGAACTCGCTGCCGCAAACATCCCAGGCCAGCTTGAGCAGCTGCGCCTTGTCCGTGCCCGAAATATGCGCACCGCGCAGGGAGCGTTCCAGGTCTGTGCCGAGCGGCGAATCGAAATCGCGCATGAAAACCGGCAGCTGGACGAGGCCGCCGCCCCCGAACCGGCGCACCATCGCCACCAGTTCGGGATAGTACACCGGTCCGAGCGCGCGCCCGGCCTGCAATGCCGGCAGGTAGGGATACAAGATGCCGTTGTCATCGTCGATCCGGGCCTGGAGCTCGGCCGAGCGCGTCGTCGAGCGAATGACCTCGACGCGTACCGCGGCCTCACCGAGCATTTCCATCACGTCTGGTCGTGTCTCGATACCCTGGGCCTCGGCCATGCGCAGGAGCAGCGCGTAGACGAAGCCCAGCTTGACCTCGAGGCGGGCATTGGTCTGGTGGGCGGTGAGTTCGCGCATGCGCGTGTCGCGATACATGCAGTTGAGTAGTTCGATGTTCTCGTGCAGAAACACCCGATGCCACGGCACCAGCACGTTCTCGAACACCAGTGTCGTGTCCATCTCGTCGAAACGCGAGGCGAGCGGGTAGTCGCGCCGGTCACCGAGGTGGGCGAACGACGGCCTGCACAGCGTGCGCAACCCCGGGGTGTTCATCGGGATCGCGAATACGTTCGCATACGCTTCCTCGCCGGGGCGGAACGTCGGCGGGAACGGCCACACGAACAACTCGTCTGCGAACGGCGCCGCCGTCGCGATGCGCTTGATGCCGTTCAGAACGAGGCCTTCACTGCTGTGGTCGGTGATGCGCAGGCAGATCCCCGGATCCGACTGCTCGTGGCGCGCCCTGCTCTTGTCGAGCTGGGGGTCGAGCAGCGCGTGGGTCAGGAACAGGTCGTTCTCGGCGATATGACGGTAGTAGTCGACGATCGCCTGCGCGCGCTCGTCCGAAAGTCGCGCGAAGAAACTGCGCTTGGCCGCCAGGGCGGTGACCATCGCGTTGAGGAAATCCGGGCTGCGGCCCATCATCCCGCAGGTCGCCTCGGCGAAACGCACGTACGTCTCGCGCTTGAGGCGGAGATGCTCCGGGGTGCGCGGGAATTCGAATGCGCGCGCAACGGGTTGATCGAAACCCTCCGCATCGGCGACCATGACGTCGCGGTTCGCGGGCGTGTGCTGGAGGTCGTAGAGATCCGCGATCGAATCGATGGCGCCGCGGAACGCAGGAAACTCGGTGACGTCGTCGATCCGCTCGGTGCCGTAGTAGACCTCGCGGCCGTCCTTCAGACCCTGAACGAACTGGGCCCCGGTGCGCACGCTCATCGCGACGCACCGCACTGGGCACGCCAGTCCGGTCCGCTGAATTCTTCGCGCAATGTCGGCTGGAACTGCGTCAGCTCCACGCCTACCTTGGGCAGCACCTTTTCGACCAGCAGCTCGTTACTGCGAAGCAGCCCGTCGATGGGTGCCGGGCCGACCGCAATCCACGGCACGATCAGGTCCGTCTTCAATGTCTCGAGCATGCTTTCGATCTTGCGCGCCACAGTGTCCACGGTGCCGACCAGTCCATAACCGCGTTCACGCACGCACTCGGGCGTATTCGGAATGGCGCCAGTCTCGCCGGGATAACGCAACGCCTCGTTGAAGCCGAACCAGTCGTGCCAGCGGGTCCAGATGTAGCCCATGCCGCGCTCCTGGATGGCGATGGCCTCCGCTTCCGTGTCCGCCACCACGATGTCGCGAAAATGTCCGACGTTCTGGCCCCAATCCACGTCGCGCCCCGCGTCACGGCAGGCATTATGGAAAAGATCGATGCTGGCTTTCGCATGTTCCTCGATGGGCGTGAAGATGACGGGTTTGACCCCCTGGCGCGCCGACCACGCGATTGTTTCCGCGCTCATCGTGAAGGGGATGAACGTTTCGATGTGGTCGGGATCCTGCAGCGTCGTCGGCGCGATACCGACCTTCTGGAGCGTGCCGTCCTCCGAGATCATGCCGGGCGCCATCGTGCGGGTGGCCGGATGATCCCAGCCTACGTTGGCCGGAGGAATCTGCCAGTGCTCGCTGTGATGCTCGAACAGCCGTTGCGTCCACGCCTTGCGCACGATCTCGTAGTGGTCGTTGAACAGCTCGCGATTGATCCGGTCGTGCTCTTCGAATTCCGGATCCGTCGCTGCCGTCGGGTAGGCGTTCATTTTCTGGCCGATCGTCGCGACGTGGCGTGCCTGGTAGCCGCGTGCGAAACCAGCCGCCATGCGGCCGCCGGAGAAGTGGTCAAGCATGGCCAGATCCTCGGCCACCAGCAGCGGGTTGCGCGACGGCAGCACGATGCCCATCTGCGCCACGCGCAAGCGCGTCGTCAGCATCGCGGCCCAGGCACCGAGCATCATCGGGTTATTGGAGACCTCGAGCCCCTCGAGATGAAAATGGTGCTCGGAGAAAGCGACGAAATCGAACCCCAGGTCTTCCATCTGGCGGATCAGTCGTCCGCAGTCGCTGAGCGCGCGCTGGTAGAACACGGGGTTCTGTCCTGCGTAGCCACGCTCGAAGTCCGCGCTTTCGGCGCTCACGCTGGGGAGCAGCAGGGCACCCATGCGAAAACCCATCAGCCTAGTCGCAGTCGCCGCGGCGACCGCCCTCCCTACCTTGTCCGTTCATGAGCGCGACGATTCTCCTCTGCGTTCTCCGTGGGGCCGGGTGCCGGCATGTCAGACATGCGTTGCCGTCTTCACAGAATGCTAATATATTAGTGCACTCCTGAACAAATCAAGCGCACCAGCACAGTGGCGCCCTCGATTTGATGAAATCGTGAAAGGCAGAGCAACGCCGTATTTCCGCGCGCCGTCGCCGTTGCCGACGCATGGTCGTGGCGGCCGCTCCGAAGAGGCCTATCAAGTCATCAAGGGGGCGCTGCTCGAAGGTGGCCTGGAGCCGGGCGACAAGCTGTCCGTGGTCTCGTTCGCCAAACAACTCGGCTGCAGCAGAGTACCGATAATGGAGGCCCTGAAGCGGCTAGAGAACGACGGCTTCGTCAGTATCGTCCCGCAGGTCGGTTGCAGCGTCGCGGTGCCCCGGATCAATGACATTCGGGATTTCTTCCTGATGTTCGCGCGGGTTGAGTCACTCGTCGCGGCGTTCGCGGCGGAACGTCGAACCACGGACGACCTGGACGAGTTTCGGCGGCTGTGTGACTACATCGACGACTGTTCTGCCGCAGCAGGCGGGCCCGACGACCGCGATCCGGAATACCGGCGGTTGAACATCCTGTTTCATACGCAGATCCACCGCATGGCCCGCTCACCCGGTACGTCGAGGATTGCGGCCGCATTGTGGGACCGTAGCGATTTCTACATCAAGATCGCCTTCGGATCGCTCTATTTTTCCGAGCGCGTCCGGCGCTCGCATCGGCGCATCCGGCGTGCGATCGGCGATGGCGATGCCGCCGGCGCGTGCAAGTACGTTGCCGATCAGCTCGAAACGGTCGGCGCGGGTATCGTAAGGCGGCTGCACCGACGCGCCGTGGACGTGGCCGGCGGGAATATGGCCGAGCAGGAATAACATGAGGGGCCGTGCCAACAGGCACGTTACCGGGGAGGAGAATATGGATTTCGGTATCGCGCTCATTGCCGACGCGCAGGCATGGCGCCTGGCGCGACGCGCGGAGCAACTCGGCTTCACGCACGCCTGGTTCTACGATTCGCAGCTGCTTTGTACCGACGTCTTCGTCGCGATGACGGCGGCAGCGATGAACACGAGCACCATCAGGCTCGGAGCCGGCGTGCTGGTGCCGTCCAACCGGCTTGCACCGGTCGCCGCCAATGCGCTCGCCTCGTTGAACGCGCTGGCACCGGGACGGGTCATCGCAGGACTGGGCACCGGGTACACGGCGCGGCGTACGCTCGGTCTGCGCGCGCAGAAGCTCGCGGAGATCCGCGAGTACGTCCGGGTGATGCAGGGCTTGTGGAACGGCGACACCGTAGCCGCCGTGCTCGAAGGCAGCGAACGCAGCTTTCGCTTCATGCATCCGAACGATCGCTTCGTCAATACCGCTGATCCGATCCCCGTGCATATCTCGGCTTTCGGGCCGCGCGCACGGCAGATGACGGCCGAGGTTGCCGATGGCTTCATCAATGCCTGGATGAGCCCGGCCGCGCTCGAGGACATCGGGATCGTGCGCGACGCGGCACGGCAGGCGGGGCGCGATCCGGCCTCGATGTACGCCACATGCCTCAATCTGGGCTGCGTACTGGAGCCGGGCGAGCCGTACGATTCCTCGCGGGCGAAGGCACAGGCGGGCCCGATGGTCGCGATCGGCCTGCACTGGCTGGTGGAGGACAACGATCCCTCGCGCGTGCCGCCGGCGCTCACGGACACGATTCGCGAATACCGCACGCTCTACGAGTCCTACCAGCCGGCGCAGGAGCGACACCTGCGCCTGCACGAAGGCCACCTGCTCTATTTGCGGCCCGACGAGGACCACTTCGTCACCGCCGACATGATCCGCGAGCAGACCCTGACCGGTACGCCGGAGGTCATCCGGGATCGCGTTGCGCAACTGGATGCAGCGGGTTACGACCAGGTTGCGGTGCAAATCGTGCCGGGCCACGAGAACGCGATCGACGACTGGGCCCGCGTGCTGCTGCACTGATTGGGAACGTTGGGAAGAGATACCACTGATGGGGCATTCTGAGGAGGCAAGCTGGACAATGAACGGGACGAACGAGCATTTGCTGTCCGGCGTGAGGATCCTCGATCTGACGCGTGCGCTCGCGGGACCTACCTGCACGCGCATGTTCGCCGAGCTCGGCGCGGACGTGATCAAGGTGGAACCGGCGCCCGACGGCGACATGGTGCGCGGCATCTCGAAGCTGCGCAACGAACGCAGCCTCTACGTCATTCAGCAAAGCCTGAACAAGCGCAGTGTCTGCGTGAATCTGCGCGACCCGCGAGGGCTGTCGCTCGTGCGCGAACTGGTGCCGCACTGCGACGCCGTTGTCGAGAACTTCAAGCCCGGCGTGATGGCGGACATGGGCCTGGATTTCGATGCCTTGCGCACTCTGCGCGAGGACATCATCCTGTGCTCGATTTCGGCGCTGGGGCAGAGCGGGCCGCTGGCGACGAAGCCGGGTTACGACTACATTGCCCAGGCCTATTCGGGCATCACGTCGATGATCGGAGACGCCGACGAGGCGCCCTACATCCCGCTCGCGGGTATCGGCGACGTGTCCACCGGCGTGCACGCGGCCTTTGCCATTGCCGCCGCACTGGTACATCGCGCCCGCACCGGCCGCGGCCAGCACCTGGACATCGCGCTGCTCGACTGCTACTACCATTGCCACGAGGTCAACGTTCATCAACATACCGGCAGCGGCGGAGAAATCGACCCGATGCGTGCCGGGCGGCACGTGTCGTACATCTGTCCAGCCGGCGTATTTCGCGTGCCGGGTGGCGATGTCGTCATCATGGGATTCATGCACCACTGGCCGGACCTGTGCGCGGCCATGGGGCGGCAGGATCTGGTCAACCACCCCGATTACGCGACCGACGCCGACCGCCTGGCTCGGCGCTCGGAGGTCGTGAGCCTGGTCGAAGGCTGGCTGGCCGGCTTCCCCGACCGTGATTCCGCCGTGTCGACACTCGAAGCCCACGGCGTGCCCTGCGCGCCGGTGCTCAGCGTCGCGGAGACGGTGAAGCATCCTCACCTTCGGGAACGGGGTACGGTGCGCACGGTGAACGACCGCATCGCCGGCTCGTTCGAGATCCCCGGCATGCCCATCAGAACATCCGACTATCCGCCACATCCTGGCTACAGTGCCCCGGCGCTTGGCGAGCACAATGCCAGTGTCCTGGGCGAACTGCTCGACTATGACGCCGACACCATCGCCTCGTTGCGCGCCGACGGCGTGCTGGTCGAGCGGGACGTATGATGCCTGCGCCGTCGGCGCGGTGCCCGGCTCCCGCGGTACGGTGCACCCTGAACGGTTGCGCCTGCTGCCCGGGATCGCGGTTTGCGGGACGGGAGCTTGCGGACAGAATCCGATGTCAATCTACGGAGATTTTGAGAACATGGTCACACGGACGAATGACCGGCAAGTGAAATCCCCGCAGGACGGCTGCGCGCTCGACGAGCGCGCAGTGCGTGAAGATCTCGCCGCCTGCTATCGTCTTGCGCACCACTTCAAGTGGACCGACCTCGTCTACAATCATATATCCGCGCGTGTCCCGGGACGCGAGCATCAGTACCTCCTGAACCCGTTCGGTTTGGCCTACGAGGAGGTAACGGCATCGAATCTGGTCAAGGTTGACCCGTCCGGTGAGCTCGTGGACGGCGGGAGTCATGTCATCAACAAGGCGGCGTTCGTCATTCATGGTGCCATCCATACCGCCCGGCCCGACGTCGCCTGCATCATTCATACACACACTCTCCATGGTGCGGCGGTGTCCTGCCTCGATGACGGTTTCCAGCCCCTCACGCAGGGCGGCATGCAGTTCCACGAGCGCATCGCCTACCACGACTATGAAGGTATTGCGGTAGACGAGGACGAATGCGCGCGCCTGGCGGACGATCTCGGTTCGCACAACGCCATGATCCTGCGCAACCATGGGCTCATCACCTGCGGTGACAGCATCGGGCGGGCTTTCTCCCGGATGTACTACCTCGAGCAGGCGTGCGAGGTGCAGCTTCTCGCCATGTCCGCGGGCGGGGGGGTGCGGCTCGCGCCGGCGGACGTGCGCGAGCGCACGGCGCGGCAATGGGAGCGTATCGACGAGACGACCGGGACAGTGAGCGAGCTGCCCGAATGGTCGGCGTTGCGGCGCTGGCTCGATCGCAACGATCCCGGGTATCGCGAATGACCGCGGCGACCGGGGGTCGGGCGGCCGCGTTACCGCGCTTCGACGGTCACGGGGCATCGCAGGCCTGGTGGATGCCGCGATGAGCGGCATGCATCCGGCTGCCCGCGCCGGGGCCGCCATGATCGACGCCGATCGCCTGTACCGGCGCGTGTCCCTGCGGATCGTGCCGTTCCTGTTCGTCTGTTACGTGTTCGCGTACCTGGACCGCGTCAACGTCGGGTTCGCCAAGCTCAGGATGCTCGACGATCTCGGGTTCAGCGAGGCGGCCTACGGTCTCGGTGCCGGGGTGTTCTTCATCGGCTACGTCATGTTCGAGGTGCCGAGCAACCTGCTGATGTTGCGCATTGGTGCTCGGCGGACCATCGCCCGGATCATGATTGCGTGGGGTGGCATTTCCGCCTCGATGATGTTCGTCACGTCCGAAGCGGTCTTCTATGTCCTGCGGTTTCTGCTCGGCGTCGCAGAGGCCGGGTTCTTTCCCGGCGTCATTTATTACCTGACGTGCTGGTTCCCGGCCGCGCGGCGCGGGCGTGTCATCGCGCTGTTCGCCACCGCGGTCGCCGTGTCCACCGTGATCGGCGCACCGGTGTCCGGGTTGATCATGCAGCACCTCGATGGCGTCTCGAGCCTCGCGGGCTGGCAATGGCTGTTCCTGATCGAGGGCCTCCCCTCCGTCGCGCTGGGGATTCTGGCGCTGCGCTTGCTGGACGACGTCGTATCGCAGGCGCACTGGCTGAGCGCGGACGAACGGGATTTCATCACTGGTGAGCTCGACCGCGAACGCGGGGCGATAGAGCACGTGCGTATCGTCGACGGGCTGCGGTTGCCGCGTGTGTGGCTGATGGGGGTGATCTATTTCGCGATCGTGATGGGGCTGTACGGACTGAATTTCTGGCTGCCGACGATCGTGCAGGAACTGGGCTATGTCTCGATGACCGAAATCGGACTCGTTACCGCGATTCCCTTTGGCACGGCTGCGGTGGCCATGGTCCTGATTGGCCGTAGCGCGGACCGCCGCGCCGAACGGCGCTGGCACACCGCGGTCCCGGTCTTGTGCGGCGCGGCGGGCCTGGTGGCGAGCGTCGCGCTCGCCGCCGATCCGGCGTTCGCGATCGCGGCACTCGCGATCGGCGCCTCCGGGATCCTGGGTGGCGTGCCACAGGCATGGGGGCTGGCGACGTCGTTCGTGAGCGGCGGAGCGGCAGCGGTCGGCATCGCCCTGATCAACTCGTTGGGCAACCTCGCGGGTTTCGTCGCACCGTTGGCGATCGGCTTGATCAAGGACGCGACCGGCAGCACTGCTGCGGGCATCGTGATGCTCGCGGCATCGATGGTTGCCGGAGCGCTTTTGGTACTCCTGCTGCCGGCCGGAACCACCCCTGAACAGGCGACCGCGTCGATACCAGCCGCGGCGGTCGAGGTCGATTGATCCTGACCGCCGTCGGCGCCTACCGCAGTCGCAACGCCATCCTTGCAATTTGGGAGGAACCACAATGAGAAACCGACTGACGCGACCTGCACGAAACCGGGCCGCCAAACTCCGCACCGTGCTCCTGCATGGCGTGATGAGCGCGTCGATCGCGCTCGCCCACGTTCCCTCGATGGCGGCCGACCTCGGGCCGCGCAACTGGATCTGGGGCGAGGGCGACGAGCTCGGCGCCGCCAATCGGATGACCCGGGAGACGGTGATGGCGGCGCTGGCCGCCGTCGACAAGGGTGAGATATTCGAGCTGTCGCACGACGTCAGCGAGGATGCCCCACAGTTTCCGGGGTTTCAGCCGCCCTACGTTCTCAGCATGTACAAGACGTCCGACCGCTCCGAGCGGTACATTGCCGAGCACATGGGGGCGGTGAACGGGCTCGGGTTCAATATCGAGCGCATCGAAATGACCGTGCATGTCAGCACCCACATCGATTCGCTCGGCCATGTTTCGATCGAGGGGCTGCTCTACGGCGGCGTGCTTGACGCCGAAGGCGTGACCGACAAGGGCCTGGCCCATGGCGGTATCGAGAAGGCACCGCCGTTCATCGCCCGCGCCGTGATGCTGGATGTTGCCGCTTGTCGCGGCGTCGAGTACATGAAGCCTGGTGAGGTCGTCACGGTCGGCGATCTCGAGGGTGCGATGGTGAAGCAGGGCGTTGATGTCGCTGAAGGATCTATCGTCATGATCCGCACGGGCTGGGGTCGATTCTTCAGCGAGACTCCGCAGGAATACACCCGGCACATGCCCGGCATCGGTATGGCGGCATCCAAGTGGCTGGCCGCTCGCAAGGTGGTGGCCGTGGGCGCCGATACCATGGCCGTTGAAGTCGTACCGTGGGAGCAAAAGGAACTCGTGTTGCCGGTCCACCAGCATCTCATCACCAATGAGGGAATCTACATGATCGAGAACCTCGCTCTCGAGGACATCGCACGTCGCGAGGTCGACGAGATGACCGTGGTGATCCTGCCGACGAAGTATCGGGGCGCCACAGGTGCGCCCGTTCGTATCATCGGGCTGCGCTGATCGAATATAGCCGACGCGATTTCCTGGATCCGGGGCGACATCGGGCGGCCGACCCCTGTACAAGGTGGTTGACAGATCTGCCAACGCCGACGGATCGCCGCAGATGCGAAGCGTGAACCGCGGCTACACAGGAGGCAGCAGGATATCGAGAACGAATCGGCTTGGGTATGTCGTAAGCAAGACCGCCGATCGGGTGCGAGCACGAGCGCTCTACACGGACGTGCTCGGCATGGAAATCATGGACGACCACTCGCGGGCAGTGGCTGCTGTTCCGCACCGTTCTGCAATGCTCGTATGCCAGGCCTGAATTGTGCGTCTCGATCGACGCGCGCCTCGTCACCGAGGATGCTCGCTCGGCTTGCAGGGGCTTCCTTGGGCGGACGGGCTAGACCGAGTAGACGTCGATTGAAGCCGGAACGCAGTCGTTGTTCAGGTGGATAACCTTGCGCGCGATACGCAACAGTCCGTCACGCGCGACCAGGGTGATGCGATAGCGTCCGAAATTGACATGGTGCCGTGCGGTTCTGGGATCGTAAACGTGGACCATCCAGCATGCTGCCAGGGCGCGTGTATCCGAGCTTGTCGGTGACGTCTCGATATTGGTGATGAAATGGGTGGTGCGCGGTAGGGGCATCGTGGTCACCGACTTGCGTGACTGCAGGCGGCCGATCCGCTCTGCCAGGCCGCGTTTCGAATCATGGTAGATCTGCGAGATCTCGCGGTCAGGGTCGGTGCACGTGCGATATTCGTCGAGCCAGGCTGGAACCCAGAATACGGCGTCTTCGGTGTACAGATCGAGCCAGCCCGTCCAGTCGCGCTCATCGAGGCAGCGTGCTTCTCGGTACAGCAGGTGCGCAGCGTCATCGATTGCGAAAGGCTCGTTATTCATGATGAGAGAGATCGTCGGTTAGCCGCGCGGTGCGCCCGGATCTGCAGTCATCAGCCGAAGCCACTCGCGGTACCCGCTGTGGATGCCGGTCTCGTCGCCGAACGACAGGCCCGCATCGCTGCAGGTCACGGCTGCGTGCTGCAATCCCAGGGCGTCGAACGGCGGTGCGTGCACATCGGCCCGCGCCTCGAATCCGCGCTCGTAACCCTGTGTCGTCCCGGCAGCGGTCGCCGCCAGGCCGGACTGGAGCAGTTCGTACATCACGTTGTCGTCCGGCGTTGCCAGTCCGCCGGCATTGAAGAATTCTTCGTACCTGCGGATCCGGTACCGGCGCGCCGTATCGTTCTCACCGACGGGTGCCAGGCAGCGGGAATGCATGCGCGTACGATCGACGGCAAGTGGCTGCCACGTTCGCAGCTGGAGTGATTGGATGTCGATAATCTGGAGGTTGGGAAAAATCGTCAGGTTGCGCTGACGCAGCATCCAGTCCAGGCGCGCATCTCCGGCCGCGCGTCTTACGGTTCGGAGCAGGCGGTGATCGCGCAGCAGCGGACGGCGCTCCGGCTCCTGCCCGGGTGCGCCGACCGACCAGGACAGTGCGTGGCCGTAGGGAAAGCTGATCGTTCCGGCGGCAATGCCACCGGCTTGTGGCGCAACATCGTCCGCCGCACCCGCCGCCGGAGGCGGCGCGCGGCGGCGCACGATGTCGACGAAGGATGCATGGGTCACCGGGAAATGGTAGGCATCGAGTCCGTTTTCGAATTGCAGTTTCCAGTTGCCGTCGAACGTGTAGTCGGCCGTTCCCGGGACGTACTCGAGGCCTTCGGGGGCCTGGTCGGCGACGAGGTCAATCATCGCACGTGCCTCGCCGAGGTGTTCGTTCAGCGGCGGTACCCGCGTGCTCAGACTTGCAAAAACGAAGCCACGATAGGCGTCGAGCCGCGGCACCGCAGCCAGTCCGTGATCCGCAGTGGCGAACGCAGGAGGGTAGCGCCCATCGGCTTCAGCCGCGACCGCGACATTGCGTCCCGCGCTGTCATACGACCAGCCGTGATAGCGGCAGACGTGCAAAGGACGGTTACCGCGGGCGTGCGGGCACAGCAACGTCCCTCGATGCGTGCAGGTATTGAAGAAGCAGCCCAGTTCGCCGTGTGCGTCCCGCATCAGGATGACCGGTTGCCGCCCGATGTGACGGGTCACGAAATCGTGCGCAGCCGGCACCTCGCTGGCGAGCGCGATGAAAACCCACGTACTCTCGAAGATTCTCGACAGTTCGAGCTCGAATATCCGGGGATCGAGGTACACGCTGCGATGCACCCGGAAGATGCCCTGCCCGGGGCGGTCGTCAACGAGATGCTCACAATCGACCGCAGGGGTGTCGTCGTTCACGATGCCGCCCCGATCCGTATGCCGTCAATCCCGTCCAGCGGCGACCGGCGCGTGGCGGAGCCGCCGCGCTGGGCCAATGTCCGGTCGCCCATACCCCGGGCGCACTCGTGAGACCTCGGCACGGGCTGCCGCACTCAGCCGGCCGAGGTGTCGGCGGCGTGAGCCGCCTGCATCACGAATCCGTCATAGCCGGCCGCGGCCACCGCGTCGAGCCGCGCGAAGTACTCGGGGCCGCCGACATGCACCGCGAACTGGCGGTGCTTCCCCGGAATATTGCTGCCGGTGTACCACGAGTCAGTCAGCGGATAGAGCGTCTGGTTGGCGGCGTCGGCGACCTCGCGTGCCCATGATTGGTCGATGCCGTCGCGCGGTTCGATGGTGCCCAGTCCGTTGCGGCGCAAATGGTCGATACAGTCGCGGATCCAGTCGACCTCGATTTCCGCTCCAAGCGGCATGTTGAACAGGACGCACGGCGATTCGGGGCCATGGACCATGAACAGGTTGGGAAACCCTGGGATCGCCATGCCGAGGTAGGTCCGGAAGCGATCCGACCAGTAGTCGGCGAGCTCAATCCCGTTGCGCCCCCGCGGATTGAGATTCTGCATCGCCCCGGTAATGGCGTCGAAGCCGGTTGCGAAAATCAGCATGTCGAGCAGGTGTTCCCCCGACTCGGTGCGGATCCCGCGTTCGGTGATCTCGACGATGGGGTCGTCGCGCAGGTCGACCAGATCCACGTTGGCGCGATTGAACGTCTCGTAGTAGCCCTCGTCCATGACCTGACGCTTTGTCGCGATGAGATAGGTCGGCGTCAAGCGGCGGGCCGTCTCGGGATCGCGGACAATGGAGCGAATCTTCTCGCGTACGAACTCCGCCAGCCACTCGTTCGACTGCTTGTCGGTGAGAATGTCGCGGTAGGTCTCCAGCAGGATGCTGCCGATACCGCCCTTGCGCCACGCCTTTTCGTACGTCTCGCGCCGTTGCTCGGGAGAATGTTCGCCGGCTCGCAACGTCGACGGCTCGAACGGCGAGCCGATTGCCGTCGCTCTCATCAGGCGCCGGAAGCGCGGCCAGTCGGCGCGCGCCGCGGCGACCACCGCCGGGTCTACCGGGCCATTGCCGGCCGGCACGGAGTACTGGGGCGTGCGCTGGAAAACCGTCAGATGGGCCGCGTCGCGGGCGACCACCGGTGTCGACTGGATCCCCGAGGAGCCGGTGCCGATGATGCCGACGCGCTTGCCGGCGAACGTCACGTCGCGGTCGTGCGGCCAGCGTCCGGTGTGATACGACTCCCCGGCGAATCGATCGCGTCCCGGGATGGGTGGTACGTGGGCCGCGGAAAGCGCTCCGGTCGCGCAGATCAGGAACTGCGCGTTTATCCGGGCGCCCGACGAGGTCTCAACGGCCCAGCGTTGCGTCGTCTCGTCGAAAGTCGCCGCAGTGATGCGCGTACCGAGGTCGATGTCGCGTCGCAGGTCGAGGCGGTCGGCGACGAACTCGAGGTACCTGAGCACGGTCGGCTGATCGGGCTGCTTCTCGGGCCAGTCGAACTCGCGCACGAGATCCTCGGAAAATGTGTAGCAATAGAACGGCCCGCCCGGAAAGTCGACGCGCGCACCGGGGTAACGGTTCCAGAACCACGTGCCGCCGACGCCGGCCGCCTCGTCGAACACGCGCACCCGCAGGCCCTGTTCACGCAGTGCGTGCAGGGCATACATGCCGCCGAATCCGGCGCCGATGATGACGGCGTCGAGTTCGTTTGGCACCGTCGCCGCGCTATCCGATTGAATTTTTCTTCCGGGCATTAATCTCTCCATCGCAGCTATCGAAGGTCGTGGGCGTCGTGCGAAATCCGGATTACGAGCATCACCGCGGAGTTGCCCCGGAGCACGTCAACCGCCCGTGTCGTCCGTCATGCACAGGCGTCGCGCGTGCGCCGGACATTGCGGCGGATCTCTCCTCGCCGGCCAGGGTCGCGGGGGCGGAGAGCGGCATTCGGAGATGTCGTACTAAAACCGCCGCATGCCTCCCGTTTGGGTGTGCACGAAAATATTCCTGCCTGGCCCGAGTTCGGGTGACGCTCGGCATGACGAGAGGTTCCATCCCGATTTAGCGATCAGTTAAAATGAATGTGAGAGTATGCCAGAATTGGCGGTATGTCTGGGATTGTTGACTCACCGCAGGTGGCTCCAAATGTGTGGCTCGCGCACCGGTCCGCGCGGATCCATTCATCTGCCGAGTGGAAAGGATGCTCGAGCATGTCGTTAGCGCAACGAGGGGGCAACGCATGATGGTGTGTGCGAAGCGTAGCCCGGCCGGACATCGCGGCGTCTGCCAGCTACACGCAGCATGATGCTGAGCGACTACCCTCATGTTCCGCGTCGCCGGTACGTCCTGAAAGCGCTCGCGTTAGGATGTACGCTGGCGCTCGAACCTGCGCTCGGGCGTGTCGTCGCGGGTGCCAGCGAGACGTTCGGCGAAAGTGGCGCACGAGTGCTCGCGCGCGTAGCGCACACTTTGTTTCCACACGCGTTCGTTACCGAGGCGCAGCTCGCGCGCAGCGTCGACCTGTTGGCTGCAAGCGCCGCGTGTGATGCTGCTCTGAGTGAGTCCGTCGACAGCCTGCTCCGCGACCTGCCACGGGATTTCGCCATGCTCGACGCGGCAGCGCGCGAAGCGGCGTTGCGGGCGCTTGTCGGCAGCGAGGCGCTGGCGGCGGCGCGGCGCGCGGCGATGGGCGGAATCTACCGGGACCCTGCATTCTGGGCGCATATCGGCTATCCCGGCCCGTCGGCGCCGTTCGGTGGGTATGCCGGCCCGGGACTGGTCGACATCGACTGGCTGGACGAGGACGAACGGTGAGCGGGCGCTTCGATGCGGACGACGGCTCGGTCGTGGTCGTCATCGGTTCGGGTGCGGGCGGCGGCACGCTGGCCGCGGCACTGACCGAGGCCGGGGTGGACGTGGTTTGCCTCGAGGCCGGGCAGCGCGTGCCGATCGAGCAGGATCTGCAAGGCATGTTCCGCCGCGTGCACTGGTCCGACAAGCGCATCGCGGAGGGCGATCTGAATGCGCGCTTGCCGACCTATATCTCCAAGACGGTGGGCGGCACGGCGCTGCTGTGGGGCGGACTGTCGATGCGCCGGCAGCCATGGGAACTGTCGGCTCGGTCCACTTACGGCGCGATCGGCGGTGCCGATCTCGCGGACTGGCCGATCAGCTACGCGGAGCTGGAGCCGTGGTACGAACGCGCGGAGCTGCGTCTTAACGTGACCGGTCGTCACGGCGCGCCGTTCCTGCCGGACCACAATCATTCGTTGGTGTTCAAGGCGGGTGCACGGCGCATCGGCTACCGGCAGGTCTCGAACAGCTACATGGCCATCAACACGAGCCCGTTCGGGGGGCGGCCCGGATGCCAGCAGATGGGATTCTGCGCCGCGGGCTGCATCATCGGTGCGAAATGGTCGCCCTACCATGCCGAACTCCCGCGCGCGGCGGCCACGGGACGCTTCGAACTGCGTGAGTCGGCCATGGCGATCCGGCTCGAGCACGACGCGCGCGACCGGGTCACGGGCGTGATCTACCTGGATGCCGAAGGCCGTGAGCAGCGTCAGCGCGCACGCGCCGTATGCCTCGCGGCGAACGCCATCGAGACGCCACGCCTGCTCCTGATGAGCGGATCGGCGCGCTTCCCGCACGGCCTGGCGAATCGCTCGGGGCTCGTGGGCCGCTATTATATGATGGATGTCGTCGCCCGGGCGGCGGCGATTCTCCCCGGACGTGTCGACAACTACAAGGGCACGACTTACTCGGGGCTCATCGAGGACGAGAACCGGCACGACCCGTCACGCGGGTTCGTGGGTGGATTGCTGTTCGGCCCGCGCGGGATCCACCTGCCGCTGTTTCCCAACGAATTGGACCCGCAGGCCTGGGGCACCGATTATGCCGCGGTGATGGAGCGCTACCGGAATGCCGCCGCCGCGGTGATGCTGGCCGGAGACATGCCGGTCGCCGATAACCGGGTGACGCTCGACGACACGGAGAAAGACGCTTACGGACTGCCGGTACCGCGCATTCGTAAGGTCTTTCACGACAACGACAAGGCGATACTCGGCTACGGTCTCGCGCGCCTGACAGATTTGTTCCAGTCCCTTGGCGCCGACAGGGTCTATACGCGAGGCGAGTACACCGCGCTGCACAACCTCGGCACGTGTCGCCAGAGCACGGCGCCGGAAGCAGGCGTCTGCAACGGTTTCGGGCAGACGCACGACCTCGACAACCTGTTCGTCTCCGACGGCAGCCAGTTTCCCACGACCGGCGCCGCGCCGCCGACGCTGACCATCGTGGCCCTCGCGCTCCGTCAGGCCGATTACATAATCCGCCAAATGGTTGCGGGCGCATTCTGATTGCAGCCGGCCGGAACTATCTACCAAACTCGAACAACAGGAGCTTCGCTACTACATGTCTCAACCCGATCACGTCATGTCGCTGGACATTCCGTTCCCCGACGTCGAGAGCCTGGCCGATGACCTGCGAAAGTACTTCGCCGTTTGTGAAGAAAAGCTTGGTCTGTTGCCCAACGTTCTGAAAGCCTACAGCCATGATGAGGATCAGCTGCGCACGTTTTCTCGATTTTACAATGCACTGATGTTCGGCGAATCCGGACTCAGTGCGCTGGAGCGGGAGATGATCGCGGTGGTGGTTTCCTCGGCCAATCGCTGTTTCTATTGTCTGACCGCGCACGGCAACGCCGTGCGCGAGTATTCCGGTGACCCGATCCTGGGTGAGCTCATGGTAATGAACTATCGCGCCGCCGCGTTGAGCCGGCGGCATCGCACGATGCTCGATTTCGCCTGGAAACTGACCGCCGAGCCGCACACGGTCGACGAGGACGACAGGCAGGCCTTGCGCGAGGCGGGATTCGCGGAAAAGGACATCTGGGACATCGCCAACGTTGCCGGCTTCTACAACATGACCAATCGTGTGGCGTCGGCGGTCGACATGCAGCCGAACCGGGAATATCACGGACGCAATCGAGACGGCGGTGCCGGGGACGACCATTGAATGGAGAGGGGCGGACAGCACCGCCCGTCCGGCAAAGGCCGGTCCAAACCGAATTGCGACGGACAATCTGACAAATCGGAGAGAGTCGTTATGAGTAACACGGCACAGCGGCAGGAGCCTTTCCGGGTACCTACGCCCGAAGAACTGGGATTCGACCCCGCCGAGCTGCGGCGCAAGTATGCCGCGGAACGTGACAAGCGCATGCGCGCTGTCGGCAATGCGCAGTACGTCGAAGTCGCGGGCGACTACGCTCGCTACGAAATTGACCCTTACGTCACGCCGGGTTTCACCCGGGACGCGGTGGAGGAAACGCTGGACGTCGTGATCCTGGGCGGCGGATTCGGCGGACTGCTCGCAGCGGCCCGCTTACGGGAAGCGGGTGTAGGCGATCTCCGGATTATCGAAAAGGGCGGCGACTTCGGAGGCACCTGGTACTGGAATCGCTATCCCGGTGCGCAGTGCGACATCGAATCCTACATCTACTTGCCGTTGCTCGACGAAACCGGGTACGTGCCGACGGAAAAATACGCGTTTCAGCCCGAGATCTACGAACACGCGCGGCGCATCGGCAAGCACTACGAGCTTTACGATCGCGCGCTGTTCCAGACCCAGTACACGGAGCTGCGCTGGCAGGAGGACGACAAGCGCTGGCTCGTGAAGACCGATCGCGGCGACGTCCTGCGCGCACGTTTCGTCGTCATGTCGAGCGGCCCGCTCAACCGGCCGAAGCTGCCGGGGATCCCGGGTCTCGAGAACTTCAGGGGGCACGCGTTTCACACCAGCCGCTGGGACTACGCCTACACCGGGGGTGATACGACCGGCAACCTGACGGGCCTCGCGGACAAGCGCGTCGGCATCATCGGAACCGGCGGCACGGCGCTGCAGGCGATCTCGCATCTGGGTGCATGCGCGAAGCAGCTCTACGTCTTTCAGCGCACGCCGTCTTCGGTGGATCGCCGCGAGAACGCACCGACGGATCCGGCATGGGCAAAATCGCTGAAGCCGGGCTGGCAGGCGGAGCGGAACGAGAACTTCTGCTCGATCCTCGCGGGGCTGCCCGTGGAGGTCGACATGGTCAACGACCGCTGGACATCGTTTTTCAAGCTGACCTACGAGATCCTGGGCACCAACGATCACCCCGGTCTGTCAGACGCGGAGATTGCCGCGGTCGCGGAGATCGCGGATTTCCAGAAGGGTAACGAGATCCGCGCGCGGGTCGACGAAACCGTGAAAGACGCGACGACTGCCGCGGCGCTAAAGCCGTGGTACGGCCAGTGGTGCAAGCGACCGACGTTCAACGACGATTACCTGCCGACGTTCAATCGCCCGAACGTGGCGCTCGTCGATACCGACGGACAGGGCGTCGAGCGGATCACGGAGAATGCCGTGGTGGCAGGCGGCGTTGCCTACGAGGTCGACTGCCTGGTCTTCGCCACTGGTTTCGAGGTTGGTACGGCGTATACCCGCCGCGCCGAGTGCGAGATCTTCGGGCGCGGCGGTCAGACACTCACCGATTACTGGGCCGACGGCATGAAGACCTACCACGGCTTCCTGAGTCGCGGATTTCCGAATTTCTTCCACATGGGCCTGACGCAAACCGGGCTCGCGTTCAACTTCACCTACACGCTCAACGGCCAGTCAATCCACATCGCGCACCTCGTGAGCGAGGTACTCGGCCGCGATGCCACTACGGTCGAGCCGACGGTGCAGGCACAGCAGGCGTGGGTCGATCTGGTTTCCGCGCCGGGCCCGATGCGCAAGTACCAGGAAACGTGCACGCCCGGTTATTACAACAGCGAGGGCAAGAACACCGGACAGAGCTTCCTCGACAATCTCTACCCGGAAGGTGCCGTGCCGTTTTTCCGGTTGCTCGCTGAGTGGCGCGAGCAGGGCGATCTGCAGGGGCTCGAGATCGAATAGAGGCAAGCGTATCGACCGGGTTGAACGTCGGGTGCCGGTCACCTGTGTATATCGTGCCCAAGCTGTCACGCCGCGCGGAACCGCGTTACGGGCTTGGGAAAGCGCTCGATACCCTGGACCTGTTCGCCGCTGTTGCGCTGGCCGGTCATCGCGCTACCAACCGCGTTCAGTGGCCGTCGAGCGGCGCACAGAGGAATACGGCCGGGAAACCGGAACATCGCCGGGCGCAAGGGTCTGTGCAGCCATAAGGAGCAGTATTCGATGTACACCATCCTCTACACCTGCGACATCGTGCAGGAAACCAAGCCGGCCATGGCCGACTGGGCCATGAACGAACTGTTTCCGTGGCTTCCCGACCAGCCATTCGCGTTCCATCGGAGCCTGCGCAGTGTCGGCATCGACTCGCCGGAGTTGGTAGCGTACTTCGACTTCGACGACGAATCGTCGGCACAGACTTTTTGGGGCTCGGATGCGTGGAAGACCACCTTGGCGAAGTTCAAGACATTTACCCGCAATCAACGGGAGTATCGATTGACCGAGTCTCCGTTGAGCGGAGAGGGCATCGCGGGGACGCAAACCGGTACCGCCAACTATACGATTCTCTACACCTGCGACGTGATTCCGGAAATGAAGCAGGACATGGGTGACTGGGCTCAGGGCTTCTTCCCGTGGTTGCGAAAGCAACCATTCGTTTTTCATCGCAGCATGCGCAGCGCAGGTATGGATTCCCCCGAACTCGTTGCCTGGTTCGATTTCGAGGATGCAGCTTCCGCGCAAGCACTGTGGAGTACCGAAGAATGGGCCGAAGTGGTGGCGCGGTTCCGGCGCTACACACGCAACCAGCGCGAGTACCGGCTTGGAGCGTCGCCACTCAGCGGAGCGGGGCTTCATGGCAAACAACGGCGCGGCGCCCCGTGAGTGGTCGCCTGCCGGTGCTGCCGCACCGGCAATGCAAGGAGAAGCTCGCTCGCTTCAGGCAGCCGCATCGAGCCGTGCGGTTGGCGCCGACCGCTTCAGAACCGGTCTCAACATTCGGCACGTCGTAATTCATTGAAGTTGGATCACTTTTTGCCGGAGATCGACAGCGATGTCGAAATGTGATCAAAGGTCGTGATGAAGCTGACCGAGAAGCATTGGAAACTCGTCCCAGCAGTGTTCGACGACAGCCATCGCGCCGGTATGGTCGGTCGGCCCGCGACCGCGGCACGGGGTGTTCTCAATGGTGTGCTGTGGGACCTGAAGACCGGCGCGCGGTGGAACGACTTGCCAGCTACCAGACCTGCCATCGTCGATTCCAGCAATGGGTACAAGACGGCACCATAGAGCGGGCATTACAGGCACTCGCCGAGGACCTTCGGGAACGTGGCGGTATCGACATCCGGGAAGCCTTCATCGCCGGGACGTTCAGTTCCGCAAAAAAGCTCTTTCTGTTGGCAAGACGAAATGCGGCAAAGGGGCGAAGATCATGGCCATTACAGACGCTTATGGTCTTCCTATCGCGGTTTGCGTTGAGAGCGCTTCACCACACGAAGTGACGCTGGTGGACAAAACCATCGAAGCGACGTTTCTCGAATATGCGTCAGACCGGCTCATCGGCGACCGCGCTTACGACAGCGACGCACTCGACGAGACACTGTTGCGCGAATGCGGTATTGATCTCGTCGCCCCGCATCGTCACGCGCTACGAATATTCCCCATTAATTTCCTCAAACTTTGTCCGGCCCGGCTGCCTGATTATCCTGTCACGTCAATTTGGAGACCGGTTCTAGGGCACGTTCGGCCAGGCGTGCGCGAGTGTCATCGACGCGCGCCAGCGCGACGTGATCAGCAGTACTTCCCGAGTAAGCGAACGTTCCCCCGATGGAGTATTGCGGCGAATCACCACAGGAGAAATGAACATGAAAAGCCGAATGCTATTCAATGCTTTCGCCATGAATTGTATCGTTCATCAATCGCCGGGGCTTTGGACCCGACCGGATGACCGTATGGTCGACTACAAAGATCTCGAGCAGTGGACGGAGTTAGCGAAGTTGATCGAGCGGGGGTGCTTTGACGGCATCTTCCTGGCCGATGTTTTTGGAACTTATGACGTGTATGGCGGTACCCGGGATGCTTCGGTGCGGAGTGCTGCGCAGTTCCCGGTAAACGATCCGATGCTGCTCGTGCCCGCCATGGCAGCGGTGACCGAGCACTTGGGCTTCGGCTTCACGGCTTCAATTCTCCAGTATCACCCGTTCGTCTTTGCTCGGCTCATATCAACGCTGGATCATCTCACCAAGGGGCGGATTGCCTGGAATATCGTGACCTCCTATCTCTCGAGCACTGCCCGGTCGCTGGGGCAGGACGCGATCCCCGGACACGACGAGCGATACGAAATGGCAGACGAATTCTGTGAAGTCTGCTACCGGTTGTGGGCGGAAAGCTGGGCGGACGACGCAGTGGTGGCCGATCGTGCGCGTGGCGTGTATGCCGAGCCGGAGCGGGTACGCGACATCGAGTACGTCGGACGTTGGTATAAGTGCAACGGTTGCCACCTATCCGAGCCCTCTCCGCAGCGGGTGCCGCTGCTGTACCAGGCGGGTACGTCTCCACGTGGCACGGACTTCGCGGCGCGCCACGCTGAAGCGGTGTTCCTGATCGGATCGAAACCCGAAGTCAACGGACAGTACGTGTGTACCCTGCGCGAAAAGCTGGTTGCGGCGGGGCGCGATCCATCCGATCTCCGCACGTTTGCATACATGAAAGTCATCACTGGCAGCACAGAGGAAGAGGCGCGACGTAAATATGACGAATTCGAGGGGCAGATCAGTTACGACGGGGCGCTGGCGCTGCTGTGCGGCTGGAGCGGGCTGGATCTGTCGAAATACGAGCCCGACCAGCCGGTCGAATACATCGAGACGGACGCGGTAAGGACGTTCCTGCACAGCTTCACGGCCGGGGATCCGGCTAGAACCTGGACGATGCGCGATATCGCACACTACGTGGGTATCGGCGGCGCGGGACCTGTGGTGGTGGGGGCGCCGGAGCAGGTCGCCGATGCTCTCGAACTCTGGGTCGACGCAGGTGTCGACGGTTTCAACCTTGCTTATTCCACGCTTCCCGGATCGTTCGTCGATTTCATCGAAGGCGTGGTGCCGGTGCTGCAGAAGCGCGGTCGCATGCAGACCGAATACCGCCCCGGCACACTGCGCGAGAAGCTTTTCCCCGGCCGGGGTGCACGACTCGCAGCACCTCATCCGGCGGCGGCAGGGCGGGGCTTCGACACGCATCGACGGCGAGCGTGACAGGCCAGCCGGGAGGCCTTCGTGGGTCCGCGGCGTGGGCAACGTTGCATACTTTGCGTACGTGCACGCGGGAGGGTTCACCGGTCGCGAACCGCGCGGCAAGCGCATCGGCGCGAACTTGTCCGGCGCGTGCTGAGCCATCAATCGAAAGCGCGAAACGAGCGCGCCTGATGCCGCTGCGAGAGTGGGGGATAGCGTCACCGGGGTACGACAATGAGCGTACCCCGGTGGCCGTGCTCACGGAATCGCGCCGATGCAGTGGTAATCGAGTCTTGTCACAGTTTCGTTGGCGTGCATCACGTCACGCTCGAAACCTCGTGGTCAACGATCTCAAAACCGCAACGCTTGTAGCAGGATTGAACAGAAACGCTGCGCATTTTCGATGGTGAGCGCGATTGCTGTGCGTCAACCAGCGCTCGCAAGTCGCTCGCCGGCATCGTCCCAGCGATTGAGCCGCAACAGGTGTCCCGGCGTCGCGTTCGTGCACTCGCCGTCCTTGAACGTGACCACGCCGTTCACCATGATCCAGCGATACCCTTCGGCACGCTGGACCCGACGCCATTCGTTCGCCGGGAAATCCCAAGCCACCTCGTAGTCGACCTCCGGTACGCGCCGCAGATTCTCGTAGTCATATATCACGATATCCGCCGGCGCGCCGACGCGCAGGAAACCGCGGTCGAGGAAGCCCGCCGCCTGCGCCGGCAGGTAGCTGAGACGGTAGTGCGCCTGCTCGAGCGTCAACTGGCCGGTCTCGCGCACCAGCCAGGCGATCATGTCGGTGGGGAACGAGCCGCCGGTGAAGAACTTGGTGTGGGCGCCGCCGTCGGAGATGCCCGGGATCACGTACTGGCAGCGGGCGAGCTCGCCAACCTTGTTGGCGTCGAGGCTGGCGAGATCGTTGGTGCGGAAAACAACCTTGAGATCGCCGGCGAGCGCGATGTCGAGCATGGCCTCGATGTGATGCTTGCCTTCCTCCGCGGCGATGTCGCACAGCTTGCGGCCGACGTAGTGTGACAGTTCCGGATAATCGGGCGTCTCCTGCACTATCAGGAGTTCGATGGGGCCGCCAACGCCCGAGGTGACCAGGATCTCCTCCTCGGCGATCATCTGCTTGCGCACCTCGGGGTCGGCCAGTTTCGCGATGCGCTCCTCGTTGGTGCCCTGGGTGGCGTCGTTCCACGCCGGGCTCGAATCGTAGAGATTCCAGTGCTCGAGGGTGAAGTGGAACGGTGCGCGCACCGTCACCGCCTGGCCGTACACCTGCAGGCCCTGCTCGAAGCAGTTGTTCAGCCATGCAATAGCGCGCTTGTGGACGTCGTCGCAACCCGGATCGTCCATCGCCAGCACGGCGTTGAAGAGCACCGGACGATTGGAACGCCGGGCGATCTCTTCCACCACCCGGCGGTCCTCGGGCTTGGCATTGCGCACCGGATCGCCATCGGTGGCGTTGATGATCTCGACGAATCCCTCGCCGCGCTCGCGCAGCACGTCTGCGAACGCATACAGGGTTTCCGGAGAGACCATGTCGGTGGGCATCGGCGTGCCGTCGTGATCGGCCTGAATCGAGTGGGCGCCGAGACGCTGGCAGCTCCATCCCATCATGCCCGCATCCATCGCCTCGTTGATGAGGCGCTTGAGTTCGCCCATCTCGTCGGCCGTTGGCTCGCGCCCGGCCTTGGCGTCGTCGAGGCCCAGAACGTGCACCAGCAGCGGGTTCAGTGGCACGTAATTGAGCAGGTTGACGCCCTTGGGCAGCCGCTCGAGGTGGTCCATCCATTCCGGCAGCGTCTCCCAGTCCCAGTCGAGCCCCATCCCTTCGACCATGGACTCGTAGGGGATCTGCTCGGTGCGCGTCATCATCTGCAGCAGGCGTTCGCGCTTGTCCGGCGCTGCCGGCGCGAAGCCGAAGCCGCAGTTGCCGATCGCAACCGAGGTGACGCCGTGCCAGCCGGAGATCGTGCAATAGGGATCCCAGTGGATCTGGGCGTCGTAATGCGTGTGCAGATCGACGAAGCCCGGCGCGACGATGAGGCCGCTGGCGTCGATGACCTCGGCGCCCTCGGTGTCGTCGACCTTGCCGATTTTCGCGATGCGGCCGCCGCGGATGGCGATGTCGCCGCGGAAGCGCGGAAGCCCGGTGCCGTCGATGATGGTGCCATTCTTGATGACCATGTCGAACTGAGCCATGTGTTTCTCCCCTCTTGACGCCGCGGACGTGCGGGCGTGGTGACCTCAGCGTCTATTATGGGTGGCCGCTTGTCTCTAAACTTTGCTTGACGCGACACAAACTTTGCATATAGCGTCACGGTCATGGGCGTCGAAAATGCGGTCCTCATCAGCGGCAGCCTGATCGGCGCACGCGAGCTGCTCGCCGAGCTGGGTGCGGATGCCGACGCGGTCGCGCGCGGGGCCGGCCTGCCGGCGCGGGTGTTCGAAGATCCGGAGCTCTTCGTGCAAGCCCGCCGCATCATCGACTACCTGGAGCTGGCCGCGGTGGCGTGCCGGCGCGCGGACTTCGGCCTGTTGCACGCGCGCCGCCTGCCGCTCGGCATGCTCGGCCCGGGCTGGATGATCATGCGCGCTGCGGACACCGTCGAGGAGGCGCTGACCGACTTCGTGCGGCTCTACGGACTCTATACCGACGCCGGCTCGCTGCGCGCGGAGCGCGCCGGCGACGGCCTGTGGCTGGCATCGTCCTTCCTGCCCGTTGGCCGCTTCGGTACTACTCAGGCCGTCAATCTCACGCTCGGCTGCATCTGTCTGTTCGTGCGCGAGAACCTGCCGCGCCGGTGGCAGCCGCGGCGGGTCGAGCTACGGCAGGTCCCGGACGACCCGGCGCCGTTCGTCGCGTTCTTCGGGCCGGGCGTCGCCTTCGGGTGTGAGCGTGACGCCGTCTTCGTCGACCGGCCGACGCTTTCCGCGCGCATGGGGGAGGGTGCCGAGCGGCGCGCGGTACACGAGGCGATGCTGCGGCAGACGGCCGGCCACGGCGTCGCCGTCGTCGCGCAGGTGAAGGCGCTGCTGAGCACCCTGGTGCACCACGACGCCTGCACCATCGACACCATCGGTGAGGCGCTCGCGATCTCGCCGCGCACCCTGCAGCGCCGGCTGACCGCGGCCGGCACCAGCTTTCGCGCGCTGATCGACGAGGTGCGCGCGGACCTAGCCTGGCGACACGTCAAACGTTCCGAATTAAGCTTGGGACGCATCGCCGAGCTGCTCGGCTATCGCAGTCCCGCTGCGTTCAGCCGCGCGTTTCGTCGGTGGCACCGGATGAGTGCTCGCGCCGCGCGCCGAGGCTGAGTATCGCGTCACCGGCCCCCGCGTGCGGTGAGCTGCGGGTTTCGACCCGGCCCGCGAGTCGAAGTGCTTCAGCGCGTCGCGCCGGCAGCGTCGAATAACGCCCGTCCGATCACGGTGTCGATGAAGTGCTCGATCATGCCGTCGTCGCGATGGCGGAACTTCATCTGAGCGATCATGTGCCCCGAGCCCATGATCAGGTGCGCGCCCATGGTGGCGTCGACGCCCCGATCAATTTCTTCCGTCGCCTGGCCTTGCGCGATCAATTCCTCGAAGTTTGCGAGAATGCGATCCTGAAAGGCGATGTAGCGCGACCAGGTCGGCTCCGCGACGATCGTGCTCCAGTCCATCCATACCCGGATGTAATCGGCGTGGTCGTCGACGGCATGGGCGAACGCACGCAAGATATCGCCGATCCGCGCCGCGCTCGATGGTTCGCCCGTGACGCTTTCGGCCATCAGCTGGAGGAGGAAGCGCTCGACCTCCGCGAGCACGGCGGTGGTGAGGATTTCACGGGTCGGAAAGTAGGTGAAAACGGTCGGAACCGACACCGCTGCCGCGCGGGCGACGTCGGCATGCACCGTGGAGCCGACCCCGAGCCGGGCGAATACCTCGAGCGCGCAGGCGAGCAGGCGCCTGTGACGCTCCTCCGGCGGTAGTCGTTGCGCTCTCCGGCGCGCGCCTCTGGCGGCTTGTCGCATCATTGCCCCATCGAGTTATTGACAAGGTTGTCACTATAGCGCTGGTGTTATTAACAATCTTATCAATATAGCGTTCGGCGGGGGCGCACCGCTGCAAAGGGGAGGTACGGCCGAATGACGAGACAACGACCAGCCCGCGACGGTACGCAAACGGGGGCGGAGATCGACTACGACGCGATCATCATTGGCGCCGGCATCGCCGGGATGTACCAGCTTTACCGCCTGCGCGAGATGGGTCTTTCCATACGGGTATACGAAGCAGGGACCGGTATCGGCGGCACCTGGTACTGGAACCGCTACCCCGGATGCCGCTTCGATTCGGAGAGCTACAGCTACGGTTACTCGTTCTCCGACGAGCTGTTGCAGGAGTGGGACTGGAGTGAGCATTTCGCCGCCCAGCCGGAGACGCTGCGTTACCTGAACCACGCGGCCGACAAATTCGACCTGCGCCGCGACATCCAGTTCGAGAGTCGCGTGAGCAAAGCGCATTACGACGACACCAACGAATGCTGGAACGTCGAGTTGGAAAGCGGCGAAAAAGCCAGCGCACGATTTGTCATTTCCGCGACCGGCCCGCTGTCGGCGCCGCAAATGCCCGTCATCGACGGTATCGACGATTTCGTCGGCGAGACCTATCACACCGCGCTGTGGCCGCGTGATCCGGATGGCTTCGGTGGCCGCAAGGACATCACGTTCGACGATAAGCGGGTCGGGGTGATCGGAACCGGCGCTACCGCCGTCCAGTTGATCCAGGAAGTCGCCAAGACCGCGGGGGAGCTGTTCGTTTTCCAGCGCACGCCCAACTGGTGTGCGCCGCTCCACAACAAGCCGATCACCCAGGAAGAACAGCGCCGCATCAAGGAGAGCTACGCCGACATCTTCCGGCGCTGCAACGAGACCTTCGGCGGATTCCTCCACGGCATGGTGCGCGAGTCGGCGCTCGATGTTTCGCCGGAGGAGCGCGAAGCGTTCTTCGAGAAGCTGTACGCGGAGCCGGGCTTCGGTATCTGGCTCGGCAACTATTTCGACACCATGACCGACCAGCGCGCGAACGACCTGTTGAGCGAGTTCATTGCGAACAAGATCCGGCAACGGGTAAAGGACCCGGTGGTCGCTGAAAAGCTGATCCCGAAGAACCACGGCTTCGGTACCCGCAGGGTGCCGATGGAAACGAATTACTACGAAGTCTACAACCAGAACAACGTCACCCTCGTCGACATTGCCGCGTCTCCCATCGAGCGGATCACGCCGACGGGTATCAGGACCGGCGAGGCGGCCTACGAGCTCGACATGGTCATCTATGCTACCGGATTCGACGCGGTCATGGGGGCGCTCAACCGCATCGACATCCGCGGCGAAGGAGGGCAGGTACTGAAGGACAAATGGGCCGATGGCCCGAGTACTTATCTCGGCATGCAGACGGCCGGATTCCCGAATTTTTTCACCCTTGTCGGCCCGCACAACGGCGCCACGTTCTGCAACATTCCGCGGTGCATCGAACAGAACGTCGAGTGGGTGACCGACGCTATCCGCTACATGCGGGAACATGGCTACGAACATATCGAGGCGACGCGCGCGGCCGAGGAGCGCTGGACCGATCACGTCGACGAGACCGCCGCGCGCACGCTATTCCCGACCGCCGATTCCTGGTTCATGGGCATCAACCAGAACATCCCCGGGCGTCAGAAGCGCAGGTTCCTGCTGTATGCGGGCGGCGCACCCGCCTACCGGGAAAAGTGCGACGACGTCGCGGCGAAAGGCTACGACGGCTTCGTGTTCCGGCAGTGACCGACAGCGTGTGCGTACTTTCGTTGCTGCACACGGGCGACGAACCCGCGCTCGACGGCAACTACACCACAACCTGACCGAGAGAGGCAGAACCACATGGTTGACTCAACCCGAGGAGCGCGCGGAAAAGTCGTGCCGTTCCGATACCTGGAGCCGGCGAAACGCCGCGCCACGCAGTACGAGGAAGTCACGCTGCACGTGCAATGGGATCCCAAGAACTACGCCACCCAGGGCTGGTTCAACCGCGACTGCAGCGGCAGGCCTTCATGGGACGAGAATTCAACCGCGCTGAAAGCGGATGACTGGTGGAAATATCGCGATCCGGCGCAGGAATGGTTCCGTCCTTTCGTGACACGCCAGGCGGCGCTGGGTGACGCTATCGAGCGTGCCATCGAGGGTGCGCGCCGTGCCGGTACATTCGCCGGGACCACGCCACGATGGCGCGAATTCCTCGCCACGCACTACGCCACTTATCGTTTTCCGGAGTACGGGCTGTTCATGGCGCTGTCGTACGCACAGCGCGAGGCCTTGTCGGACGTGGTTGCGAGCCCCATGGTTTTCCAGGGCCTGGAGAAAGACCGCCACGCCCAGGACATCGCGCTTTATTGCATGGAGCTGGAGTCGGCCCTGCCCGGATTCAGCGACGAGACCTGCAAGACCTTGTGGATGGAGTCGCCGGTGTGGCAGCCGGCACGCGAGGTGGTTGAGTTGCTGATGGCATCGCGTGACTGGGGCGAGATCGATTTCGTCATCAACCTCGTCTACGAGCCGCTGTTCTCGGCATTGTTCTCGCGTGAGCTCGTGCTCCGGTTCGCACCGCGCCATGGAGATGCGGTGACGTCTGTCATCGCCGAGGGGGCGGAGACGGATCGCCAGTTCCGCCAGGAAGCGGCGGCGGAGCTCGTGCGCTTCCTGCGCGGGCAGAACGCGGCCAACGCCGCAGTGCTGCAGAGCTGGCTCGAACAGTGGACGCCGCGCGTCATGCGCGCCGTAACGGCGCTAGCACCGTTGTTCGAGCTCCCCGAAATCGAGGTCCGGCGGTTCGATGACGCCTTGTCCGCCGTTCGCGAGCCATGGTGGTCAGTGATTGAAGATCTCGGCCTGAGAATTCCGCAGGAGAACGCGGCATGAACGCCATGAGCCTGCAAGAAACCCACGCCGTCAGCGCCAAGCTCATGGCGGGCGAGGAAGCCGACGCGATCGCGAACGCCGCCTGCACCGACAACGAGAGCATCGCGATAGAAGATCACGGCTCGTACCTCACGATCAGCGGCAGCGGACGCATCATGTTGTCGATCGAGAGCATCGAGGAGGAACTGGGCCGGCCCTATGACGTCCCGACTCTGCTGGTGGTGCTGGCGAGCTACACGGGGCAGGTCGACGTCGAGGACGACCGCGTCTACATCAAGGAAGCACTCAGCACCTGACAGCGCCGAATGCCGAAGCGCTTTCGGCCGGCTCGAACGAGGAAATCATCATGTCCGCATCACTCAGCAAAGCCTACGACCGGGTTAAATCCATCGATTGGGACCCCACCTACATCAAGCCGGAAGAGAAGCTGGTCGAAAAGACCCGGTTTCATCTCGAAGGCCTGAAACCGCTCGATCCATTCAAGACGACTGTTGGCGAGTACTTCAAGATGGAGCAGGAGAAGGACAACCGCCACTACGCGATCCTCGAGGCCGCAAGCCGGCTGAGCCACGGCGAGGCGGACCCCCGTTGGATGGAAGGCATGAAGTTCGGCCTGTCGAACCTGTCCGCGATCGAGTACTCGGCCGGGCGACAGATGGGGCGCATGGCACGCACGGTGGCGCCGATGGAGCTGCGCCAGGGTTACATGATGCAGGTGCTCGACGAGATGCGGCACACGCAGCTCGAGATGAACACGCTGCGCCATCACATGCGCAGCTGGCGCGACCCGGCGGGCTACGACGTCGCCCTGCACGCGGCCGGTAGCAGCGTCGGTGGCGGTATCTTCCGCTCCATGTGCGAGGACTTCATGACCTGCGATCCGGTCGAGACCTCGCTTGGGCTGCAGGTGTTCGTCGAGACAGCGTACTCCAATGTCTTTTTCGTCGGCCTGTCATCAGCGGCGGCGGCGCACGGCGACGACATGCTGGCCTCGACGATGCTGACCATCCAGTCGGACGAGGCGCGGCACATGGCGAACGGCTGGGCGACGCTGGCCACCCTGCTGCAGGACGATCGCAACATCCCGCTGATCCAGGACGCGCTCGACAAGTGGTCGTGGCGCACGCACATGAGCTTCGGTATCGGCAACAATCTGTTCGCCGACTATTTCGTGCGCAACCGCCAGGAATCGGCCAAGGAAATGAACATGCGCTGGCTGTTCGACGAGTTCTACGGCGGGTTCTACCAGAAGCTCGACCGCTACGGCATCAAGCCGCCGAAGCATCTCGACCGCATGATCTCCGATCAGGACTGGCTGTCGCATTCGGGCGCCCTCTATCTCTTCGGCGCCTGGCCCGTGTTCTACCACCGTTTCGATCCTATGACGGCGGCGGACATGGAGTGGTTCGAGAAGAAGTACCCGGGGTGGTACGAGAACTACGGCTCGTTCTGGGAAGCCTACAACCGGATGACGAATCCCGAGGATCACGCGCTCATCATCAAAGAGCTCGGCGGCTTGCCGAATTTCTGCCAGGTGTGCCAGTTGCCGACGATTTTCCCCACGCCCGCGACCAATACTGGGCGCTCGCATGTCCATAACGGCGAGAACTTCATCTTCTGCTCCCAAGGCTGCCACGAGATCTTCGTCAATGATCCTGATCACTACCAGGGCTTCGAGGGTTTTCTCGATCGCTACGCCGGTTTCGATCTCGCCGACGTGACGTTGGACATGGGCTTCGTGCGCGAGGACGGCAAGACACTGATCGCGCAGCCGGTGCTCGAACCCAAGCGGATGTGGACGCTCGACGACCTCCGTCGCTGCGGTTACGAAGTGGTCAAGCCACCGGCGCCGCCGGTGGTCGAGCTCGCTGCATGACGTTCAACGTCACGCTCGAACCCTTCGGCATCGCGTTCGAGTGCGGCGAGGATGAGACCATCCTCGCCGCCGCGCTGCGCCAGGGGGTCGGTCTGCGCTACGGCTGCAAGCACGGCGGGTGTGGCACTTGCAAGGCGCAGGTGGCGCACGGCGACGTCGACGTCGAGGACGCTTCGGGCTTCGCCCTAATGGAGTTCGAGCGTGAAGCGGGCATGGCGCTCCTGTGCACCGCCTATCCGCTCGAGGACGTCGTCATCGAGCTCGATAACTACGACGAGGCAGAGCTGACCGCGGCGCGGCCGATCCGTGAGCTCGACTGTCGCGTGCGCGGGATTGCGGCCTTGTCGCGTGATATCTGGCGACTCGAGCTCGAGGTGACGGACCCGCCGTTCGAGTTCGACGCTGGACAGTTCGTCGAGGTCAACGTGCCCGGCACCGACACTTGGCGCGCGTACTCGATGGCGAACGCGCCCGCAGACAGCGGCGAAATCGAGCTGCTGATCAAGCACCTTGCAGGCGGGGTGTTCTCCGGGGTCATGGCAGGAGCGCTCGCGCCCGGTGACAGATTGCGCGTGCGCGGGCCGTATGGTCAGTTCTGCGTCGCTGACGGTTTTGCACCCATCGTCATGGTCGCTGGCGGGTCCGGCATGGCGCCGATCCTGTCCATGCTGCGGGACCTGAGCGCACGGAGTTCGTCGCGCGAGGTCGTCTTCTACTACGGCGCGCGTGCGTACGAGGATCTGATCTGCGACGAGGCGATCGCGGCAGCGGCCGCTAACCTGGGGTCGTTCAGCTACGTGCCCGCGCTGTCGGAGCCGGCCGGAAATGAGGCCTGGAAAGGCGAAGTTGGGCTAATCACGGAGGTGATCGAACGCCGCTGCGACAACCTACGCAGCGCGGAGGCCTATCTGTGCGGTCCGCCGCCGATGATCGATGCGGCGGTCGAAGTCCTGAAACAGAAAGGCATGTTCGGCTCGCGGATCCGCTACGACAAGTTCGTCAGCACGGCCACCTGAAGCCGGTAGCGGCAGTCACCGCGAATTCGCCATCCGCCACGCGGCGGCGCGTTCGTGCATGCCGGCGAACGTCGCGTCCTGATGGCCTGCTCGTCAGGGGCGGCACCGGATAGTCAGGCAGAGTCATCGGGTCCGAGCATCGTGCCAAGGCGATCGAGCGTATCGGCGAACTCGGTCATCAGGTCCTGCACGACCTGCCGCACCGAGGTCTCCGCAGCGAGGTCGCCAACGATCTGTCCAACCGGGTAGGTGAGGAATTCACGCGCACGCACGCGCTCCACGCGGGTACGGCCTTCGCGCCACCACAGGTAGTTCTGTGCCGGCGCGGGCAGCACCGGCGGCGCCTCGGCGCGGGACCAGGCCTCGGTGAAGGCGTTGCGGAGCGTGCGGCACGGCTTGCCCGTTACCGTGCGGGTGCGTACCGCGTCCGTGGCCGAAGCCGCGAACAGCTTCGCCTTGATTTCGGGCATCACCTCGCTCTGGGCCGTCTTGAGCCACAGCGAGCCGGTCCACACGCCGTCGCAGCCGAGTGCGAGCGCGGCCGCCATCTGGCGGCCGCGTCCGACGCCACCCGCCCCAAGCACGGGCAGTGGTGCTACCGCGTCGACCACCGCCGGCCACAGTACCATCGAAGCGATGTCGCCGGTATGACCGCCCGCTTCGGTACCGACCGCAACGACGAAGTCGCAACCCGCATCGCGGTGCTTTAGCGCATGGCGCGGTTCGCCGGCGAGCGCGCCGACGCGGATGCCGCGCTCCCGCGCGCGGGCGACGAGTGCGGGCGGCGGTGGCCCGAGCGCGTTGACGATGGCGCGGATCGGATGACGCAGCGCGGCTTCCACCATCGCGAGGCTTTCTTCCGGCGTGAAGTTGATGCCTTCCAGGATCTCGCGCTTGAGCGTCGCCTCGTCCTCCGCCGGTAGCGGCGGCACGCCGGCCTCGTCGAGCACCCTGCGCACGAAATCGACGTGCTCGGCCGGCAGCAGGGCGTCGACGTCGAACTTCGAACCGCCGCTGTCGTCCAGCCGGCTCGGCATCAGCACGTCGATGCCGTAAGGTCGGCCGTCGACGTGCTCGTCGATCCAGGCGAGTTCGGCTTCCACCCGCGCCGGGTTCATCCTCGCCATGCCGAGGATGCCCATACCGCCGGCCCGCGAGACCTCGGCGACGACGTCGCGGCAATGCGAGAACGCGAAAATCGGGACGTCGATGCCGAACATCTCGCACATCTTGCTGCGCATGTGGTATTACCTCGTGTTGCAATGGGACTGGTGACGGGATGCCAGCGCCCGGTCGCGGTAAGCGCGCGCCGTCACGACGTGCTCTCATCGGCACGCTTGCGAGCGGCGAACATCCCGGCGTCGATCATGTCGCGGGCGTCGTGTGCGAGATGCAGTGTCTCGCCGCCGTCGACGTAGATTTCCTCACCGGTGATGAAACTCGCCAGCGGCGAGGCGAGGAACACGATCAGGTCGGCGACGTCGCGCGGCTCGCCCATGCGGCCGAGCAAGTTGCGATTGAAGCGGTGCCAGTGTTCCGGCGGGATGGGGTATTGCCCCATGGCGTCGGTCTTGACCGTGCCGGGCGCCACGCAGTTGATCAGGATGCCGTGGGTGGCCCATTCGAAGGCGAGCGACTTCGCCAGCGCCACCACGCCGCCGCGGGCGGCTGCGGTGTGCGAGAACCCGCCCATGCCCGAACGCACGGCCGCGGTCACGCACACGATGCGCCCGCCGTGCTCGAGCATGAAGGCGTCGGCGACCAGCCGCGTGACGCACCAGGTGCCGACGAGGTTGTTGCGTACTACGGCTTCGAAGCCCTTGACGGTGATGTCGCGGGCGTCGGCGACGTACTGGCCGCCGGCGTTGTTGACGAGCACGTCGAGACGGCCCCATGCGGTGCGGATCTGTTCGAGCGCCGCGGTGACGGTGGCGGGCTCACGGATGTCGGCGGGCAGCGCGAGTGCGTCGCCGCCGCCGGCTTCGATCGCCGCCGCGGTCTCACGCAGCGGCGCCTCGCGGCGCCCGAGGACGGCCACGCGCGCCCCGGCCCGCGCCAGCGCCAGCGCGGTCGCCCGGCCTATCCCGGTGCCGCCGCCGGTGACCAGCGCGCAGCGCTCCGCGAGCAGATCGGGTGCGAAGCCGGACTCGAGGCGTTCGTGGTTATCCGCCATCGGTGGGAATTGACACTATGATAAGAGACTCTGGACTATACGCCAGCCGACCTGTCGTCGACAGGTTTGCCGCGCACATCAGCCAATGACCAACCGCGGGACGGCGCGGCGCCTGGCGGCCTGCAACGAAAGGTGGCAACACGGGAGACACCGGTGCACTTCGATTTCGACAATGACGACCATGCCATCCGCGACGCGCTCCGGCGCTGGGGCCGCGAGCGCCTGGCACCGCACTACCAGGCACGCGAGCTGGCAGACCGGCTGGAGCCGGCGCTGCTGCTGGAAATGGGCGAGAACGGCTTCCTCGGCGTCGACCTGCCGCAGGCCTGGGGCGGACTCGGAGCGAGCGCCGTGACCGCGGGCGTGGTTATCGAAGAAACCGCGTACCACGACTTCAACGTCTCCTACGCTCAGCTGCTGGGTTCGCTCATGGGCGGCATCGTCGCCGAGCATGCCAGCGCGAGCGTGGCCGAGCCGACCGTGCGCGCGATCTGCGCGGGCCGTGCGCTGGTCGCGCTCGGTCTGACCGAGCCGGGCGGGGGCTCGGACGCGGCAAACCTGTCGCTGCGCGCCGAGCGCATCGACGGCGGCTATCGTCTCACCGGCGAGAAGGCGTCGGCTTCGTTCGCCGGCTACGCGGATCAGTGCGTGGTCCTCGCGCGTACGGGCGAACAGGCGACGGGTGCGCGCGGTATCACGGCATTGCTGGTCGATCTCGACGCCGCGGGTGTGTCTCGCCGGCCCTACGCAGACCTGGGCACGCGGCCGGTCGGCCGCGGATCGCTGTTCTTCGACGGCGTCGAAGTGCCCGAAGCCCGGCGCCTGGGCCGCGAAGGCGAGGGCTTCAGTCAGGTGATGCGCGGTTTCGACTACTCGAGAGCGCTGATTGCGCTGCAGTGTCTCGGCGCCGCGCGCGCGTCCATGGACGAAACCTGGGCGTTCGTCAGCGAACGGCGCGCATTCGGCCGGCCGATCGCGAAATTCCAGGGCGTGACCGAGCCATTGGCGGTGTTCGAGACCCAGATCGAGGCGGCACGGCTGCTCTGTTACAAGGCGCTGTGGCTGAAGGACCGCGGTCTGCCGCATACATCAGAGGCGGCGATGGTGAAATGGTGGGCGCCGAAGCTCGCCTGCGACGCCATCCAGCAGTGCCTCATCACCCAGGGGCACGTGGGCTACACGATGGAATTGCCGCACCAACAGCGTCTTCGCGACGTGCTGGGGCTGCAAATCGGCGACGGCACGGCGCAGATCCAGAAGATGATCGTCGCGCGCGAGCGCATCGGCCGGGCCGCGGTTCCGTATGTCGACTGACGAGCGGAGCACGGGCTGGCGCGGAGGTCCGGCGTGCACTTCGCGCAGCAACGCCAGTGATTGCAGGCTACCCGTCCGGGCAGCCGTGGAGGAGTACACGCGATGACGGACAGCGAGGTGGTACGGTGGTGGACGGAAGGCCACGTCGGCGTGGTCGAGATCAATCGGCCGGACAAGTTCAATTGCCTCTCGACGCCGGTTCTGGACGGTATCCAGGCGGCGCTCGACAGCTTCACGCGCGACGCTGGCGTGCGCGCGTTGCTGGTGCGCGGGTCGGGGCGGCATTTCTGTACCGGGGCCGATCTGGCCGAGGTGCTCGAGCGCCTCGAGGGTGATACGTTCGACGACTTCGTCGCGCGCGGCCACGCGGTGCTGCGTAACCTCGAATGCGCGGAGATGCCGGTGGTCGTCGCCGTGCACGGTCTCGCACTCGCCGGCGGGCTCGAGCTGGTCCTGGCCGGCGACGTGGTGTTCGCCGCGGCGTCCGCGAAGTTCGGCGACCAGCACGCCCGCTACGGCCTCGTCCCGGGTTGGGGCGGTACGCAACGCCTGCCACGCATCGTCGGCGCGCGGCGCGCGCTCGACCTCATGTTCAGCGCCCGCTGGGTCGACGCCGAGGAAGCCAGGGGCTGGGGGCTGGTGAACTACGTGGTCGACGACGGCGCGCTGCGTTCCGAAGCGATGGCGTACTGCGAGGAACTCGCTCGGCGAAGTCGCGGCGGGCTCGCCTGCATGAAGCGCCTCGTTTACGCCGGCCTCGAGTCGACGCTACGTCAAGGGCTCGCGCTCGAGGCCTCGGCCGTCGTCGGTGCCATGCGCTCGGATGATGCCGCCGAAGGGTTGGCCGCGTTTCGGGAGCAGCGCGAGCCCCTGTTCCGTTGAGCATCCCGACAGGCTAAAGGCCATGATCGCTCGCCCCTTACCGGTCATCTGATATGTCGCGCCGCTCACTGCGCGGCCCCGTGGCGCTGACCGTCCTCGCTACGTTCTGCATGCCCTGTGAGAAGGCAGCACGAGGTCCCGCAGGAGCGCCGGGGCCGGGTTCGAGTCGTGCCGAAGTCCATGGTCTCACCTCTGTTGCACTCAGGGTTCGTGCCCACTGCGGCTCGATGCTGATTCGAGCTGGGCAAAAAAATACCCGACCAGGTGCTCGGCATCTTCGGGCATGCGGTACTGCTCGGGCGTCCGCAAGTAATCCGTGAACAGCCCGAGCATGTAGGCGTAGACGCCCAACGCGAGCAGACGTGGCGGCAACACCGGAAGGACCTGGCCGGTGTCCTGCAACCGTGCAAAGAGTCGCGCCAACGAGCGAGAGATCCCCTCCTTGACGGCCCGCTCGCGTTCGACCAGGGATTGCATGTCGGCGCTGTATTCGCACTGGAGAAGCAGAACGGTATAGACACGCCGCAGGCGAGCGTCGTGCTGAAGCTCGACGAGCGAGGAGATGCAATGGCGTTCGAGCTCGTCGATGGTGATCGCAGTTTCGACGAGGTGATGGAGGGAACTCTCCAGCGGCATTCGTACCCGGGCCATCATCGCGCTGAACAGCTCGGCCTTGTTCCGGAAATGCCAGTACACCGCGCCGCGAGTGACCCCCGCCGCGCGGGCTATGTGCTCGAGCGTGGTCCGTGAGACCCCGCGTTCGAAAAACTGGTGCTCGGCCGCGTCGAGGATGCCCTCGCGGGTGTCGAGTGCCGCCTCCCTGGTCCGTTTCATGTGTTCCTCCCAGCTTCGTTCGCGACCGCGATGATTGGAAAGCGTATCGTAAATCGAGATCTTTACATACATTCAGAGATGTATGTATGTTGGATCGGCCAATGACTACTGCAGCCCACCGAATATCGGCTTCGCACCAGTCTCGAGGAAACCTGAGCATGCGCATCGCGGCATTGAGGGGAAGCGTGGCGAGCGGATTATTGCTGCTGACGGCGTGTGGCAAAGGTGCCCCGCCGCCAGAGCCCACCTCCGCGCCCCCGCCGCCCGAAGTCGGAGTGGTCGAACTGGAAACGCAGCGCGTTCCGCTCTCGGTGAAACTGCCGGGACGCGTCAGCGCGTATGCCGTTGCCGAACTCCGTCCGCAGGTGACGGGTATCCTGCAGGAGCGCCTGTTCACGCAGGGCGCGCGTGTCGAGGCCGGCCAGACGCTCTATGAGATCGACTCGCGCCCGTATCGGGCCGCGGTGGCTCGCAGCGAGGCTGAGCTCGCGCGGGCGCGCGCGGCGGTGAGTTCCTTGCGCGTACAGGAGCGGCGCTATGCCGCGTTGCGAACGGACGACGCCGTCAGCCAGCAGGAGTATGACGATGTCAAGGCGCTGCTCGATCAACGGCTTGCCGAGGTCGAAGTGGCGCGGGCGGCGTTGGAGGCGGCAGAGATCGACCTCGGATACACGCGTATCGCAGCGCCCATCGAGGGGGTCGTCGGGCCGACGCTGGTTACCATCGGTGCACTGGTCACGGCGGATCAGGAGCAGCCCCTGGTACGCGTGACCCGGCTCGACCCGATCTACGTGGATATCCAGCGGCCGGTCAGCGAATTGCGCCGGTTGCGGGCCGAGATCGAGCGGGGCGCACCGCCGCAAGGAACCGCCCCGGCGAAAGCGCGGGTCACGGTACTGTTCGACGACGGCGCACGTTTCTCTCACCCTGGTACGCTGGAGGTCCGCGACGTCACGGTGAATGCGGGTACCAGCTCCGTGACGCTGCGCGCAGTGGTGCCGAATCCCGACCACGAGTTGCTGCCAGGTATGTTCGTGCGGGCTGTATTGGCCGAAGGCGTGCGGGAGGACGCCATCCTGGTGCCACAACAGGGCATTACCCACGATCCCGGCGGTCAGGCGACCGCCCTCATCGTGGACGACGAGGGCAAGGTGGTGCAGCGGCGGCTCGAGATCGCCCGGGCCGTCGGCAGCTTCTGGCTCGTCGAAGCGGGTCTCGAGGCAGGGGATCGCCTCATTGTCACCGGGCTGCAGAAGGCCCGGCCCGGGGCGAGGGTGAAGCCGGTTCCGGCGGCGATCCCCACACGCCCCGACGAGGATGGCGACGCTTCCGGACGGCCGGCTGCAGAGTGACGAACGACGATGGTTGAGTTCTTTCTCGCTCGCCCCGTTTTTGCCTGGGTGCTGACCATCATCACCATGCTGGCCGGCGTGGCGGCCATAATGACCCTGCCTGTTCAGAGATATCCCGCGGTCGCGCCCCCGGCAGTGGAAATCCAGGCGGACTATCCGGGCGCCTCGGCGGAGACCGTCTCCAATACGGTGGGGCAGGTCATCGAGCAGGAGATGACCGGGCTCGACAACTTGCTCTACATGGCCTCGACCGCCGACTCGTCGGGCCATGCCTCAGTCACCCTGACGTTCGCGGCCGGCACGGATCCCGACATCGCGCAGGTGCAGGTGCAGAACAAGCTCAAGCTGGCGGAGCCGCGGCTGCCGGAGGTCGTCCGGCAGCAGGGCATCAGCGTGGAGAAGACGAGCCAATTCTTTTTAATGGTCATGGCGTTCATCTCGACGGACGGACGTCTCGGCAAGGAAGGATTGGGTGACTTCATCGCGTCCGACCTCGTCGAACCGCTCGCGCGCGTGAACGGCGTCGGCAGCGTGCAGGTCTTCGGCTCGGAGTATGCCATGCGTATCTGGCTCGAGCCGGACGCATTGGTCCAGTACGGCCTCACGGTGGCCGATGTCATCGCTGCATTGGAGGCGCAGAACGCGCAGGTCACGGCTGGCCAGTTCGGCGGGTTGCCCGCGGTACCGGGTCAGCAGCTCAATGCCACTATCACCGCGCAGGAGCTGCTCAGTTCCGCCGAGCAGTTCCGCGACATCGTCCTCCTGGTTCACCCCGACGGGTCGCGCGTCAGGCTCGGCGACGTGGCCCGCGTGCAACTCGGTCGTGGCACCGATCACATCGACACCTTCTACAACACCGTGCCGGCAGCGGGTGTAGGCATCAACCTGGCGCCGGGCGCAAACGCCCTGGCCGTCACGGAGCGCGTCCGCAAGCGGCTGAAGGAGCTCGAGCCCGTCTTCCCCGAAGGCGTCGCGGTCCGCTACCCGTATCAGGCCGCGCCGTTCATCGCCGCCTCAATCGAGGGTGTGGCGCACACCATCGCCGAAGCAATCGGGTTGGTCGTCCTGGTGATGCTGCTCTTCCTGCAGAGCTGGCGGGCCACCCTGATCCCGGCACTGGCGATCCCCGTGGTCCTGCTGGGGGCGTTCGCTTTATTGGCGATGTTCGGGTTCTCCATCAACATGCTGACTTTGTTCGGGCTGGTGCTGGCCATCGGTCTGCTGGTCGACGATGCCATCGTGGTGGTCGAGAACGTCGAACGCATCATGCACGAGGAGAATCTTCCTCCCATGGAGGCTACGCGCCGATCGATGCGGCAAATCACCGGCGCGCTTGTCGGCATCGGCGTGGTGCTGTCTGCGGTGTTCGTGCCCATGGCTTTTTTCCCGGGTTCGACGGGCGCCATCTATCGCCAGTTCGCGCTCAGCATTGCCGGTGCCATGGTGCTCTCGGTATTGGTCGCGCTCATCCTCAGCCCCACGTTGAGCGCGCGCCTGCTGGAGCCGGCCCATGGCCGCGAAACCCTTTTGCGACGCCTGCTGGGATGGTTCGATAGCGGGCTCCGGCGAGTCACCCGCGGGTATGTGGCGAGCGTCGCCCACCTCGCGCGGCACGTGTGGCCGTACTCCGCGCTGTTTGTCAGTGTGGTTGCCTTGACCGGCTGGCTGTTCCTGCGCGTGCCGGGCGGGTTTCTCCCCGCCGAGGACCAGGGCTTCATTCTCGTCCAGTACCAACTCCCGGCCGGCGCCACCCAGCAGCGCACCATCGACACCATGCAGGACATCGAGCGGTACTTCCTCGATCAGGACGGGGTGGGCGGGATTTTCACGGTGGCGGGTTTCAGCTACGCCGGCCGCGCCCAGAACGCCGGCATTGCGTTCGTCAACCTCGACCCGTGGACAGAGCGCGATCCCGGGACTCGGAGCGCGGAGGCCATCATCGGGCGCGCCAACCAGCATCTGGCAGGTCTGGTCCGCGACGGCTTGGTGTTCGCCTTCAACATCCCGCCGATCCCCGAGCTGGGCAGGGCGCTCGGCTTCGAATTGCGCCTGCAGGATCGCGGCGCCCTCGGGCACGAGGCGCTGCTGCGCGCGCAAGGCGAACTGCTCCAGATGGCCGCTGAAAGTCCGCTGTTGCAGCGGGTGAGGCCGAACGGCCTTGCGGACACACCGAGCTACGCGCTCGTGCTCGATCACGACAAGGCCGAGGCGCTCGGCGTATCGCCGGCGAGCATCAATCAACTGCTCTCGGTCGCATGGGGCGGGCGCTACATCAACGACTTCCTGCAGGAGGGACGCATCAAGCGCGTCTATCTGCAGGCGGATGCGCCCTACCGCATGCTGCCGGAGGACGTCGATCATTGGTACCTGCGCAACGCCGACGGCGAGATGACGCCGCTGAGCGAGTTGGTAAGCGGGCAATGGGGCTCTAGCTCTCCCCGTCTGGAAAGTTTCAATGGCGTGCCGTCGAGACAAATCCAGGGCGAACCTGCACCGGGCTACAGCACGGGCGAGGCGATGGCGGAAATGGAGCGCTTGATCGCCGAGCTGCCCGCGGGTATCCACCACGAGTGGAGCGGCCTGTCCTATCAGGAGCGCCAGGCCGGCGCCCAGGCGCCGTTGCTCTATGCGCTCTCGATCCTGGTCGTTTTCCTAGCGCTTGCAGCACTCTACGAGAGTTGGACCGTACCGATCGCCGTGATGCTGGCCGTCCCACTGGGGGTTCTCGGGGCCGTGCTGGCCGCGATGCTGCGGGGCCTGCCCAACGACATCTTCTTCCAAGTGGGTATCCTGACCACGATCGGCGTCACAGCGCGCAATGCGATCCTGCTCGTGGAGTTCGCCCGGGCGCTGGAAGCCGAAGGCATGGCGCTGATCGAGGCGACCAGCGAAGCCGCTCGCGTGCGCCTGCGCCCGATTCTCATGACGTCGGTGGCCTTCACGATGGGCGTACTGCCGCTGGCCTTCGCGACCGGTGCGGGTGCCACGACCCGCGTGGCCATTGGCACCGCCGTGCTCGGCGGCATGCTGGCGGCCACCGTGCTGGCGACGCTGTTCATCCCGCTGTTCTACGTCGCCGTGCGACGGAGCACGGATCGGCTCGCGGCGCTGACGCGCGGGTCGCGCGCCGCCGAGCAATCGCTGAAATGATCTTTCGGGCGTGGGTGCTGGGGACGGCCACGGCGCTCGTGACCGCGTGCACGCTGATCCCGGATTACGAACGTCCCGCCGCGCCGGTACCCGAGAGCTGGCCGGATCAGCAACCCTATTCCGATGCCATTGCGAACGCGGATGGCTCGGCGGCGATCGACAGCCTCGGCTGGCGCGAGGTCTTCGCAGGGGATCAAGCACTCGTCGATCTGATCGAGCGCGCGCTCACGGCCAACCGCGATCTGCGGATCGCGGCGCTCGACGTCCTGCGCGCCCGCGCGCAATACCGGATCGAGGAAGCCGGGCGCTTTCCCCGAATCGGCGTCGCAGCAGACTACGTCCGCTCGGAGAGGCCGTCGAGTTCGTTCGGGACCCTCGGTCGTGGCGGCACCATCGAGACCGAGACCACCGAGCTCAGCGTCGGCGTCGCGAGCTACGAGCTGGACGTCTTTGGCCGCATCCGCAGCCTGGAGGAGGGGGCTCTGCAACGCTACCTGGCTACGGAGCAGGCCCGGCGCAGCGTGCAGATCAGTCTGATCGCGGAGGTCGCCAGCGCCTACCTGACTTATCAGGCCGACCGTGCGCGGCAGTGGCTCGCCCGAGAAACGTTGGACAACCGCCTCGCAACGATGGCGCTGGCCCAACGGCGCTTCGACCTGGCGGCGAGCTCGCGGCTCGACCTCAATCAGGCGCGCCTCGCTGTAGAGCAGGCCCGGGCGGAGGTGCACCGCCAGGACCGTCGGGTCGCGCAGGACCGTAACGCCTTGCGGCTGCTCACAGGCGACGACCTGCCGGAGTCGCTGCAGGCGGCGAGGGAATTCGCCGATGTGACACTCGCGCTCCCGCTGCCGGCCGACCTGCGCGCATCGCTGCTGCTGCGCAGGCCCGATGTTCGGCAAGCCGAGCGCGAGCTTCTCGCGGCCAATGCCGATATCGGCGCGGCACGCGCCGCGTTCTTCCCCTCCATTACATTGACCAGCAGCTACGGCACGTTGAGCGCCGATCTCGATGGTCTGTTCACCGCCGGCTCGGAGTCGTGGAGCTTCACGCCTCGCCTCGTCATTCCCCTCTTCGATGGCGGCCGGCGCGAGGCGGAACTCGCGGTGGCCACGCTGCGAAAGCGGCAGGAGATCGCCCGTTACGAGGCCACCATCCAGCAGGCGTTTCGCGAAGTCGCCGACGCCCTCGCCGCGCGCGGGACGCTCGGCCGTGAGATGGTCGCACAGCAGGGCGTGGTGGAGGCCGCTCGAGAGACGTATGAGCTGTCGGTAAAGCGTTTCGACCACGGGGTAGACAGCTTCCTGGCGGTGCTCGATGCGCAACGAGAGCTTTTCGGTGCCAGGTCCGGCCTGATTGACGTCAGATCGGCGATTCTTGGAAACGCTGTAGAGCTCTACCGCAGTCTCGGCGGGGGGTGGCTCGATCACACGGCTGACGCAGCGCCCGAAGGTGGTGTCGACGCGGCCTCGCTCGAGTCGCGAGAATAGTGTGCTCCGCGCTACGGCGGCATCACGACGAGCATCTGCGCCACTATGTTCTGATGCCGCGCCCGCCCGGCCGGCTTCCTTGCGAGCACGAGATTCCGTGCGTGCGGTTTCCCGGACAAACGGTGCTTGACTGCCTGGATTCCAATAAATTACCGTCGAAATCACAGATGCATACAATGACTCGTGCATAGGTATGTGGGGACAGGGGAGAGAGCAGTGGCGTCCATGGCTACAGTAACGCAGCTCGGTTACCTCGGGTTGGGCGTCAATGACGTCTCGGAATGGAGTCGCTTCCTGACGAGCGTCCTGGGTCTGCAAGTGTTGCCATGTGATCCGGACGGGACCCTGTACGCCCGCCTGGATGAACATCAATACCGGTTCATTTTGACGGAGGATGCGGCGGACGATCTGAACCTGATCGGCTGGGAGCTCAGCGACGAGCGTGCGCTGGCGGACCTGGCCTCGCGCCTGGAGGCGTCCGGCGTTGCCGTGAGTCACGGCGACCAGGCCGCACGGGATCGCCGCCGCGTCGTCGATCTCATCGCCTTTGCCGATCCCAACGGTATCACCACCGAGGCCTACTGTGGCCCGCTGGTCAATCACGCCGAGCCCTTTCACAGCCCGCGCCCGATGTCCGGATTCGTGGCGGGCAGTCAGGGTCTCGGCCACATCACGATGACGGTCGACAGCTTTGCCGACAGCCTCCATTTCTACCGTGACCTGCTCGGCCTGCGCATGAGCGACTGGATCCGGCCGCAGCCGGAACGCGGCGTGCAGTCTGAACTCAATCTGGCCTTCCTCCATTGCAATGCGCGCCATCACTCGATGGCTTTCTGGGAGATGACGCTGCCTAAGCGCCTGCATCATTTCATGGTCCAGGCGCGTGACCTCGATTACGTCGGCGACACCTATTACCTGTGCCAGCGCGAAGGTGTGCCGATCGATCTCACGCTGGGGCGGCATACCAACGACCAGATGCTGTCGTTTTACATGAAATCACCGTCCGGATTCGACGTCGAGCTGGGCTGGGGCGCGATCGAGATCGATGACCGCAACTGGACGGTACAGCTGCACACCAACGGGTCGATGTGGGGGCACCTGCCGGCGGCGGCGGATTGATGCCGGCCGCGATGGAGGATTTTTCGGACCTGGTCGACGTCGATCGGTGCACGGTCAGCCCACGGGTGTTTACCCGCGACGACGTCTACCGCGCCGAGCAGGCGCGAATATTCACCCGCTCCTGGCTGTACGTCGCCCACGAGAGCCAGGTTCCCGAGCCGCACGACTACCTGACCGCTTTCATGGGCGAGGAACCGGTGCTGATCACCCGGGACGCCGACGGACGCATCCGCGTGTTCCTCAACTCCTGCCGCCACCGGGGCATGCGCGTGTGCCGCCTCGACCACGGCAACCAGAAGCTGTTCGTGTGCCCGTATCACGGCTGGAGCTATGACAGCTCGGGGCGTCTGCGGGGCGTGCCGCAGCTCGAGACCGCCTATTACAACGAGCTCGAGCGGGAGAAATGGGGTCTGATCGAGGTTCCCAGGGTGGAGTCCTTCCGCGGCCTGGTGTTCGCGAACTTCGATGCGCAAGCCGAATCGCTGGCTGACCACCTCGGCGCGATGGGCTGGTACCTCGACATCGTACTCAACCGTTCGCGCGCGGGCATGGTCGCCATGCCCGGCTGCCACCGCTGGCGGTTAGAGGGCAACTGGAAGCTCGCCGCCGAGCAGTTCGGCGGCGACAACTACCACACCGGTGCGCTGCACCGCTCGATGATCCAGATCGGGCTCGGCCCGCAGGGCGATTACCGCGGGGAACACCCTTGGGTACGCGATTTCGAGGTCAAGTGTGGTAATGGTCACGGCTGGATCAACTTCGACGTGGATATGGGAGAGCTGCCGCCGGCACAGGCGGCGCATTTCGAGCAGATCCGCGCGCAGGCGCGCGAGACGCTGTCGCCCGCCCAGGCTGATCTGATCCTCACCATCCACGTCGGCACCGTGTTTCCGAACGTGTCCATCATCGCGTTCATGGGTTTCACGAGTGTGCGGGTATGGCAACCGCGGGGAGCGCGGGGCATCGACGTCTGGTCGTACGGGCTGATCGAACGCGATGCATCGCCCGAGGTCGTCGAGATCACGCGCAAGATGATGGGTCTCACGTTCTCCGCGTCGGGGATTTTCGAGCAGGATGACGGTGTCGCGTGGGGAGACATCGCGGGGTTCCAGGGTGGCGTCGTGCGCAGCCGTTATCCATTCAACTACCAGATGGGCCATGGCCACGGACGCACCATGCCGGACAAGCCCGGCTTGATTCACCCCCCGTCGACTGAAATCGGGGTGTTCGGCTTCTACGAGCGTTGGCGCGAGCTGATGGCGACGGAGCCGCCGGACACACCGTGAGTACCGCGCTCCTGCAGGAATTGCACGGCGTGCTGGTCGACGAGTACTGGCTGCTGGACAACGATCAGCTCGAGGACTGGCTGGCACTCATGGACACGGACATCCGTTACTGGGCCCCGGTACGCCGGGATCTCGATCGAGGACGCGAGGATTTCTCGCAACCGCACCTGCTGACGCATTTCGACGAGGATCGCACGACCATGGGTCTGCGCGTCGCACGCCTGCGTACGGGCTCGGCGCACGCGGAGGAACCACCGTCGCGGGTTCGGCACTTCGTGTCCAATGTCAGGATCCTCGAAGCGGACGGCGTCGCGCGCGTGAGAGTGACGTCGAATTTCATGGTCTTTCGCAGCCGCTCCGGGCGCGAGGAAACGCTGTTCGTCGGCGCCCGCCATGACTGGTGGCGCCGCACCGACGCCGGCTGGCGCCTGCACGAGCGCATGATTGTTTTCGATCACGACCTCATCGACAACATCACCGTATTCGTCTGAACGGGGGACGGCAGCATGGACCATCGCGCGCAGGCACTGTTCGATCTCGACGGTCGGGTAGCGGTGGTCACTGGTGCAGCCAAGGGCATCGGGCGCGGGATTGCCGAACACCTGGCGCTCGTCGGCGCCACCGTGGTCGTCGCCGATGTCGACGGGGACGAGGGCGCGCGCTGCGCGGAAGCGATTACGAGTGGCGGTGGCAGGGCGCTGGCGGTTACCTGCGACGTGAGCGAGGAGGCGGACGCCACGGCTCTGATCGCCCGCGCGGTGCAGACCTTCGACCGTCTCGACGTGGTCGTCAACAACGCCGCCATTTACCCGATGTCACCCATCGCGGAGATGTCGACGGCGCTGTGGGATCGGGTGCTCGGAGTCAACCTGCGCGGCACGTTCCTGGTCAGCCGGGCGGCGCTGCCCCATCTCGCTGCCGCCGGTGACAGCGGACGGCTGATCAACATCTCCTCCATCGACACCTGGAAGAGCTACGTCGGCATGGGACATTACGATGCCAGCAAGGGCGGTATCGAGGCGTTCACGCGGTCGTGCGCGCTCGAGCTCGCACCGCACGGCGCCACCGCGAACGTGATCGCACCGGGGGCGGTAAAAACACCCGGGTCGCTCACCGTACGCGGCAATCTCGCGCGCGAGCGCGGCGACGCGGACACGACTGCCGTCGATGCGGAATTCGCCGCGCGCATCCCGCTCGGCGACTGGGCCAGCCCGGCGGACATCGGGCGCGCCACCGTGCTCCTCGCCACGCCGGCGGCGGCATACATCACCGGCCAGACCGTTTATGTCGACGGCGGCCTCAAACTCACCATGTAGGATACCGACGTGACGATACCATTTGACCGCGCGGACGCACGCGCCTGGGCACGCGAGAACATGCGCGGCGTGGCCAACGTGATCACCCCGACCTTCACGGGCAATCTCGCAGGCCTCAACGAGGCAGCGGCGCGCCATGACGTGCGCCTCGAGATCGAGTACGGCTTCTGGGGCGCACTCATGGTCTCCGAGGTCGCGGTGACGCTCGACGAGTACGCGCAGTTCGTGACGTGGTGCGCCGACGAGGCGCAGGGTGCGCTGCACCTCATCCACCACGCGAGCTTCAACAGCCTGGAGGACAACATCGAGGCGGCGCGCCGATCGCAGGAACGCGGCGCCGAGCTGGTGTTGCTGGGATATCCGCCGACCTTCTACCCGCGCAGCGCCGAGGACATCCACGCCTATACACGGGCGTTCTGCGACGCAACGGACCTCGGCGTGATCCTGTTCCCGGTGCCGCTGTGGGGATTCGAACGCATCCACCCCGCGGCCGGATTCGGACCCGATCTCATCGAGCGGCTGCTGGACGACTGCCCGAACATCGTCGCCATCAAGGCCGAGGGCGGCATGCCGTCCATCGGCGGTTTCGTCGACGTGTACAACCGCTTCCACGAGCGCGTGCTGGTGATCGAGCCGATCGAAGGCAACGGCCTGCCGATGGCCACCCTGGTCGACATGCCGTTCATGGGCACCAGCAACTACGAGTACTTCGGGCCGGAGATCCCGCGAATCTTCGCCATGATCAGGGACGGGCGCCGCGACGAGGCAATGGATGCCTACTGGAGACTGTTCCCGGCGCGGCAGGCCTCGGTCGCGGCGATGGCGGTGCTGCAGGGCTCGAATTTCCTGCACCGCATGCTGTGGAAGTACCAGGGCTGGCTGCAGGGGTTCAACGGCGGTCCGCTGCGCGCGCCGACGATGCGTCTGGTCGATCGCCAGATGAAGGCGCTCCGGCAGGGCCTGGTCGCCGCCGGGTTCGACATCGACGCCCCGGACGACGCCGAGTTCTTCCGCGGTCGCAATCCGGCCTGAGGCGAGCGTCATGCCACTGATTCTGGGACCGGAGGAGGTGCGGCGGGCGACCGACATGCGGCAGATGATCGACGTCGTAGAGGCCGGGATCCGCGAGCAGGCGGCCGGGCGCGTGGTGATGCCGGCACGGCAGAACCTGGAGACCTCGAACGGGTTCTTCCGCGTGATGCCGTGCGTGATGCGCGACGGCGGCCGCATGGGGATCAAGATATTCAACGGCTCGGTCGAGCATGGCGTGCGTTACGTCATCATGATTTACGACGAGCGCGGCGGCGAGCTGCTGTGCCTGATGGACGCCGCGTGGCTGACCGCGGCGCGTACCGGCGCGACCACCGGGGTCGCGACCCGCTACCAGGCCCGGGCCGATGCCGGGAACGTCGGTATCATCGGTTCGGGACTCGAGGCGCGCACGAACTTCGAGGCGGTATGTGCGGTGAGGGCGATCCGGAACGCCCGGGTGTACTCGCCCAATGCGGAACGCAGGGAACGATTCGCGCGCGAGATGAGCGAGCGCATGGGCCTGCCCGTGCACGCGGTCGACTCACCGGAAGCGGCTGCCGAAGGCGCGGACATCGTCGTCGTCGCGACCAACACGACCGGCAAGGGCGATCTCATCGCCTACCGCGGAGCGTGGATGCGCCCCGGGCAGCACATCAACTCGATCGGCGCTACCGGCGGCAAGCTGCGCGAACTGGATCCGGCGTGCTTCGCGCGTGCCGACTGCATCCAGCTCGACTCCATCGAGCAGGTCCGCGGCGAGTCCGGCGACGCCTTCGCCGCCGTCGAGAACGGTGCGTGGGAGGAGTCGAAAATGGTGCAGATGCCGGCGGTCGTCAGCGGCAGCGCACGCGCGCGCGAGACCGGCGAGCAAATCACGCTGTTCAAGTCGGTCGGGACGGCGGTGCAGGACGTCATGGCGGGCTTCGCGGTCTACGAGCAGGCGCGAAGTCTCGGTCTCGGCACGGAGGTCGGCGAGTTCCTCGAACACAAGCTGTTTTGAGCTGGCGCTTGCGGTCGCGGCGGCGGAGCGCCAACGTCCGGTCTCGCGCCGGCGAGCCGCGGATGCGTGGTTGGCGGCCTCAGGGTGGCGCGTTGCCGTCCGGCAACTCGAGATAGACGCGCCCGTCGGCGCTGACGGTCACGGCGTGACAACGCAGCGCCTGAACGCAGGGTGCCATGGTCGCCTCGCCCGTGCGGATGTCGAACCGGCCGAGGTGGAACGGACACACGATCTCGTCACCGTCGACGTCGCCTTCGGCCAGGCTCCCGTCTCCGTGCGTACATAAATCGTCGGTCGCGTAATAGCCGTCCTCCAGGCGGTAGAGCGCGAATGCACCGACACCGGTGGCCGCGATCAAGCGTACGCTGCCTATGGGCATCTGCGCTGCGTCTTCGATTTCGAGCGCGCGCGACGTTGGTTCCGTGCTTTCGCGCCGGCGGCTCATCGCGCCGGGACCGGGCCACCGGCGTTCGGCAGCGACTCGAGTTCGCCGCGTTCCGCCGCCTGCCGGATGTGGCGCATGAGCGCCGGTGAATGGAAGCGGCTTCTGACCGGGATCTCGATCGTGCCCGCGCGTGCAAAACGCAGGGTCAGGGAGAATTCCCGCCCGGCGGTCAAGGGGGTGCGCAGTCCGCTCACCAGCAAATAGTACCCGGCGGGGCTCAGGCGGTGCGTGTCGCCGCCCGCCGGCAGCGGGATCGTTGCCACCGTGTCGGCGCCCGCTGTGCCGAACGTCACCGCCGCGCCGATGCTAGCGGCAGCCGCGAGCAGGTGGTCGTCGGCCGTGCCCGAATTACGGAAATCGAAGAACACCCTGGCGACGGTCGCCTCGCCGGCGGCGTAGAGCGCCCACGGATCGCTGATCTCGATCGCACCCAGTGAGTGACGCTCGGCCGGCGCGTCCGCCCCGAGGTCCGCCCACACCGCCGACGAGGCCAGCAAGGCGGTCGCCAGCAGGCGCCGGCGTTGCCGGCGAGCTGACCGAGCGCACCGCTCAGTCACCCGGATGCAGGCGGACGACGATGTTGTTGGCGCCCGCGTGCCCGTGTACCGTCGGATCGCGCGGACCCACGGGCAGATTCGCATATGCGGTCCACAGGTCGCCGGTCTCGTGGTCGATTTCGATCATGCGCAGGAAGGCCTCGCGGCGCGGCAGCGGATAATGACGCCAGCGCTCGCTGTCGATATCGAAACGATAGATGCGATCGGAATTCGTGGTCGCGACCCAGATTGCGCGGCGCTTCTCGTCGAGCGTGATGGAATACGGCGCCGCGGCGGGATCGGGAATATCGTAGCGCGCCAGCTCTTCGGTCGCCCGCGTATCGAACTTCACCAACTGGCCCTCGCCGAACAACGGGATCCAGAGCGTACCGTCGGCCTCGATGGCCATGCGTCGCGGGGCGGCTCCGCGCGGGAACGGAACGATGCGCTCGACCTGCTCGGTACGGACGTTGAAGGCACCCAGGAATCCGTGCAACTGCGTCCACCACACGCGCTCCAGCGAGGGTTCCATCACGGCGCCGTAGATGAAAACGTGGAACGGCTCTTCCCCGGGCGGCAGCGGCATCACGTGGCGCTCGATTGCGCCGCTCTCGACGTCGACGCTCCACAATTCGTTGAGCCCGACCAGGGTCAGCCAGATCCGCCCCGATGCATCAGGCTGTACCTGCCGGCGGGCGTTGATCGCGGTGTCGTGCGTGATTGCGAATTTCACGCCGGACGGCGGGGCATAAACCCGCCACGCGTGCGTGCGCGGATCGAAACGCCCGATGGAGTAGCTCTCCTCGAGCGCGACCCACAGGTTGCCGTCGGCATCCGCGTTCAGTGTGTGCGGCCCCTGCGGACCCTGGCCGGGTACGTCGAACCAGGACACGCTGCCGTCGCCGGGATCGAGGGCACCGAGACGGTCGGCGTCGAGCTCGAGAAACCACACCAGCGGCGAGCCGGGCGCGATGCTGACCTCGCGCGTCCAGCCGAACGTCGGCAGCAGGAATTCCTGGACCACGGTCGCCGCGGTCACACCGTATTCGCCGAGGCGTGCTACGTCGTCGTAGTCTGTGAGCTCGTCGAATCGGGTGGGGAAGTGCTCGGCCAGGTAGGGCACGACGATGTCGACGTCGCGCGGCAGGAAGAAGCTCGTCTCCGGCGTCGTCGCCGCGGTGTACTCGGGGCTGTCCTCGGACAGCCCCCAGCGCAGCTCGGTCTGCCCGCTCGGCCCCATCCGCAGTGCTTGTGAGCGCATGAACTGGACCATGGCATCCCATGCGGCCCGGCGCGCCGGCAGCGGTTGGCCGTCGAGCAGGCGGGCGAAGCGCTTGACGCGGTCGGCGCCGAGCTGGTGACAGCCCGCGCACTCGTTGATGAGGATGTGAAACGGCCGTGCGCCGCGTTCACCGGGGATCCACGCCGAGGCCGGCACCTGTGCGGCCACGTTGTCGGTCCGTGCCAGGGTAACGTCGATCAGGCGAGTGCCACCGGCCGTGCGCTCGTCACGTCGCGCCTCCTTCCAGCCGATGCGAAAGAAGCTGATGTCGAGCCCGTCGGGATCCGCCATGTCCACCGAGGCGAGGAAGTTCCCGTCGCGATCGGAGAACACGCTGGTGGTGAGCGGGATCTGATCGCCGCCCGCAATGGTGACGCGAGCGTAGGGCACGGCGCCGCCGGCGGCGTCGCGCACCGTGCCGCGGATCTCGACGTCTGCCGCCACAGCCATGCCGGTCGTCGCGAACAGCAGGAAACCCGCTACGCGGCAAGCGCGCTCCACGCCCATGATCAGCGATTCACCATTTCCTGCACGGCGTTGTACAGATGGCGCGGAGCCATCTCCAGGTCGCACAGCATGGTCGATTCGATCGCACCGGACTCGAGCCCGATCTGGGTCGAGTCGAGTGTCACGGTGTCCTCCCTGAACGCGTCGCGCAGCAGGATTTTGCCGTGTTCCTGGACGATCAGGTCGCTCGGCTTCTCGGGCGCGAGAAAATTGATGCTGCCGATCCAGCGCGTCTTGCGCACCGTGATCGGCCAGAATTCATGGCCGTAGAAGCCGCCGACGAAGGGATCGACCAGCATGTTCGGAAAGAAGCCGTGGCAATCGAACGCGTAGAAAGGGTCGTTGTCCGGATTAACACCGGGAAACGCGGCGTCGGTCTCCGCGCCGCCGGCGGCGTACCAGCTCGATCCCCGCCTGCGCACCCACTGTTCGGCGGCCGGCGGTTCGAAGTCCGGCGACACCATGAACGTTACCGAGCGGTTGCCGCCGGGAAAGAGGCGGATGGATGTCGGGCGGCAGAACGGATTGAGCGGGCCGCAGAATGCCTCCGGCAGCGTCGCCGCGTGGACCGTGCTCACGTGATAGCCTTCCTGGAACGCGTCGATCGCCACTTTCCAGTTCACGTCTACCGTTGCGGTCCAGATCCCGCGCTTGTGCATGCGCTCGAACGGAAAGCGTTCGAGAAGTTCGGCGTGCGGTTCGATCTGCTCGAGCAGGGTTTGTTCCGGCGCCGGGTCGACGTTAATGAAGATGAAGTCTTTCCATACCGCGCAGTGCACGGGCTTGAGTCCACGTTCGGCCTTGTTCAGGTCGAAGAACTGGTTCTCGTCGGGCACCGAGCGCAGGCTGCCGTCGGTGTCGTACACCCAGCCGTGGAAGCGGCAGCGAAAGTACCGGGTGTTCTCCGCATTCCAGGTCTCGTGATCCTGCCAGCACACGGTCGTGCCGCGGTGCTGGCAGGTGTTGTAGAAAGCGCGAATGCCGCCGTGACGATCGCGGCAGATGATGAACGACGGAGAGGTGCCGTCCTTCTGCGTCCTGACCGCTTCGATGACCTGGACGAAGTAGTCCCCGGGTTCCGGGATGCGTTCCGCGCGCCCGACGTAGAGCCAGGTCTTCTTGAACACCTTCTCGCGCTCGCGCTCGAAGAAGGTCTCGGAAACATAGGGCTCGATGGACAGCGGGCCGGTGTCGGCGTCCGGATACCGTTCCGACACGATGCGCCGGTGCTCCCAGTCCGGCAGACGGGTGGCCTCCGCGTGTTTTGCTGCTTCCGGGTTGGCGCTCATTCGTTGCTACCTCCTATTGACGCGCCGCGCCCGCCGGGCGCGGTAACTCTCAGACGACTTTGATGGGGTCGTCAGGGGTGACGATGCGCAAACGGTCGTGTGCGATCGCGTTGGGGACGTCGGGCTGCCGGTAGACCTCGAACGCCGGCGACGCTTCCATGAACATCAGCGCGAGTTGCAGCAGCCGCGCTGCCGGCAACGGCATCGCCTCGAGGGGATAACGATCGACATGGTCGCAGATGTCGTCGAGGCGCGGAAACACGGCGCTGCAGAAGTCGTCGATCTCCGCCATCGTGCGCGCAACGCGGAAGCGGTTGCGTGCGCCCTCGGACGGCAGTGCCCACGTAGCGGCGAAGCGCTCGAGTTCCTCAAAGCCCGCCGGCAGCGGGGTTTCCCCTGTCATCGCAAATCCTCCCTGGTACACGTTGCATTGCGAGTAACATCATACTGGCACGGTGAATGCACCCGCCCCGAACTTTCGATAGGGTGATTGTTGCCGGCAGCGCGGCATTCCGGGTTGGGCGAGATGGCCTTAATTTATTGAATACAAATAATATTTGCAGTCTTCCATGGGACGTGGCGGGAACTGCCGGGCGGCGTCCGCCGGGTGCAGTCGACGGCTGACGATGCTGACCCGCACCCTCCTGCCGCTGCTCCAGGCGAAGTTCCGCCCGCCTTCGTCCAACGTGCCGCCGGTACCGCGAGCGCGCGTGCTCGACACCGTGCGGTGCGCGCCACCCGGCAAGCTCACCCTGATCACGGCGCCCCCCGGGTACGGCAAGACCGCCGTCATGCGGCAGCTGTTCGAGCAGCGCCGCGGCGATAACGCGGTCACCGCGTGGCTGGGATTGGATGCCGCCGACAACGATTTCGCTCAGCTCGCGCGCTGCGTCGCCGATGCGGTGCGTGCCGTACATCCCGCTTTCGGGGAGCCCGTCGCACCGTTACTGCGCGGCGGCGCCAACGTGTCGGATGCGGCGATTACGCATACGCTCGCCAACGCACTGTCGGCACTCGACCGTGAAATCTATCTGTTCGTCGAGGATGTCCACGAGCTCACCGACGACCGTGCGCTCGAGGTGCTGCGGCAACTCATCGTCGGCACTGCCGCACACGTGCGTCTGATCGTCAGCAGTCGCACGCATTTTGACGTCGGCCTCGGACGGTTGCGGGCCACTGGCGGTTTGGTCGAGTTGACCTGGGACGATCTGCGCTTCGACGAAGGGGAGATCCGGCGCTTCTTCCGCCAGGCCAACAGCCTCGACCTGGCGACGGAAGTGGTGGGAGCCATCGCGGCCAAGACCGAGGGCTGGGCGGCCGCTCTCCAGCTCGCTTCGATTGCCGGGCGCGACGCGCCGGCGCTGACCTCCCTTCTCGATCGCCTGGACGGCAGCAGCCAGGCGATTGCCGCCTACCTCGCCGAGGAGGTGCTGCATCATCTCGAACCCAATCTGCGGCACTTTCTGCTCCGTATCGGGACCTTGCGACGGGTGTGCGCACCGCTGTGCGAAGCGGTTACCGGGCGCCGTGACGCGGCGCTCATGCTCGACCGCATCGTGGCTTTGAACCTGTTCGTATTCGCCACCGACGACCGCGCGCGCTGGTTGCGGTTTCACCCGTTGCTGTGCGATTTTCTCGCCCGCGAGATGGAGCGGACGTGTCCCGACGATTTGGCCGCGGTCCGCCGCGCCGCGAGCGACTGGTTCGAGACGCGAGGCGCCTACGACGAGGCCGTCGACTACGCGTTCGATGGCGGCGACGTTCGCCGCGCGGCGCGCATACTCGACCAGCACGCCTACGACCTGTGGACCGCGGGTCATCAGTCGCGTCTGGACGGCTGGGCCCGGCGGATCCCGCCGCGCGTGCGTCGCGCCCATTTCAATCTCCGGCTGATCCAGGCCTGGTCGCTAGTGCTCGCTGGAAAAGCGGAATCCGCCGTTCGCATCGTCGACGGCGTGTCGCGTGATCTCGCCGCACTGCCCAGCGCCAAGGCGCGTTCACGACGCCCGGATCATGCTGCGGTCTTTGGCGACGTTCTGTTCGTGCGCCTGATGATGGCGTATTACGCGGAGGACATCGAGGCGACCGAGGCGCTGTGCGAGCGCTGGTTGAATGGCGCCTATTCCGACGATCCGTTTCGCCTGGGTGCCGTCGAGACGGTGCTCGCGGGCATACGCGGGCTGGAGTACGACTTTTCCTATGCCCGGCGCTACGCCGCCGTCATCGGGGATGCGCTGGAGGAAACGAGCGCATTCTACGGTCCGCTGTGGCTGTACACGATTCTCGGCGCCGGCTATCTCGGCGCCGGCTTGACCCTGGATGCGTTCGCGGCGCTGCAGAAAGCACTCGCATTCGCGACCCGCGTCGGCGGCGCCGGCACGCCGCTCGCGGCCATGCCGGCGACGATCCTTGCGCGCGCTTACTACGATCGCAACGAGGTTGCGCAGGCGCAGCGGCTCATCGGCCGCTATGCCGCCGTGCCCGAGAGGCTGAACTTCCCTGACTACCAGATTTGCGCCTTTTTCGTACCGGTGCGACTACTCGCGTGTAACGGCGCATACGCTGCGGCGCTCGCGCTGCTCGACGAGCACGAGCGTGCCGCCGCGGACGCGGACTCCAGGCCAGAGCGAGTGACCGCCCATCTGGTGCACGAGCGCGTGCGCCTGTTGGTGCGCTTGCGCCGCCACGCCGAACTCGTCGAGCTCGGCCGCGCCGGCGCGCTCGACCGCGACTGCGGGAGTTTTCATCCACGCAGCCCCGGCACGGCGGCAAGGGCGGTGTGGGCACAGGCGCGGGCGCGCGCCGACCTCGCCCGCGGCGAGCACAAGTTGACGCTCGACCTGACGCGCCGGTGGGTACGGTTCGCGCGGGCCCGCGGCGTACCACGGCTGGAGCTCGAATTTCGTCTGCTGGCCGCGCTGGCGTACGCTGCGGGCGGTGACCGTCGCGGCGAGCAGCGCGAACTGCGCGCGGCCATTGGCATCGCCGGCGAGCAGCAATTGCTGCAGCCTTTGCTCGACGAACGTGACCAGTTGCGCACGGCTATGGCGCTGGCCTGCGACACGGTGGCGCAGACTGCGCCGGAGCTCGGCGCGTTCGTCGGCGCGGTGCGCGCGGCACTGGGTGACGCCGATGGTACGGAGCGCGCCGCCGCGGCCGGCCCGGTCCAGTCCGGTGAGCTAACGCCGCGCGAACGCGACGTCGTCTGCCTGGTCGCCAAGGGCTTGTCGAACCGGGAGATCGGCGAGGTCCTCGGACTCGCCGAGGGCACGGTCAAATGGAATCTGCACCAGGTGTTCGGCAAGCTGGACGTGCGCCGGCGCTCGCAGGCGGTCTGGCGGGCGCGGGAACTCGGATTGCTCGTGTGAGTTCGGCAATCGAGCCGGCACCGGTTGAGACATCGCCCGGTTCGGCCTGTATGCGAGCGCCGCACCGCCATGAACCTGTTACGATTTGACCGGTGATGCGGCTGAGGAGAGGGCGGCGATGGGTGTGAGGACGGGCGCGCAGTACCTGGCTGGTCTGCGCGATGGACGCCAGATCTTCGTCAACGGGGAGACGGTCACCGACGTCACCGACTATCCCGCGTTTCGCCGTGCAGCCGAAGAGCTCGCGCGCGTGTACGACCTGCAGGACGATACGTCCTACCGCAGCGTGCTCACCTACCCGTCGGAAGACGACGCGGCGCCGGTCAGTGTCTCGTTCCTGCTCGCGAGGACCGACGAAGAACTGGCACAGCGCGTGGCCGGCGAGAGCCTGCGCGCAGATCTCACCTACGGCCTGATGGGACGCCTGCCCGACTACGTGAATGCGATGGTCACGGATCTGGCGGCCATCGATTCGCTGCTCGGCCACCGCAATCCGGACTTCGGCCATCGCGCACGGGCGTATCGCGCGCTTGCGCGCGACCACGACCTCGCACTCACGCATGTGCTGGTCGACCCGCACGTGGACAAGGGCAAGGGCGTGGAAGCGCAGGACGCGATGAAGGTCGTCGAGGAAACGCCGGACGGTGTCGTCGTCGAAGGTTGCAAGATGCTCTCGACTCTGGCGCCGTTGTCCGACGAGGTGCTGGTGGCGCCCTACATGCCGAGAAAGCGCGGAGAGGAAGCCTATACGCTGATTTGCGCGCTCCCGGTTGCCAGCGAGGGATTGAAGTTCATAGCGCGTGAACCATACGACCAGGGTCGCGGCCTATTCGACCGGCCCGTGAGCGCGCGTTTCGATGAACAGGATGCGCTGGCGGTGTTCGATCGAGTGCTGGTGCCGTGGGAGCGCGTGTTCCTGTACGGCGATGTCGAACTCTACAATCTCGTTTCCCCGGCCTATCCAGGCTACCTGCTGCTGCAGGCGGTGACCCGCGCGACGGCGAAGCTGCGCTTCGTTGCCGGCGTGTGTGCGCTGGTCGCGGAGACGAACGGCCGCTCGACCGTGGCGCGCTACCAGGAGATGGTCGGCGAGTTGCTGGGATTCCTGGAGGTCGCCGAGGGCCTGGTCGAGGCCGTCGCGCTGGAGGTCCGGCGCAACCGGGACAACCCATTACTGCCGCCCGGCGCCGACGGTGCCGCCACCCCGGTGCCAGCCGTGCCGGGCCTCGCCACCCTGTTCGGCGGCGTCGGGCGCACCTCGCTCGGTATCACGACCATTCGCCTGTTCTTCCCCCTCGTGCACCAGAAGGCCGCCGAAGCGCTGCGCCTGATCGGATCCAGCGGCCTCATCATGACGCCGACCGACGCCGATTTCGCCAACGCCGCGGCGCGGCCTTACTTGGAGCGGTACCTGCGCGGTCGCGACGGTATCGAGGCGAAGGATCGGGTTCGCGTCTTCAAGCTCGCCTGGGACCTGCTCGGTCACGCCTTCGGCAGCCGCAGCTTGCTCTACGAGCATTTCTTTGCCGGCGATCCAATCAACAACCGCTTGTTGTACTGGAACCTGCCAAAAAAGCACTCGGCGCAGGCCATGGCCGAACGCATGATCGAGGAGATCCGTGCGAGTGAGGGGTAGCGGCGGGTCTTTCTCCGCGACACACCGGGGCATCACGACCCCGCATACGCGTCGCGCGTGGTGCTGAAATGGACATATTGATGAACTTTGGCAGCAACTGTTCCGGGCGGGGCGGTTCGCGATTCTTTACGACATCATCTGCCCGCAGGCTGAGGTGACTTATGACAACTGTACCGCGCTGCTCGTCTTTCGCATCGACGAGGGCAGTCGCGGCGACGTCGACCTGTCCGGCCTCAGGTTCGCGCTCGTGATCCGCTCGGGCAAGGTGATGAGCGAGGGCGTCTGAGTATTCGGCGTCATCGTCGACGAGGCCGCCGACGATGCCCAGCGCGACGCGCTCGCCGCAATCGCGGCTGGCGAGGCAGGCGGGCCGCCGGCACGGATCCGGGACAATCTGGTCAGCGAGTTTCGCGGCGTGGAATATCTGCCCATCACGTTCGAGATGGACGGCGAGACCCGCGCCACGACCATCGCCGACAAGCTGAGATTCGCCATCAAGGGCGTGCTGTCCAGGCTCGGCAACGGCAATCCCTACTACGTCGACAACGCCGGCCACCCGGTGTCGTCACGCCTCGCGCTCGCGACCTCGGAGGAAACGCACCTGCACTGCTTCGGGCTGGACATGGATATCGAGAACGCCGGCAACAACGGTCATTACGCGCCGTTCACCTGGGCCGCCTGAGCGAGCGCGCGACGCGGGCGAGGGCACGATGACAGACGATTCTCAAATCTTGGTCATCGGCAGCGGCTTCGGCGGCGCGGTAGCCGCCGCGCGGCTCGCCGAGGCCGGCTTCAGGGTAACCGTGCTGGAGCTCGGGCCGTGGCGGGACACGGTCCCCGTGCGGTCGATGGGTATGATGAAGCCACGCCCCGAGTAACCGGGGGCCGGTGAGTGGTGCTCGAGGGTCGCGCACACGTGCGCGATCCCGCGTTCCGTCCACACGGCGTCGATGCAGTAGTTGCACGAGGCGCAATGATAGAGATCCTCACCGTATTGCTCGACGAACGACGCCGGCAGGGTAAAGGCCGGCGTGCTCACCGGCGGCGCTCCGATCCGGTATCCATGCGTGCCGGCGGCAGCGTGCGCGTCAACGCGATCGGGTATTCGCGGGCAGGGACAGGTGTGTTTCGCATCCCCATTGCATCCTCGGCTCCTGGCTGGTGCCCGCGCGTCGGCGTCGCGGAGCGCGGCGTCGTCGGACGGACCTTCTATCGTTATGATAACCCCGTCAGTGTGAGCGGGCAGTGCCGCCGTTGTTCAGCGTTTTCCCGGGAGGAGTTTGAATGAAGCCCATCCGATCGTTTCTGTTCGTACCCGCGCACCGGGAAAAGTGGGTTGCCAGGATCCCCGAATTCGGTGCCGATGCCGTGATCCTCGATCTCGAGGACAGCGTGCCGATCGAGCTCAAGCCGGCCGCGCGGGCGATTGCGGGCGCTGCCATGGCCGAATTGGCGGCAGCTGGCCAGCGCGTCTACGTGCGGGTCAATCCCACCCCCTACATCTACGATCTGGAGGATCTGCATGCCGTGGTCCAGGACGGCTGCGAGGGGCTGGTGCTGTCCAAGACCAGCGGGCCGCAGGGCGTGGCAACCCTCGACGCGCTGGTGTCCGACATCGAACTCCGCGCCGGTATCAGCGTCGGGCATACCCGGTTCGTGCCGGTGCTGGAGTCGGCGCGCGCGATCCAGTTCGCCTTCGAGATCGCCGAACACCCGCGCGTGGTGACGTTGTGCGCGGCCTCGGCCCGCAATGGCGACGTCGCCCGCGCGATGGGTTTCGAGTGGACCGAGGCCGGGCTCGAGAGCCTCTACCTCAAGTCGCGCGCCGTACTCGCCGTGCGTGCGGCCGGCAAGAGCTGCCCGATCGCCGGCCTGTGGCAGGACGTGCACGACCTCGAAGGCCTGCGCCGTTACTGCCGGTTCCACCGCCAGCTCGGCTTCAAGGGCGAAATGATCCTGCATCCGTCGAATGTCGCCGTCGCGAACGAAGTGTTCACGCCCGAGGAAGCCGAACTGGCTTATTACCGCGGCATGATCGAGGCGTTCGAGGCGGCCGAACACGAGGGCAGAGCGGCAATCGTCTACGAAGGCGAGCACATCGACTACGCCCACGTCGCCACCGCGCGTGAAGTGTTGGCGATGGCGCGCGAGCTGGCGAGATGAGGTTGAGCCCGGTGTTGGTTGGCCGTTCTCGCGGATCGCGGCGCGCGCTCACGCCATCGTGCTAATTGCTCTTCGAAACCGCGCGAGGGCCAGACTGAACAGCGCGGTTCCGATCGCCACGATCGCGAGAAGCTGCGGCCAGACGACGGTGAAGCCCGCGCCGCGGTATAGGATCGCCTGGGACAGGCTGACGAAATGTGTGTTGGGCGCGGCGAGCATGATGTACTGGACAGCCTCCGGCATGCTCTCGCGCGGTGTGGTGCCTCCGGAAAGCATCTGTAGCGGCAGCAGCACCAGCATCAGGAGCAACGCGAACTGGGGCATGGAGCGCGCAACAGTGCCGAGGAAGATGCCCATCGAGGTGGTCGCGAACAGATGCAGTGCCGCGCCGGCCAGGAACAGCGTCAGCGATCCCTGGATCGGCACCGACAACGCGCCCTGCACCACGGCAGTGAGCGCGAAGGCGGTGGCGGCAAGGACGACCAGCCCCTTCGCCCACACCTTGCTGGTCATGATCTCGAATGGCGTCACCGGCATCACCAGCAGGTGCTCGACCGTGCCGTGTTCGCGCTCGCGGATCAGGGCGGCACCCGTCAGGACGATGGCGAGCATGGTCACGTTGTTGATGACCTGCATGATGGCGCCGAACCAGGACTTGTTGAGCTCGGGATTGAAGCGCACCCTGAGCGCCAGATCGACCGGCAGTTCGCGGACCTCGCGATAGCGCTGCGCGAAGGCGCGGACTTCATCGCCGACGATCGTCTGGATATAGCCGCTGCCGGTGAAGGCCTGGCTCATGCGCGTGGCATCGACGTTGAGCTGAACCGTCGGCTGGCGCCCGGCCAGCAGGTCACTCTGGAAGTTGGGCGGGATGTCAAGCGCGAAGGTATCGAGCCCGGCATCCATGCGGGCATCCATGTCGGCCTGGTCGATTACCTCGGGGGGCAGGAAATAGGGTGGGTAAAAGGCGCTGACGATGCGCCACGACAGGGGCGAGCGATCCTCGTTCACCACCGCGATTGGCGCCTTGTTGAGGGTCTCCGGCATGGCGGTGGCCGCCGTGTAGACGGAAACGGTGAAGGCATAGACGATCAGCACCAGCATGATCGGGTCGCGGGTGAGGCTGCGCAGTTCCTTGATGCCGAGATGGAAACTATTGGCGAGGCGCATGAACTACCGCTCCTGTTTTTTCAGCAGCGCCGCGGACAGCCCGATCAGAGCCGGAACGGCGAGCGCCAGCGGCAGGAAGGCGGCGTGCAGATCGGAGAAGTTCAGGGCTTTGGAGAAGGTGCCGCGCGCGATGGTCAGGAAGTGCGTGGTCGGATAGACCTCGCCGATCAGCCGGCCCATCCCTTCGAGGGAGGACACCGGGTCGATCATGCCCGAGAAGTTCGCCGCAGGCAGGATGGTAAGCACCGCCGTGCCGAAGATCGCCGCGACCTGGCTGCGCATGAAGGTGGAGATGAGCAGCCCCACGGCCGTGGCGGCGCCGACATAGAGCAGCGCGCCCACAGCGAGCGTCAGGAAACTGCCCTTCAGCGGTACCCCGAAGACGGTCACCGCAAGCAGCGTGAGCAGCAGGAAGCTCAGGAAGGACAGCACCACATAGGGCAGTTGCTTGCCGAGCAGAAACTCAAGCCGTGTGGTCGGCGTCACATAGAAGTTGGTGATCGAGCCGAGCTCCTTTTCCCGCACTACGCTGAGCGCGGCGAGCATGGCCGGGATCAGCATGAGCAGCAGCGGGATCACCGCCGGCACCATGGCGACCAGGCTCTTGACGTCCGGGTTGTAGCGGAAGCGGGTTTCGACGTTCGCCAGGTTCGCCAAAGCATCTCCATAGCCGGCTTCCCGCGCCTTGGTGGCGAGCCAGTGGGCGTGCATGCCCTGCACGTAGCCGCGGACGGTCTCTGCCCGCGTCGGCATGGCGCCGTCGATCCAGGCGCCGATCTCGACCCGCCGGCCGCGGGCAATGTCGCGCGCAAAACCGGTCGGAATCTCGATCGCCACACTGAGGTCGCCTTCGCGCATCCGCCGGTCGAGATCGGCATAATTCGCGATGGGTGCACGTTCGATGAAGTATCGTGAGCCGGCGAGGTTGAGCGTGTAGTCGCGGCTGACGGTGGTCTGGTCGCGGTCCAGGACCGCGAAGGTGAGGTCCTCGACGTCGAGGCTGATGCCGTAGCCCATCACGAACATCAGGATCACGCTGCCGAGCAGCGCCAGCGTCAGCCGGATGGGATCGCGGCGCAGCTCCAGTCCTTCGCGCCGCGCATAGCTGAGCATGCGCCGGGAGTCGAAGAACCGCCACCAGCCCTGCGTTTCGACATGGCTGGCCGACGTGTCGACCGAATCGAGCGAAGTCGTCACGCCCGGTTGCCTTGACTCTGCCGCGCCCTCCGCGGCGGCATCCTCCAGATAGGCGACAAAAGCGTCTTCGAGGCTGTCCGCCCCGCGTGTGCGTGCCAAGGCGGCGGGCGCGTCGGTCACCAGCACCTTGCCCGCATGCATCAGCGAGATGCGGTCGCAACGCTCCGCCTCGTTCATGAAGTGAGTGGATATGAAGATGGTCACGCCGTCTCGTCGCGACAGCGCGACCAGCATGCGCCAGAAAGTGTCGCGCGCCACGGGATCGACGCCCGAGGTCGGCTCGTCGAGGATCAGTATCTCGGGCTTGTGGATCATGGCCACCGCCAAGGAAAGGCGCTGCCGGAGCCCGAGGGGCAACCGGCCCGGCAGACTCTCCACTACGGCGGCCAGAGCGAAGCGCTCGACCATTTCGTCCACGCGCCCTGAGATCTCGGCGGCGGGCACATGGAACAGCCGGGCGTGCAGCTCCAAGTTCTGCCGCACCGTAAGCTCGGTATAGAGAGAAAAGAACTGCGACATGTAGCCGACACGGCGGCGGGTGGTGAGGTCGTGCGGGTCTACCTCGCGCCCGAACAGCCAGGCGCGGCCTTCGCTCGGCGCCAGAAGACCGGTCAGCATCTTCATGGTCGTGGTCTTGCCGCAGCCGTTGGAGCCGAGGAAGCCGAAGATCTCGCCCCGTTGAACGCGCAGGTTCACTCGGTCTACCGCCGTGAAGGCGCCGAAGCGCATGGTCAGGTCCCGCGCCTCGATCGCGGTGTCGCCATCGCCTTGCGGCCGCGGCGGGATCTCGACCGCCCGATAATCACGGCGCTCGTCTTCCGGCAGCAGCCGGATGAAAGCGGACTCCAGCGAATCGGTCCTGGTGCGCTGCAACAACTGCCGCGGCGTGTCACTTGCCAGTACCCGCCCACCGTCCATCGCCGCCAGCCAGTCGAAGCGTGCTGCCTCGTCCATGTAGGCGGTCGCCACCAGCACGCTCATGTCGGGCCGGGACTGGCGGATGTCGGCGATCAGTTCCCAGAACTGGCGCCGCGAAAGTGGGTCGACGCCGGTCGTGGGCTCGTCGAGAATGAGCAGATCGGGATCGTGGATCAGCGCACAGCACAGGCCGAGCTTCTGTTTCATGCCGCCCGAGAGCTTGCCCGCGGCGCGGTCGAGGAACGGCTCCAGGCCGGTCGCCCGCGTCAGCGCCGCGATGCGGCGCGCCCGCTCGCTGCCGTCGTGCCCGAACAGGCGCCCGAAGAAATCGACGTTCTCACGCACGGACAGCGTCGGATAAAGGTTGCCTCCCAGACCCTGCGGCATATAGGCGATCCGCGGGCCGACCCTGCGGCGGTGACGCGCATCGGCCAAGTCGCCACCGAGCACCTCGACCTGTCCCCTCTGGACCGCGCGGGCGCCCGCAATCAGCGCCAACAGGCTGGATTTGCCGACCCCGTCCGGTCCGATCAGTCCGGCTATGCGTCCCGCAGGGATAGCGAGTTCGACGCCCTCGAGCGCATACACGCCACCGTAGCGCAGGGTTACCTCATGCAGCGTGGCTACCGACACTTCCGCGCGCCTCAGTTTGAACGGACTCCATCATGTGCGTGCCGGCTGATCGTGTGGCAACCTGATTTGCAATTCGGCGGGCCAATCCGCTTGCGGGTCGAGTCGTACATATGCCATGCCGGGCAGGCCCGTCTTGACCTGCCGGAGGTGTTTCCTGAGCAGATCCGGGTCGATGCGCGCCTTGATGCGAAACATCAATTTCTGGCGCTCATCCGCCGTTTCCACCGTCTTCGGCGTGAATTGAGCGACGTCGGCGACGAAGGAGACCTTGGCCGGAACGACATACTGCGGTACCGCGTCGAGCACGAGCCGCGCCTCGGCCCCGGCCGCGACCCGCCCGGCCAGTTCCGTGGCCAGGAAGAACGTCATGTAGACGTCGGTGAGATCGACCATGTTCAGCACCACGCCGCCCGGGAAGAGTACTTCACCGGGCTGGGCGACGCGGTACTGGACACGACCGTCACGCGGCGCCTTCAGCACGCTGTCGTCGATATCGGCCTGAATGCGCTGGAGCGAGGCCTGAGTCGCCTCAATGGCCGCTTTCGCCGAGATCACGTTCGACTGCGCCTGGCTGATCGCGGCTCGCGCGGCCGCCGCTTGCGCTTCCGCCGCACGCACCGCCGCCCGTTTCGCATGGACGTCGGCGCGGTCGTCGTCGAGCTGGGCCAGCGAAGCAGCGCCCTGCGGGGCGAGATTCTCGGACCGGGCCAGCCGCTTTTGCGCCGCGTCGAGCTCGGCCTTGCGCAGGCCGATGAGGGCTTCCGCGGCTTGGTACTCCGCTTCACGCTGGGTCACGAGGCTCAGTGCTGTTTCGACCGCAATACGCGCGCGTTCGAGTGCCGCCTCCGCCTCCTTGTGTTGGGCCTCGAGTATTGCCGTATCCATTTTCGCGACGGTTTGCCCGCGCTGAACGAGAACGCCTTCGTCGACATAGACGTCCTCTATGCGGCCGGCGACCTTGGCGGCGACGTCGATCTCCACGGCCTCGATGCGCCCGTTACTGGCGGCGAATCCCTCCGGCAGGCCCTGCGGCCGATACTCGCGCCAGACGAAGAACGCGGCGGCGCCGATGAGTCCCGCAACCAGTAATCGGCCTGTAGTTCGGATTAATGGGTTGGTCACCGTCTTGCTCCCTTTGTCTCGATAGTCCTGGAAGTGCGCCGCCTCGCGTGTGGCTCGATTTCACCAGACACGAAACCGGGCCGCCGGTTACTGTATACCGCGCGCACGCTGGTGCGCTTGCCGTAGGTTAATCGCAACGCTCGCAGCTCTTTCTAAACGCTAGGGAACTTCTGAATAAGTCGTCGATCTGATCTCGCACCCTGAGGCGCGGAACGAGACCACCAGATGAGCAAGCAACTGACGCTGGGCGAAGGCTTCGAGAAGTACGCGAAGACCACGAAGCGGGCCAGGTTCCTGAGCGAAATGGACCGAATCATCCCGTGGATTGAGCTGTGCGAGCTGATAGCGCCGGCCTACCCGGTGGCCGGGGTTGGTCGTCCGCCCCGCGAGCTGGAGATGATGCTCCGGATCTACTTCCTCCAGCAGTGGTTCAATCTGTCCGACCCGGCCGCCGAAGACGCACTTTACGATTCGATCTCAATGCGCCGTTTCATCGGCCTCGACCTGGGCCAGGAAGCGGCGCCGGACGAGACGACCATCTGTCGCTTTCGCCACCTGCTCGAACGGAACAACCTCGGAGAGGCCCTCTTCCAGTATGTTCTGGAGTACCTCGAGAGCAACGGTATCAAGGTAGGCAAGGGCACCATCGTCGATGCGTCGATCATCAGCGCGCCGCCGTCGACGAAGAACAAGGACCGTCGCCGCGACCCCGACATGCGCCAGGCAAAGAAGGGCAACCAGTGGTTTTTCGGTCTGAAGGCGCATATCGGCGTCGACAGCCGAACCAAGCTCATCCACGCCGTCACCGCGACCGCAGCCAATGTTCATGATGCGACCGTGCTGCCAGATTTGCTGCACGGCGAAGAGACGAAGGTGTGGGGCGACTCGGCCTATCAAGGACAGACCGCGGTCATTCAGGACTGCGCACCGAATGCGCAGGACCTGACCAACCGCCGCTACCGACGTCAGGGCGTGGTCGACGAAGCCGAGCGGGCCAGGAACCGCACGAAATCGACGGTGCGGGCCAAAGTCGAGCACCTGTTCCTGGTCATCAAACGCATTTTCGGATTCGCGAAGACGCGCTACAAAGGGCTCGAGAAGAACGCGCACCGGTTGTTCGTGACGTGCGCGCTGACGAACCTGTACATGGTTCGACGGCGACTGCTGCGAATGGCGTAGGTAAGATCTGCCCGATGCACCGCTGAAGCGTCGAAAACGACGCGATAAGCGGCGATTGGAACGTCGAACGCGCTTGTTTTCCGCTAACTTCACAATCCGAAGCGACTCGCGCCGTAAATTTATCAACTAAAGCAGAGATTCCCTAGTATTAGTTATTTCTCGGCGCAGTAGCTTGGCAATCGGGGTGTTACTCGGACACGATCCGGATCGAGTTCATGGGGACACGCGGTCGCGTCGATACTGCGTCCGTGTGCCCCTGTTCGCCGTGGACGAGGTCACGCTGCCGGGGGAGCGTGCACGTGCTGCGCGGGACGTCAACGTCCCGATCCCGAATCGTAACCCTGCCGTCCGCGAGCGGAAGCGCATACATCCCATGGCATCTCGGATTCCAGGCTGCGTACACAACGGAGCCCGTAAGCCGTCCTCCGAGATGGCGGGTCTGCATTTGTCGCCGGACGCATGTCATGATGTGCAGAGGTCACGGCCAGCGAGAAAGCGGGAATGAGTCAGCCTTTTGATATTGCTGCACACCCCTGGCAGCGGTTCGTCTTCGAGCGGCGCGAACGCGTGCTGTACGCCATCATCGACTCAGGGCACCGGATGAACGGCGTCGACGAGCCGATGCACGAGGAATTCGCGCGCTTGTTCACGGCGCTGCAGCGCGATGAGGCCAGCGACATCGTGGTGCTCACGGCACGCGGGCGTGCGTTCTGCGCCGGCGGCGACTTCGACTGGTTCCAGGCGCAGGTCGACGACCCGGCGCGTTTTCGCGCCATCACCTGGGATGCCAAGCGCATCGTGTCGTCGCTGCTCGAGCTGGAGAAGCCGATCATCTGTCGCCTGAACGGCGCGGCGGCCGGGCTCGGCGCGAGCATCGCCCTGCTGTGCGACGTGATCATCGCCGACGAGACCGCCCTGATTGGCGATCCGCATGTCAAGGTCGGGCTCGTCGCCGGCGATGGCGGCGCGCTGATCTGGCCGCAGCTAATCGGTTACGCGCGGGCGAAAGAGCTGCTCATGACCGGCGAGATGCTGACCGCGGAGCGCGCCGCCGCGCTCGGGCTGATCAACTACGCTGTGCCAGCCGGGGAGCTCGATGCCCGCGTCGACGACATGGTCGCGCGCATCGCGGCCAACCCGAAGTGGGCGGTGCGCTGGACCAAGACTGTCACCAACATTCCCTTACGCGCGCTCGCGGCGCAGATCATGGACGCCGCGATCGGCTGGGAGACGGCCTCGAACCACCTGCACGACCGGCGCGAGGCGGTGGCGGCGGCGCGCGAGAAGCGCGCGCCACGGCTGTCCGGCGACTGAGCGGAGCACGGCCATGGGAGAATTCACCTTCGACCCGGAGTACGACGACGAGCCCGCGCACATCGTCGAGATCCGCCGCCAGCTGCGGCGCTTCGTCGCCGCGAAGATGCCGCGTGAGCAGCGCATTGCGTGGGACCGTGCCCATACGTGGGACCGCGGGTTGTTCGCCGAGATTGCCGACCTCGGTCTGATCGGGTTGCTGGTGCCGGAGGAATTCGGCGGTAGCGGTATCGACATCAGCGCGGCCACTGCGGTGATCGAGGAGCTCGCCCAGGGCGGGCCATCGCTGGCCGGGCCTTACATCCATGCCGCCTTCTACGGCGGCATGAACCTGACGCACAACGGGTCGCCAACGCAACGGCGCGCGCTGCTGCCGCGTATCGTGCGCGGCGAGCTGTTCCTGAGCTACGGCCTGTCCGAGCCCGATACCGGCGGCGACCTCGCCTCCGTGCAGACGGTGGCGGCGCGTGACGGCGACGACATCGTCGTCAACGGCGCCAAGCGCTGGTGCACGGGCGCGGACTGGGCGGGCTATATCTATTGTCTTGTACGCTCCGGCGAGCGCGAGGCGCGCCATCGCAATCTGAGCTTTCTGCTCGTGCCCACCGACGCACCCGGCGTCAGCATGCAGCCGCTGGAGCACGTCAACCTGCGCTACACGGCCAGCATGGACGTCCACTTCGACGACGTACGCCTGTCGTGGGACAGCATCGTCGGCGGGCCGGACATGTGGAACCGCGGCTGGGAGCAGCTCGCGGGCCTCGCGCTGGACGTCGAGAAGATCGAGGTCAGCGCGCTTGCCTACGGCTTTGCCCGGGCGGCGTTGACCGAGGCCTGGGCGTACGCGCGCGAGCGCGCGCAGTTCGGGCGGCCGATCGCCGAGCACCAGGCCATCCGGCACAAGCTGGTGGCCGCGCGCACCAAGCTCGCTGCCTGCCGACACATGCTCTACCACGCAGCGCGCGTCGCCGACGCCGGCGCGCCGTGCGCGGTCGAGACCAGCATGGCCAAGCTCTTCGTCGCCGACACTGGGCTGGAGATCGCGCTCGCCTGCCAGCAGGTGATGGGCGCGTACGGCCTGTCGGGCGAATACGACATCGAACGTAACGTACGCGAGCTGCTCGCCATGCCGATCGTCGGCGGCTCGTCGGACATGCAGAAGAACAACCTCGCACGGCTGCTGAAGCTGTGACCGGCGCCATGACCGCTCCGCTCGACGGTATCCGCGTCCTCGAACTCAACCGCGTGGCGCCCGGCTCGCTGTGCACGATGATGCTCGGCGACATGGGCGCCGAAGTGCTGCGGCTGGAGACGCCGCCGCGCCGCGGCGGTACGAAGGCATTCGATGGCGGCGACGACGACACCTGGGCACTCTCGGAGTTCGCCAACCGCAACAAGCGAAGCATCAGCCTCGACCTCAAGGACCCACGCGGACAGCAGGTGCTGCACGCGTTGGCCGCCGACGTCGACGTCGTCGTCGAAGGCTTTCGCCCCATGGTTACAGCGCGGCTCGGTGCCGACTATGCCACCCTCGGCGCCATCAACCCGCGCCTCGTCTACTGTTCCCTGAGCGGTTTCGGGCAGGATGGGCCCGATCGTGATCGCGCCGGCCACGATCTGAATTACCTCGCGATCGCGGGCGTGCTCGGGCAGCTCGGCAGCGGCGACGGGCCGCCGCCGATCCCGCTGAACCTCATCGCGGACTACGCCGGCGCGTCGCTGCACGGCGTGATCGGGATCCTCCTCGCGCTCCTCGCGCGCGACCGCACCGGGCGCGGGCAGCATGTCGACGTGGCCTATCTCGACACCGCGTTTGCGTTGCTGATGGCAGTTCCCGGTGTGCGTGAGTGCCTGATCGGGGGCGCACCGGCGGTGCCCGGGGGCAACGTGTTCGCGGGCGAGCATCCGTATTACGCCGTCTATCGCACGCGCGACGACCGCTGGCTGTCGGTCGGCTGCATGGAGCCGTGGTTGTGGGACAACTTCTGTGACGCCGTCGGGCGCGCGGACCTCAAGCCGGCGCGCATGCGTCATGCTGACTTCGCGGCGCCGCCGACGGTGGCGCAACAAGAGGCGCGCCGCGAGCTCGTGGCGGTGATGCGCACGCGCACGCTCGCCGAGTGGAAGACGTTGTTCGCCGGCATCGACGTCTGCGTCGGCGAAGTGAATGACATCGGTGAGGCGCTCGCCGATCCACAGTTGCGTGCGCGCGGTATGGTCGTCGCGCGCGACGACCCGCGCGTGCCCGGGGCGAGCCAGCCCGGCATCGCGATCAAGCTGTCTGACACGCCGGGTCGAATCCGGACCCCGCCGCCGGTCCCCGGCGCCGACACCGATGCAGTGCTGCGCGGGCTCGGCTACGATGCCACGGCGATCGCGGGGCTGCGCGACGACGGCGTGATCTGACCGCGCCGCGCGGGCGGCGGTCAACCGACGAGGAAATGCCCCGACAACGCCGCGATCGGTTCGCTCGAATCGCTCTGCCAGCAGGTCGCGCGCACATTGGCGACACGCTTGCCGAGGCGGGTCACGGTGGCCTGGGCGTGGGTCTCGGCCAGGCGCCCTGAACGCAGGTAATCGACCGTCACGTTAATCGGCTTCGGCAGTGCGTTGCTGCGCTGATCGAAGGCAAGCTGGACGATTGCCGCGGTCTCGAGCAGCCCGCCGATGACCCCACCGTGCAACGTCTGCGCCCACGGGTTGCCGACGTGACGCTCGGCGGCGTCCAGGATCACGACGATGCCGGAGCCGACCGGGCGCACGGCGATCCCGAGCGTACGCATGTAGGGGATGGCCTCCGCGAGGACAGTGAAGTCGCCGTCGGCAACGGCACGGGCGACGAATTCGGCAGCGGTCATTCCGGCGGTCCTGAGGCGCTCGCAACACCGGCGGTGACCATGAAGCTCGCGGTGCAGTTGGCGACCGCATCGTCACGGTCGCGATGATATGCGACCCCGCGCACGAAGCACACGTTCCGTGTGACCTTGTAACAGTGGCATTCGGCGGTCAGCGCGTCGTCGCGGGTCGCGGGGCGCAGGTAGTCGATGCGCAGGTCGAGCGTCGCGATCGACGTCGGGCGCCCGAGCGCAACGAACACTGCGAGCCCACTGGCCGAATCGAGCAGTGTCGTAACGACGCCACCGTGCAGCACGCCGGTCGCCGGATCGCCGGCGAGCGCCGCGTCATAGGGCATGCGCAGCGTCGCGCGGGCGTCACCGACCGAGACGATTTCCATGCCGAGCAGCGTGCCGTGCGGCGAGCGGTTTTCGGGCTGGCTGAGGAACTCCAGAAGCCCCTTGTCTATCGGGTGCGTGATCATCGTGATTTCCGCGCACTCAGCAAGAAGTATGCACGGCCGCATTATCTACCATGCCTAGCGCTTCGTGCGATATTGCCGCTGGTTTCTCCTCAGGTAGTTTTTAAGCAGCTCGGACGAATTACTTTGCCGGAATTTACCAGCTCGTCGACCTTTGCCATGTGGAATCGATCGGAATTGGGTGCGATGACCAAACGATGGTCCCTCCAGAGCCAGGAAGAGCTCGTTCGCAAAGGCGATGGCCTTGTCCAACCCTGTCTGGGTGACGGTGAGGTCGACGAGCAGCTTTTTCGCTAGCGTGAGGCTTGCCGTGCCAGGAGAGACGACCTGCCTCGAAGAGCGGCTTGGCTCCGCTGACCAGTGGATGCCGGACCGGAAGCTGCCGCCGTACCGTGCGCTGACGCGGAGGCCGCGAGTCGGGAGCGGCCGGGCCCGTTTCGGCAAGGTTCCGTCCCGCGTCCACGCCAGCGGGTCGCCAGGACGCAGTTAGGGGAGTGGCGATTGCTTCGGCGCTCTACCGACCGCCAGCTTCGCCCAATAACCGCGCTCAGGCCGCGGTACGTTGAGCAGCGTACGGACGCGGGCCATGTAGCTCGAAGAGACGCCGAACCTGGCTGCCACCCGGATCATGGGCTCGGACCAGACCATCTCGTATAAGGCCTCTCGACTGACCGGGCCATCCTCGGTTGCATCCGGCTGAGCCGGTACCTGCGTTGTGTCTTGTTCCTTTGTCACGATGCTCGATTGACCCCACATCCGCCCGCCAGCGCTCATTAAGGTGGCGCGCCGCGCGGATAGATGATACAAATCCTAGGTATCTAGGGTCTACACATCAAGTATTTGTATCAATGGCAAAGCCCCGAACGCAGCGTGAGCTCGCCCAAACCCTGCTGAAGAAGCAGGGAATCATGCGCCTGCTCGAGCTGCGCGAAGCCGGCGTGACCGCGGCGACAATGAGTCGTATGGAGCGGGCCGGCGAAGTCATCCGCCTGTCGAGGGGCGTCTATCAGCTGCCAGATGCCGACCTGGACCCCAATCACAGCCTGGCGGAGGCCGCGAAGCGGGTGCCCAAGGGCATCGTGTGTCTCGTCTCGGCTCTGGCATTTCATGGCCTGACCGACCAGCTACCGCCGAAAGTCTGGATGGCGATCGGACCCAAGGACTGGGCGCCGCAGCGCAGCGGTACGGGCATCCGCATCGTGCGTTTCACAGACGGCCTGCTGAGGGAGGGCATCGAGACGCATGTTGTAGAAGGCGTATCGGTGAAAGTCTTCGGCGTGGCCAAGACGGTGGCAGATTGCTTCCGACATCGCGGGAAAGTGGGCCAGTCTGTCGCGATCGAGGGGCTCCAGGAGGCGCTGAGGCAACGCAAGGCGACTCCGGCGGAAATCGCTCGTCAAGCCGAGAAGGGCGGGGTCTCCACAGTGGTGCGGCCGTATCTCGAGGCACTGACCGCCAATGCCTAGGGAGATCAGAAACGTCGGCGCCTCCGTGCGGGCGCGTCTGCAGAATCTCTCCCGAGAAACGGGACAGAGTTTCGAGCTGATACTCACCCGCTATGCTTTGGAACGCTTGCTTTACCGTCTCAGCACGTCGGCCTTCTCCGACCGATTCGTGCTCAAGGGCGCGATGCTGCTGACGAGCTGGTTTACGGACCCACACCGGGCTACTCGTGATCTCGACCTGTTGGGGTTCGGCGATCCAAGCCCGGAGGCGATGGTTGCAGCATTCCAGGAGATTCTCGCGATAGACGTCGAGGATGGCGTCGAGTTCGATTCGAACGCGGTACGTGTCGACCAAATCCGGGAGGAGCTCGAGTACGGCGGACTGCGGCTGCGCACGACAGCGTCGATCAGTGGTGCCCGTATCGCTGTAACAGTTGACGTCGCATTCGGAGACGCGTTGGAGCCGGGTGTCGAGGTCATCGACTACCCGTGCATGCTGGACCTTCCTGCACCTCGTTTGCGCGCGTACGCCCGCGAAACGGTGATTGCCGAGAAATTCCAGGCAATGGTGGCGCTTGGGCGCGCGAACAGCCGGATGAAGGATTTCTATGACATTTGGCTCCTCAGCCAGTCGTTTCCGTTCGACGACAACCGGCTTGCCCGCGCAATCGCCGCGACCTTCGAACGGCGCGAGACCGAGGTCCCGGTCAACCTGCCTGACGCCCTTACGCAGGCCTTCGCCGAGGATGAGCAGAAGCAGCGTCAGTGGAATGCTTTTCTGGACAACGTGGCGCTTCGTCCCGGCAGCCTACCTGAGGTGATCGAAGGTGTTGCCGGATTCATCATGCCGCATGCGATCGCTGCAGCGAAGCTCGGCAGGAGCGATTGATGCCATCGGATCCGAGCCGCCTCATTGCTGCACTCGCACGAGACCGGATCAATCTCGATCTGAAAACGCTCGACCTGTGTTTCCTTGCCGGCCTGTACCTGCGGGCCGACCGGGCGTCGCTCGCGTCTTTCGAAGAAGACGTGCTGATCGACATGTTCGAGCAGGTATGCGACGTGGTGGATCCGGGTGCGGAGCGTCCACGCAAGCGAGCGACCCACGCCATACAACGACTCCGCGACCAGCGCATGCTGGCCCGAGTAGACGGCGCGGGCATCGTTCGATCGGGTGAGTACACGCTGACTCGACTGGCCGCCGCAGTCGTCGAGTACTTCCTTGCCGATGAAGCACTCACGCGCGAGAGCTTGACCCTACTCACGGGCACACTTCGGGCCCAGCTTGCCGAGATCCTCGCGGCAGGCAGGCGTGCTGACACCGAGGATGCCTGGCGGGAGCAAGTGGTGGCTCCCCTGCGGATAACCGTTGGCGATCTTGTTGGCGGCATTGAGCGCCGGCAGCGGGGGCTCGATTCGCAACAGGAGGAGGTGCAGGCAGAGATCGCCAAACTCCTGCAGGCGGATTGGTTCGGTGCTGTCGATCGATGCCAGTCGCTGCTCGATACGACCACCAATACGCTGCGGGAACTCAACGAGGTCCTGCTCCGCGACACCCATCACTTCGTCGCGCTGCTGCAAGAGATTCAGGCCTTGGCTTCCGAGGCGGAGCAGGCCGAGCCCGAAGAGGCGGTGCAACGCGTCATCGAGCACGTCGATCGCATAGCGGCCTGGGGCGGCGCCCGGCAGCGCGCGTGGTCGGAGTATTACCAATACGTTCATCGCTATCTTCGCGATGTCGTACGCCTCGACCCCGACCGAGCGTTGAGTCAGCGGCTGCGCGAGCAGGTCGCGAACTGGCCGTCGACACCGTTCCACTTGCTCGTGGCGGCGGCACCGTCAATCCGGCTGCTCCGCCCCCTTGAATCGCGGGTTGAGCGGCCAGCTGTCATGCGACCACGTACGGACCGGGAGGGCTCGCCTGATCTTGTCGATCCGGAAGATACCGGCCTGAACATTGAGACTTTGGTGGAAGGCGCGCTGGCCGCGAGCGCTCGATCCCTGGCCGAGGTGACCGAATGGGTGTTACCGAAGTTTCCCGCTGATCTTCGTTACGCCGTCACAGGCCGTGTGGCCGACGTGCTCGCGCGCATCACCCGGACACGCAGCGCGATTGAGCGTCCGTGGCGTACCGTTGCGCCACGCCTGGAAGTGGAGGACTGGGACCTGCCGAGGGAGGGAGATCGACGGTGACCACCTCCTGCTTTCAGTCCCTCGAAGAGGCTATCAGCGACGAGCACTTTCCCGAGGTGGACCTGGCCCTTCGTCGCGGTCGGCATGTCGGACGCGACGACGGCACCGCCTATGACTACCTCGTCGATGCCCTCGACCACCTCGAGCCTTTCTATCGGCGGTTCGGCTGTGAGCTGATGCAGCGGGCGGACGGGTACTTCTACCTCCTACCCTCGGGGGATCGGCTCGGCCGTCGCCAATTGACGGCTGGTGAGATGCTCGTCGGCCAGACCCTCGCGCTGATGTACCTGGATCCCGCCACCCTGCAGCACGGGGGCATGGTCCAGCGCGAGACGCTTCTGCAGAGGCTCTCGGGGTTATTGGGGACGGAGACGCTGGTCCGTACCCTCAATCCACGGCGCAGGAAGTTCGACGAACGGATAGCCGCCGGGACCGTCCGCACCAAGGTCGCTGAGGCCCTTCGGCGCCTGACGGACCTAGGGTTCATCGACTCGGTCGACGACGCGATGCTGCGCCTACGCCCCGCATTGATGCGATTCGCCGAGCCGGTCCGTGACCTGAGCGACCGACAAGCCGCGCTGGAACGGCTGGTCCGGAGCGGTGAGATCACCCTCGGCGAAGCCGTCGAGAAAGACGACACTGACGAAGAGGACGAGAACGACGGCAGCGGCGGTCATGGCGCCGAGGACGACGAGGAGGAGGCAGGCGGATGAGCCGTACTCGCGCCCAGACCCTCGTGCTCGTCAACTGGAAGGGCGTCTTCTACGAGCGCTATCTCATCGACCGGCATGTGACAGCCCTCGAGGGCGCCAATGGCGCCGGCAAGACAACGGTGATGATCGCCGCCTACGTCGTGCTTCTCCCGGACATGTCCCGGCTGCGATTCACGAATCTCGGAGAGACGGGCGCGACGGGCGGTGACAAAGGCATCTGGGGACGCCTGGGTGAGCCTGGCCGGCCTGCCTACTCAGCGATCGAATTCGCCCTCCCATCGGGTCAGCGCCTCATTGCCGGCGTGCACCTGGAACGGAAGGGCGAGCCATCCCTCGAGCCAACGCCTTTCATCATCTCGGGGCTCGACGTGGATGTTCGCCTGCAAGACGTGCTCTTGCTCTCCCAGGGTAACCACGAAGTGGTTCCCGAGCTGAACGAACTGCGGGAGAACGCCGCACGCCTCGGTGCGCGCTTGCAGATCTTCGGCACCGCGCGCGACTACTTTGCCGCGCTTTTCGATCACGGTGTGACGCCGCTGCGCCTCGCAACGGACGAAGAGCGCAACAAGCTCAACGAGATGCTGCGTACGAGCATGACGGGTGGGATCTCGCGGGCACTGACATCGGAGTTGCGGTCGTTCCTGCTGAAGGAAGAGACCGGACTAGCCGACACCCTGCAGCGCATGAAGGCCAACCTCGATGCCTGCAGACGCACACGCACCGAGGTTCAGGAGGCACAGCGGCTCGAACGTGAGATCGGCGGGGTCTTCGAGGCCGGGCAGACCATGTTTGCCGCGGCCTTCCTCGCGACCCGCGAGCGCGCCGATGAACGCAGGCGCCGTTTGGCCGAAGCCGAGGAAGCACAGCGCAAGGCACAGGAGCGGCTTGCAGAGGCGGAGGATCAGCTCGTCCGCGTACGCGATGAACTCGGCAAAAAGGGAGCCCGCCAGGAGGCTCTCGCAGCGGAGATCAACGCTGCCGAGGATTGGCTCCGGCGTCTTCAGCAGGCCCTGCAGGCGGCTGAGGAAGTCGCGCGACGCCTTGATACGCTGTCTTCGGCCGAGGCTGATACACGGATGGCCGAGGGCGGGCGCAAGGCGCGAGAAGAAATTCGCAGCCAGTGCCGGGCAACGCTGCATCGCTGCCGGGAGGATGATTCTCGCGCCCGCGCGGGCCTCGCAGACCTCCAGCGCGGACTCGACGAACTCCACCGACGTGCGGGCGCCTACAGGCAGGTGCTCCGTCGGAAGGGCGAGGCAGAGCGGCTACTCGAAGGAGAGGAGCTTGCTATCGGGACTATTGCTGCTCGGGTGGCGGAGAACAGGGCTCAGCTCAATCAGGTTGATCGCTCTCGGCGGGACGCGAGGCAGCGGCTCGCTGATGCCGATGAGCACAGGCGAGAGCACCGGGCCGCGCTCGAGGCACTCGAACTGATGGCAGATGGGCCGGTCGAAGCGGGCGCCGCCCATGGGGTCGCTCTGCAACAACTTCGCCGCTATCGGGATCTGGAGGCACTGGCCGCGCGCCGGAGCACGATCGCCGCCGCACTTGCCGAGGCCCGCAAGCTCGCCAGCCGCCAAGCCGAGGCCAGGGAACAGGCCGGAAAATTGGGCCTTTCCCTTTCGGGGCAGCGATCTGCCCGCATCGAGATCACGGAGCATCTCGAACAGGCGGAGCAGGAGCGTGATCGGTTGCTCGACCAAGCCCGCGAGGCCCAGGTGGGCCTGGCTGACTGTCAGCGAACGCTGGACGCTGCGCGCGCGCGACGAAAAGAGCTCGGTGATCGCGAACCGATGTGGCGCGACCTCGCGACGCGCGCCCAGCACCTGGCGACCGAACTCGGGTGCTCCCTGACTTCGCTGCCGGAGCTTAACGCCGCGCGCGAGATGGTGGCGCAGCACCTCACCCAGGTGAAGGCGAGCGAATCCGCGCTGGTCGAGAGACGCGAGAGTCTCCAGTCGGCGGCACGAGAACTCCTGGCCGCCGGTGGGCCGTTCGATGCGGAGCTGCTGCGACTCAAGGACAACCTCGGTGCGGAACTCCTCGCCGGTGCATTCGAGGATGCGTCTGTCGAAGATGCCGCCGTGCTGGAAGCGAGGCTGGGACCACTGGTTCAGGCGCTCGTCGTGGATGACCCGGCAACAGCAGCCAAGCAGGTTCATGGCCGCCCGGACTCGCTTTCCGATGTGTGGCTCGTAAGCCGCGACGAGGACGCTGCACGACTCGGTGCGGGCGCGGCCCGCGAGAGCGAGGAAGTGACCGATGTCGTCGTTTCGGAGCAGCGGGCCATCCGCGTCACGCGGATCCCGACGCGTCCGCGCCTCGGTCGGAAGGCGCGCGAGAAGCGTGCGGCGGAGCTGCGTGCTGAGGCTGATGCGCTGGATGCTCAGATTGAGAGCACACGAGTGGGCCGACGTCGGCTCGAGCGCCTGGCGGAGGATGGCGAAGCCCTGCTTGCAGGTCAGGTCGCGTGGCTGGCCGGCGACCCGGCACCGGAGCTAGCGGCGATTGGTCGTCAACTCTCGGAGGTCCAGGAGCAACAAGAGAAGCACCGCGGCGCGATGACCCGATTTCAGGAGGCGGCCCGCCAGCTTGCGCCACGTATTGAGGCGCTACGCGGTCTGCTCGGTTCAGCCGTGTTGCTCGATCCTCCAGACCACGCGCAGCGGCGAGACGATCTCGAGCGGGACCACGATGCTGCCCAAGCGGCGCAGGCTGAGATCCAGCGCTGCCGTGAAGCCGCCCGAGTGGTCGAGGACAAACTCGACGTGCTGCGGCGAGCGCCGCTCTCGGAAGCGGAGGTCGCGATTCTCGAAACCGAGCTGCGCCGCCTCTCGGATGAGCGCGAACGGCTGGATGCCGCAATCGAGGCCATGGAATTCGTTGCAGGCAACGCGGAGGCACTGGGCTGGGACGACGCACCAGCGCAGCTCGAAGCGAACCGGTCGCTCGTTCCGGCACTCGAGGAACAGCTGCGCCGGGCGGAAGAGGCGCTTACCGTGGCGAACGCAGCGGTCGAGGCTGCCGACAAGGAGTATGAAAGCGCCACAGCCGAATGGCAGGACGCCGATGGTCGCCGCCGGGCGGCCGTCGAACAACTTCGGGCTGCGGAGCGGCGCTTCACAGAGATGGAGATCGCCGATCCCACGGAAGTCGCAGTCGCGACAGCGCATGAGGAGATGCAGCGATTGAAGGAAGAGGCGACGGTGCTCGCCGCGGAACTCAATGAGCTGAACACCACCAAGGGGCGTCGCGAGGCCGAGCAGGCGCAAGCCGCTCGCGAGTACGGGGAAGCTGAAGAGAAGGTTGCCGTCGAACGCCGCGAGGCTGAGCCGGCTCTTGAACGCTGGGAGCGACTGAGGGCGGCTGTAGCGGATCGGAATCTGCTCGCCAGCGTCGTTACCTCCGGAACCAGCGATGTCAGCGGGGTCCGCGGACACGTTAATCTCGTGCAGGAGGCACACAAGCAGAGGGCGGTGCTCGTGGAGCGGCTACGAGCCGCTCACGGGGCACAGGATCTGCTCGGCAAAATCGAAGGGAAGGTCGACAAGAACGCGGAGGGAGAAGGCATCGGGTTTGCCGACGTCTACCTCGAGCTCTGGCTCGCGGTGCGCGATTGGTTGCGCCGTCGGCTGCCGGCGCAGGTGGCAGATGTGGACGACCCGCGAGAAGCGCTACTGCGATTGCGGGATCAACTGACCGGGCTCGAAGAGCGTCTTGGGCGACAGGAGGACGATCTGCGTGGCGCCAGCGAGGACGTTGCCCGCGGCATTGACGTACAAATCCGCAAGGCACGCGGCCAGGTCAGCCGCCTCAACCAGAACCTGGGGGGCGTCAGCTTCGGCAGCATCGAAGGGATCCGGGTGAAGGTTCAGTCGGTGGAGCGCATGGAGCAGGTGCTTCGGGCGCTGCGCGAAGGTGCTGTGCAGGGACTTCTGTTTCAGGAAAACCTGCCCATCGAGGAAGCGCTGGACGAGATCTTTCGGCGCTACGGTGGCGGGCGCTCGGGTGGCCAGCGGCTACTGGATTATCGTGAGTACGTCCACCTGCAGGTGGAGGTCCGCCGGACGGCAGGCTCTGATTGGGAGGTTGCAAATCCCACTCGTCTTTCCACTGGCGAGGCGATCGGCGTTGGCGCTGCCTTGATGATGGTAGTGCTCACCGAGTGGGAACGGGATGCGAACTTGCTGCGCGGGAAGCGAGCACACGGTTCGCTCCGCTTTTTGTTTCTCGACGAGGCCAACCGCCTTTCACACGACAACCTCGGCGTCCTCTTCGACCTGTGCGAGACACTCGACCTACAGCTGCTCATCGCCGCGCCAGAGGTCGCCAGAGCGGAAGGCAATACGACCTATCGCCTGGTACGACGCGTCGATGCAGACGGGCGCGAAGAGGTGCTGGTCAGCGGGCGAAGAACGAGGGCAGAGGCGTGATCTGGGAAAGCGACAACGCGCGCCTGGCGTTATTGGAGCTGCTTTCACGTGGCAGCCTCAAGCGCCGACGCACTCAGTTGGAGGCGTACGATGCCCTTGCTGAGCTTCCCTGGACACGGGCCACGGGTCGCCGTGACGAGATCGGCGTGGTCGAGGAGCGCAGGACGGAGCTTGCGGGCTTGATCGACCGGGTCTGGCCGGCCTGGCGCGACGTATTCGCGGACCTTGTGGCGGCGGGACTGCCGCCAACACCCGACGGCTACGGTCGGCTTCTCGATATGGAACGCGCTGCTTCTCTACCGGACCTGCCCGATCGAATCAATCGGCGCACGGCCGCGTCGCTCACTGCACCGAACTCCAAGGCATCGATCACTGAAACAAGAAGGAGTGCGCTCGGCGGGACAGACACCTCGCATGACGGCGCCATCAGGTTGCGACCACCGGCAGGGCTGTCTGCGCGAACGGCAAATGGAACAGTCAACCTCAGCGAGATCGGGGCGGTACTTGGTGAGGTGTCGATACCCGAGCGGGCTTTGCTCGACGGCCTGGCCTTCGAGGGTGCGATTCGCGCCGTGCTCCTCGTTGAGAACCTGGGTGCATGGCGTGACTTATGCCCACCACCGGGCTGGCTGTTGGCCCACGTACCCGGTTGGGACACAGCTACCGTCGGTCACTTGCTCGATCGTATCGAAGGTGTCCCCGTCGTGCATTTCGGTGACCTGGATCCGAACGGTGTGCGAATCATGCTGCATCTACGCAGGCGCGCACCGAATCTGAAGTGGTTTCTTCCCGAATTCTGGTTCGAACTCGTGGACGTGTGCGGACTCCCATCCCGATGGCCTGAAGATCTCGACCTCGACTTCGCCCCGGCACCGGTTCGTTCGCTCGCTGCGCGCGGGCTCTGGCTAGAGCAGGAGCGCATCGTCCTCGACCCGCGCATGGCCGATGCGCTTGAAGCGGCATTGGCCGATGAACCTACAAGCTGATCGTTATGGAACCAGTCTTCTAGGACTGAACGTTGGTGCAGTGTCGTCACCGACAGTTGCCTCTATGCTCGAGATTACCTCGTTCTTTTTGGACACTGATGGTTCGCCTTAGTCATAGAAAAAGGCTGTCTGTTCCGACTCTTGGTAATCTCCGTACTGCGTTTCGCGGTCCCAGGTTCTGAGTTTTGCGAACCAAGCGAGCCTTCGCGAAAGGCGCGTTTCAGCTGCGGCGAGTGTCTCGACGTCGATCATTGTGGCCACGGCGCATTGGGTCGAACCACCTCTCGGATACTGTGGCGTCCAGTCATCATTCCAGATAAACGTCCTGGATATGAGCTTCCCATCGGATGCGACCAGGTCAATGCTCTTCCTAGTGCACCTGATCTCTGCCCCGGAAGCCGTATAGTTCGCGGGAATCGGCAATCCTATGGATATGTAGTCGCTCTGCCACGTTCCGAACGGAATCGGGAACAAGGAGCTGCAGACAGAAACTTCGTTACCGGCTTCGCCATTATTATTCGCCTCTTCGACCGTCATGTCTGCTGGCGGACCTTTGAGCTCGAACGAGTCTCCGATCAATAGTGGTAGCATTCTCTCGTACAGGAGCGCGTTGTCTGGAAGTTTGTAATCGTCCGTGACTAGATGAGCGCTTAGCGTGAATCTCGCGTATTTCTTCACGGATGAGGCCACTGGCGTGTTAAGCGAAACCAATGTCATCCCACTATCTTGTGCATCTTGAATAAGGTCGCGGACGAGCGGTTCCAGTTCCGCTCCGGTGGCACAAAATGGTTCGGCGTATCTGGATAGCCATGTCGGCTTCGTGATGGGTTCGACATCGAACAGACCGGCGATCCCGTGAACGATTTCAATGCAGTAACCTTCCGCGGTTGCTTGGGGCATACGCCACTCGCTCACGGCAAAAGCAAGAGTCCGCAGATATGCGGAGAGATAGACGTCGCGCATCCTCTGCCAGTATTGGCCCATGATCCCCGCACGTGCTTCCAACACGTCGTCGAAGTAGTGGGGATAGCGTGTGTAGCGGGTACCAAGCCTTTCGCTAAGAACTTTCCATTCGTAAGCCCAGTGCTGGAGAAAAAGGTGGCCGCTAACTCGTTCCAGTTTGGCGAGATTGCTCGTCAGAACTGGTGGAACATGTGCAGTCTTGTGTTCCTCGAAGTAACTCCCGCCCTCGAAGTCGGCAGGAGCGCGGCCCGAGTGAGCCTGGCCCCATCCGCCGATACCGCGCCCCGTTCCATAGATGCGTTGCAAGATGATATCCGTGAGGATGGAAGGGTAATGAATGCGCGAAGTGAGCGCTTCGTGCGTGGGCCTGGCGATTGGCAGGGTTAGCAGGCTGGTGAAAAACCCGGAACTTTCACCGCACCGGAGGATCGGATCTTCGTTGGCCGATGTCGGCTTAAGTGGGGAAGCTTACGATGCGAGGGGTCGATAGCCGTCAAGACGCGATGTTCAGCTACGTATCGCTGGAGGCGCGGGTGCCAGCGGACCACCCGCTGCGCCCGGTGCGAGAGATGGTGGATACGGCGCTGAAGGCGATGTCGCGTGATTTCGGTCGGGTGTACGCGAAGGAAGGTCGCCCATCGATAGCACCGGAGCGATTGCTTCGTGCCCTGCTGCTCCAGGTGTTCTACTCGATCCGCAGCGAACGCCTGCTGATGGAAGCGCTCGACTACAACCTGCTGTTTCGTTGGTTCGTCGGCCTGACGGCCGATGAGCCGGTGTGGGAGCGCAGCACCTTCTCCAAGAACCGGGACCGGCTGATTGCAGGAGACATCGCGCGCAAGTTCTTCGAGCGCGTGATGCACCAAGCCGAGGATGCTGGGCTGACCTCGGACGAGCATTTTAGCGTCGACGGTACGCTGATCGAGGCCTGGGCGTCGCACAAGAGCTTCCGTCGTAAGGATGGTGGTGACGACGACAACAGCGACGGACAAGGGCGTAATGCCGGCCGTAATTTCCACGGTGAGCAGCGGAAGAACGATACGCATGCCTCGACCACCGATCCCGAAGCCCGGCTGTATCGCAAGAGTCACGCCGGGGCGGCCAAACTGTGTTTCGCAGGTCATGTGCTGATGGAGAATCGAAGCGGCCTGGCTGTCGATGCCATGGTGACGCTGGCCGATGGCAAGAGCGAGCGTGAAGCGGCTCTCGAGATGCTCGCCCGACGACCGGGAGGCCGGCTCACCGTGGGTGCGGACAAAGGCTATGACACCCGGGACTTCATCAGCTCGGTCCGGGCGCTCGGCGTGACGCCGCATATCGCGCAGAACACGTCTCGCCGGGGCGGCTCGGGGATCGATTGTCGAACTACGCGACATCCGGGCTATGCGCTGAGCCAGGTTATCCGCAAGCGCATCGAAGAGATCTTCGGGTGGGGCAAAACCATTGGCTCCATGCGAAAGACCAAGTTCCGGGGCGTTGCTCGTGTTGGTTTTGATGCGATGCTCACAGTGGCCGGATACAACCTCGTTCGAATGCG
>JAVJVZ010000060.1:0-104016 GCA_040220855.1 Gammaproteobacteria bacterium | reverse complement strand
GATGCATGAGACCGTTACGCGAAATCATCGTTGCCGCGCTATCGACGAACTGCTCCGCCATGTCGATCGCTTTCTCGACTTGGCGCAACCGTTCCCCGGCGCGGGCCACGGTGTAGCACAATTCGGATCAGCTATTTAGAATGCAATAACGTACGGAAGATCGCGATGCCAATCGGTTCGCGTAGTGGGCGCGAGGCAGGTGTGGACCAGGACGTCTAGCGAGAGTCTCCTCATGCGAAGGGCGCAGGTTTCACAATTTTGTCGGAATTGCATTGCTTCGATCACGCAGTGGATATTGGTGATTGCGCAGATCTGCCGTGAATGTCCAGCTGTCCGAGCGCGGAGAAGCTCGTGCAACAACGATGAGCTGACGATGAAAGTCGGTCGCTTGCTTTGTGCACTGACGCATATACGCGAGTCGCGTAAAGCGCTTTGGCCCATTCATCTCGCCGCGATTGTCCAGTACGGCATCTCTTGGAACTGGGCTCGGAGGCTCACAGGTCGACATGAGTGAACTGCATCACGTTGCCATCTACCTGGCCGCCGCCGTCGTCTGCGTCGCGGTGATGAAACGCCTTGGCTTCGCCGCGGTGCTCGGCTACCTGGTGGCTGGTGTCCTGATCGGGCCTTGGACTACCGGCCTCATCGACGACGTGGAGAGTGCGGCACACCTCGCCGAATTCGGCGTGGTGTTGTTGCTATTCGTCATCGGCCTCGAGCTCCAACCGGCGCGACTATGGGCACTGCGGCGTCCGATCTTCGGCATGGGCTCCGCACAGCTGCTCGTCACCGCGTCCGCGCTCTCGGCCGTGGCGTTCGTGGCAGGGTTCGGGATCGGCGTGGCACTTGTCATCGGCTTCGGTCTCGCCATGTCGTCGACGGCCTTCGTGTTGCAGCTGCTGGCGGAGAAGAAGGAGTTGCCCGCCCATCACGGGCGCGCCAGCTTCGCCATCCTGCTGTTCCAGGACATCGCGGTGATCCCCCTGCTGGCCGTGGTGCCCCTGTTGGCGAGTTCAGCGGCATTGGACGAAGTCGATCCACTCGGCGGGCTGCTGCGTCTGGCGCTCGTGTGCGGCGGACTGTTCCTGGCCAGTCGGTTTCTCCTTCGGCCCGTGTTTCAACTGGTCGCCCGCAGCGGCGTTTCGGAGCTGTTCACCGCGACGGCGCTGCTGGTCGTGGTGGCGACGACGGTGCTGATGGAGGCGGTCGGACTGTCGGCAACGCTCGGGGCTTTCCTCGCCGGCGTGCTGCTTGCCGATTCGGAGTACCGTCACGAACTCGAAGCCCGGTTACATCCATTCGAGGGGTTGCTGCTCGGGCTGTTCTTCATATCCGTCGGCATGTCCGCGGATCTTGGCCTGCTCGCTGCGCAGCCGGGACGCGTATTCGCGTTGGTCCTGACGCTGATGGTCATCAAGTTCGCCGTGCTGCTGCTGGTCGGGCGCGCGTTCAGGCTGGCCTGGCCTGCAGCGACGAGGCTTGCGGCCGTGTTGTGCCAGGGCGGGGAGTTCGCTTTCATCCTGTTCGGCCTGGCACGCGAAGTCGGGGTCATCGAGGCTGAGACGGCGGCACTGCTGATAGTCGTGGTGACCTTGTCCATGGCGCTGACGCCGGTTGCCTACGCGCTGACCGCGCGACTGCTGTCCGTCCTTGCGCCACCGCCGGCGGCGCCGGCATTCGAGATGCCACAGGACGATGGCGGTGCGGTCGTCATCGCCGGGTTCGGGCGCTTCGGCACCGTGGTCGGTCGCATCCTGCGCGCGCTGCGCATCCCGTTCACGGCGCTGGACATCAATCCTGAGCAGGTCGAGATGGTGCGGCAGTACGGACAGAAGGCCTATTACGGCAACGCAACCGACCTCGACCTGCTCCACGCCGCCGGGCTCGGCCGAGCCCGTGCGCTGGTGCTGGCACTCGACGATGCCGAAGCCTCGTTGAAGCTCGCCGAACTGACACGTCGCCACTTCCCCGCCGTCCGCATATTCGCCCGTGCGCGCGACCGGCATCACTGGACCCGGCTCAAGGACCTCGACGTTGCTTTCGTCGAGCGCGAGCTCTACCACAGCTCGCTGCGCCTCAGTGAAGAGCTGCTGATCGCGCTCGGCATGCACCCGCGCGGCGCGCGCCGCGCAGTCATCACTTTCAGGGCGCATGACGAGACGGCGCTCGAGCGCCAGCGCCGCTACCTGGATGACCAGGCAGGGCTCGTCCAGACTGCGAAGGAAGCCGCCACGGAGCTGGCGGCATTGTTCGATACCGACACGCGCTTCGACCCGCGCGCGCTTTCCTCGAGGTCATCCGACACGGAAGTGCGCTAGGCGCACAAGCCGCAGAGAACTCGGGGAATGTTCGTCCATGCGCGTTGTCGGAGAGCAGGATGGGCGCCCTGCATGACACCGAGCGTATTCGCCTCCGACGCACGTGCCCTCGAAGCGCGGCCCGCAGACCTCGCGCATCGTGTGCGTCCGGGTTCGTGGTCGAAGCGTGAACTCAATACGATGAGGATCGACCGATGGCATTGAACCTGACCCTGATCTACGGCTCGGTGCGTTCCGAACGCCAAGGCATCAAAGCGGCAAGGTACCTGCAGCGCGCTGTTGCGGACCGCGGGCACCAGTCGACATTGATTGACGTCGCAGATCATCCCTTACCGCTGCTCGATCGGATGTACAAAGAGTACGCGCCCGGCACGGCGCCGCGTGTGATGGAACGCCTCGCCGAAATCATCCGCGCGTCCGACGGCTTTCTCATCGTCAGTGGCGAGTACAACCATGGCATCCCCCCGGCGTTGAAGAACCTTCTCGATCACTTCCTGGAAGAATGGTTCTACCGACCTTCGGCCATCGCATGCTACTCGGCTGGCAGCTTCGGCGGCGTCCGCGCGGCCATGCAGCTGCGCATGACGCTGGCGGAACTCGGCATGGCAAGCATTCCTTCGCTGCTGCCGATTCCGCGCGTCCAGGACGCATTCGCCGAGGACGGTACGCCGACGGACGACCGAATGAACGATTGGGCGAAGCCGTTCCTCGACGAGTTCGAGTGGCACGCGCGGGCGCTGAAGGACGCGCGGGCTCGCGGGTTGCCGGGCGAAGTAGAGCGAGAGTAGTCCGTCGTAAAGTGCCCCGGGCTCTTTGCGCCATTGACCGGCGCAACGCGCGGCCGCCGGGGGCAACGCACGCTTCCCGTCACGCGTCGGGAGTGGCTCCCGTCACGCTGCCGTGGCCGGGGATCCGGGCCGGCTACAGCGCTGGCTCCTCGTCCGCCACCCGTGGCAGCGGCCGCCGCGCGATCTCGGCGGCCTCCGACGCGGGCAGGCCCAGCACGCGCAGCAGCGCCGCGGCCGTGCGCTCCGGCAACGTCGCGCCGTGCGCATCGAGCGCTGTCAGCGCGGGCGGCGGTGCTTCCGCGAGCAGCGCGACCGCGGCGGCGGCGAGTACGCCACCCGCACCGAGCAGGAAGGCCGCGAGCGGATCGTCGCAAGTGAAGCGTCTGCACGCGAGCCCGCGCTGCACGTCACGCAGGAAACGCGCGCCCAGTCCGTCGGAGAGACTCGCCGAGGAGAAGCCCTCGCGCACGAGGAAGCGGCCCCACACGGGCTCGCGCCCGGCGCGCTCGAGGGTGTGACGCACGGCGATCGCGACCACCTCGGCAACGTCGTCGACGTCCGCCACCAGCCGGTCGAGGGCGTCGGCGTGGGCGGCGTACTCGCGCTCGATGACGGCGGCGTGGATCGCCTGCTTCGATTCGAAGTGGTTGTAGAAGGAGCCGAAGCCGACGTCAGCGGTGTCCGTGATCTCCTTGATGGTGACACCGTCGGCGCCGCGCTCGGCCATCAGGTGGAAGGCCGCGTCGAGCAGCTGCGCGCGGGTCGCACGCCGGCGTAGCGCGCCGCGCGCCGGCTCCGCACCGGAGCGCGGCTTGCGCCGGGCGGTTGTGGACCTGGGAGCTGATCGTGACATGGCGAGGGCTCAGCGGGTGGCGCACGGAGTGTACCGGAACTGAATTGATATTTTCATCAGATATGATTATATTATCATTCAATGCGCTGCCGAGGAGGTCGTCGCATGCCTTCGTCGCTACCATCGGACCACGCTGCCCGACCCGCCGTTGAAGCCCCTGCGGTGCCACCTGCGAGTTCCCCGCGGGACCGCTTCGACGTGCTCATCGTCGGCTTCGGCCCGGTCGGCGCCGCGCTCGCCAACCTGCTCGGCGAGCACGGTGTGAGTACCCTGGTCATCGACCGCGCTGCCGACATCTACCTGGCGCCGCGCGCGATCGCGCTCGACAACGAGGCGCTGCGGATCCTGCAGCTCGCCGGCCTGTCAGAGGACGCTTTCGAGCGCATCGCGATCCCGACCGTGCGACTGCATTCCCCCGCGTTCGGGCACTTCGCCCGCATCGACAGCTGCGGCGAAACCGATGGCCACCCGCGCCTGGTGACCTTCCACCAACCCGACCTCGAGCGCGCGCTGCGTGCCCGGCTCACCGCGCGCCAGTCGGTAACGACCTGGACGTCGACCGAGCTGGTCGACTTCGAGGAGACGACCACTGGCGTCAGTGCAAGCTTGCGCACGGTCGACGGCGTCACGCGCCGCGTCGCGGCGAGCTACCTGGTCGGCGCCGACGGCGCCAGCTCGCTGGTGCGCAAGCGCATCGGCCAGGAGTTTGCCGGACGCACCTATGCCGAGGACTGGCTGATCGTCGACGCGCTCGACATCCCCACGCCGATCGATCACGTCGAGTTCTCCTGCGACCCGGCGCGTCCCGCCGTGCACATGTGTGCGCCGGGCGGCCGCCAGCGCTGGGAGTTCATGCTCCGGCGTGGCGAGTCGGCGGCGACGATGGAGCGGGACGACAGCGTGCGCGCGTTGCTCGCGCCGTGGGTGGGCAACACCCCGGTCACCATCGAGCGTCGTGCGGTCTACCGCTTCCATGCCCGCGCGGTGGATGCCTTCTCGCGCGGCCGCGTGTTCCTGGTCGGCGATGCCGCGCACGTCACGCCGCCGTTCGCCGGGCAGGGCCTCGTCGCCGGGCTGCGCGATGCCGCCAACCTGGGCTGGAAGCTGGCCTGGGTGGTACAGGGGCGGGCCGATGCCGCGATGCTGGCGAGCTATGACCGCGAGCGCCGGCCACACGCGAAGGCGATGATCGGACTGGCGCAGTTCCTGGGGCGGCTGATCATGCCGCGATCGATCGTCGCAGCCGGGACTATCCACGGCGGCATCCGCGCGCTCCGCCTGCTGCCCGCGATGCGCCGCTGGTTCGACAACCTGGGCATGAAACCGAAGAACGAGTACACCGACGGCCTGTTCGTCAGCGGCGGCGCGCGCGGCCCGCTGGTGCGCGGCGGCCTGCTGCCGCAGGGCTGGCTGCGCACGCCCGATGGCGCGCTGCTGGCGAGCGACGAGGTGCTCGGCGGCGGCTTCTGCCTGGTCGGATTCGGCCGCGACCCCGGGCCCCATCTCGACGACGAGGCGCGCGCCGCGCTGGCCGCGGTTGGTGGTCGCTGTGTACCGATCGCTCACCGCGGTCAGCATCTCGAGCGCGCTCCCGGCGTCGCGGCAGCCGAGGATATCGCCGACGCGCTCGTGCCGGGCGGCGCGCCCGCCGGCTGGGCGGCGATCGTCCGGCCCGATCGCATCGTGATGCACCACGGCCCGGTCGAGGAGGCTTCGCGGCTGGTGCGCGAGTCGCTCGCCCTGCTCGGTACACCGCGCGGCGCTGGTGAGCTGCGCGCCGCCACACCCTGAGGACATTCCGTCATGGCTACACTGACCACCCCGCAACCGAGCCGCCACCCGCACCCGACCGTGCGCGCCAGCGCGCTTGCCTACCTGATCTTCGAGCGCCCGGACCTGGGGCTCGCCGCGCGTTACCTGGACGATTTCGGCCTAGTCGAAGTCGCGCGCGACGACGCCTGCCTGGTCCTGCGCGGCACCGGCAGCGCCCCGCTGTGCTACGTGGTGCGCCACGGGCCGCGCGCGCGTTTCGTCGGCTTCGCCCTGAACGTCGCCGAGCCCGCCGACCTCGAGCGGCTGGCCGCGCTGTCGTGCGCCACGGCCATCGCGCCCACCAGCCTGCCGGGGGGAGGTGAACTGGTTGCGCTGAAGGATCCGTCGGGCTTCGTCGTGCACGCGGTCCACGGCCAGACCGCGTCCGCAGCACTGCCCCGCCGCGCCGCCCTGGCGCTCAACGACCCCGATCACCCGGCACGCGTCGACGCCACGCAGCGGCCGCCACGCCGCCCGCCGGAGGTTCTCAAGCTGGGCCACGTTGCCCTCGAGGTCGCCGACTACCAGGCGACATGCGCTTGGTACACGGCGCATTTCGGCTTCATCCCGAGCGACCTGCAGGTGTTGCCCGATGGCTCGCCGGCGGTCGCATTCATGCGCCTCGATCTCGGCGACGAGCCGGCCGACCACCATACCCTGGCCCTCGTGCAGGGCTTCGCACCGCGGTTCAACCACGCCGCCTTCGAGGTCGTCGACGCCGACGCCGTCGGCATGGGCCAGCGCGTCCTGCGCGATGCCGGCTGGCGCCACGCCTGGGGTATGGGCCGCCACGTTCTCGGCAGCCAGATCTTCGACTACTGGGAAGACCCCTGGGGCGACAAGCACGAGCACTACTGCGACGGCGATCGCTTCACCACGGCAGTGCCGACCGGCGTGCACCCGGCCGCGCGCGAGGACATGGCGCAGTGGGGCCAGCCGATGCCGGCGAGCTTCACCCGTCCCAAACTGACCCTCGCCAATCTCGCCGCGCTGTGGCGCGGCCTGCGCCGCAGCCCGGACGTCACGCCGGGCAAGCTGTTCACGCTCATGAAGACGTTCGGTTGACGGGCTCCGCACCGCCGCCCACCACCCCCGGAGATTGCGCATGGCCACCCACGTACTGCACTTCGAGCACGCCGGCGAGCGCCGCTGGGGCATCGTCGAAGGGAATCGCATCACCCCCTTCGAGGGTACGCATACCACCACCGGCGAGTTCCTGCGCGCGCACGAGGACGGCGCGCTGCGCACGGCTGCCTCCACGCTGGATCGCAGCGCGGTGCAGCTGCTGTCGCCGGTGACCCGGAACCAGCAGTTCATCTGCCAGGGTGCGAACTATCGCCAGCACATGATCGAGTCGGGTCTCGACCCGGACGCCAAGACTTTCAACATGATCTTCCGCAAGGCCTCGAGCTGTATCGTCGCGGCGGACGCCGATGTCATCCGTCCGCGCCACGTGACCTTGCTCGACTACGAGATCGAGCTCGGCCTGGTGTTGAAGCGTGACATCGACCGCGCGATCGACATCGGCGAGGACGCACTGCACCGCTACGTCGCCGGTATCGTCATCGTCAACGACTACTCCGCGCGCGACGTCCAGATCCCGCAGATGCAGTTCTACAAGGGCAAGAGCTATCGCAGCTTCGGCCCGGTCGGGCCCTGCCTGTGCCTGCTCGACGAGCAGGACTTCGCGCTGATCGGCGATCTGCGGCTACGGCTGACGGTCAACGGCGAAGAGCGCCAGGCCGACAGCACCGCGAACCTGGTGTTCGGTCCTGCGGAGACGCTGAGCGAGCTGTCGGCACTGCAGGACCTGTACTGCGGCGACCTGATCGCGACCGGCACGCCCGCCGGCTGCGCGCTGCGCGTGCCCTCGGCGCTGCTGGTGAAGCTGATGGGCCTGCTGCCGGAGCGCGTCAAGTGGCACGCCTTCGTGCGCGCGCAGTCACGCCGTCGCGAGTATCTGCGAGACGGTGACGTCGTCGAAGCACGGATCGCCAGCGTCGACGGCCGTATCGACCTCGGTACGCAGCGCAATACCGTCGTGCCAGCCGCATAGCCGCAAACGCCGAGGGCGTAGCGGCGCGGTGGCCGCCTGGCGTTGAACGCCGGCGGCGAGCCCCTGCCAGTCCGACCGACAGTGGCGGCACGCCGGGAAACGGCTCACCAAGCGCGACGGGGCTGGGCGCCGCCCGGGCCACGCTGCTCGACGGGATGATCCGATCCCGCTTCTGCGCGCGCCGCCATTGCCCCGACGTCGCGAATGCGTCAGAAGTTCCAGCCGACGCCAACCATGTAGCGCCAGTCGTTTCGGCGAGGCAGGCTGCCATCGTCCTCGCGTTGAGGACTCGCCGTACGGTCCCAGATCAGCGTGAGATCGAGATCGAGGCGGTCCGTGAGCTCGATTGCGAGGCCACTGACCATGTGATGGTTGTAACGCCCGGCGCGCTCGCTCGTCAGCATGAGCCGGTAGTCGTAGGCGAAATCGATCGACCTGGTCAGTTCGTGTCGGAACACCATTGCGGCAACGATGGCCGGGTTGTTCTCCATGGCATCTTCGCCAGGCCCCACGTCCTCGAACCAGATCATCTGGTAGGCGGGCCCGGCCGCGACCTCCCACTCGGTCTGCGCGGTATCGATGAGCTGGTAACCCGCCCCCAGCCCGGCAGTAAGACGATGCGAAACGTTCTGGAACGCGTCGCGAAAATACTCGGAGAAGATCGGGCGCAGGAAGAAGCGGTCCGTCGCGAAACGATCCCAGGTGCCGTGTGCGCGGTGATTGTTCGCCGTTTCCTGCGCCGCCGTGCGTGCATAGTTGCCGAGGTAGTCCATGCGGATGCGGTCGGTAACCGTACGGCGCTGCAGCTTCGCTTGTGCGCTCGCTTCCGTCTGTTGCGTATTGCCTTCGCGGATCGTGCCGCCTGCCGAAACCTTTGCGCTCCAGTAGTTGATCTCGCGGGGCGTACCGGCAGTAATGCTGATGATCTCGTCCTGGGAGAATGCCATCTCCGTAGCGTTACCGACGCGTAGGCGACGCTTCTCCAGGACAACACGTCCAGTGGCGCGACGACGACCCTTCGCGCGCACGTCGAGTATCGTCGCGCTGCGCAGCTCCTTGATGTCGGACCAGTCGAGTGTCAGGAGATCCAGTTCTTCGCTGTCGAACTCGAGCGAGTCCTCGTACATGGCCTTGATCTCGCCCTTCAGCCATTCATCGGAAGCGAGTCGAACCCAGTCGAACTCATCCGCTGTCGGTGCGGGCGGCGTCCAGGCCCGGACTGTGCGTGGTGCCACACCGACTGCCAGGAACACGAAAAGCGCCGCGACGCGCAGGGTCGATGTCCGGCGACTTCGTGTCATTCTCGATCGTCCGCCACGAGCCGCGCCGGGTGCTCTGCCACCCGGCGCCGGCGAAGCCCGCCAGCGGTCATTCGCCGAAACGCGGTCACGACGCCGGGTTCAATCGAAGTTGTAACGAACGGCGCCGCCGACGACGTAGACGATGTTGGTGTCGAACTCGCCACTGACGCGGCTCTGCAGCGGGGTGCCGCGATGGAAGGTCTGGTCGATGGCCGCGTCACCGGTAATCATGATCGAGCCGCCCAGCGAATAGGTCATCGCGCCGCGCGGTGCGAACTGGTAGCCGAGGTTGATGCGCACATAGTCATCGTAGGGAAGATCGAACGTGCGATCGGCGTCGTCGACGGGGCTGCTCACGTACTTGACGCCTACGCTGAGCGCCTGCTGCCCGACGAGCCGGACGTAGTTGGCGCCAACCGAGAAGGTGTCCTTCCAGTTGCGTCGCAACGTGATCGGTCGCACGTTGGCCAGGTTGACGGCGTCGACGGCGATGACGTTGTCGTCGAAGACCGACCAGTCTTCCCACGTGCCGGTGATGGTGACGATGTCGCGTTCGCTCAAGGCCTGCTCGAGACCCAGTTCCACCGTTTGCGCATTGGTCCAGTCGACCTTCGCCTCGCGCTCGAAATTGGGCCGTGGATTGACGTTGGGGGCGATGTTGGAGAACTGCACGTCGCCTTCGAGCTCGATGTCCATTTCGGCACGGTAGACGAGCCCAAGCGTCGTGGCCGGCCCCAGGCGCAGCGTCATGCCTGCAAAGGGCTGCACGCCGAAGTCATCGAGGTTGTCGAAGTGCACCTGGCCGTCGGCGGCACCGATGTTGCGGAAGGCGATTTTCTGATCGAGCTGGCTGCGGGTGAGCGATATGCCCGCTCCGAGGGAGAATCGGTCGTTGAACCTGTAGGCAATTGACGGTACGAGGCCGACGCCCATCAACTCCACTTCGCTGACCGAGTAGCGGCCGACGAAATCGTCGCCGTAATCGACACCGCCGCCGAACAGGCCGACGGCGGAGAAGCCGAACCACCAGTTTCCGCCGAGCGGCCGCACGTAGGAGAACTCGGGGATCGCACCGACGATGCCCGCATTGCCGCCGTCGTCTCCGGCGACAGTGGCGATGTCCGAGTCGAACTTCATCACGGGTACCACGATCGCGGCGGAAGCCTCGAGAGCCGGCTTCTCAGAGGCCGTCATGGCGGCGGGATTGAGCCAGGCAGCGCGTGCAGAATGTGCATCGGCCGGGTTGGCGTCGTAAGCGTACAGGCCACCGGCGAGCGCCGGCAGGGCTGCAGATACCAGGGCAACGCCGACGGCAGAGCGTCCGACACATGCGATGTTCATAGTGAGATTCCCGATGGTTGTTGGTTAACGCGAGGTTCCCGGGAACGATTGGATGGCAGCGTCGCCCCGGATCCGTCGTCGTGCGCAGCCGATTGACTCAGTAGCCGGCTGGTGTCTGCACGATCACGTAGGTGATGCCGCTGCTTGCATAGACCTGGCTGTACCAGGCCGTGCCGCAGCGATAGTAGGTAATGCCGCCGACGATCACCGGGGTGGCGACGCAGGGCAGCGTGCTGTAGTAGACGTAGCGCGGTCTGAGGGCAGCATTGACCACCGCCGCAGTGCCGCCGATCACCGCTCCGGCAACGACCGCGTCCTGCCAATCGTGGTCCCAGTCGTGATCGATCTCGTCTTCGATGAAGTCCTGCCGATCTTCCCGGGCGTCATCGAGATGATCCTGCCAGTCCTCGCGCGATTCGGCCGAGGCCTCGCGGCGATTTTCCTGGCGCTCGGCGCGGTCGTCGCTGCGACGCTCGAGCGCTGCGTGACGGTTGTCCTGGCGTTCGGCAATGTTGTCATGACGTGTCGCCTGGCGCTCGGCGATGCCCTCTTGCCGTTGAACCTGGCGGTTACCGGCGTCCGTGTGACCCGGTACCTGACGCTGTGCCGCGGCGGCCTGGCCAAACCCCTGCCGGCTGTTCGCCAGCGGCGCCGACGCGCGGTAGCCGCCGCGGGCGGAGAATGCGCCCCCCGCCGCCACGCTGTTGCGCGTGAAGCCGCCGCTACGGCTGATTGCCCCGCCGCCGAATCGGCCTGCGGCGTCGACCGAGCCCGGCAGGCTGCCGAGGCCGAGCGTGATGGCGAGGACCAGGGCGGACACGGAATTACGCGATCTCACGGCTGTTCCTCCTCGGTGTGCGAGGCGAGAATCTCGACCTGGTTGAAGAACGCCACGCGCCGGGCGTCGCGCGGCAGCGCGACGCGGAAAGTGGCCTCATCGATCGCTGGCGCGAAGTTCCAGTCCGTGAGGTTCGCCCGGAAAGTCGGCTGGCCGGCCGCCTCGCGGTAGCGGATGTTCACGCGCAGCGGGACGGGTTGATCCCCATCCTTCACCCAGATCTGGAAATCCACCGTTTCCGTGGTAGCCACGAGGTGATGTGCCGGTACCCCGGAGAGCAGGGCTCTCTCGACATACGCGATTGAGATTACGCGGCGGTCGAGTTCCTCTGGCAGCCGGGCGAGTAACAACATGGCCAGGGGCAGTCGCAGGCCAAGTTCGCCGACGAAGTGGACGACGGCATCGTCGATGCTGCCCGCGAAATCGGTCTGGGCGTAGATTTTCTCGGCCGGACGGACCAGGGACAGGGTGTTTCCGTCGAAGGTCAGGAGTTCGAGCGTACCGTCGCTCTCGTAGCTGGCTACGCGCAAGCGCGCCGGCCGCGTAAGCGTGATGTCGCGCCGCCCCGCGAACTCGAGATGCGTGCCGTCCTCCTGGAGGGCGTCGTAGCTGCCGTCGACGGTCACGCTGAACGCTTTTGCGGCGCCGAGAAATGCGCCCATACCGGTGAGAATCTCGCCGGCATCCGGGCTCGAGATGTCGGCGTCCTCGGCGGCGTGCGCGGCTCCGCCGGAAATGCCGACGACCAGCAGCGCTACCATCGCTGTACGAACAATCTTCATGCCCTCGAACGCGCGATCAATCATGGCTTGGGTCCCGTATCGCGAACCGTGTCAGCTGCAGTAGAGGGCGCACACCGTAACGACCGCGCGAGGCACGCGGTATTAGACCTTGGTCCAATCGGCATATTCGCGGCGCGTTGCCTTGATCTGAATCGACGCGTTGGCAAGGCCAGGCATGAATGCTTCCAGTACCATCGTGTCGCCTTGCAGTGTCCCGCGCGCGTGCATGTGCACCTGCGCACCGGCATCGAAGAAGCCGACCACGTAGTCGTTGTAACGGATGGCACGCAGGTCGATTTCCACGATCGTCCCATGCAGCGTGCTTTCCCCGACGAAGTAGTAGGAAATGCCGCCACCCAGGACGTGGCCGTTGAGGATGACCAACACGCCTCCACGGTAGACCTCTTCCTCAACGGTCAGTCCGGCATACTGCTCGCGCAACGACGTGAACTGAACCGTCCACAGGCCGTCGATATCCATAACCAGGCCCCCACGCATGGCGATGACTCTGGCCAGAGATTCCGGCAGTCGCCGCTCCATGCGCTATTGGACCAAAGCCTTACAAGGCCACCGCCGGGATGGACATCGCCAGCCTGTCACCGCAACATAGTGCGGCTTTCTAACGGCTGGCCCTGGATGTGAACTGGTTAGTCATCGGGTGGTCGATGGTCGCAGCTGCCTGCTACACGCTGGCCGCGATCCATTGCCTCGCGTGGTTCCAAGCGCGCGCCCGTCTCGAATACCTCGCCTTCGCAGCAGTGGCAACGGCCACCGGCACGGTCACGTTGATGGAACTTGCCGCCATGTCGTCGGCATCCGTCGACGACATGGCCCGCATCCACCAATGGGTTCACGTGCCGGTCGTCCTGAACTACGTCGGCAGCGTGTTCTTCGTCCGGCAGTATTTCGGTACCGGGCGCATGGGCCTGGGCTATACGCTGATCGCCTTGCGCTGCATCGGCGCAGTGGCCAGCCTGGCGAGCCCGGGCGGTCTCTACTTCGTCGACATCGAAGCGTTGCGCGTGGTCTCCCTGCCGTTCGGCCAGAGCATCGTGTTACCCGTCGGCCAGCTGAGTTCGCTGCATGTACTCGATACGATCACCCTGGTCGGCCTGCTGCTCTTCGTGATCGATGCCGCCTGGTCCGTGCGCAAGCGCGCGCGCCGGGAATTCTGGTATCGCGGCGTGTGGCTGGCCTCGGCCATTGCGTTCTACAACATCGCGATCCTCGTGCACGTCCCGATGATCCACCTTCACCTGGGTGACCTGCCTTACATGGTCGGGTGGTCCTTCCTGCCGACCATCCTGGTGATGGCGTACAGCATGAGTACGGATTTGCTGCAGACCGCACGTCTGGCGCGGGACCTGGAGGAGCGCGAGGCGAGCCTGCGAGACAGCGAACAACGTCTCTCCCTGGCGGCGGATGCGGGCGGCGTCGCGCTCTGGAGCTGGGATGAGCAGGGCAAGGCCCTGTGGTGCAACGAGCGTGCGCGCCGGGAGTTCGCTGTTCGCGACGTTGCGGACATCGATCGCCTGTTCCGCAACATGCATGCGGACGACAGGGAACACCTGCGCGACGTGACGCGCGCCACCGCGGTCGGCGGATACTACGAGCTCGACGTGCGGATCGAAACCCCAGCCGACCTGCGCTGGCTGGCCGTGCGCGGCTGCATTGACGACGGGGAACCCCCGGGTGGTCCCGTGATCGTTCGCGGTGCTGCGATCGACATCACGTCGCGTCGCCATCTCGAGCAGGAGCTACGCACGATGCGTGACGAGATCGCGCACCTTTCCCGCGTCACCATGCTCGGCGAACTCTCCGGCGCGATCGCCCACGAACTCAACCAGCCCCTTGCAGCCATCCTGAGCAACGCACAGGCTGCGCAGCGCTTCATGGCCGCGGGCGGTGATGCGCAGGCCGAGGTCGAAGAGATCCTCGCCGACATCGTGACCGAGGATCGCCGCGCGAGCGAGGTGATATACCGGCTGCGCTCGCTACTGCGCAAAGGTGAACTCGCGCTCGAGGAAGTTGGTTTGAACGAAGCCGTTCAGGACGTGCTCAAGCTGCTGCGAAGCGATCTGATCAACCGCAAGGTGGAGCTCGACATCGAGCTGGCAGAAGAAGACATCAAGGTGCGTGCGGCGCGTGTCCAACTGCAGCAGGTACTGGTCAATCTGGTGGTCAATGCCTGTGACGCGCTCGCGCAGTTGGGGCCTTCCGAACGGCGCGTGACGGTGAAGGTAGCGCCGTGCGGGGACACGTCCGCTCTGGTGTCCGTCGCGGACAACGGGCCCGGGATATCGCAGCAGCTGGCCAACCGTATATTCGAACCTTTCGTCACCACCAAGGAACAAGGCATGGGTCTCGGACTGGCCGTGTGCCGCACTATCGTCCTCGCGCACGGCGGACAGCTGTGGGTCGATGACTCGAGCGATAGTGGTGCACGCTTCTGTTTCACGCTGCTCAGGGCATGAACGACGAACCCGGCCAGCCGTCGGCAGCGACGGTCTACGTGGTGGACGACGACCGGGGTGTCCTCAAAGCCATGGAGCGTCTGCTGCGGGCAGCCGGCCACACGGTGCGCACTTTCGATGCACCGGGTGACTTCCTTGCAGAGCTGACGCCGGACATGGCTGGCTGCCTGATCCTCGACGTCAAGATGCCCGACATCGACGGGATGCAGCTCCAGCAAGCGCTGGCCGAGCGCGACTGCGCGCTGCCGATCATCTTCCTCAGTGGGCACGGCGACATCCCGACCAGCGTCCGCGCAGTGAAACTCGGCGCGAGCGATTTCCTCAGCAAGCCGGCCGATGCAGCCACGCTGCTTGGCGCCGTCGATGTGGCGCTGAGCCAGAATGTCGACGAACGCCGCGCGCGTGCCGAACGCGCGCGCGAGCAGGCACTCTACGAGACACTGACCCCGCGCGAACGCGAGGTGATGAGGCTCGTCGCACAGGGACTGCTCAACAAGCAGGTCGCTGGTGAACTGGGCACGGTGGAAAAGACCGTGAAGGTTCATCGCGCGCGCGTCATGCAGAAGCTCAAGGTGCGCTCCGTCGCCGACCTCGTGCGGCTCGTCGAGCGCAACGGTTGGACCAAGGTCTAATACCGGACTGCGTGCCGGCCACCTAGGCTCTCTCCCCGCAGCGGTTGCGGCCGTGGGCATGCGCTTCCCGGCTGGAGGCGCTGCTCCAGACGGTATTGCGGATCCCCGTCAGCTTACGTGGGGATCCGCCAGGTACCGGGCCGACGATCCACGCTGCAGGCGCATGCGCGGCGCCACGCTGCGCGGGGCGCCGTTTGATCATTCGAACGAGAGGCCTGAGACGTATGAACCAAGACCAGCACGATCCCGGGGCCAGCCTGTCCCGACGCAACTTCCTGAGAATGGCCGGTGCGGGCGGCGTGGCGCTCGGGCTGACGGGCCTGGATGGCGCCAAGGTGGCCGACGCGGCGCAGACGGGCGTCAGCACGAGAGCCGCGAGCGCGGGCGGTGAGCCATACAACATCCTGTTCATCCTCGTCGACCAGGCACGCTACTTCAGGCCGGGCGAATTGCCGGTCGGTTTCGAGTTGCCTGCGTTCGAGCGCCTCGCGCGCATGGGCACGAGCTTCGTCAACCACCGGATCAATTCCTGCGTCTGCACACCGTCACGCTCCGTCGTCTACACGGGGCGGCACATTCAGCATACGCGCATGTTCGACAACTCGAACTTTCCCTGGATCGAGAGCATGTCGACCGAGCTGCCGACGCTGGGGGACATGATGCGTGAAGCGGGTTACTACACGGCCTACAAGGGCAAGTGGCACCTCACCAAGGAGTTCGAGACCGTCAACGACCTCGGCACACCGACGAAGATCTTCACCCAGGAAATGGAGGCGTACGGCTTCTCCGATTACCTCGGGGTCGGCGACATCATTGCGCATCACCAGGGCGGTTACCTGCACGATGGCGTGATTGCGGCGATGACCGGGAGCTGGCTGCGCGGCAAGGGGCGCAAGCTGGCTGCCGAGAAGAAGCCCTGGTTCCTCGCCGTCAACCTGGTCAACCCGCACGACGTGATGTTCTACGACACCGACGCGCCGGGAGCACCGCACCAGGCGCCGATCGCGCTGACCCACGTGGTACCCGAGCCCGACGATCCGCTGTATGCGAAGCAATGGTCGTTCGATCTTCCCCGCAGTCACCAGCAGGCCCTCGACGCACCCGGGCGGCCGCCAGCGCACCGCGATTTCCTGCGCTCCCACGACGCGCTGGTCGGCGAGATTCCGAACGAGGAGGCACGCTGGCGGCGCCGTCACAACTACTACCTGAACTGCCTGCGCGACGTCGATCGAAACATTGCGAACGTTCTCGCCGAACTCGATGCTGCCGGGCTCACCGAGCGGACCATCATCGTGCTGACCTCGGACCATGGTGACATGGACGGCGCCCATCAGCTCCACGCCAAGGGGGCCGTCGCCTACCGCGAGCAGAACCATGTACCCCTGATGGTTGTCCACCCGGGCCATCCGGGTGGCAGGCAGTGCCGCTCGGTGACCTCGCACCTCGACCTCGCACCGACGCTCATCTCGATGACGGGCGCGCCGGAAGCGATGCGTCGCCGCATCGCGCGGGACCTGCCGGGCCGGGATTTCTCGGCCGTGCTTGCCGCGCCGGAGAAAGCGGCGCTCGACAGCGTGCGCGACGGCGTGCTGTTCAACTACAACATGTTCGCGTACCTCGACGGCGATTTTCTCTACAAGGCTGTCGCGCACATCAAGCAGGGTGGCAAACCCGCCGAGCTCAAGCAGGCGGGGCTGGTGCCCGACATGCGCAAGCGTGGCGCGGTGCGCATGGTCTACGATGGCCGCTACGTCTTTGCTCGCTACTTCTCGCCGAAGCAGCACAATCTTCCGGCTAGCCTCGAGGCGCTCTTGCGCCACAACGACGTCGAGCTGTTCGATACCGAGTCCGACCCGCTGGAGATGCAGAACCTCGCTTTCGGGCCCGCGCCGAAGACCGAGCTCATGCTCGCGATGAACGCGAAGCTCAACCGGCTCATCGAAGCGGAAGTCGGCGAGGACAATGGCCAGATGCTGCCAGGCGGCGCCGAGGCGGGCTGGGAAATCACCCGGGAGACCATGGCCCCTTGACCCCCGGCGTCCTGCTCGTGGCCGTCGTCGACGACGAAGCGTCGGTGCGCAAGGCGATGTCGCGCCTGATCCGGTCAGCGGGGATGGCGGTCGAGACCTATGCCTCGGGCACCGAGTTTCTCGCCAGCCTTGGCGACCACCAGCCGGGCTGCGTGGTCCTCGACCTGCACATGCCGCGCCTGGACGGCTTCGACGTCTACGAGCAACTCGCCGGGTCGGGGCTCGGGATCCCGGTCATTCTGATCACGGGCCACGACACGCCCGAGACGCGGGCCCGTTCCACCGCGGTAGGCATGACCGCGTATTTCCGTAAGCCGGTCGACGACCAGGCATTGCTCGATGCCATTGTCTGCTGCACGCGGCCTGGCGCGTCGGCCTGAACCGTCAATGACCTTCCCTCGAAGCAACACGCAACCGTGAGGAGTTCCCTCTGATGACCATGAATACACGAGGCCTGCGGGCCGCAAGCACTCTCGCCACGGTCATGCTGGGCTGCTGGCTGGTATCAGCGCCTGCCGGCGCCGGCGAGGCCGCGTTCGAATCGGCTGCCACGCTCGCTGCGTCCGAGCTGCTGCCGCAGCAGGTACTGCGGGGGCCGCATCATTCGGTACAGGAAGGCGTGCACAACGACGGCTTTCTGAACACGTACATCATCGAGTCCTCCTGGGGCCTGCTCAAAGCGACCTCCACCCCCCTACTGCTGCAGTACATCGATGAACTGAATGCGGTCGCGCGCATGGAGGCAGTGCGGGGCAGCGACGAGTTCAAGCAGGGGATGTCGGAGAAGGTCCGTGATGTCGCGCGTGGCGCCAAGCGGCTGGTGACCGACCCGATAGACAGCGTGACCGGCATCGCCGCGGGCGTCGGCTCGCTGTTTCGTCGCGCGGGCGAGGCCATGCACGACGACCGCAGCGATTACGAGGGCAGCCGCCTCGCCGCGGTATCGGGGTATGCATCGGTCAAGCGCGACTACGCCAAGGAATTCGGCGTCGACGTCTACTCGCGCAACCCGGTCACGCAGAAGGCGCTCGAAGACCTCGTCGACGCGGGCTACGCGGGCAAGATGACCATGGCCGCACTGGTAGTGGCAGTGCCCGGCGCCGCCGGCGCCGCGGTCTCGGTGAGCGGCAACTCCCAGATGCTCAAGAACATCGCATCCGACCTGCCACCCAATGAACTGCGCCAGCGCAACCGTGACGCATTGGCCGCGATGAAGGTGCCCGCCGACATTGCCGACGTCTTCATCGCGAATGCCGTCTATACACCGCGCGAACAGACGACCATCATCGAAGATCTACGCGCGCTCGATGGCGTGGAGGGGCGCCCGCTCTTCGTCAAGCTCGCGGTAGCGACCGAGACTCCTGATATCGCCTTCTTCCGCCAGCGCCAGGCGAGCATGTACGCCGCCTATCATGCCAACGGTGGCAAGCTCGCCCGCTTCGTCCCCATGGGTACCACCGCCGCGAGCGTGACAGCGGACGGTACCCTGGTGTTCGCCGCACCCGTCGACTTGCTGCGCTGGACGCCGGAGATCGCCTCCTTTGCCGACGCCGCGAGTACGGCCGCCGCAGGCGCGGCGGGGGTCAAGGCCCGTCGTTTGCTGCTCGGAGGCAAGGCCAGCGCCATGGCGCGCACGCAGCTCGAGCAACGCGGATGGGAGGTCGTCGAGCACAGCGGGAAAGGTGCCTGAAGCAGCCTGGTTGTTGCGAGGCGCCGCATGGCTACACTGATCACGACCGCCCGGCGTCGCCGGTACCACGGGGGGCGGTCGTTACACGCCGTCGTCTGCGCGATGTTCCTCGTCCACCTCGTGGGCTGCTCGACGATCGAACGGTTGCCTGGCGTTCCGCCGCACATGGCAGCGCGCGCACAGACGTCGGGCCTTGCTGGTGTGCGCTATGTCGTCGGCGTCGACCACGAGGCGATGCGCAACGATGCGCTGGCCGCGCTCGAGCGTGAGATGCGCTGGCAGGCAAGTCGTGGTCATGAAGGGCCGCTACCGACGGCGGTTTATCTCGCCGTCTCTGGCGGTGGTGACAAGGGTGCCTTCGGTGCGGGTCTCCTCAACGGGTGGACCGCGAGCGGTACGCGACCGCAGTTCAAGCTGGTAACCGGCATCAGTACCGGAGCGCTCATCGCGCCGTTCGCCTTCCTCGGCAGTGCATACGACGATCAGCTTCGTGAGCTCTACACCAAGGTCGAGCCGCGGGACATCTTCAAGCCGCGGAACCTGCTCTCCGGCCTGCTCGGTGATGCCATGGGCGACACCACCCCGCTGCGCAGGCTGACCGAGAAATACATCACCCACGAGTTCCTCGCCGCGATCGCTGCCGAGCACGAAAAGGGACGCATTCTGCTCGTGGGGACCACCGATCTCGACGCACGGCGCGGCGTGATCTGGAACATGACCAAGATTGCCGCAATCGGAGGCCCGCGGGCGCTCGCACTCTTCCGCAGCCTGCTGGTCGCCTCGGCCGCGATACCCGGTGCCTTTCCCCCGGTGCTGGTCGATGTCGAGATCGACGGTATCCGACACCAGGAACTGCACGTCGACGGCGGTGCCGCCGCGCAGGTCTTCGTCTATCCTCCGGCCGTCAGCTCCCGCGGGGGCGGCGAGCGCCAGCGGATGCTGTACGTGGTGCGCAACGCCCGCCTCGACCCGGACTGGGTCGAGGTGAAGCCGCGTACGCTGTCCATCGTGAACCGTGCCATCGCTTCGCTCATCCAGTCGCAGGGCGTAGGGGACCTGTTCCTGATCCACGAGATCGCGCAGCGTGATGGCCTCGACTTCAACATGGCCTATATCCCGGCCTCGTTCGATGCGCCGCACCGCACCGATTTCGACACCGTGTACATGAATGCACTGTACGAAACCGCCTATGCCATGGCCGCGAAGGGCTACCCGTGGGAGAAGGCGCCGCCGGGGCTCGATGCGTTCGGTCGCGCCTCGGCAGCCGAGGCCTTGCGGGCTCGCGGCTCGCAGCGTCCCTCGCCCTGAGTGCGCGCGAAGGTCTCGCAGGTTGAGAAGCCTCGGCGAGACGGGGTCGGCTGCGATCAACGCGTGGTTTTCCTTGGGGCGGCGGTGAGGGCGCATCGGCCGACGTGCACGGGCGCTCGACGGGACGCGCGGCGTAGACAGCATGATTCGAGGCACGTTGCGCGGTCACTCGCTGACTCCCTCACCATGGCGCGGATGCCCGCACGCTCGAACCCACCAAAACGCCGTTGACGAGGCGCAGCTCGCGCATCACGTTGACGGTGGGCGTTGTGGCGAATGGCGCACCCGGTGCCCGAGCCGTGTACTCGATGGCGAGCGTGCCTTGACTGATTGCGATGCCCCGGGGCTCGACGCGATCACCGAGCAGCAGTGCGTTGGTGACGACGAAGCGATCGCTCGTGCCGAGCGCGGCCGTGACATAGAGGAACGCGCCACTTCCTCCCGGCTCATGGAGAAGAAACAGTGCCGCGTCCTTCCTTCCGTCGTTGTCCAGGTCGCCGGAGACCGGCATGCCGAGCGCGCTCAAGCGGATGCGGGTGGCCGAGCCCGGCGCCGCCGGCGCGTCGAACACCCCGTTGGACAGCCGCATGGCCTTGCCGTCGATGGTGAAAGTGGCATCGAGCAGGCCGTGAGGCAGGGCGGGCGTATCCAGCGCGCAAGCCGCTACCGTGGCGGCGCCGAGACCCGCTACCAGGTGCGCCGGGCGCCGCAGGAGCCGGCAGAGTGCTCGCTTGAGGTCGTTGCCGCCGACCATCCGGGTGCTCGCCTCGTGCATGTACCCCTCCCGCCGGGCTGCTGGCGCGCCCGGAGAGACTACGGCAGCACCGACCCCTGATCGATTGGACGAAAGACCAATACCTCGCGACGGACCGCGCTGCTAGTTTTCCGCTCCGACCCCGATCACATCACGCGAGAGGATGCCCATGAAACACTCAGCATTTTCCTTTGCCCTTCCCGGCACATGGACCTTCGCCGCCGTCTCCTTCTGCTTCCTCGGCCTCTTCCTGACGCCCGTACCGGCGCAGCAAGCGCCCATCGTCTACCCATCGCAAGGCCAGACAGCCGAGCAACAGGCGCTAGACGAGACTGAATGCCGTGCCTTCGCGCAACAGACCACGGGCTTCAATCCGTCGCAGGTTCCGTCCTCCACCGCGGCCGCGCCTGTCGGTGGCGAAATGATCGGCGGCTCGGCGCGAGGAGCTGCGCTCGGCGCCATTGGCGGTGCGATCGCGGGCGACGCCGGGAAAGGTGCCGCTATTGGTGCCGGTGTGGGGGCAACCGGCGGCTTGTTCCGCAAGAAGCAGAAGCAGGTGGCCAACCAGCAGGCGCAGGCGCAGGCCGCGAGCGCCTACAACGCGAACCTCTCCAACTACTACCGTGCGTTTGGTGCCTGCATGCAGGGGCGTTCGTACGCCGTCAACTAGCGCGTACGACCTTTGGCGAGCGTCCGGGAGCTTGGACAAGGCGTTCCTGGTCTTGAAAAGACTGAACTCTGCGAGCAGGCTTACCGTTGTCACTAACCGGCTCGCGTGGTCGATCCGCGTGTAAGTGGCAGCGAGCTGCTTCCGTGGATGACTACGGCAGATCCTGGTGGTTGTCTCGATTGGCTGCGAACCGGTGGGGTGACGAGCTACCTTGCGGCCGTCGGACACCGTGAACTGCCATGCGATTCAGCCTCGTTAGAACCTTGGGGTACTTCGCCGGGGGGCTGTGGACGGCATGGGGCGGCCGGCGCCGCATCGACGCCAAGCAGCTACACAACCTCCAGCGGCTCGTGGAAAAGGTGCGACGCGATTCACCCTTGTATCGCAGGCTCTACGCTGACCTGGGACCATCCAACGAGATCGAGTTGGGCGATTTGCCAGTAACCCGCAAACGCGAACTCATGAGCGCGTTCGACGACTGGCTGACGATTCGTTCGCTTCCTCTCGCCAGGGCCCGCGAGCATCTGCGGGATCGAAAGCTGATTGGTGTGCCAATCGACGATGTCGCTATCTTTCGGACCTCCGGTACATCGGGGGAGCCGGCGGTCATCGCGTTGTCATCATCCTTCCTCGAGTATTGCTATGGAATCTCGATGGCGCGCTTCGACCGAACACAGTGGAAGCTGGCCCGGGAGATACGCAAGCATGGCGTGAAGGTAACGATCACCGGCGGCAACGGACATTTCGCCGGTATCGGGTTCAACAGGCTGATGCAGCATCTGAACCCGGGGCTGGCAGGAAACTGGATCTTCATCGAGGCCGAGCAGCCGGTCCGCCGGATCGTAGAGACACTCAATACCATCCCGGAGATCGCATTGATCGTGACCTATCCAAGCATGCTGGCGATTCTGGCGATGGAAAGGGAAGCTGGACGCCTGCAGGTTGACCCGGCAACGTTCAAGACCGGCGGCGAGACGCTGACGGCAGAGCTTCGCGAGCGGGTCATGCGCGCCTTCCCCGATCTGAAATATGGCGTGGTCGACACCTATGCCTGCACCGAATGCCTGGTGCTGTCGTTCGAATGCAGCCAGGGGCGGCTGCACGTGAACGAAGATTGGGTCATTCTCGAAGCGGTCGACGACGCGATGCGCCCGGTTCCTGATGGCACGCTCTCGAATAGCGCACTGCTGACGGTGCTCGCCAACGACGTCCAACCCTTCATTCGATACGATCTCGGCGACTGCCTTCGTTTTTTTACCGACCCGTGCCCCTGCGGGTCGCCTTTTCGCAGTTTCCGGGTCGAGGGACGGGAGGCCACACTCGTTCGTGTGGGTGAGGTGACGCTGTCGCCGCCCATCTTCGATCTGGAGCACGAGCACGCTCGGCGCATTCAGCTGCTACAGACTGGCGAGAGAAGCTTCGAGGTGCGAATCGAACTGGCCGACGAAGCGGCAGCTGGGACGGTCTTCCAGGAAGTCGTGCAGTCGGTAAAGAAGGTCTTTCGCGACAACAACCTGGAGGAAGTCGCGGTAGAGGCAAGCCGCGCGCCGCCCGAGTTCACCGCGAGCGGGAAATTCCATGAGGTCTTACCTTTGCGCGGCGTCGGCTCGCAAAGATGACAAGGCTTCGGCAGAAATGGCCGAGCGAACGCGGTTGCCAGCCATGGGTGCGTGCCGCGGCAATTGGTAAAGCACTCAGCAGGAGCAGGCCGGGCGCCGGCACGGGGACCGGGGCGCCGATTACCAGGTTGCCGCCGACGTAACTACCGCCATTATCGACGAGGGTTTCGACGAAGACGTCAAATCCGTTCAAGTCGAACACGCTGTTGGCGCCGAGAATCAGTTCGGAGACGACGACACCCATACCGCCGTTGCTCAATACGAGGCTTGCCGCGTCGAGCAGCTCGAGCCTGCCCCATGCAAAGTCCTGGGCGTCGCCAGTGCCTGGCATGGCCAGTTCATGGGGGCCGTCACCGCTGAACACGAGGTTCGCATTCGCCGTGTCCCACGCGTCGCCGCGTTCGCTGGCATTGCGGAGATTTCCTTCGATGACGAAGACGTCGCCCACGCCGCCGACCAGGAAGCCGTCTGCGCCGATCTCGAGGTCCGCAAAGCGCAGGGTCGAGGGGTCGGTGACGATGCCGCCGTGATTGATGACCGTTCCGCCGGTGAAATCGACGTCGGCATCCGTGACCATGATCGTTCCGTAGTTGACCACGTCGCCGAGGACGCTCACGGTCGTGTTTTCGATGTTGAACGTGGCGGCCGGGTCCGGCCCTCCGCCGGCCTGAGCCTGTCCGTTGATGAACGTACCGCCCGTGGTGACCAGGGTGCCACCGGTGTAATCGAAAGTGCCGTGATTGCGAATCCGCCACGCGCGAAGCGTCCCGCCCTGGAGGTGATAACTGCCGTTGGAGCCAGCTTCCGCGGCAATCACCAGTTCGTGGTCAACGGTGTTCTCTCCACCCGCCTGGATGAAGGTTCCGGCGCCGTGGCCGCCCACCGCCTCGTCCCACGAACGCAGTTGCTGCCCTGCTTCGAGCGTGAAAGCGCCGATGCTGCCGGCGGACTCGCCGACATTGAATCGGATCATGGCATCGATGTTCGGCGCGGTACCACCGAGTACCAGGCTGCCGCCGTCAATGTTCATCACACCCCGGCCCTGGCCGAAGATCCGACCTTCGGTCAGGGTCAAGATGCCATTGCGCAGGTCGTACCGTGGCAGGCCGCTGTCATCGCCGCTTGCCTGGTACTGGTTCCAGCCATCCGAGTGGCCGGCGAAGATCAGGTGACGCGTGGTGTTCGTCCCGCCGCGCTGGTCGAAGGTGCCGTAGCGCCCGTTGTAGCCGATGCGCTCGACATCGGCGCTGAGCGACCCAGCGTCGAGTTCGTAGGCAGAGCTGCCCAGGGCGAAGCTGCTCCCGACCCAGAGCTCGCCAGCGACCGCGTGAGTGCCGCCGGTCTGGCTGAAAAGGCCGTCGCCGCGCACGCCAATCTGGACCGTCGTCGTTTCGAGCACGCCGTTCCTGAGCTCATAAGTACCACTGCTGGTGGGTGCCGGGCTGCCGAACAGGACGTCATCGGCGAGCACCAGCATGGCTGCAGTGTGCGTGCCGCCGTCCTGGATGAAGTGCCCTGAGCCGACGCGGCCCACGCGCTCCAGCGAACCGACCGTCAGGGTTCCGCCCTTCAGTTCATACCGGCCGCTGCCGCCGGCGCGTTCCCCCAGCGTCAGGTAGCGCGTCGCGCTGTGCGCGCCGTCGGATTGCACGAAGTCCGCAACACCTTCGCGCCCGACGTAGGTGTCGTACGTCTCGAGCTGGCCGCTGCCGTTCAGGGCATAGCTCGCTTCGCCGCCCGCGTACTGTGCCATGCTCAGGCTCGAACCGGTTCGCGCCTTGGCCGTCAGCGTGCCGCCGCTGTGTACCACGGATCCCTGTCCGTAGGTCCCGACGGTGACATGCTGCCCCGAGGTGAAGGTGCCACCGAGGAGGTTGAAGCTGGCCGTCGCCCCCGGCAGGTAGCCATCTACCGAAAGCCCGTTGACGACCATGCTTTCGCCGCCGCGCTGGGTATACATGCCGCTGCCGTCGAAGCCGACCGACATGCTGCTCGCGCTCAACAGCCCGTCGCTGTGATCGAGCGTCGGCACACCGCTGCCGCTGCCATAGATGCGCAGACTCGAGACGCTGGAGCCGTCCGTGCCGGTCGGCATGTCGATGGTGCGGTCGAGCGCATCGTTCGATGTGACGTAGGCGGTGAAGCCGGACGGCACCCCGGCGCCGCCGGGTCCGCCCTCGGTAGCGCTCCAGCACGCGCCGTCAGTCCACAGGCCATCGCCGCAGACCCAGTAGGAATCAGCAGTCGCCGAACCCGACGCCAGAAGCCCGACGGTGACAATTGCCAGGCCGACGTTGCTCGCGCGCTGCCCGTGTACCCGACAGTGTTCGAAGCAGCGGCCAAGCCGCGAAGCATTCCGCATCAGCAGGTCCCTCCCCGTGTGGTCTGCCACGCAGCATCCTGCGACGCCACGTGCAGGGCCGCTTTGGCAATTCCTCTTGGGTTGCCTCCAGGCAGTTGCATGGCGGTGCCGCTTCGACACGCGCACCAGCTGCCTGGCTGCCAATCATGCCAGCAGGGACTCTCCCGCGAATGCTCGAACGAGCTCCCACTTGAGTTCGATCAGAAACCGCGAAGATCCTCGATTGTTTACGTTCGGTTCCGCGCCGTGTCGCAGCGTCGGCAGGTTCACTCCCGTCACCCTGAGACAGGCGCCGCGCGAGGCAAAGCCAATCACGCGAGTTGCGCGGCAACGCAGCCGAGTTCAGTGGTGCCGTTCGCGACCGGTCAGCGAGCTCAGCGCCGGCAGGACGCCGACGGCGCATCCGCCGAGCGCCGCCACCAGCCAGTCATCGAGATGTAGCGGCGCAACGTGCAGCCGCGCGGCCAAGAACGGTAGCTGTATGAGGAGCGCCGACAAACCGAGCGTCACCACAACGACGATCCATGCTGTCGCCGTGCGCAGTCGGCTCAGAACCGCCGTGATCGCGCCGCTGGCGACGCTCAGCGCGGCGATGACCATGGCGCGCGCGTGTTCGACGTCTCGCCCAATTCCCAGGCTGCGGTCGTAACCCAATACCAGCAGAATCGTTATCAGCGCGCCGACTGCGCTTATCGTGACCCACTCGCCCGTACTGAAGAAGCGCAGCTTGCCGCCGGCGCGCCGGCCGGCGAGGCGGCGATCACCCGGCAGCTCCTGGAAGACCAGTAGGGCGGTCGGGTGGATGATGAGCTCCAGCCAGACGATGTGAATCGGCAGGAAGAGCAGCGGATAGCCCGCGACCGGTACCAGCGCTGCCGAGAGCACCAGCGGCAGATGGATCATCAGGAGGTAGGCAAAGCTGAGCTTGAGATTGGAGAACAGTTGTTGTCCTTCGGCGATGGCATCGACGATGCTGCTGAAGTTGTCATCGGTCAGCACGATGGCCGCGACTTCGCGCGCGCTCCGGGTGCCGCGCTTGCCCATGGCGATGCCGACGTCCGCCGCCTGCAGAGCGGGCACGTCGTTGACGCCATCGCCGGTGACGGCGACGATCTCTCCGCGGGCCTGCAGTGCCCTGACGAAGGCGAGTTTCTGTGATGGTACGGCGCGCGCGATGATATCCACGTCGCACGTCGAGCCCGCGTCTACGAGAAGGGCTTCCTCACCGGCGCCGGTGCCCCCTGCGGGGGGCTTGCTGGCGCTTGGCCTGTTATTGCTCCGGCTGTCGGCGTGTTATCGCGCATCGGGCAGCCGTTGAAAAAATGGCCTGACGAACCCTCACCCGGCCAATCACCGACCCCGGTGCTCGCCGGCGGACGAACTGCATTCCACCAAGCGGCAATGAGATTTATTCTCGACGTCGTCGGCGCACGGCTAGCGGCTGGCGCGTTCCCCACGAATTTCGTTCCGAGCACAATGTCACGATGGTGATTCATAGACTACGGGCCTTCCACGCGGCTCTGGCCATTTTGGTCTTGCTGGCCTACCTGACTGGCGACGACGACAGCCTTCACTACTGGCTTGGCTACGCGGTGGCGCTACTGATCCTGGTGAGACTGATCTGGGGCCTGGCAGGTGTTCCGCAACTCGGCTTGATGAAGTACTACCCGCGCTTCGAAGGGCTCAAGCTGAACAACGCGATGACGCATCCGGCGATCAGTCGCTCCTTGTTGATGGCAATCGCCGTCAGTCTCACGCTTGCAGTCGCCACCGGCATCGCCATGGACCAGGGCCGAACGCTTGGCTTTGGCCTGATGTCCGACTCCGGGAGCCTGGCCGGAACAGCCAGTGACCACAGAAGACGCAAGGAACATGATCGGCACCATCCGGAGTGGCTCGAAGAGACCCACGAACTGGCGGGAAACCTCGTCGTGATTGCCGTTTCGCTGCACGTCACTTACCTGTTGATCTGGAAGCGTCCGCTGGCGCTGTTCATGCTCTTCCTGTCTCGGCCTGGTGCGCGACGGCGTGATGCTGGCGGGGAACCGGACGCCTGAACGGATGCCCGCCTTTAACTCCCGTTCCACGACAGTGTGGCAGGAGTTCGGCGCAAGACGTTTTTGCCAACGTCCACCGGTTCGATCATTAGCGTGAGACGAAGCGAACGAGTTGAGGTCGCGAAGTCATCGCTACAGGCATGTCAGTCGCTGCGCAACGACTTCCCCATGACGATAGCGGTCTCCGGGCACAAGCTGCGGAATTCGCGGGTGGTCTTTATCGGTTCTGGCACCTCCTCGCGTGAGACGTTCGTGTAGCCCAGTCGGGCGAAGAACCGTTCGGCTGTTTCCGTCAGCAAGTACAGCGACGTGATCCCCTCCGCTTTGGCGTGAGATTCCAGAGCGTTCACCAGCGCTACGCCGCAACCTGAACCGCGGCACGCGGGGCTCACGGCGAGCGAACGCAACAGCCCGAATTCGTCATGGGTTTCGAGTCCGATGGTGCCGCAGAGCTGGCCGCCACGACCACATCCGAAGTAGTTCTCGAGCATCTTCTCCGAGATGTCGCTGAACGGAAGCCCGGCCTGCTCGAGGAGCTCGACGACGCGATCTCGGGGCGGTGACTGCAAGAGATCCATTGGCCAGATACTTCTGCGAAGCCCCGATGTTAACGGCGCCCGGGGCACGGTGGTCACACGAGCCGCCGGAAAGGTGCGAGCGGGCCCGTACCTCGCGGCGTCAGGCCATCCGCCCGAGGGTGCCATGGTGCCCCCAAGCTGCGGAATTCATTGGCATGTATCCTTTTCGACGTTCGTTACGTCTAACTCCGTGGGCGCAGGATCAATCGCTGATCCTCGTCATGTCAAATACCGCAATGGGGAATACGTTATGAACGAGCTTTCCTTTCGTGATCGCGAACTGGTTGCCCTGGGTGCTGCAATCGCGGCCAATTGCATACCTTGCGTAAAGCATCACGTCCCCAAGGGGCGCGAAGCCGGACTGACGGACGCGGAACTCACCGAGGTCTTCGAATTGGCGGACATGGTGCGTCAAGTGCCAGCCCGGCTGGTTCTGGAATCCGCGAACCAGGCTCTCGCTGGTGAGGTGGAAGGCACCGCAAAGCGCGAGGAAGTCGACTGTCACCGGATGATGCCGCAGACACGCGAGCAGAAGCCCTGTTGCTGAGTCGATTGTGGCAATACTGCTGGAGCGCATCTCGAGATCATGAAGAAATGCTGGAATGCTGAGGAAGCGGTTGAGCAACTGGCTCGGCCGCTTGGCCGATTCGTGCGGTACTTGTGCGCCGATCCGGAACGTGCGGCCGATCTCACGCAGGAAAGCCTGCTGCGCGTGGCGGAGTCAATCGACAGTTTCGAGTGTCAATCGAACTTGCAGACATGGGCCTTCACCATCGCGAGGCGTGTCGTAGCAGATTACTTTCGGGCTTCGAAGCACGCTGCGGCCATGGTACCCATCGAGACTGAGCCCGAGGCGCTCGACGAAGAGTCGGACCTCGAGAGCCGGGTAATCGTCGATGAAATGGGAGCATGTGTGCAGGACGTGATCGGTCGATTGCCAGAGGATCACCGAGTTGCCTTGATCCTTCGTGACCTCGAGGGCTTCAGCGTCGCCGAGGTGGCGAAGATCGCCGAGTGCACACTGGCGACAGCGAAAATTCGAGTTCATCGGGCGCGGCGACAATTGCAGCAAGCGCTCGGGCGCGAGTGCGAGTTCTACAAGAGTTCGGAGAACGTCTTGCGCTGCGAACGGCGGTGAAGGTCCCGACGGGGCCGCGTTGCGGCCAATTCTGCAAACAACTGGACTCACGTACGCGTGGCATCCTTGCACAGGAGGTCGCCGGATCAAGGCGGCACTTGATAGTAGATTGCGGAGCTAAGCTAAGCTGGCCCGCCGGGGACGCTACCTCAGGAACGCGACTCGATGCTGCTCATGTCGAGCGGCAGCTCGGTTCGCTGCACGATCGGCTTGAGGGCAAAGCTCGTCTGGATGTTGTCGATGCCCGGCACCTTGGTCAGTTTCTCGACCAGGAAGCGCTCGTAGCTCTCGAGATCGGGCATGACCACCCGCAGGAGGTAATCCGAGTTTCCCGTCATGAGGTAGCACTCCATGACCTCCGGATAACTCGCGACGCGTGACTGGAACTTCTCCAGTGCGGCCTTCTCCTGGCTGCGCAGTGAGACGCTGACGAAGGCGTTGATGGGCAGGCCGACGGCGCGCGCATCGACGATGCCGACATATCGCCGGATGACGCCGGCCCGTTCGAGCGCGCGCACACGCCGCAGGCACGGCGAGGGCGACAGGCCGATGGCCTCGGCGAGCTCGATGTTGGGCATGCGGCCGTGGTTCTGAACATGATGGAGGATGCGGTAGTCAGTACGGTCTAGCTTCATTTTTGGAATTCGATGCCAAAAGAGTCTTGCATATTGATTCATTATGCCCTAAATGGCAGCTCGAACAGCGTACTTCGCAATCGCGTTGCCGGGCTCCCGCGCTACCTTGTGCCGCATGCCCCCCTGGAGTTCGACGCATGGCAAGCGTCCTCAGCCAGCGCGAGGACTTCGCGCCCAACATCGCCGAGTGGCGCGAGTCACTCGATTACATCCTCGATGAGTTCGGCGCCGAAGGTGCGCAGACGATCCTGCGTGCCGTGCAGAACCACGCACTCGCGCGCGGCCTGCTGCTCGGCGAGGCGACGCTCAATACGCCCTACGTAAATACCATCGCGCCTGCCGAGCAGCCACGCTACCCGGGTGACGTCGAGCTCGAGAAGCGCATCGAGAACCTCATCCGCTGGAATGCCATGGCAATGGTGTTGCGCGCAGCCGACGAGGGAAGCGGCGTCGGCGGGCACATCGCGACGTACGCCTCGGCGGCCACCATGATGGAGGTCGGCTTCAATCACTTCTTCCGCAAGCGTTCGGCGGACTATGGCGGCGACCTCGTGATTCCGCAGCCGCACGCGGCGCCGGGGATCTATGCCCGTGCCTTCCTCGAGGGGCGGCTGTCCGCCGAGCAGCTCGGCCACTTCCGTCGCGAACTCGCCGCGGACGGCGGACTGTCTTCCTACCCGCATCCGCGCCTGATGCCCGACTTCTGGCAAGTACCGTGCGCCTCGATGGGTTTGTCCACGCCGACGGCAATCTACCAGGCGCGCTTCGCCAAGTACCTCGAGAACCGCGGCCTCAAACCGCCTAACGGCGGTCGCGTGTGGTGCTTCATCGGCGACGGCGAGGCGGACGAGCCCGAGGTCCTCGGTACCATCAACATCGCTTCGCGCGAGAAGCTCGACAACCTGGTACTGGTGGTCAACTGCAACCTGCAGCGCCTCGACGGACCGGTGCGCGGCAACGGCAAGATCATCCAGGAACTCGAGCGCAGCTTCCGCGGCGCGGACTGGAACGTCATCAAGGTCATCTGGGGTAGCGGCTGGGACGGGCTGCTGGCGCAGGATACGGACGGCATATTGCGGCGACGCATGGAAGAGGCCGTGGATGGCGACTACCAGTGGTACTCGGTCTCGCCGGGCAACATCCAGCGCGAGCACTGGATCGAGAACAACCCGGCGCTCGCCCGCATGATGGATGCGCTCAGCGACGACGAGGTCCGCAACATCAAGCGGGGAGGCCAGGATCCGAAGAAGATCTATGCGGCCTTCGCACGCGCACTGGCCGCGGACGGCAAGCCGACCGTGATCCTCGTCAAGACCGTCAAGGGCGACGGCATGGGCGCGTTACAGGGACACAACACGGCACACCAGAAGAAGCAGCTCAAGCCGGAAGAACGCATCGCCTGCGCGCGGGAATACGGTATCCCGCTCGCCGACGACGACCTCGTGCGCGCCGTGTTCTACCGCCCGGACGAGGACAGTGCAGAGCGCCGCTACCTGGCCGCGCAGCGCGAGAGCCTCGGCGGGTACCTGCCGGCCCGCGAGGTCGCGTGTCAGCGGCTGGCAACGCCGCCGCTCGCACTCTTCGGCGAACTGCTGCAGGGCTCCGACGGGCGCGCGGTCTCCAGCACCATGGCGATGGTGCGCCTGCTCGCGACCCTGCTGAAGGATGGCGAGCTCGGGCGCTACGTCGTGCCGATCGTGCCGGACGAAGCGCGCACCTTCGGCATGGAGAGCCTGTTCCGGGTCGCTGGCATCTATTCCCCGCAGGGACAGAACTACCGTCCGGTCGATGCCGATTCCCTGCTGCCTTACCGCGAAGCGGTCGATGGGCAGATCCTGCAAGAAGGCATCTGCGAAACCGGCGCCATCGCCTCCTTCCTCGCAGCCGGCACGGCGTACGCGGTACACGGTATCCCCACCATACCGTTCTACTTCTTCTACTCCATCTTTGGCTTCCAGCGCGTGGGCGACATGATCTGGGCCTGCGGCGACATGATGTGCCGCGGCTTCCTGCTCGGCGGCACCGCGGGACGCACGACGTTGAACGGCGAGGGTCTGCAGCACGAGGACGGTCACTCGCAGGTGGTCGGTGAAACCGTGCCGTGCCTGAAGAGCTACGACCCGGCCTTCGGCTACGAACTCGCGGTGATCGTGCGCGACGGGATCCGGCGCATGTACGAAGAAGGCGAGGAGATCTTCTACTACCTCACGCTATACAACGAGAACTACCCGATGCCGCCGCTGCCGGATGACGACCCGAGTGCGGACATCCTGCGCGGGCTCTACCGGCTGCGCGGGCGCACGCTTCCCGACGCCCCGTGCGCGCACCTGCTCGCCGCCGGGCCGCTGGTCATGGCGGCGCTCGAGGCAGCGGAGACCCTCGAGGCGCGCGGCATCGCGGCGGAGGTGTGGAGCGTGACGAGCTTCAACGAGCTCTACCGCGACGCGGTGGCCTGCCAGCGGCACAATCGACTCCATCCTGGTGCAGCGCCCGTGCGCTCGCATCTGGAGACGCTGCTCGGCGAGCAGGACGGCGCTTTCGTCGCCGTCAGCGACTACCAGAAATCGCTCGCACTGCGCATCGCGAGCTGGATCCCGGGCGAGTACCGGGTCCTGGGAACCGATGGCTTCGGCCTTTCCGACACGCGCTCGGCGCTGCGTGACTTCTTCGAAGTCAGTGCCGCTCACATCGTGCTCGCGGCATTCGACGCGCTGGCCGCGAGCGGTAAGGTCGCGCGCGAGCGGGTCGGGGAGTGGCTGGCGGAAGCCGGTGTCGATCCCGACAAGACCGACCCGGTCACGCGGTAGGCGGCCATGAGCGAACTGCACATACCGGACCTCGGTGAAGGCATTGAAGAAGGCACGGTCACGGCTGTGCTGGTAGCCCTCGGCGACGCGCTCGAGCCCGGTCAGTCCGTGATCGAAATCGAGACCGACAAGGTCACGCTGGAAGTCCCGGCACCAAGAGGCGGGACCGTCGTCGCCGTCGAGGTTAGCGCGGGACAGACCGTGCGCCCCGGCGATCTCGTGCTGCGCCTGGCGGAGGCGTCGAGTGCTACGCCCGTCGACACTGCGGCGGCCGGCGACAGTGAGCCCGGGGACCCGGGTCGCTCCGGCGCGATCGCCCCTGGCGCGTCGTGCGGCAATGCGCGCGGCGAGAAGCAGCACGCTGAAGCACCGGACATCGCCGGGACGGCTTACGCAGCCTTCGATGCCGTCGCGAAGCCGGGCGGCGGGGAGGCAAAGAACTCGCTTGTCGCGCCGGCGCCTCGTCGTCCCCTGCCGGCCGGGCCGGCCGCGCGGCGCGAGGCGCGCGAACTCGGTGTCGATCTCGCCGAAGTTCCTGCGAGCGGCCCGCGCGGGCGTATCACCCGCGAGGACGTCCGGCATTACGTGCGCTCGCGAAGCACCGGCAGGCCGCCCGACGCGGGGACGGTCGGTACACCGGTTCCGCTGCCCGATCTCGACGCACACGGGCCGGTGCGGCGCGAGCCGTTGAGCCGCATCGAGCGGACCACCGCGGCGAATCTCGCGCGTGCGGCGAGCGCGGTGCCGATGGCCTGGGTCGCGCGCGACGTCGACGTGAGCAGCCTCGAGCAGGCGCGCCGGCGCCTGCGCGCGCAGCGGGAACCCGGCGCGCCGGCACTGACCCTGACCAGTGTGCTGTGCAAGGCACTGGCCATCGCCGTGCGGGAGCAGCCGCGCTTCAATGCCGCGTTCGACGCCGTCGGCGAGGCCGTGGTCTACCGCGAATACGTCAACATCGGCGTCGCCGTCGATACCCCGCGCGGCCTGCTCGTCCCGGTACTGCGCGACGCCGATCGACTCGACATCCGGGGGATCGCGGCCGCGCTCTCCGAACTCTCGGCGGCGGCACGCGATGGCACACTCGCCGCGGCCGATCTGCGCGGTGCCGGCATCACCCTCAGCAACCTCGGTGCACTCGGCGTCGATGCCATGCAGCCCCTGGTCAACTGGCCCGAGTCGGCGATCCTCGGCGTCTCCGCGCTGCGACGCATGCCCGCGGAGGCGGACGCGGCGCGGCTCGTGCTGCCCCTGACGCTGGGTTTCGATCACCGTCTGATCAACGGCGCGGATGCTGCCCGTCTACTCGCCCGGCTCGCCACGCTGCTCGTCGAGCCGCTCGCCCTCGCGATCGCCGCATGATGGCCAGCGCGGCGAGGCACGAGGGGCGTGGCTTCCCGGGTTCGGGAATCAGCGCCTAGCCGTGGATCAGTATGTTTCTGAACGCAACGATGCGCGGTCACTCGGAGATCTTCTCCGCCATGTCGGGATCGAGCCTCGACAGCTGATTCAAGGCTTCTCGCAGGAATTCGAACTGTCGCTCATCGGCAGAGTGCAATCGTTCATCGCCTTGGTAAGTGGCGAAGTCCTTGCGTGCGACGAACCGGTTGATCCGCTGCAGGGCTTGTGCGCTTATTGGGTAACGGCGGATTTGAATTAAACGCCGTGCTTGCAATGTGATTGCTAAGCGATTGCTGGCGCGCGAGCGACGGTTGGGCGAATGCGCATAGGTGATGGTACCGGGAGCGGGAATCGAACCCGCACATCCTTTCGGATACCAGATTTTGAGTCTGGCGCGTCTACCAGTTCCGCCATCCCGGCATGGATGCGAAGGGCGCCGAGTATAGAGAATGGGCGGCGGGTGGTCGACCGGTCGGGCGGGGCCTCTGGTAGGATCGCGCGGTGCAGCTCGCCGACTTCGATTACGACCTCCCCGAGTCCCTCATCGCCCAGCATCCGCTGCCGTCGCGGCGTGCGGCCCGCCTGCTCGTGGTTCCGCCGGGAGAGGGTGCGCCCGACGATCGCGGTGTTGCCGAGCTGCCGGCGCTGCTGCGCGCGGGCGACCTGGTGGTGCTGAACGACACCCGCGTGATCCCGGCACGCCTGCACGGCCACAAGGACACCGGCGGCGCGGTCGAGATCCTCGTCGAGCGCGTGCTCGACGAGCGCCGTGCGCTGGCCCACGTGCGGGCGAGCAAGTCACCGCGTGCGGGTACTCATATAGATGTTGGCGAGGGTTACCGGCTCGAGGTGCTGGGCCGCGATGACGACCTCTTCGAGCTGGCCTTGGTGCAGCCGGCCGGCACCACCCTCGATGCCCTGCTCGAGGCGCGCGGCGAGGTGCCGCTGCCACCTTACATCGAGCGCGCACCGGAGGCCGCCGACCGCGAACGCTACCAGACCGTGTTCGCGGCGCAGCCGGGCGCGGTGGCGGCGCCAACTGCCGGGCTGCACCTCGATGCTGCCCTGCTCGACGAGATCCGCGCCACCGGCGCCGCCATCGGCACGCTGACCCTGCACGTCGGTGCCGGCACCTTCCGCCCGGTACGCGGCGATGACGTCGAGGGGCACGTGATGCATGCCGAACGCTACACGGTGTCGGCGGCCCTGTGCGAAGCGATCACTGCGGCGCGTGCCGCGGGTGGCCGCGTGGTCGCCATCGGTACCACTGTCGTACGCGCGCTCGAGAGCGCGGCGGCCGCGCCCGGCGGGCTCTCGCCGGCGAGCGGCGAGACGCGCCTGTTCATCCGCCCCGGTTACCGCTTCGAGGTGATCGATGCCCTGCTGACCAATTTCCACCTGCCGCGCTCGACGCTGCTGATGCTGGTGAGCGCCTTCGGCGGGCATGCGCGGGTGATGGCGGCCTACCGCCATGCCGTCGCCGCCGGCTACCGCTTCTTCAGCTACGGCGACGCCATGTGGCTCGAGCGCGCCGCGGGCGCCGGCCGCTAGGCGCATGGCTTTCACGTTCGCGGTCGAGGCCAGCGACGGCGCCGCGCGCGCCGGACGGCTGGTGTTCGCCCGCGGCGAGGTCGAGACGCCGGTATTCATGCCGGTCGGCACCTACGGCACGGTCAAGGCGATGACGCCCGAGGAACTCGAGCAGCTGGGCGCGCGCATCGTACTCGGCAATACCTATCATCTGATGCTGCGCCCGGGTACCGAGATCATCGCCACGCACGGCGACCTGCACGATTTCATGCACTGGGAACGGCCGATCCTGACTGATTCCGGCGGCTTCCAGGTGTTCAGCCTCGGCGCACTGCGCACGATCAGCGAGGAGGGCGTGACCTTCCGCTCGCCGTTGAACGGCGACCGCATCTTCCTCTCGCCCGAGATCTCGATGCAGGTGCAGCGCGCGCTCGGCGCGGACATCGTCATGATCTTCGACGAGTGTACGCCCTACCCGGCGGACGAGGCCACCGCCCGCGCCTCGATGGAGCTTTCGCTGCGCTGGGCGGCACGTAGCCGCGCCGCCCATGCCGACAATCCCGCCGCGCTGTTCGGCATCGTGCAGGGCGGCATGCACGAGAACCTGCGCGAGGCGTCGGCCACGGGCCTGCTCGAACTCGGTTTCGACGGCTACGCCATCGGCGGCCTCTCGGTCGGCGAACCCAAGGCGGAGATGGCGCGCATCACGGCGCACACGGCGGCGCTGCTGCCGGCCGCGCGCCCGCGCTACCTGATGGGCGTCGGCACGCCGCAGGACCTCGTCGACGCCATCGGCCGCGGCATCGACATGTTCGACTGCGTGTTGCCGACCCGCAACGCACGCAACGGCCACCTGTTCACCTCGCAGGGCGTGGTGCGCATCCGCAACGCGGTGCACCGCAGCGACACCGGGCCGCTCGACCCCGCTTGCGGCTGCTATACCTGCAGCAACTACTCCCGTGCCTACCTGCACCACCTCGAACGCGCCAACGAGATCCTCGGCGCCCGGCTCAATACCATCCACAACCTCGCCTTCTACCTCGACACCATGGCCGCCGCGCGGGCCGCCATCCGCGCTGGCCGCTATGCTGCATTCGCGCGCGATTTCGCCGCCACCGCGGTGCCCGCGAGTGGCTGACACGGGCCGTGGGCGCTGTGGCATAATGCGCGCCATTTTGCGGGGAATTCCATGGATTACCTGATTCAGAACGCGTGGGCGCAAGGCGCCGGCGCCGCCGGCGAGCCGGGTCTGGCGAGCTTCCTGCCGCTGATCATCCTGTTCGTCGTCTTCTACCTGTTCCTGATCCGGCCGCAGATGAAGCGGCAGAAGGAGCACACCAAGATGGTCGAGGCGCTCGCCAAGGGCGACGAGGCAGTCACCAACGGCGGCCTGCTCGGGCGCGTCACGGAGGTCGGGGACAACTTCGTCAAGTTCGAGATCGCCAAGGGCACCGAGGTGAAGGTGCAGAAGCATGCCATCGCCCAGGTCATGCCGAAGGGCACGATCAAGGACTCGTGAACCCCGCGCGGCGCCGTCCGGCGCCGCAGCCCGTCGAACGGGCTTATGAACAACATAGCCATAAGCGCACACCGCACCGCGCGCACGTGCTGTTAGGGACGCCCCGATGAACCAATATCCCCTTTGGCGCTACATCCTGGTCGCGCTGGTGGTCGCCGCCGGCGTGCTCTATGCGCTGCCCAACCTGTACGGCTCGGACCCGGCGCTGCAAATCAGCGCGCGCCGTGGCCAGGCCGTCGACGAGGCCCTGCGTGGTCGCGTCACCGGCGCACTGGAAGAGGCCGGCGTCAGCGCTCGCAGCGTGACCTTGGAGGCGAACCGCCTGCTCGTGCGCTTCGATGACAGCGACGCGCGCAGCGCCGCGCGCGAGGCAATCGAGACCGCCATCGGCGACCAGGATTACGTGGTCGCGCTCAACCTCGCTTCGGCCACGCCGCAATGGCTGCGGGCGCTCGGCGGCGAGCAGATGTACATGGGCCTCGATCTCCGCGGCGGCGTGCACTTCCTGATGGAAGTCGACATGGACGCCGTGCGCGTGCAGACCCATGAACGCTTCATCTCCGAGCTGCGCACCGCGTTCCGCGAAGAGAAAGTGCGCTACCGCGCGATCACGCGTCGTCCCGAGGGCGGCATCGAGGTCGAGTTCCTCAACGCGGAGATGAAGGAGCGCGGCAATGCCGTCGTCGGCGCCGACTTCCCCGACCTCTCCAGCGATGACGGCAGCGGCGAGGCCGGGCTGATCTTCACCGTGCGCGAAGAGCTGCTCGAGGAGACCCGGCGCACCGCGGTCAAGCAGAACCTGACCACGCTGCGGAATCGCGTCAACGAGTTCGGCGTCGCCGAGCCCGTCATCCAGCAGCAGGGTGAGAACCGCATCGTGGTGCAGCTGCCGGGCGTGGAAGACACCGCCGAGGCGAAGAAGATTCTCGGCGCCACGGCCACGCTCGAATTCCGCATGGTCGACACCACCGGCGATGTACAGGCGGCGGTCGAGGGGCGCGTGCCGCTCGCCTCGAAGCTCTTCAAGGATCGCCAGGGCAACCCGCTGCTACTCGACAAGCGCGTGCTGCTGACCGGCGAGTACATCATCGACGCCGCTTCCGGCATCGAGCAACAGACCGGCAGCCCGGCGGTGTTCATCACCCTCGACGGCAAGGGTGCACGCATCTTCAGCCGCGCGACGCGCGAGGAGGTCGGCAACCCGATGGCGGTCGTCTACATCGAGCAGCGCAAGGGACGCCCGGTGGAGGAGGTGATCAACGTCGCCACCATCCGCGATGAACTCGGCAAGCGCTTCCAGATCACCGGCCTCGACACCACCGAGGAGGCGCGCACGCTGGCACTGCTGCTGCGCGCCGGCGCGCTCGCTGCGCCGATCGAGATCGTCGAGGAGCGCACCGTCGGGCCGAGTCTCGGCCAGGACAACATCGACATGGGCCTGCGCTCGGTGATCATCGGCATGGCGGCGGTGCTGGTGTTCATGGCGCTCTACTACAAGCTGTTCGGGCTCATCGCCAACGTCGCGCTGCTGCTGAACCTGGTGCTGATCGTCGCCCTGCTGTCGCTGCTGCAGGCGACCCTGACGCTGCCGGGTATCGCCGGCATCGTGCTCACCGTCGGCATGGCGGTCGACGCCAACGTGCTCATCTTCGAGCGCATCCGCGAGGAGCTCGCGATCGGCAACTCGCCGCACATGAGCATCAACGCAGGCTACGACAAGGCCTTCTCGACCATCGCTGATGCCAATATCACCACCCTGATCGCCGCCATCGTGCTGTTCAGTTTCGGTACCGGGCCGATCAAGGGATTCGCCGTGACGCTCTCGCTGGGTATCGCGACGTCGATGTTCACCGCCATCACTGGCACTCGCGCCATCGTCAACCTGGTCTACGGGGGACGACGCGTGGGCAAGCTCTCGATTTGAGGTCGCCGTCATGACCGCGAAGAAGCGCAAGGAATTCAATATCGATTTCATGGGCAAGACGCGCATCGCGGTCATCCTGACCGCGTTGCTCACCGTCGCAGCCATCGGCGCCCTGGTCGCCAAGGGGCTCAATTTCGGCATCGACTTCACCGGCGGCACGCTGGTCGAACTCGGCTATACGGAGAAGGCCGACCTCGGCGCCATCCGCAGCGCGCTCGCCGGTTCCGAGTTCGACGGCGCCGCGGTGCAGCGCTTCGGCGCCGACAACGACGTGCTGGTTCGCCTGCCGCCGACCGGTGATGCGGGCGCCGCCGGGCTCGGTGACCGCATCCTGGCATTGCTCCCCGGCGCGGAGATGCGTCGCATCGAGTTCGTCGGGCCGCAGGTCGGCGACGAGCTGGTCGAGGACGGCATACTCGCGCTGGTCTACGCGCTCATTGGCATCCTTATCTACGTGATGGTGCGCTTCACGCTGAAGTTCTCCTTCGGCGCCATCGTCGCCACCGTGCACGACGTCACCATCGTGTTCGGTTTCTTCGCCATCAGCGGCATGGAGTTCGATCTCACCGTGCTCGCCGCGGTGCTCGCCGTGATCGGTTACTCGCTGAACGACACCATCGTGGTGTTCGATCGCATCCGCGAGAATTTCCGCCGCTATCGCAAGGACGAGCCACGCGAAGTGATCAACAAATCGCTCAACCAGACCCTTTCGCGCACCTTGATGACCTCCGGTACGACCTTGCTGGTGGTGGTGGCGCTGTTCGTGTTCGGCGGCGAGCTGATCCATGCCTTCGCCGCGACGCTGATGATTGGCATCTTCGTCGGCACCTATTCGTCGATTTACGTCGCCAGCGCCATGTTGCTGCGGTTGAACGTCAGCAAGACCGACCTCATGCCGGTCACCAAGGAAGGCGAGGCGGCGGACGGACGTCCCTGACCGCGACGCCGGGCGCGCTGGTGCGGGGTCGGGGCTCGTCGTGCGGTCCGTGGTCGTCATGACCGGCCGCCGTGGCCGATAGTCATCGCGGGTAGCCATCGATGGAAGTGCTCGTCGACCGCGAGATCACGGGTGCCGAAGCAATCTTCGGCGCGCTCGGCACGGTACGGCTGTTCGATGGGCGCGCGCTGCACCGCGCCGATATGGGCGCTGCCGAAGTGCTGCTGGTGCGCTCGGTGACCCGTGTCGACGCCGCGCTCCTCGCCGACAGTCGTGTCAGCTTCGTCGGCACCGCGACCGCCGGTTGCGACCACCTCGATCTCGCGTGGCTGCGCGCGGCCGGCATCAGCGTGGCCGATGCGGCCGGCTGCAATGCGCGGGCGGTGGCCGAGCACGTTGCCTGCTGCCTGTACCGGCACGCCGCGCGTACCGCCCGACCCGTCGGCGAGCTGCGTCTCGGCATCGTCGGCTACGGCCACGTGGGCCGCGCGGTGGCCGCCCTCGCGGATGCCATCGGCGTCGCCTGGGTGGCCAACGATCCGCCGCTCGGCCGCGCACTCGCGGATGTGCCTCATGGCGAGCTCGCGAGCTTGCTCGAGGCCAGCGACGTGGTCTCGCTGCACGTACCGCTGACGCAGGTCGGCGCGTATCCGACCGCCGGCCTCATCGATGCCGCCGCGCTGGCGCGCATGCGGCCTGGCAGCCTGCTCATCAACGCGGCCCGCGGTGGCGTGGTCGACGAGGCTGCGCTGGTTGCCGCGGTGAATGATCGGCCCGGCATCGTCGCCGCGCTCGATTGCTGGGAGGGTGAGCCCCGCGTAGCGCGGGAAACGCTCGCGGCGAGCTGGCTGGCGAGCCCGCACATCGCCGGGCACACGCGCGAGGCGCGTCTGGCAGCGAGCGTGCGGCTTGCTGGCGCGCTCGGGATATGGGCCGGACGCGAGCTTGCGCTGCCCGCCAGTCTCGCCGGCGAACTCGCCGTGCGGCTCGATGCGGCCGGCGGCGTGCTCGGCGTACTCGCGCAGGCACACGATCTCGACGGCCACACCGCACGCATGCGCGCGCTCGGTGCCGCCCGGGGGGCGCGCGCGGCGAGCTTCGACGCCGATCGTCGCGACTACGGCGTGCGCCGCGAGTTCGCCCGCCATGCCGTTGCATGCCACGGGTGCAATCCCGATACTGTCGCCGAGCTGCGTGCGCTCGGCTTCGACTGCCGTGACGGCAGCGCCTGAGATGCGCACCCGGAACCACCGCCACGTCATGAGTACACAGTCGATCGGAACCCCGCTCGCCGCCAACGCGACCCGCCTGCTGCTGCTCGGCGCGGGCGAGCTGGGCAAGGAGGTCGCGCTCGAGGCGATGCGCCTCGGTCTCGAGGTCATCGCCGTCGACCGCTACGCCGATGCCCCCGCGATGCAGGTCGCTCATCGTGCGCATGTCATCGACATGCTCGACGGCCCGCGTCTGCGCGCGGTGATCGAGCAAGAACGCCCGCATTTCGTCGTGCCCGAAGTCGAGGCAATCGCGACCGAGACCCTGCTCGAACTCGAGGCCGAGGGCTTCAACGTGGTGCCGACCGCGCGCGCCACGCACCTCACCATGAACCGCGAGGGCATCCGGCGTCTCGCCAGCGAAGAGCTCGGTCTGCCGACCTCGGCCTACCGTTTCGCCGGCAGCGCGGAGGAATGCGCCGCGGCGATCGCCGTGGTCGGCATGCCGTGTATCGTCAAGCCGGTGATGAGCTCGTCCGGCAAGGGCCAGATCACCGTGCGCGACGCCGCCGATGCCGCGCGCGCGTGGGATTATGCGGTGGGCGGCGCGCGTGCGGCGCGCCCGCGCGTCATCGTCGAGGGCTTCGTCGACTTCGATTACGAGATCACGCTGCTCACCGTCCGTCACCGCGGCGGTACCTGCTTCTGCGCACCGATCGGACACCTGCAGGTCGACGGCGATTACCGCGAATCCTGGCAGCCACAGCCGATGTCGCCGCGCGCACTCGCCGGCGCCGAAGCCGTCGCGCGCGCCATCACCGACGCCCTCGGCGGCTGGGGTCTGTTCGGCGTCGAGCTGTTCATCAAGGGCGACGAGGTCTGGTTCAGCGAGGTCTCGCCACGGCCGCATGATACCGGTATGGTCACGCTGATCTCACAGCCGTTGTCGGAGTTCGCCCTGCATGTGCGCGCGATCCTCGGCGTCGAGCTGACGGCGGTCGAACAGCTCGGCGCCGCGGCGAGCTGTGCCATTCTCGGCGAGGGACACGGCCGTCGCATCCGCTACGACGGGCTCGCACGGGCGCTCGCCGCGCCGGGCACCGATTTGCGCCTGTTCGGCAAGCCGACCATCGCCGGCAAGCGGCGCCTCGGCGTCGCCCTCGCGCGCGATACCGCTATCGCGGCGGCGCGCGCGCGGGCGCGCAACGCGGCCGCTGCGATTGCCATTTCGATCGACGACGACATTGAGCCGGCCCGCAACCGGCAGGGAGAGCACCGATGAGAATGATGCACACCATGCTCCGCGTGACCGACCTCGAGGCCTCGCTCGCTTTCTACGGCGAGGTGCTCGGCATGCAGCTCCTGCGACGCAAGGATTTCCCCGAGGGGCGCTTTACGCTGGCCTTCGTCGGCTACGGCCCGGAGGCGGACAATACGGTTCTCGAACTGACCCACAACTGGGATACCGACAGCTACGACCTGGGCGATGCTTACGGACACATCGCCCTCGGCGTGCCCGATGTCTACAAGGCCTGCGACGAAGTCCGCGCGCGTGGCGGCAAGGTGGTGCGCGATGCCGGACCGATGAAGGGCGGCACCCACGTGATCGCCTTCGTCGAGGATCCGGACGGCTACAAGATCGAACTCGTCGAGGACCACGGCTGAGCTGGCGCCGGCGGCCGGGCCGCCGTGCCCGCACGGCGGATTGTGCTACATTACCGCGCCTCGCGGAGCGCCCCGCCGGACGACGATGGCCGGCGCCGGAGCGCATTGCTACGGACCGCCGCCGACGCGCGTGCCGCCGGCGTGCCGCACCCGCGGACGCACCGCGTGCGCGAACCGAACTGTGTATGAGGAACTCGACGATGAAGCGCATTTGGGCCTCCACCTTCGCCCTCGTGTTGATGCTGGCCGCCAACCTCGCCGGCGCAGCCAGTGATCCGACCCAGATCGTGCAGAACACCACCGACCAGGTGCTCGAGCGTGTGCGGGCGGACAAGTCCGCGCTGCAGGCCGATCCGGGCAAGATGTACAATCTCGTCTCCGAGCTGATCTTCCCGCACTTCGACTTTTCCATCATGTCGCAATGGGTGCTCGGTGATCACTGGAGCAGCGCCAGTGAAGACAGCCGCGCAGCCTTCGTCGAGCAGTTCCGCAAGCTCCTCGTGCGTACCTACGCGACCGCCCTGCTCGAGTTCTCCGGGCAGGAAATCACCTACCCGCCGGTGGAGCAGAAAGGTGGCGCGACCGCGGTCGTCAAGCAGGACATCTCCCAGCCGGGCAGTTCGGTGATCCCGATCGTCTATCGCCTCCACAACAAGACCGGCGACTGGAAGGTGTTCGACGTCTCCGTCGACGGCGTCAGTCTCGTCAAGACCTACCGCGCCTCGTTCGGCTCGATGATCAAGGACGGTGGCATCGACGGCCTGATCGCTTCGCTCGACAGCAAGAACCAGCAATACGGCAACTGAGAGAACGTGAAGGAATCACCGCGCCTGCTGCGACGTCCCGCCTATATCCCTGCCGACGTTGCCGGGACCCCGGACTCGCCTCGCAGCCAGACGGCGCGCGTGTGTGCTTATCCACGTCCCCTGCCACGGACGTGCACAGCGCGCCTCGCGACGGGGCGCGATTCCTTCTCAGGCTCTGAGTGCTGCCGACCACGGTGAACCGCCCATGGATCCGAACCAGATAAAGCAGATGATCGTCGACGGCATTCCCGGCGCCGAAGCCCATGTCGACGGCGATGGCTCCCACTTCGTCGCGCGCGTGATCAGCGACGAATTCGCCGGCCTGCCGGTAATCAAGCAGCACAAGATGGTGTACGCCGCGCTCGGCAACAGCATGGAGAGCGCCATCCACGCCCTGTCCATCCAGACCTACACTCGCGAAGCTTGGGAGAAAGCGCGCAAGTTCCAGACGCTCTAGAGCGCCGGCAAACGCGATGGACAAACTGATCATCCAGGGCGGGCTGCCGCTGCGCGGCGAAATCCGCGTGTCCGGAGCGAAGAACGCTGCTCTGCCGATCCTCGCCGCGACGCTGCTCGCCGAGGGGCCGGTGACGGTGAGCAACGTGCCCCACCTGCACGACATCACCACCACCATGGAGTTGCTCGGCCGCATGGGGCTGACGCTGACCGTCGACGAGCGCATGCACATCGAGGTCGACAGCAGCAGCATCCGCGAATTCTTCGCGCCCTACGAGCTGGTCAAGACCATGCGCGCCTCGATTCTCGTGCTCGGGCCGCTGTTGGCGCGCTTCGGCGAGGCCGAGGTGTCGTTGCCGGGTGGCTGCGCGATCGGCTCGCGGCCGGTCAATCTGCACCTGCATGGCCTGGCCCAGATGGGTGCTGACATCAGCGTCGAGGGTGGCTACATCCGCGCTCGCGCCAAGCGCCTGAAGGGCACCGACCTCGTGCTCGACCTGGTTACCGTGACCGGCACCGAGAACCTCATGATGGCGGCGACGATGGCCGAGGGCGTGACCACCATCCGCAACGCGGCGCGCGAGCCGGAGGTGGTCGACCTGGCCAACTGCCTGCTCAAGATGGGCGCGCACATCGAGGGCGCCGGCACCGATACCATCCGCATCGAGGGCGTGAAGACCCTCCACGGCACGCACTACGACATACTTCCCGACCGCATCGAGACCGGCACCTACCTCGTCGCGGCGGCCATGACCGGTGGCCAGGTCAAGCTCAAGAACACCTGCCCCGAGCTGCTCGAGTCGGTGCTCGCCAAGCTCGGCGAAGCCGGCGCTCACATTACCACCGGCGAGGATTGGATTGCGCTCGACATGGACGGCGCGCCGTTACGCGCGGTCGACATCCATACCTCGCCCTACCCCGGCTTCCCCACCGACATGCAGGCGCAGTTCACTGCGCTCAACTGCATCGCCGAGGGTACCGGCACGATCACCGAGTCGGTGTTCGAGAATCGCTTCATGCATGTGCTCGAGCTGCAGCGGATGGGCGCGCAGGTCAAGCTCGAAGGCAACACCGCGATTACCACCGGCGTGCACCGCCTCACCGGGGCGCCCCTGATGGCGACCGACCTGCGTGCCTCGGCGAGCCTGGTGCTGGCCGGGCTGGTGGCCGAGGGCGCCACCGAGGTCGATCGCATCTACCATATCGATCGCGGCTACGAGACGATCGAGGAGAAGCTCGCCAACCTCGGCGCCCAGATCAAGCGCGTGCCGAGCTGACGGGCGGCGCCGGCCCGGCGCCGCCACCGACGCGCCCGCGACCGATCCCGCGGGCGCCCCAAGCACGTATGTGACGACGATGACTGCAACCGTGAACCGCTCCGCTGGCGACCTCGTCATTGCGCTCTCCAAGGGGCGCATTCTCGATGATGCGCTGCCGCTGATGACGCGCATCGGTATCGAGCCGCTCGACGACCCGGCGAAGTCGCGCAAGCTGGTGCTCGACACTTCGCGACCCGACGTCAAGCTGCTGATCATCCGCGCCACCGACGTGCCGACCTATGTCGAGTACGGCGCCGCCGATCTCGGCGTCGCCGGCAAGGACGTACTGATGGAGTACGAGGGCACGGACTATTACGAACCACTCGACCTGGGCATCGCGCGCTGCCGCCTGATGGTGGCCGGGCTGCCCGGGCAGGATTACACGCGTGAGCGCCCGCGCATCGCCACGAAATACGCGCGTACGGCGCGCGATTACTTCGAGAGCCTCGGCATGCAGGCCGAGATCATCAAGCTCTACGGGTCGATGGAGCTGGCACCGCTGGTCGGCCTCGCCGACCGCATCGTCGACCTCGTCGACACGGGCAATACGCTCAAGGCCAATGGCCTGGTTGCCATGGAGACGATCTGCGAGATCAGCTCGCGATTGATCGTCAACAAGGCGGCGATGAAGACCAAGCATGCGCGCGTCAGTGCGATCATCGCGGCGCTGCGCGAGACGGTCGAGGCCAGCGTATGAGCGGGCTGATCAACCGGCTCGACGCCAATGCGCCGGCGTTCGCGGCGCGGCTCGAGGCCCTGCTGGCCTGGGACGACGACGAACGCCCCGACGTCACTGCCGCGGTAAAGGAGATCCTCGCCGCAGTGCGCCGCGAGGGCGATGCCGCGCTGGTCCGCTACACGAACCGCTTCGACCGCCGCGACGTGGACACCGCTGCGGCACTCGAAATCGCCGAGCCGGCAGCGAGCCTGGCCGCCGTGGCGCCGGAGGTGCGCGCGGGGCTCGAGCAGGCCGCGGCGCGTATCCGCGCCTATCACGAGCACCACAAGGCGGCGTCATGGGACTACCGCGAAGACGACGGCACTGTACTCGGCCAGCTCGTCACGCCGCTCGATCGCGTCGGCATCTACGTGCCCGGCGGCAAGGCGGCCTATCCCTCGTCGGTATTGATGAACGCCATTCCGGCCAAGGTTGCCGGCGTCGGCGAGATCGTGATGGCGGTGCCGGCTCCCGACGGCCACGTCGAGCCCGTGGTGCTCGCGGCGGCCGCCATCGCCGGGGTCGACCGCGTGTTCACCATCGGCGGCGCCCAGGCCATCGGCGCGCTCGCCTACGGCACGGCGACGGTGCCAGCGGTGGACAAGATCGTCGGCCCCGGCAACATCTACGTCGCCACCGCGAAGTCGATGGTGTTCGGGCGCGTCGGTATCGACATGATCGCCGGGCCGTCCGAGATCCTCGTCGTCTGTGATGGCGCCACCGAGCCGGACTGGATCGCGATGGACCTGTTTTCGCAGGCCGAGCACGACGAGCAGGCACAGTCGATCCTGCTATGCCCGGACGCCGCCTTCCTCGACGCCGTCGAGGCCAGCATCGCGCGCCTGCTGCCGAGCCTCGCGCGGGCCGACATCGTGCGCACCGCGCTCGCCACGCGCGGCGCACTGATCGAGGTGTCCGATCTCGACCAGGCCGTCGCGCTCGCCAACCGCATCGCGCCCGAGCACCTCGAACTCTCGGTTGCCGAGCCGCGCCGCTGGCTCGCGCACATCCGCCATGCGGGTGCCGTGTTCCTCGGCCGCCACACCCCGGAAGCGATCGGCGACTACTGTGCCGGCCCCAACCACGTGCTGCCGACCGCCGGCACCGCGCGTTTTTCCTCGCCGCTGGGCGTATACGATTTCCAGAAGCGCTCCTCGGTGATCGAATGTTCTCCCGCCGGCGCGGCGACGCTCGGGCGCATCGCCAACGTGCTCGCCACTGCCGAAGGGCTCGATGCCCACGCCCGTTCGGCCGCCTACCGCGTCAGCGACGAGTGAGCATCGGCGCGCGCATCGCGCGCTTCGCCGCGCCCTGGGTGCGCGAACTCGAACCGCCCCGCGCGACCCGTGGTGACGGCCTGGTACGTCTCGACGCGGTCGAGATTCCCTATCCCCTGCCGGAGGCCTTGCGCGACGCCTGGCTGGAAACCGTCGCCGCGGTCGAGATCAATCGCTACCCCGATCCGCAGGCGCGGCGGCTGCGTGAACGCCTGCTCGCGCTGCACGCGCTGACCGCGCCGACCGACGTGCTGCTCGGCAATGGCTCCGATGAGCTGGTGCGCATGCTCTGTCTCGCCTTCGCGCGCGGTCCCGAGGCCACTATCCTCACCGTGGCGCCGAGCTTCGCCTTGTTCGAATCCGCTGCGCGTGCGGTCGGTATGCGCAGCGTCGCGGTACCACTCCTCGCGGGAACGTTCGCGCTCGATCTCAGCGCGACGCTCGCCGCCATCGAGCGCGCGCAACCGGCGCTGGTATTCCTCGCGAGCCCCAACAATCCAACCGCCAATCGTCTCGACGACGGCGCCCTCGAAGCCCTGTGCGCGGCGGCGCCGGGGCTCGTCGTACTGGACGAGGCCTACTACCGCTTTGCCGGGGCGACGCGTGTGGGCGAGGTCGCTCGGCTGGAGAACCTGGTCGTGCTGCACACCTTGTCGAAGGTCGGGCTCGCCGGGCTGCGTGTGGGGGCGTTGTACGGTCCGGCGGAGTGGCTGGCGCTGCTCGAGCGCCTGCGCATGCCTTACAACATCGGAGCGCTGTCGCAGGCCGGGGCCTTGTTCGCACTCGATCACGACGACGCCTTCGCGGGCCAGGTTGCGGCGGTGCTGCGCGAGCGCGAGGCTCTTGCCAGCAGCCTCGCCGCGCTACCCGCCGTCCGCGTGTGGCCGAGTGTGACGAATTTTCTGCTGGTCGGGCTGCCGCCTGGCCGCGGCAGCCCGACCTGTGCAGCCTTGCGCCGCGCCGGCGTGCTGGTACGCGACCTCGACGGTACGCACCCGTTGCTCGCTGATTGCCTGCGCATTGGTGTCGGCACCGCGCACGACAACCGTCTGCTGATCGATGCCCTCGGTGCGATCCTCGCCGCTTGACGGGGGCGAACTCAGCGCGGCAGCGGTCGCCGCGACACCACGGCCGTCGCGGCGAGGCGATTGCCATCACGCAGCAGCGTCAGCTCGACACGGCTGCCCGGCACGAACGCCGCGATGCGTTCGACCGCGTCACGCGAATCGCCCACCGCGCGTCCGTCGAAGTGGGTGATGACGTCGCCGCGGCGCACCCCGGCGCGCGCCGCCGGACCCGCTGCCAGCACGTCCAGCACCACGATGCCGCCGGGGACGCCGAGCTGGGCGCGCTGCGCGCTGGCGAGATCGCGCGCATCGATACCGAGCCAGCCACGCTGTACGCTGCCATGATCGAGCAGCTGGCGCGCGACTCCGACCGCGAACGCACTCGGGATCGCGAAACCGATGCCGTCACTCTCCACGCGAGCAGTATTGATGCCGACCAGCGCGCCGGTCGCGTCGACGAGCGCGCCACCGGAGTTGCCGACGTTGATGGCAGCATCGGTCTGGATGAAGTTCTCGAAGGTATTGAGGCCGACACGGTTGCGCCCGGTCGCGCTCACGATGCCCTGAGTCACCGTCTGGCCGATGCCGAAGGGGTTGCCGATCGCGAGGACGACGTCGCCGATGCGCAAGGCATCGGAATCGCCGAGGGAAATGACCGGCAGCGCGGCGAGCGCGACGCGCAGCACCGCGAGATCGGTCTCCGGGTCGGTACCGATCACCTGTGCCTGCTCGCGGCGGCCGTCGCGCAGCACGACCTCGATGCGCTCGGCGCCTGCAACGACGTGGTAGTTGGTCAGCACGACACCGGTGGCGTCGAGGATGACGCCACTGCCGAGACTCGTCTCGCGCTGCAATGCCTCGTCGTCACCACCGAAGAAGCGCCGGAACAGCGGGTCGGCGGTCAGCGGGTTGGGGTCACTGGCGCGCTGGCTGGTGGTCTGCACGCTGACCACGGCGGGCGCTGCGCGCGCCACGGCATCGGCGTAACTGCGCATGCCGGCGGGCGTCACCGAAGCGACGCCCGGCAGTGCGACCTCGCCACCGGTGACGACCCAGACGACGAGGAACGCGGCAGCGGCGCCGAGCCCGACCAGCGCCCAGTGGAGGGTGTCGATGAAGGCTTTCATGCACGTAGTGAAACGGGCGTCCGGAGCCCCTCGCGAGGCCGCCGCGACGCCGTGGCGGGGTGGATTTTGGTGGTATAATCCTCCGCCAACATACTGATTGTCGACATCCTGCGGCGTGCCACGAACGGGGAGGGAGTCGCCGGCCGGCCGCGGGATCGAGGAGTCCGATCCACACCCTGGCCGCACCCCGGAACGTTACGATATCCCCGCGCGCCCCGCCTCCGCGGCCGGCCGCCCGCTCCGGTTGCCGAAGACATTCATCAAAGACTTTCAAGTTGGGAGACATCACAGCATGAGCGAGAACGCTGTCGATCCGGATCGGCGCCGCTTCCTCACGGGCACGGCGTCGGTCATCGGAGGCATCGGCGCCGCCCTGGCCGCGATCCCTTTCGTGTCCACGTTCCAGCCCAGTGCGCGCGCCAAGGCCATCGGCGCGCCCGTCGAAGCCGACATCAGCCAGCTCGAACCCGGCGGTCGACTGATCTTCAAATGGCGCGGAAAACCGGTCTGGGTCGTGCGGCGCACGCCCGACCAGCTCGCCGCCCTCGAGTCGATGGGCAGCGTGCTGCGCGATCCGGATTCCAGTGAATCCGACCAACCCGCTTTCGCGACCAACGCCTGGCGCTCGGAGAAGCCCGAGTACCTCGTGCTGGTCGGCATCTGCACCCATCTCGGCTGCTCGCCGAATTTCTTCCCCAGTCCCGAAGCCGAGGGCATGGGGAGCGACTGGCAGGGAGGCTTCTACTGTCCCTGCCACGGCTCCAAGTTCGATCTCTCCGGGCGCGTCTACGCCGGCGTACCGGCACCGACCAACATGGAGGTCCCGCCGTATCACTACGTCGACGACACCCACCTGATCATCGGTGAGCTGGAGGAAGGCGCGGCATGAACATGATCACCAAGGGACTGGTCGGCCTGCGCGACTGGGTCGACGATCGTTTCCCGCTGATGCAGCTGTGGAACGACCACATGGGGCAGTATTACGCCCCCAAGAACTTCAACTTCTGGTACTACTTCGGCGTGCTGTCGCTGGTGGTGCTGGTCATCCAGCTCGTCACCGGTATCTGGCTGGTGATGAACTACAAGCCGGATGCCGGGCTCGCCTTCGGCTCGGTCGAGTACATCATGCGCGACGTCAGCTGGGGCTGGCTCATTCGCTACATGCACTCGACCGGTGCGTCGTTCTTCTTCATCGTCGTCTACCTGCACATGTTCCGCGGATTGCTCTACGGCTCGTACAAGAAGCCGCGCGAGCTGATCTGGATCCTCGGCATGTTCATCTACCTGTCGCTGATGGCGGAGGCCTTCTTCGGCTACCTGCTGCCGTGGGGGCAGATGTCGTACTGGGGCGCGCAGGTGATCATCTCGCTGTTCGGTGCGATACCGTGGGTGGGTGACACGCTGGCGCTGTGGATTCGCGGTGACTACGTCGTCTCCGACATCACCCTCAACCGCTTCTTCTCGTTCCACGTCATCGCGTTACCCTTCGCGATCGTCGGCCTGGTGGTGCTGCACATCATCGCGCTGCACGAGGTGGGTTCGAACAATCCCGACGGCGTCGAGATCAAGAAGACCAAGGGCCCCGACGGCAAGCCCCTCGACGGCATCCCCTTCCATCCGTACTACACGGTGAAGGATTCGGTCGGCGTGGTGGTGTTCCTGATCATCTTCGCCGCGGTGATGTTCTTCGCACCGGAAATGGGCGGCTACTTCCTCGAGCACAACAACTTCGTGCCTGCCGACCCGCTGAAGACCCCCGAGCACATCGCGCCGGTGTGGTACTTCACGCCTTTCTACTCGATCCTGCGTGCCAACACGGTCAACTTCTTCTGGATCGACGGCAAGGTCTGGGGTGTCATCTTCATGGGGCTCGCGACGATGCTGTTCTTCGCGCTGCCATGGCTCGATCGCAGCCAGGTGAAGTCGATTCGGTACCGCGGGACGATGTACAAATCGGCGCTGGGGATCTTCGTCATCTCCTTCCTGATCCTCGGCTACCTAGGCCTGCTGCCGCCCACGCCGGCACGTACGGCGGTAGCGCAGGTGTGCACCATCCTGTACTTCCTGTTCTTCTTCCTCATGCCGATTTACACCAAATTGGACAAGACCAAACCTGTGCCGGAGAGGGTGACGGGCTGATGAACAAATCGATATTTGCATTGGCCCTGTGGGCCGTGGCCAGCCTCGTCCAGGCCGCCGGGGGTCACGGGCCGGCGTTGCTCGACGCCAACGTCAACCTGGGCAACCAGACTTCGCTGCAGCGCGGGGCGCGGATGTTCGTGAACTACTGCCTGAGCTGTCACTCGGCGCAGTACATGCGGTACAACCGCGTCGCTGCCGACCTCGGTATCGACGAGGACGTGGTCGAGGACAACCTCATGTTCGCGAGCGACAAGATCGGGAACACCATGCAGATCGCGATGAAGCCGGCTGATGCCGAGCAATGGTTCGGCGTGGCTCCGCCCGACCTGTCGGTCATCGCGCGATCGCGCGGCGCCGACTGGTTGTACTCCTTCCTGAACGGCTTCTATCTCGACGACACCCGTCCCACTGGCGTCAACAACCTGTACTTCCCGACCACGGCAATGCCGCACGTGTTGTCGGAACTGCAGGGGCTGCAGGTTCTGCACGAGGAAGAAGGTGAGGACGGCCACGGCAGCCATGGGCCCGAGCTCGAGCTGACGAGCCCAGGCAAGCTGAGTCCTGGACAGTATCGCCAGGCGACCCGCGACCTCGTCGCCTTCCTGGTCTACATGGGCGAGCCGGCCAAGCTCGTGCGTTACAAGATCGGGTTCTGGGTGATCGCCTTCCTGCTCGTTCTTCTCGTTGCCACTTACATGATGAAGCGGGAATTCTGGAAGGATGTTCACTAAGATGACCGCGCTCGCTAATCGGCGTTCAGTGATGACGTTGTACGCCGATGCAGCGGATCCGCTCGGTCACAGTGTGCGGCTGGTTCTCACGGAGAAGGACATCAATGTCGAAGTCCACTTCATCGACGAGGAGAGCAAGCCGGATGATCTCCACGATCTGAATCCCTACAGCAGCCTGCTGACGCTCATCGATCGCGATCTCGTGCTCTACGATGCACAGATCATGATGGAGTACCTCGACGAGCGTTATCCACATCCACCGCTGATGCCCGTCGACCCGGTAGCGCGCGCGAACAATCGCCAGTTCCGCTACCGCATCGTGCGCGATCTCTACACGCTCGCCGACGAGCTGGAGGGCGACAACGACATCGCTGCGGCCAACGCGCGCAAGTCCATGCGTGACAACCTGCTCGCCCTGGCGCCGGTGTTCTCGCAGTTCCCCTACTTCATGTCGGAGGAGTTCTCGCTCGTCGACCTGTGCATGGCGCCCCTGCTGTGGCGCCTGCCGCGGTACGGCGTGAAGCTGGGCAGTCCGGCCAAGCCGCTCCTCAAGTATGCCGATCGGTTGTTCGATCGCCGCGCGTTCCATCTCAGCCTGTCACCGGTCGAACAGGACATCCGCTGATCGCGCCCGCGACGCTGGCATGCCGGAGATGACTTCCACCCGTCCCTACCTGCTACGCGCAATCTACGAGTGGATTGTCGACAACGGTCTCACGCCGCACCTGCTGGTGCAGGTGGTCGACGAGCAGGTGATGGTGCCGCGGCAGTTCGTAGAGAACGGCGTCATCGTGTTGAACGTGTCGCCGACCGCGGTGCGCGATCTGTCGCTCGGCAACGAGGCGGTCGATTTCAATGCCCGCTTTGCCGGACAGCCGCAGCACATCCACGTGCCGGTCGGCGCGGTGCAGGCGATCTACGCGCGCGAGAACGGGCAGGGCATCTTTCTCGGCGAAGCCGACGTCGAGCGCAACGAAGGCGATGACGAGACGACGGAGTCCGCCAGCCGGGATGAGGCAGGCGGTCCGCGGCGCCCGCCGCACCTGACCGTCGTCAAGTAAGCGCTGGCGCGCGGCGTTCCCGTCAGCGTGCCGGGGGCACGCTGTCGCTCGGATACTCGAACAGCTTGACCACACGTTTTACGCCAGGGGTTTCGCTGGCGATGTTCGCGGCGCGATCTCCCTGGCGGCGCGAGACGATGCCCATCAGGAATACGCTGGCATTCTCGGTGACCACCTTGATGCGTGTTGCCGGCACCTCGCTGTCGGCGATCAGGCCGGTCTTGACCCGCGTGGTCAGTACGCCGTCGTTGGAGCGCGAGAGCAGCGAGCTTGGCGCGCCGATCGCGATCTCGTCGAACACGTGGCGCACCTTGGCGACCTCGCGCACGATGTCGACGGTGCGGCGACGCAGTGCCTGCGACGGCGCCTGCCCGGTCAGCAGCACGACCTGGTTGTAACTGGTGATGCTGACGTGGGTCTGCTCGCGCAGTTCGCTATCGCTGCGCAGCGCCTCGGCGGCACGCATCTCGATGGCCTGGTCCTCGACCAGCGTGCCGCCGGTACGAGGGTCCACCGCCACCATGGCGCCCGTGGTCGCGGCGCCGCCGACCAGCAAGGGCGCGCAAGCACTACAGGCGAACAGTCCGCTGACGAACAGTGCTCGGAGCGCGCTGGCGAATGACACAGATGGTCGTGGTCGCGCAAGCCGCGCGCTGCGCCATGACCACCCGGGCTTGTCAGGCATCGATGCCGAGGAGGTGGTTGTCGACCAGGTCGCACAGGCAATGGATGATGGTGAGGTGCGATTCCTGGATGCGCGCGGTCGATTCGCTCGGTACACGCAGCTCGATGTCCGCCGCCGCCAGGGTGCGAGCCGCACCGCCGCCGTCGCGGCCGGCGAGCAGGATCACGCGCATGCCCTTGTCGTGCGCCGCATCGATGGCGTTGAGGATGTTGTGCGAGTTGCCGCTCGTCGAGATCGCGAGCAGCACGTCGCCGGGCTGGCCGAGCGCGCGAATCTGCTTCGCATAGACGTCGGCGAACTGGTAGTCGTTGGCAATCGAGGTGACCGTCGAGGCATCGGTGGTCAGCGCGATCGCGGGTAGGCCCGGACGTTCGCGTTCGAAGCGATTGAGCATCTCCGAGGAGAAATGCTGTGCGTCGGCGGCCGAGCCGCCGTTCCCGCAGCTCAGCACCTTGCCGCTCGCAAGCAGGCACTCGGCAATGGCGTTACCGGCCGCGACGATGGTCGGCACGAGGGATTCGGCGCAGCGCGCCTTGACCTCGATCGAGGCGTCGAAGATGGTCCTGATGCGAGTCGCGGGGTCCACGCTGGAAACTACTCGATGAGCGGCTGGCGGGGCCAGCCTGGGGGCCGGGGCGAGGCGTGCATTATGCAGAAAACGCCCCCTCGATCCAGTCGACCTCGAGTGCTTCGTGCGGTCCGTGCATGGCGAGAACATCGAAGCGGCAGGGTTGTCGATCGTGCAGGCGATGACGCGCGAGGTAGTGGCGGGCGGCCAGCAGGACGCGTTGCTGCTTGCGCCGGTCGACGCTCTCGGCGGCGGAACCGAAAGCGCGGGAGCGGCGATAACGAACTTCCACGAAGACGATGCATTCGCCGCTGCGCATGACGAGATCGATCTCGCCCCCACGGCAGCGGTGGTTGCGCGACAGCGTGACGAGGCCACGCGCATTGAGGTACTGCTCGGCGGTTTTCTCGAGGCGCGCGCCGATGGCTCGCGCAGTATCACCATCACTGGTGTGCGAGGACATCATGCGGAGGGACCGGCGAGAGGTCGGTGACGCGCCGTGGAACGCCGCCGACGAAGCGCAGCCAGGTGAGCTTCCGATGCATGACGCCTTGCCGGTCCATGGTCAGTTCGCCGGTGACGCCAGGAACGCGCAGGGCGGGTTGCAGGCGCAGCTTGGCAAGGTAGGGCAGCACGCGGTAGGCATCGATGCCGAAGGCATACAGACGCGCCATGGTCGCCGCTGCCGGCTGCCAGTGGCGCTCGACCGTGGCGCGAGTGGCGGGGTCCGCGGCGCCGAATAGCCACGGCATGTCGCCGAACTCGATGCCGTCGAGATCGACATCGCCCTCGGCGTCGCGCGTGCCGCCATAGACGTGCGACGTGGCAAATACCGGCATGGCGCCGGCGCCGAAGTAGCGTAGTTGCGGCATGAGCTGGCGGGCGTTGCCGGGGAACGCGGCGAGCAGGATGAGTTCAGCGTCCGCGCGGCGGCGCGGTTCGTAGTGCAGCGGCAGGTCGAGATGTTCGCGCAGTGCCACCGCGCGCGCCTTGCTGGCATCGATGGCGAGGGCCTCGCGGACCGCACGAGCATAACCTTCGGTGTTCTCGCTGTAGTCGACGCGCGACAACACGGTGCCGCCGACCGCCGACCAGGCGGCTTCGTAGGCCTGTCCCAGACGCTCGCCCCAGGTGCTGTCGGGCACGAGCAGCAGGGCTCGGCTGCCGCGGCGGGCGGCGTGCTCGGCGACCTGCGCCGCCTCGTCCTCGGGCGTGAGACCGAACTGGTAGAAGCCCGGACGTGCCAGACCGGGGGCGTCGACGACATTCAGTGCGAGTACCCCGACGGCGAGATCGCTGTCCGCGCGCAGCTCCGCCACCAGGTCCTTGCGCAGCGGACCGACGATGAATTCGGCGCCATCGGCATGTGCCTGGTCGACGAGGGTCGCGAGCTCGGCATCAGCCGTCGAGTAGACGCGCACGGCAGGTCGACTGCCGAGGTCGCCGTCGCCGAACCATGCCGTCAGGAAGCCATCGCGGACCGCTTGCGCAGCGGGGCGCAGGGTGGCCTCGAAGGGTAACAGCAGGGCAATGCTGCGCGGGCGTACTCCCAACGCCTCGGAGCGTTCGAGCAGACTTTCGACGAGTGCGGCGGCCGGATGCCCGGGGTAGGTCTGTTGCCACGCGTCGGTCGCTGCGGCCAGCGCGGTGGTATCGAGCAGGTTGCGGCGCGCCGTGAGCCCGAGGTCGTACCAACCCGCCTCGCTGGCCGCCCCGGCTGCGCTCTTGCGCGCATCCAGCATGGCCTCGGGCAGGGCGAAGACCGCCCGCCAGGTCGCTGCGGCGAGTTCCTCGCGCGCACTGTCCGGTACCGGGTAGCGCCACGCCGAGACGAGTGCGGTTGCGGCGGTCTCGGCGTTGCCCGTAGTAAGCGCGGCGGCGCCCAGCGTACGTGCGTGCACCCCATGCTGGTACGGCGTGAGTGGCGTCGTGTCGAGGGCGCCGGCGAGACGTGCCGCGGCCGCGGCGTCGCCCGCGTGGAGGAGCGATCGTGCGCGCGCAGTGGCGACCGCCTGGTCGGCGCCGGTGGTACCCTCGAGCAGGCCGAGCAGCCCGTCGGCGGTGGCGTGGTCGCCGGCTTCCTGGTAGGCGAGGGCAGCCATCGCGCGCAGGCGCACGGCGTCGGTACCACTGGCTGCCATCGCCAGGGTTTCGTACGCCCGCGCCGCCGCCGCGTAGTTGCCGGCGGCGAGGTCCGCGTTGGCCAGCGCTCGTGGGTCGGGCGCCGGTGCCGGTGCCGTGTCGCGCACGTTGCCTTGCGGTGCGCAGGCGCATGTAATGAGTGCAACGAGTAGTGCACCCAGAACCCGCAGGCGGGTGAAGACAGAGCGAGCGGTGGACACACAGCCAGTATCAGTGGCGCCCGAGGAGGTGTCAATCGAGCGCCCGGCGCTGTACGTGGTGGCGACGCCGATCGGCAACCTGGCCGATCTTTCACCGCGCGCGGCGGCGGTGCTGGCGGGCGTCGACCGCATCCTGTGCGAAGACACGCGCCACAGCCGGCGGCTGCTCGAGCATTGCGCGATTGCGACACCGCTCGAGCCCCTGCACGAGCACAACGAGCGACGCAGGGCCGGTGAACTGGTCGCGCGCATGGTCGCGCAGGGTGCTGCTTTCGCATTGGTCAGTGATGCCGGTACGCCGCTGATCTCGGATCCCGGCTACGTGCTGGTCGCAAGCGCACACGAGGCCGGTATTCCGGTGCGTGTCGTACCGGGACCCTGCGCGCTGGTGGCAGCACTCAGTATCAGCGGCCTGCCAACCGACCGCTTCGTGTTCGAGGGCTTTCTGCCCAGCGCTGCCGGCGCCCGCGACGCGCGGCTCGGCGCGCTCGCCGTCGAGACCCGCACACTCGTCTTCTACGAAGCACCGCACCGGCTGCGGGCGACGTTGCAGGCGCTGCTCGCGGTATTCGGCGAGGCGCGTCCAGCGGCCGTCGCGCGCGAGCTGACCAAGCGCTACGAGACCCTCTACCGCGGTACCCTGGGGGAGCTGGCCGGCCAGCTCGACGAGGATGCCTGGGCCACGCGCGGCGAAATGGTGGTGATGGTTGCCGGGGCGCCCGCGCAAGCGGCGCGGGCCGACGGCGAGCTCGATCGCGTGCTGCGCGTACTGCTCGCAGAGACCGACCGGCGGACCGCGGTGCGCCTCGCGACTGCGCTTACCGGCGGCCGGCGCAATGCCATCTACAAGCGCGCGCTCGAACTCGGCGACGCCGATTGAAATGCGCCGCGCCGCGCCGCACACTACCGGCGGCAAGTCGGCCGGGTGATCGCTCCCGTACCCGCCAGTGGCGGCGCGGGGGAGGAAAGTCCGGGCTCCGCAGGACGGGATGCCAGGTAACGCCTGGGGGGCGTGAGCCCACGGAAAGTGCCACAGAAAATATACCGCCACGCCCACGCGGCGCGGTAAGGGTGAAAAGGTGCGGTAAGAGCGCACCGCGCCGGCCAACGCCGGTGGCAGGGTAAACCCCATCCGGAGCAAGACCAAATAGGGAAACGTACCGCCGTCAGGCGGGTCAGTGTGGTCCGCACGAGTTTCCGGGTAGGTCGCTCGAGGTCCGTGGTGACGCGGATCGCAGATGAATGATCACCGTGCTGCTTTGCAGCAACACAGAACCCGGCTTACAGGCCGGCTTGCCTTCCGCTTCCGTGTCCGGCGCGAATCGAGTGCCAGGGCTCCCAAACTTCGAATCGATATGAGCATTCAAAGCTAGCGTAATGATTTTTTTCGATCTTTCGTGAATCAAGTAAGTGATCGCTCACATACATCTCTGGGCACTTGGCCTAAGTCACTGTAACTAAAGCAAGATTTCGTGAGCCAATCCCGGCAAATTCCTTGACACTTTTCCACCGCGCTTCTTATAGTTCCCACTTGTGGTGATTAGTGGGGAAAAGTGGATCCTCGTAATTCAGCGGCCCTGAACCGACCGCCCGGCACGCTCGCGGGCACGCACCGCTGAACGGATCCCGAGCACACGCATGTTCCGGGGGATCACGACCGTCAATCTCGACGTCAAGGGTCGCTTGGCCGTGCCCGTGCGCTTCCGCGAAATGCTCGCGGCGTGCGACAGCCGTGCACTGGTCATGACCCTCAACCCCTGGGACCGCTGCCTGTGGCTCTACCCGCTGGCCGAATGGCAGCTCATCGAGGCCAAGCTCTCCGGCCTGTCGGACTTCGACAAGCAGAGCCGACGTACCAAGCAGATGATGCGCGGCTACGCCACGGATCTCAGTTGCGACGGCCAGGGTCGCATCCTGCTGCCACAGGAATTGCGCGAGATCGCCGAGCTCGACAAGCAGGTCGTGCTGCTCGGCCAGGGCAACAAGATCGAGATCTGGGACGCCGCACGCTGGCGCACGGAGCGCGACGACTGGCTGGAGGACGTCAGCGCCGACGGCAACGCGCCGTCGTCGGCGCTCGAATCACTGGCGCTGTGAGCACGACCGGTGTCGCCCACGTCCCGGTCCTGCTCGACGAGGTTGTCGATCTCATGAACGTACAGCCTGCCGGGATCTACGTCGACGCGACCTTCGGTCGCGGCGGCCACGCGCGCGCCATCCTGGCGCGACTCGGCGCTGCCGGGCGCCTGGTGGTCTGCGATCGCGATCCCGAGGCCCTCGCGGTGGCCGATGCCCTCGCCGCGGCCGATCCCCGTGTGAGCGTGCAACGCGGTGCATTTTCCGGGCTTGCCGAGCAACTCTCCGACTTGCGCGGCCGCGTCGCCGGGTTGCTGGTCGACCTCGGCATCTCGTCGCCGCAGGTGGACGACCCGGCGCGCGGTTTCAGCTTTCGTCACGATGGCCCGCTCGACATGCGCATGGATCCGACATCAGGGATCTCCGCCGCACAATGGTTGGCCACGGCCGATGAGCAGGACATCGCCGACGTGTTGTGGCGTTACGGCGAGGAACGCCACTCGCGACGCATCGCACGCCGCATAGTCGAGACGCGCACCAGCCGGCCACTTGCCACCACGTTCGAGCTGGCCGCCCTGGTCAGCGCCGCGATCGGCCGTGGTAGCGGCCGTATCGATCCGGCCACGCGTACCTTCCAGGGCATTCGCATCCGCATCAACGACGAGCTCGGGGAGATCGAGCGTCTCCTCGACAGCGCCCTCGAGCTGCTCGCGGTGGGTGGACGGTTGCTCGTGATTGCCTTCCATTCATTGGAGGACCGTATCGTCAAACAGCGCTTCCATGCGCATGACATGGCACACCGAGAGGCCGCACGTCGCGGCATCCTGCCGACGCCGACCTTCGCCGAGGTGATGCGAAAACCGCGTATGGCCGGCGCCGCAGAGCGCGCGGCCAACCCGCGTGCGCGCAGCGCGCGATTGCGCGCCTTGGAGCGCCTCGCGTGAAGCTCGTCGCTGTCGCCATCCTGGCCGGGTTGTGCGCCTTTGCGTCGGCCGTCGAGCTGGTTCTCAATCGTCACGCGAGCCGCAAGCTGTTCGTCGAGCTGCAGGCGCTGCGCGATGCGCAGCAGCAGCTCGACCAGGAATGGGGCCAGCTGCTGCTCGAACAGGCAACCTGGGCGACGCATGCGCGCATCGAGACGGCTGCGCGGGACCAGCTCGGCATGACGACACCGGCGCCCGACCACGTGGTTGAACTGCGATGAGCGGGCGTCGGCGCGCGAGCCGCGAGCTCAAACTGCGCCGCCGACTGGTGGTCGGCGTGTTCGTACTTGGCGCAGCAGCGCTGGTCGGCCGCGCCATCGAGCTGCAACTGCACGAGAGCGAGTTCCTGCAGCATCACGGCGATGCCCGTTACTTGCGCACTGACCAGATCCATGCCGACCGCGGCATGTTGCTCGACCGTAACGGCGAACCGCTTGCCATCAGTACGCCGACGCAATCGGCCTGGATCAAGCCGGCCGACTTCCTCACCGACCGCGACCGCTGGGGTGAGCTGGCGGAGACGCTCAACGTCTCCGTGGCGCAGCTCGAGACCTTGGTGCTGCCGCGCCTCGATCGGCAGTTCGTCTACCTGCGCCGCCACCTGACACCGGACGAGGGCGCTGCCATCCGCGCACTGGGTCTCGCCGGTGTCGGGCTGCAGCAGGAGTATCGCCGCTATTACCCGGCCGGCGAGGTGGCAGCACACGTGCTCGGCTTCACCAACGTCGATGACCATGGACAGGAAGGCGTCGAGCTCGCTTTCGACAATCGCCTGCGCGGGCAGCCGGGCCTGCGCCGCGTAATCAAGGATCGCCTTGGGCGCGTGGTGGAGGACGTCGAGCGTCTGCGCGCGATCCGACCGGGCGAGGACATCGTCCTGAGCATCGACGAGCGCGTGCAGTATGTCGCCTATCGCGCGCTGAAGAACGCCGTCCACGCCGAGCGGGCGCGCGCCGGCTCGATGGTCATCGTCGATCCGCACAGCGGCGAAATCGTCGCGCTGGTCAACCAGCCGGCGTACAACCCGAACAACCGTGCCGATCGCAAGGTGTCGCACTACCGCAATCGCGCGGTGACCGACCTGTTCGAGCCGGGTTCGACGATCAAGCCGTTCACCGTTGCCGTCGCCCTCGAGAGCGGTGACTACGCGGCCGACACCGTGATCGAGACCGGCCCCGGCTTCTTCAAGGTCGGCCGCAACACGGTGCGTGACATCCGTAACTTCGGCACGCTCGATGTCGCCGGGGTGATCGAGAAGTCGAGTAACGTCGGCGTCGCCAAGATTGCGCTCTCGCTCGAGGCCGAGACCATGTGGCATGGCTTGCGGCGCTTCGGCTTCGGAACCCTGACCGACGCCGCGCTGCCCGGCGAGACCTACGGCCGTCTCAACGACTATGCCAACTGGAGCGACATCGAGCATGCCACGCTGGCATTCGGTTACGGTCTGTCGGTCACCGCGGTGCAGCTCGCACGCGCCTACAGCGTGCTCGCCAACGATGGCTGGCTGATGCCGTTGAGCATCGTGCGGCGTGCGGAGCCGCTCGCACGCGAGCGCGTCATTACCGCCGATACCGCGCGCACCGTGCGCCGCATGATGGAGCAGGTGGTGTTGCGCGGTACCGCGCAGCGCGCCGCGGTACCCGGTTACTCTGCGGCAGGCAAGACCGGTACCGTGCACAAGTCGGTCGACTCCGGTTATGCGGAGCATCGTTACCTGTCGCTGTTCGCCGGCATGATTCCGGCGCGCAATCCGCGCCTGGTCGCAGTCATCGTGATCGACGAGCCGCAGGGTGGCGAGCACTTCGGAGGACTGGTGGCTGCGCCGATCTTCGCCACCGTGATGCGCGAGGCGACGCGCATACTCAACATCCCGCCTGATGCCCTCGGCGAGCAGCCCGCCCCCACGGTGTGGCTGGCCGGCAACGCTTCCGCGGCGCACACGGGGAAGGCCGAACGATGAGTGCCATCGCCAGTGCCATGCGCCTGTCCGAGTTGCTCGACGGCTTTCATGCCGTGCCCGTGGAGGATGACTGCACGGTGAGCGATCTCGCGCTCGACAGCCGCGCGGTCGGCGCCGGTTGCTGCTTCGTCGCATTGCGCGGCAGCCGTGACGATGGCATGCGCTTCGCCGGGGACGCGGTCGCGCGGGGCGCGGTGGCCATTCTCACCGAGCAGGTGGATGCACGTGCACCCGGTGGCGTCCCGATCATTCACGTGTCGGGCTTGCGCCAACACCTCGGCGCGCTGGCCAATCGCCTGTACGACACGCCGTCGGCCAGCGTGCGCGTGTTCGCGGTGACCGGCACCAACGGCAAGACCACGGTGGCACACCTGGCCGCGCAGGCGTTGGTGCTGCTCGACGGGCAGGCAGGTTACATCGGCACCCTCGGCGCCGGGCCACTCGACGCACTCGAGCCCAACCCCAACACCACGCCCGACGTCATCACCATCAATCGCTGGCTGGCACGTCTGCGTGCGCGCGGTGCGCGCGCCGCGACGCTCGAGGCCTCGTCACACGCGCTCGACCAGGGGCGTCTCGACGGTGTGCGCATTCGTGGCGCCGCATTCACCAATCTCGGCCGCGATCACCTCGATTACCACGGGGACATGGCAGGTTATGGAGCCGCCAAGCGACGCCTGTTCGAACTGCCCGACGTCGACGCGGCGGTGATCAACGTGGATGACCCGTTCGGCGCTGGCCTCGCCACGGCGCTGGCGCCGCGTCTACCGCTGGTGACAACTTCGTCCGGCCATGGGCATGGCGCGCAGCGCGGCCAGGCCGACCTGGTCGCGCGAGCCATCGAACTCGACGCCACGGGCCTGCGTTTCGAACTCGTCGACGGTGACGCTCGCGTGCCCGTCGCCAGCCGCCTGATTGGCCGTTTCAACGTCGACAACCTGCTCGTCATCGCGGGCCTGCTCGTCACGGCTGGTCACGAGCTGCCGATCATCGGCGCGACGCTCGGCCGGCTCGAGGCGGTACCGGGACGTCTCGAGCATTGCGGCGAGAGCGCGTCCGGGGCGGCCGTGTTCATCGACTATGCCCACACCCCGGAAAGCCTCGCAGCGGTGCTCGCCACCTTGCGCGAGCTCGCTCCGCGACGCCTGCACGTGGTGTTCGGTTGCGGCGGGGACCGGGACCGCGGCAAGCGGCCCCTGATGGGGGCCTGCGCCGAGGGAGGCGCGGATGTCGTCGTCGTCACCAGCGACAACCCGCGCAGCGAGCGTACTGCCGACATCGCAGCGGAGATTCTTGCCGGTATGCGCGAACCCGTCCGCGCGCGCGTCATCGAGGACCGCGCAGAGGCGATTCACCAGGCCATCGCCGCGGCCGGAGCGGGTGACATCGTGCTGGTCGCGGGCAAGGGCCACGAAACCACGCAGGAACTCGGCGGTCGCCTGCAGCCATTCAGCGATCGCGAGCAGGTCCGGCGCGCGTGCCAGGGAGGCGGACGGTGATCGCGCTGCCACTGGCCCAGGCGGCCCGGGTGCTCGACGCACCACTGCGCGGCGCCGACGCGCGCTTCGCCGGGGTCAGCACCGATACGCGCAGCCTGCGCGCGGGCGAGCTGTTCTTCGCCCTGTCGGGGCCGCGCTTCGACGCTCACGACATGCTTGGCGCCGCCGCCGCCGCCGGTGCCGCCGGGGCCGTGGTACGCATGCCGCGCGAGGTCGATCTGCCGCAGATCGTGGTCGCCGATCCGCGCGCAGCGCTCGGCGTGCTGGCGCGCGACTGGCGCATGCGCTTTGCAATTCCCGTACTCGGGGTTACCGGCAGCGCCGGCAAGACGACGGTCAAGGAGATGCTCGGTGCGATCCTGGGCATGGAGCGGCACACGCTGGTCACGCGTGGCAATCTCAACAACGACATCGGTGTGCCACTGACGCTGTTCACGCTGGCTCCGGAACACGAGGCCGCGGTGATCGAGATGGGCGCCAACCGTGCCGGCGACATCGCCCTGCTCGCAGACATTGCGCGGCCGACGGTCGGCGTCGTCACGCTGTGCGCGCCGGCGCATCTCGAGGGCTTCGGGGATGTCGATACCGTGGCCCGGACCAAGGGAGAAATCTATTCCGGGCTCGCTGCCGACGGCACTGCCGTAATCAATGCCCAGGACACCTACAGGCAGTTGTGGCACGAGATGGCCGCCCCGCGCCGCGTCATCACTTTCGGTGAGGGTGGTGACGTGCGTGCCGCCGACATCGCGCTCGGTGCCGGGTCCACCCGCTTCCGCCTGTGCACCCCGCTCGGCGAACGCGCCGCGACCATCATGCATCGCGGCCGCCACAACGTCGACAACGCACTCGCCGCTGCCGCAGCGGCGCTCGCCGCGGGGATTAAGCTCGACACCATCGTGGCCGGACTGGCCGCCGCCGCACCCGTGGCCGGGCGCCTCGTTACGCGCGAGGTCAGCGCGACGCTGACCGTCATCGACGACACCTACAACGCGAATCCTGCTGCACTGCGCGCCGCCATCGCGGTGCTTGCCGCGAGCCCGGGCGAGACGTGGCTGGTGCTCGGCGACATGGGGGAACTCGGCGCGGACGCCGAGCGCTACCACGCCGAGGCGGGTGCGGAGGCGCGCGCGGCCGGGATCGATCGCCTGTACACCCTGGGGCCACTGTCGGCGCACGCGGCAGGGCGTTTCGGTGCCGCCGCCTGCGCGTACGAGACCGACGTCACGGCGCTGACTGCCGTGCTCGAAGCCGATCTCGCCGCGTCGAGTGGCCACGTGACCGTTCTCGTCAAGGGGTCGCGCATGATGGCCCTCGAACGCGTGGCGGCCGCGCTCTGTGCGGCGGAGGGCGGCACATGCTGATGTACCTCGCCGAGTACCTGACGCGTTACCACACCGGCTTCAACGTGTTCCAGTACATCACCCTGCGCACCATCCTCGGCGTGCTGACGGCGTTGTTCATCGCGCTCCTCATCGGCCCGGCAATGATCCGGCACCTGACGCGCTTCCAGATCCGCCAGAACGTGCGCGACGACGGCCCGCAGACACACCTGTCCAAGGCCGGGACGCCGACCATGGGCGGCATGCTGATCCTGGTTTCGATCCTGGCGAGCACCTTGTTGTGGAGTGATTTGCACAACCGTTTCGTGTGGGTCGTGATCCTGACCACGGTCCTGTTCGGCGCGGTGGGTTTCGCTGACGATTATCTGAAGCTGATCCGCCGCAATTCGAAAGGGCTGCGGGCGCCATACAAGTACTTCTGGCAGTCCGTGGGCGGACTCGGTGCCGCGCTCGTGCTCTACCATACCGCGCAATCGCCGACCGAGACCGAGCTCATCGTGCCGTTCGTCAAGAGCATCGCCATCGAGCTCGGCGCGTTCTACGTGGTGCTCACCTATTTCGTCATCGTCGGCACCAGCAATGCGGTCAACCTGACCGATGGCCTCGATGGCCTCGCGGTGTTGCCTACGGTGCTGGTCGCCGCCGCGCTGGTGGTGTTCGCCTACGTCGCCGGCAACGTCAATTTCGCACGCTATCTTGCGGTGCCCTACGTGCCGGGGGTGGGTGAAGTGTGCGTGTTCTGCGGCGCCATCGTCGGTGCTGGCCTCGGCTTCCTGTGGTTCAACACCTATCCCGCGCAGGTCTTCATGGGGGACATCGGTGCGCTCGCGCTCGGCGCCGCCATCGGCACCGTGGCGGTGGTCGTGCGCCAGGAGCTGGCGCTGCTCATCATGGGCGGCGTGTTCGTGATGGAGACCGTCTCGGTGATCCTGCAGGTGCTGTCGTTCAAGCTGACCGGTAAGCGCATCTTTCGCATGGCGCCCATCCATCACCATTTCGAGCTCAAGGGCTGGCCCGAGCCGCGCGTTATCGTGCGCTTCTGGATCATCACGGTGATCCTGGTGCTGACCGCGCTCGCGACCTTGAAGATTCGTTGAGTCCGCGCTGATGTCGGAGCATGCCATGAACACCGGAGCACACCAGGCCAACACGCCCTGTGTCGTGATCGGTCTCGGTCTCACCGGGCAATCCTGCGTGCGCTACCTGCGAGCGCAGGGCCTCGACGTGCTCGCCTGTGACAGTCGCGCCGACGCCGCGGGCGCCGCCGCGCTGCGTGCACGGTTCCCGGAGGTCGAGATTCTCACCGGCCCTCTCGAGGGCGAGCGACTGGCACGTTGCGCGCGCCTGGTCGTGAGCCCCGGGGTGCCGCTGAGCGATCCCGCGCTCGTCGCCGCACGCGCTGCCGGCGTCGAGATCCTGGGTGATATCGAGCTGTTCGCGCGCGCCGCGCGGGCCCCGCTCAGTGCCGTCACTGGCACCAACGGCAAGAGCACGGTGACCACGCTGGTCGCCGACATACTCGAGGCGGCCGGTCGTTCGGTGCGGCGTGGTGGCAATCTCGGCACGCCCGCGCTCGACCTGCTCGACACCGTCGAACCTGACGACTACGTACTCGAATTGTCGAGTTTTCAGCTCGAACTCAGTATGTCGCTCGCGCCGGCGGTTGCGACGGTGCTCAACATCACACCCGATCACCTCGATCGCCATGGCTCGATGGATGCGTACATCGCGGCCAAGACACGCATCCTCACGCACGCGGCGACGGCGGTGCTCAACGCGGACGATCCGTTGGTCGCGGCTCTGCCCGTGCGTGGTCGACGGATCGAGTTCACCCTGGGCGCGCCGTCGCACGATCGCTTTGGTCTGCGTAGCATCGGCGAGAGTCAATGGTTGGCCGGTCCCGAAGGCGATCTGCTCGCGGTCGAGGAACTCGGCATGAGTGGCCGCCACAATATCGCGAATGCCCTGGCAGCGGCGGCCATGGCGAGCGCACGCGGGATCGATTACCGGACCATCGCCGCGGTGTTGCGCGGCTTCCGCGGTCTGCCGCACCGTGTCGAGATGGCCGGCGAGATCGCCGGCGTGCGCTATGTCAACGATTCCAAGGCGACCAATCCGGGCGCTGCGATCGCGTCCATGGAAGGACTGCTCGGCACGCGCAACGGCGTGCTCATCGCCGGTGGCGACGGCAAGGGCGCGGACTTCACGGAGTTCGCCGAGGTCGTCGCGCGCCGTGTCCACACCGTGGTGCTGATCGGCCGTGCGGCGCGCGTGATCGAACGGGCATTGGCGGGCCGCTGTGAGTGTGTATTCGCGACCGACATGAACGCCGCCGTGCAAGCCGCGCACATTGCTGCGCGCGCCGGCGACGTCGTCCTCCTCGCGCCTGCCTGTGCGAGCCTGGACATGTTCACCAGCTACGCCGAGCGCGGCCGCGCCTTCAGCGCCGCGGTGGCAGCCCTGGAGCATGCCTGATGGATGCCGTCGCCGCGCAACAGCAGGCCGTGCCCCAGGCGGTACCGCAGGGCGGTCACGAGGAGCGTGCTCTGGCTGCCTATGACCTGTGGTTGATCGGCGCCGCGTTGATGCTGCTCGCCATCGGCATCGTCATGGTGGCGTCGACGTCGGTCGCCATCGCCGAGCGCCGCGAACTCGACGCCCTGCACTATTTCTGGCGCCAGCTGATCGGCGCCGGGCTCGGCATTGCCAGCGCGGCGGTGGTCATGCGGCTGCCGCTGCGCCATCTCGAGCAGATGAGCACGGTGCTGCTGTTCGCTGCCATGGCGCTCGCGGTGGCCGTGCTGGTGCCGGGTCTCGGACGCGAGGTCAACGGCAGCATGCGCTGGATCGGGCTCGGCCCGATCACCGTGCAGGCCTCCGAGGTCGCCAAGCTCGCCGTGGCGATTTATCTCGCCGCCTACCTGGTGCGGCATAACCAACAGGTGCGTGCAGACTTCATCGGCTTCATCAAACCCATCGGTGTGCTGACCGTGATCGGCGCGCTGTTCGTCATCGAGCCCGATTTCGGTGCCGCGGTGGTGCTGTTCGCAACCGGTCTCGGCATGCTGTTCCTGGCCGGTGTACCGATGCTGCGGTTCTTCTTCTGGGGGCTCGCCGCGCTGGCCGCGCTGGCTGCGCTGTCGATGCTCGCGCCGTACCGTGTACAGCGCCTGATGACCTTCATGGATCCGTGGTCCGACCCGTTCAACAGCGGATTCCAGCTCACCCAGGCGCTGATCGCCTTTGGTCGCGGCGAGTGGTTCGGAGTCGGCCTCGGCAACAGCGTGCAGAAGCTGTTCTACCTGCCGGAGGTGCATACCGATTTCGTATTCGCCGTGATCGGCGAGGAGGTCGGGCTGCTGGGCAGCATGGGCGTGATCGCATTGTTCGTGTTCCTGGTCTGGCGCATCTTCTACGTCGGCGGCGCGGCCGAGCGCGCCAACCAGCTCTTTGCCGCTTATGTCACCTACGGCATCGGTCTGCTCGTCGGTATCCAGGCTTTCGTCAACATCGGCGTCAACATGGGCCTGTTGCCGACCAAGGGGCTGCCGCTGCCGTTCCTGAGCTATGCCAGCAACAATCTCGTCATCACCTGCACGGCGATCGGTATCGCCCTGCGTGCTGGCTACGAGTCACGTCGGCCGCAGCCATCACCAGCGGAGGGGGCCACGTGAGGCGCGCGGTGATGATCCTGGCGGGCGGTACGGGTGGACACGTCTACCCCGGTCTCGCCGTTGCCGATGTCCTGCGCGAGCAAGGCTGCGAGCTGGTGTGGATGGGCACACGGCGCGGCGTCGAAGCGCGCGTGGTGCCGGCGGCGGGTCTGCGCCTGCTGACCATCCCGGTGGCCGGGCTGCGCCGCAGCGGTATGTGGCGACGCCTGAGCGCGCCGTTCAGCATCGCCATCGCGCTGGTCTGCGCGCTGGTGCAGATGTTGCGGGTGCGACCACGCGTGGTACTCGGCATGGGCGGCTTCGTCAGCGGCCCGGGCGGCGTTGCCGCCTGGCTGTGCCGGCGGCCGCTGGTGATCCACGAGCAGAACGCCATTCCCGGGCTCACCAACCGGCTGCTCGCGCGCATCGCGAGTCGCGTCTTCGAGGCGTTCCCCGGCACGTTCCCGGTGGCACGCGGCGCGCGCACCTGCGGCAATCCGGTACGCCGCGAGATCATTGCGCTCGAGCCACCGGCGCTGCGGCTGGCGCGGCACGGGGCACCGCGCGTGCTCGTGTTCGGCGGCAGCCGTGGTGCCCGCGCGCTGAACGACACCGTGCCGGCCGCGCTCGCCGCGAGTGGCGTGGCGCAAATCACCGTCCTGCACCAGTGTGGCGAGACCGACGTCGCCGCGACGCGCGAGCGTTATGCCACGTTCGATGGCTTCGCAGCGGTCGAAGTGACACCGTACATCGAGGACATGGCAGCAGCCTATGGCGCTGCCGATCTCGTCATCGCGCGCGCCGGTGCACTTACCGTGGCCGAACTCGCCGCCAGCGGCGTCGCCGCGATCCTCGTGCCCTATCCTTACGCGGTAGATGATCATCAGACCGCCAACGCACAACACCTGGTGGCCGCTGGCGCAGCGTTGCTGGTACCCGAGCACGAACTCGATGTCGCGCGACTCGGCGCTGCGATCGCCGCGCTGCTCTCGGATCGCGCACACCTCGTCGCAATGGCCGAACATGCCCGTGCACTGGCCCAGCCGGAAGCGGTGAAAACCGTCGCCGACGCCTGCCTGGAGTACGTCAATGCCGCGTGACGAGCGAGAACTGATGCATCGTGTCGAGCACATCCACTTCATTGGTGTGGGCGGGGCCGGCATGAGCGGTATCGCCGAGGTGCTGTGCAACATCGGCTACCGCGTGTCGGGATCGGACACTGCCGAATCGCGCGTCACCGCGCACCTGCGCGAGGTAGGCGTCGAGGTCGTCGTCGGCCATGCGCGCGAGAACGTCGCCGAGGCCGACGTGGTGGTCTATTCGAGCGCGGTCCGGTCCGACAACGTCGAGCTCGATGCAGCGCGCGCCGCGCGCATTCCGATCGTGCCGCGCGCGGAGATGCTGGCCGAGCTGATGCGCTTCCGCCACGGCATCGCCATCGCCGGGACGCACGGCAAGACCACCACCACCAGCCTGGTCGCAGCGGTGCTCGCCGAGGCCGGCGTCGACCCCACGTTCGTGGTGGGCGGACTCGTGCGCAGCATCAACGCGCACGCGCGCCTCGGTGCCGGCAAGTACCTCGTCGCCGAGGCCGACGAAAGCGATGGCTCGTTTCTGCTGCTGCAGCCGCTGATGGCCGTGCTGACCAATGTCGACGCCGACCACATGGCGACCTACGAAGGCGATTTCGCACTGCTCAAGTCGGCCTTCGTCGAGTTCTTCCGGCGTCTGCCGTTCTACGGCGTGGCCTGCGTGTGCCTCGACGACGAGCATGCCGCCAGCTTGATTCCCGACATTCGCGCGCGCGTCATCACCTATGGCTTTCATGCCGATGCCGACGTGCGCGGACATGGCCTGAGTCACGTCGATGGGCGCGAGCATTTTGCGGTTACCTGTCGTTTCGCCGACGTCGATGGCGAGTTCGTGCTCAACCTGCCCGGCGAGCACAACGTGCAGAACGCGCTCGCCGCAATCGCGGTGGCGCTCGAGCTCGGTATCGAAACCGCCGCCATACGGCGCGCGCTGGCGGCCTTCGAGGGCATCGCGCGACGCTGCCAGATTCATGGCGAGGTCGGACTTGGCGGTCATCAGGTGACCGTGGTTGACGACTACGGCCACCATCCTCGCGAGCTCGATGCGGTGCTCGCCACGGTACGCCGGCGCTGGCCGGACCGGCGCCTCGTCGTGGTGTTTCAGCCGCACCGCTACACGCGCACCCGCGACCTGCTCGACGATTTCGCCGACGTGCTCTCACACGCTGAAGTGCTCGTGTTGCTCGAAGTCTACAGCGCCGGCGAGACCCCGATCGCCGGTGCCGATGGTCGCGCGCTGGCGCGTGCGATCCGCTCGCGCGGACAGGTCGAACCGGTGTTCGTCGACGAGCCGCGCAAGGTCATCGAGGTGCTTGCCGGACTGGTCCATGACGGTGACGTGGTCGCCATGCTGGGCGCGGGCAATATCGGTCAGATTGCCGAGGAGATGGTGGCGTGATGGGGACTGCCCGATGATGGCGCCGCTCGAGCGACCCGGGACCGTCTCAGTGCGCGGCCGCCTGCGCCACGCCGAGCCGATGGCGCGCCACTCGACGTGGCGTTGCGGCGGCATCGCCGAGCGTTACTTCGAGCCCGCCGACCGTGCCGACCTCGTCGCCTTCCTGCAACAGGAAGGCGGCGCCGGGCCTCTCACCTGGCTCGGTCTCGGCAGCAACCTCCTGGTGCGCGACGGCGGCCTGCGCGGCACTGTCGTCGCCACGACGCCGGGGCTCGGCGCGCTGTCCTGGGAAGCTGAGAATCTGCTCCACGCCGAGTGTGGCGTGACCTGCGCACGGCTTGCGCGCGAAGCCGCACAACGCGATCGTGCCGGGCTCGAGTTCCTCGCCGGCATTCCCGGAACGCTGGGCGGTGCGCTGCGCATGAATGCCGGCGCCCTCGGCGGCGAGATCTGGACCTTCGTCGATGCGGTCGACATGGTCGACGCCGCCGGCCTCGTGCGCCGTCATCCGGCACGCGCCTTCAGGCCGCACTATCGGGGTGTCGGCGGCCCGGATGGCTGGTTCCTCGCCGCTTGGCTCGCGTTGCCAGAGAGCGCAGGCGGCGTCGGTGCCGCGCGCATCCGCGAGGTGCTCGCCCTGCGCGGACGTACCCAGCCGACCGGCCAGGCGAGCTGCGGCTCGGTATTCAAGAATCCACCGGGCGACTTCGCGGGCCGCCTGATCGAGCAATGCGGTCTGAAGGGCTACCGGCACGGCGGCTGCCAGGTATCGACCGTGCACGCCAACTTCATCGTCAACGATGCCAACGGCAGCGCGGCCGACATCGAGGCGGTCATCGAGCACGTACGCGCTACCGTCGCGCGCCTGGCCGGCGTCAGCCTCGAGACCGAGGTGCAGATCGTGGGCGACGCGGAGGTGAAGCCATGACCCGGCCCGTCGTCACGGAAAGGGAGGCAGTGGTGCGCGCGGCCGGTCGTGTCGGGGTCTTGATGGGCGGTACGTCCGCCGAGCGCGAAATCTCGCTGAAGAGCGGTGCCGCGGTAACCGCGGCGCTGCTTGCCGCCGGCGTCGATGCGCGCGCCATCGACTGGCAGGGCGCTCTCGATGCGACGCTGCTCGACGCCGATGTCGACCGCTTCTTCATCGCATTGCACGGTCGCGGTGGTGAGGACGGCCAGCTGCAGGCGGTGCTCGAACTCGTCGGCAAACCCTATACCGGCAGCGGCGTGCTCGGCTGCGCGCTCGCCATGGACAAGTCGCGCGCCAAGCTCGCATGGCTGGGCGCTGGATTGCCGACTCCCCCGTTCGAGGTGGTGGGCGGCGCAACGGATGCCGCTGAACTCCTCGCACGCCTGGGCTCGCCACTGTTCGTCAAGCCGGCGCGCGAGGGTTCGAGCATCGGTGTGAGCAAGGTCGATGACGCCGCTGCACTCGGCGCCGCGATTGCCGCGGCGCGCCACTATGACGACGACGTCATCGTCGAGCAGGCCATCGATGGTGGCGAGTACACGCTGTCCATCGTCGACGGCCGGGCTCTTCCGGTGATCAAGCTGGAAACCGCGCGCGCGTTCTACGACTACCAGGCCAAGTATGTCGACGACGACACCCGCTACCTGTGTCCGTGCGGTCTGCCCGAGGCAGAGGAAGCCGAACTCGCCGCGATCGGCCTGCGCGCCTTCGCGGTCCTCGGTGCTCGTGGCTGGGGACGCGTCGACTTCATGCGCGACCGGGCGGGGCGCAACTGGCTGATCGAGCTCAATACAGTGCCCGGCATGACCGATCATTCCCTGGTTCCGATGGCGGCCCGCGCGGCGGGGATGTCGTTCGAGGACCTGGTCGTCGCCATTCTCGCGGCCAGCCTGCACATGGAGGCGGCGCCATGAGTCATGCCGTCGCCAGGGTCCAGCCCGATGAACGGACGTTGCCGTCGCCGACCGTGGTGGTCTTCTCGACCATCCTGCTCGCCACCATCGGTGCGATTGCGTGGACCGTGAGCGCCTTGACCGATCCCACTGCGCTGCCAATCCGACGCGTGCAGGTCGAGGGCGAGTTCGTCCACCTCGACCCTGCGCACCTTCAGGACGTCGTCGCCGCGGTGGTCGATGCCGGCTTCTTCCGCGTTGACGTCGCGCGCGTGCGCGAGCGCTTGCTCGAGGAACCCTGGATTCGCGATGCCACCATCCGGCGCGTATGGCCGGAGAGTCTGCGCGTCAGCATCGTCGAGCAGCGTGCGGTCGCGCGCTGGGGCGAGCGGTCATTGTTGAACGAAGGCGGTGAGCTGTTCACGCCTGCTCCGGCGGCGCTGCCGGCCGGCCTGGTGCAGCTCGGTGGGCCGCCCGGCGCCGAGCGCGAGGTGCTCGAGGCGTACCGGCGCATGGCCGCGCGCCTGGACAGCGTCGGGCTTGCCATCGAGACGCTCGAACTCTCGGCTCGGCACGCCTGGCGATTGCGCCTCGTGGGTGGCACCGAGCTCGCACTCGGGCGGCGCGACGTGGAGATGCGTCTCGAGCGCTTTCTCGCCGCCTGGCACCAGGGTCTTGGTGACGTCTGGGAGCGGGTCGGGCGTGTCGATCTCAGGTACACCAATGGATTCGCGGTCGGCGCGCGGGTAGTGCCGCCCGAGCCCCGCGTGCCAGGCGGAAACAGCTAGGCGGCCGCTGCCCGCAGGCGCGGTCGAGGACAGGAATTGATGGCCAGAAAATCGGACAAGAAACTGCTCGTAGGGCTCGACATCGGCACGTCGAAAGTGGTCGCGATCGTCGGCGAGATCTCGCCGGACGGCGAGATCGAGGTGGTCGGCCTGGGCTCGCATCCGTCACGCGGTCTGAAGAAGGGCGTGGTGGTCAACATCGAGTCGACGGTGCAGTCGATCCAGCGCGCGATCGAAGAAGCCGAGCTGATGGCCGGCTGCGAGATCCATTCCGTCTATGCCGGCATCGCCGGAGGCCACATCCGCAGCCTGAACTCGCACGGCATCGTCGCCATCCGTGACAGTGAAGTCACCCACAATGACGTCGAGCGGGTCATCGACGCTGCGCGTGCCGTGGCCATACCGGCGGACCAGAAAATCCTGCACATCCTGCCGCAGGAATTCGTCATCGACGGCCAGGAAGGCATACGCGAACCGATTGGCATGTCCGGGGTGCGCCTGGAGGCACGGGTCCACATGGTGACGGGCGCGGTGTCCGCTGCGCAGAACATCATCAAGTGCGTGCGCCGCTGCGGTCTCGAGGTCGATGACATCATCCTGCAACAGCTTGCATCCTCCTACGCGGTACTCACCGAGGACGAAAAGGAACTCGGCGTGTGCCTGTGCGACATCGGTGGCGGCACGACAGACATCGCGGTATTCGTGCATGGCGCGATCCATCATTCCGCGGTCATCCCGATCGCGGGAGACCAGGTGACGAACGACATTGCGGTCGCGCTGCGCACGCCCACCCATCACGCGGAAGACATCAAGATCAAGTACGCCTGCGCGCTGACTCAGCTGGCCAATCCCGACGAGACCATCGAGGTGCCGAGCGTCGGAGATCGCCCGCCGCGGCGTCTCGTGCGCCAGACGCTCGCCGAGGTGGTGGAGCCGCGCTACGAGGAGTTGTTCAACCTCGTGGCCACCGAGCTCAGGCGCAGCGGCTTCGAGGAAATGATCGCCGCCGGCGTGGTGCTGACCGGTGGCGGTGCCAAGATGGAGGGCGTGATCGAGCTGGCCGAGGAGGTCTTCCACATGCCGGTCAGGCTGGGCACGCCGCAGTACGTCGCCGGCCTCGTCGACGTGGTACGCAACCCGATCTATGCGACAGGCGTCGGTCTGTTGCTGTTCGGCAACCAGGCCGGAACCGCTTTCACGCAACCGGGACGCTTCGATAGTTCGACGACCCTGTGGGAGCGCATGAAAGCCTGGTTCCACGGGAACTTCTGAATCATGAGAACGGCGATGAGGAGCAAGGCATCGCCATCGCAGACGCTGGAAACTCTTACCACTAGAACGAACTCCCGCCGGCGAGCGGGATACGAGATGCAGACGGAGGGAACGACATGTTCGAACTGATGGACTCATACAGCCAAAGGGCGGTCATCAAGGTCGTCGGTGTGGGCGGTGGCGGCGGGAATGCCGTCGAGCACATGCTCAGTGCCTCGATCGACGGGGTCGAATTCATCTGTGCCAATACCGACGCGCAGGTGCTCAAGAACTCGAGCGCAAAAACCACCTTGCAGCTCGGCGCCGATATCACCAAGGGGCTCGGTGCCGGTGCCAATCCCGAGATCGGCCGACAAGCCGCGATCGACGATCGCGAACGCATCGGCGATGTACTCGAAGGCGCCGACATGGTCTTCATCACCGCCGGCATGGGTGGTGGCACGGGCACCGGCGGCGCGCCGGTGGTAGCGCAGATCGCCAAGGAGATGGGTATTCTCACCGTGGCGGTGGTCACGCGCCCGTTTCCATTCGAAGGGCGCAAGCGCGCCGAGATCGCCAGCGAAGGCATCAAGGAGCTTGCGCAATACGTCGATTCCTTGATCACGATCCCCAACGAGAAGCTGCTCAGCGTTCTCGGTCGTGACATCAGCCTGCTCGATGCCTTCAAGGCGGCCAACAACGTGTTGCTGGGTGCAGTGCAGGGTATCGCTGAGCTGATCACCTGCCCGGGTCTGATCAACGTCGACTTCGCCGACGTGCGCACGGTGATGTCGGAGATGGGCATGGCGATGATGGGTACCGGTGCCGCGCGCGGTCAGGACCGCGCACGCGTCGCCGCCGAGGCAGCCATCTCGAGCCCGCTGCTCGAGGACATCAACCTGGCCGGCGCCAAGGGCATCCTGGTCAACGTCACTTCGGGCCTCGATCTCAAGATGGGCGAGTTCGAGGAGGTCGGCAACACGGTCAAGGAATTCGCTTCCGACAACGCGACCGTGGTCGTCGGCACCGTGATCGATCCCGAAATGGAAGACGAGATTCGCGTGACCGTCGTCGCAACCGGCATCGGCAGCGAAGCGCGGGCGCAGCAGGCGGCGCCGCGCGAGGAGCCGGTCGCTGTGCCGGTCGCGCGCAAGGCCGAGGACGAGGTGGATTACAAGCGCTTCGAGCGTCCCACCGTGATTCGCAACCGCGACGAGCGCTTCGGCTCCGATCCCGCCCAGGAGACCGATACCGACTATCTGGACATCCCCGCGTTCCTGCGTCGGCAGGCCGATTGAGCGTGTGCCGGATCCGGCAAATAAGCACAGGGTTTTCAGGGTGATAGATGCTCATGCTATGATTGCGCCAAAAACCAGTCTCGCCAGGGGGAAGCGGGCACGATGATCAGACAGCGAACCCTGAAAAACGTCATTCGGGCGACCGGTGTCGGCCTGCACACGGGCCGCAAGGTCTTCCTGACGTTACGCCCTGCGCCACCCGACACGGGGATCGTGTTCCGGCGCGAGGATCTCGACCCGCCGGTCGAAATCTCGGCGAAGGCGGCCAACGTCGGCGACACCAGCCTCTCCACGAGCCTGGTGAAGGGCGAGGTCAAGGTTTCCACCGTCGAGCACCTGTTGTCGGCTTTCGCGGGCCTCGGAATCGACAACGCCTACGTCGACCTCAGTGCCGCGGAAGTACCGATCATGGATGGCAGCGCTAGTCCCTTCGTGTTCCTCATCCAGTCGGCCGGGGTGGAAGAGCAGACCGGGGCCAAGAAGTTCATCCGCATCAAGCGCGAGGTCTCGGTGCGCGACGGTGACAAGTGGGCCCGCTTCGAGCCGTTCGACGGCTTCAAGGTTTCGTTTGCGATCGAGTTCGATCACCCGATCTTCCACCAGCGCAGCAAGCGCGCCGAGATCGATTTCTCGACGACTTCCTTTGTCAAGGAAGTCAGCCGTGCGCGCACTTTTGGCTTCATGAAGGACGTCGAAGTGCTGCGGGCGCAGAATCTCGCGCTCGGCGGCAGCCTCGACAATGCCATCGTGGTCGACGACTACCGCGTCCTCAACGAGGACGGTCTCCGCTACGAGGACGAGTTCGTCAAGCACAAGATCCTCGATGCCATCGGTGATCTGTACCTGCTCGGTCACAGCCTGATCGGCGCGTTCCACGGGCACAAATCCGGGCACGAGCTCAACAATCGCCTGCTGCGCAAGCTGCTTGCCGACGCGACGGCGTGGGAGCACGTGTCCTACGACAACCCCGAGCAGGCACCCATCGTGTTCATGCAGCCGATCGCGGTCGGCTGAGGATCAGGCGCCCACCAGGCCCCGCTCAGCGGCGTGTGCCGGCGCGGCGGGCGAGGCGCTGAAGCGCGGCGCGCAGGCGTGCATCGTCGATGTGCTCGGCCTGTGTGCTGATGGCATCGGCAGCTGCACGACTGAGACTGGCGCGCTTCGCTACCGGCACGGGTGGCTCGCCGCGCGCCTGTGTGCGCACACGCAGGCTACGTACGCCGCCGAACTCGGGTTCGTCCGGCAGCGCGGCGATGATCTCCGGCGCCCGGTAACGCAGCTGGGTGGCCCAGGCTGCGCTGTCGGCGTGCACGAGCAGGCAACCGTCACGGACCGCCGCGAGCCGGCAGTGCGCGCGCAACGCCGGCGGCAGCTCTCGGCCGAACAGACGGTCGAGCGTCGCGAGCCGCTCGGCCTGCGCCGTCAATTGCTTTAACTGCGACAATCTGGTGACAATACGGCCAACAAGCGCGGGAGACTTCACGGCGGACGTGCTCCTGTAGAACAACGAAGGCAGGGACGGTAACGTGCATCGAGCACGAGCCTGCGCGCGGCAGCTGCCCGCCACGGCTCCGTGAGCAGTGTATACCCGATTCGATGGATATCCGGCGGTGCCACGGGCACTGCCGGGGCGGCTTCCATGTACCCGATGACCCCGCACGGGCCGACGAGGCGACATTCCCCGCGACCACGACGAAGTTCATGGAAATACTCCTCATCTCCAACCGGCGCGGTGCCACTGCGACGATACGCCTGAGCCGGTTCGGCTTGTTGCTGCTCGGGTTGGCCGTGATGACGAGCGTCGGCGTCGCTGCCTGGTGGGGCTATGCGCGTGGCAGTGACGAGATGCTCGAATCGGTGCTCAACAACCCCGAGCGATCGACGCGTATCTGGCAGCGGGAGCTGCTCCAGCAGCGTCGCTTCCTCGGCGAACTCCGTCGTGATCTCGGTGCCGACCTGAGTGCCCTGGCCGGCACGGTCGGCCGCATGCAGGGCTCCCTTACCCGCCTCGATGCGGTCGCCGAGCACGTGCTCGAGAGTTCCGGGCTCGACGCCGCCGAGTTCGCCTTTCCGAGCCCGCCGCCGGTAGGTGGTCCGCGCGTCGAACGCGAAGAGCCACCGGCCTGGGACGGCTTGCTTGCCAACCTGGAAGCCTTGTCCGCAGAGCTCGAGCTACGCGATGCGCGCCTCGCCATGCTCGAGAGTTTCATGCTCGACAAGCAGCAGGCCGACGATACCCAGCCACTGGGACGCCCGGTGTCGGACGCCTGGATTTCTTCGGGCTACGGTTACCGGACCGACCCGGTCACCGGGCGGCGCGAGTTCCACAGCGGTCTCGATTTCGCCGGCAAGCCGGGCGTCGAAGTTCGCGCCGTTGCCGACGGGGTCGTCATCTGGTCTGGCAAGCGCTGGGGCTACGGTAATCTCGTCGAGCTCAGCCACGGTAACGGCTACGTCACACGCTATGCGCACAATCGCGTCAACCTCGTGACGGTGGGCGAAAAAGTCGATAAGAATCAGCCGATAGCGTTACTCGGATCGTCCGGGCGCGCGACCGGGCCGCACGTCCATTTCGAGGTCGTGCACAACGACAAGCACGTCAATCCGCGCAAGTTCATCGAGCACCACGCCAGGCGTTGACGACGCCGAGGGGCACGCATCGGCGCCGCGCCGCGGTTTGCTACAATGGCGCCGCCCGGCGTTGGTGCCGCGGCCTCGCCCGAGTCACCATATCCATCTGACCCGAAGGTCCCATGTCGGCAACGTCGAAGTCTCTACCTGCACGCCTGGTCCAGGCGATGTTCGGCTCCCGCAACGATCGCCTGCTCAAGCGGATGCAGAAGACGGTCGCCGAGATCAATGCCCTGGAAAGCGCCATGGAAGCGCTCAGCGACGACCAGCTGCGCGCCAAGACGAGCGAATTCCGCCAGCGCTACAAGGACGGCACGACGCTGGACGAGCTGCTGCCAGAAGCCTTCGCGGTGGTCCGCGAGACCGGCAAGCGGGTGCTCGGGATGCGGCATTTCGACGTGCAGCTGATCGGCGGCATGGTCCTGCACAGCGGCAAGATCGCAGAGATGCGCACCGGCGAGGGCAAGACCCTGGTGGCAACCCTGCCGGCCTATCTCAATGCGCTGTCGGGCCAGTCGGTACACGTGATTACGGTCAACGACTACCTCGCGCGCCGCGATGCCGAATGGATGGGCCGCATCTACAATGCGCTCGACATGTCGGTCGGCGTCGTGCTCGGCGGCATGACGAGCGCCGATCGCCAACGCTCCTACAGCTGCGCCATCACCTACGGTACGAACAACGAATTCGGTTTCGACTACCTGCGTGACAACATGGCGTTCCATCCCGACCAGCGGGTGCAACGCGATCTCAGTTTCGCCATCGTCGACGAGGTCGACTCGATCCTCATCGACGAGGCGCGTACGCCGTTGATCATCTCGGGGCCGACCGACGATCGCAGCGACCTCTACGTCAAGATCAACGCGCTCATTCCCCAGCTCACGCGTCAGCAGGAGGAAGACGGCCCCGGCGATTTCAGTGTCGACGAGAAATCGCGCCAGGTCTATCTCACCGAGGAAGGCCACGAGCACGTTGAGGAACTGCTGACTTCGGCAGGGCTGCTCGACGAGGGCGATAGCCTCTACAGTGCCGCGAACATCTCGCTGATGCATCACGTCTACGCGGCCTTGCGCGCGCACGCGTTGTTCCAGGTCAATGTCGATTACGTCGTCAAGGACGGCGAGATCGTGATCGTCGACGAGTTCACTGGACGTACGATGCCCGGTCGCCGCTGGTCAGAGGGCCTCCACCAGGCCGTGGAGGCCAAGGAGGGCGTGCAGATCCAGCAGGAGAACCAGACGCTCGCCTCGATCACCTACCAGAACTACTTCCGTCTCTATGGCAAGTTGTCCGGCATGACCGGCACTGCCGACACCGAGGCCTACGAGTTCCAGGAGATCTACGGGCTCGAGGTCGTGGTGATTCCGACCCACAAGCCGATGGTACGCGACGACCGTGGTGACCTCGTCTACCTCACGGCACGAGAGAAGTTCGACGCCATCATCGAGGACATCCGGGACTGCGTGGAACGTGGCCAGCCGGTGCTCGTTGGCACGACTTCGATCGAGACTTCGGAGTATCTCGCCGGCCTGCTGCGCAAGCAGAACATCGATCACGAGGTGCTGAACGCCAAGTTCCACGAGAAGGAGGCGCACATCGTCGCCAATGCCGGGCGGCCGGGACGCGTCACCGTCGCCACCAACATGGCCGGTCGCGGTACCGACATCGTGCTCGGCGGCAGCCTCGAGGCGGAGCTCGCGACGCTCGACGAAACCGACGAGGCACGCGTCGACAGCGCCCGCCAGGGCTGGACGGAGCGCCACCAGCAGGTGCTCGCGGCGGGCGGCCTGCACATCATCGGCACCGAGCGACACGAATCGCGGCGTATCGACAACCAGCTGCGCGGCCGTGCCGGTCGCCAGGGCGACCCGGGCTCGAGTCGCTTCTACCTGTCGCTCGAGGACAACCTCATGCGCATCTTCGCCTCCGAGCGCGTCAGCGGCCTGATGCAGAAACTCGGCATGCAGGAAGGCGAAGCCATCGAGCACCCGTGGGTGACACGCGCGATCGAGAACGCGCAGCGCAAGGTCGAAGGCCGCAACTTCGACATCCGCAAGCAGTTGCTCGAATTCGACGACGTTGCCAATGACCAGCGCAAGCATGTCTACGAGCAGCGCCGCGAGCTGATGGAGGCCGACGACATCGCGGAGAACATCCGTGGCATCCGCCACGACGTGATCAACGAGTTCATCGACGGTTTCATTGCGCCGGGCAGCTTCGAGGATGGCTGGAACGTGAGCGGCCTGAGCAGCGCACTCGAGCAGGAGTACGGCACCCACTGCGAGGTGCAGCGCTGGCTCGACGAGGAGAACGAGCTCGACGAAGAGAAGATCCGTGAACGGATCCTCACCGCGGTCGAGGAGAGCTATGCGCAGAAGGAGCAGCTTGCCGGTGCGGAGGTGATGCGCAACTTCGAAAAGGCGGTGATGCTGCAGGTACTGGACACCCATTGGAAGGAGCACCTGGCGGCGATGGATCACCTGCGCCAGGGCATCCATCTGCGCGGCTTTGCGCAGAAGAATCCGAAGCAGGAATACAAACGCGAGGCGTTCGAGATGTTCGAACGCATGCTGAGCGAGATCACGCGCGACGTCATCGGCATCCTGGCCAAGGTCGAGGTCCGGCAGAAGGAGGATGTCGCCGCGGTCGAGGAGCAGAATCGCACCGACGAGCAGAGCTACGAATACCAGTCCTCGGCGACTGCGCCACCGCCTGCCGAGCCCGGTGGCTTGCCACCGCCGGAACGTGCCCCGGCAGCGGCGGGCGTCCAGCAGGCGCCCTTCGTACGCGACGGGCGCAAGGTCGGTCGCAACGAGCCGTGCCCGTGCGGGTCGGGCAAGAAGTACAAGCAGTGCCATGGTCGACTCACCTGAGGCGGGCGTGGTACCCGCGCTCGAAGTGAGCACCGTGCCGCTCGCCGTGGGCGGCATCCGGCTCGGCGTCGCCGAGAGCGGTACCCGCTACCGCAGCCGTAACGACCTGTGCCTGATCGAACTCGCAGCGAGCAGCGTCACCCATTGCGTGTTCACCACCAACCGTTTCTGCGCCGCGCCCGTCACCGTCGCGCAGCGGCACCTTGCTGCGAGCGTGCCGCGTTATCTCGTGATCAATGCCGGCAACGCGAATGCCGGCACCGGCGAGCGCGGTATCGCCGCGGCGCTGCAGGTCTGCGCGGCCGTCGCCGCAGAGACCGGTTGCCCGCTGGAGTCAGTATTGCCGTTCTCGACCGGGGTCATCGGCCAGCCACTGCCGGCCGAACGACTCGGCGCGGCGGTCCCCGGCCTGGTCGCCAATCTGCGCGATGACGGCTGGAGCGATGCCGCTGCCGCGATCATGACCACCGATACCCGCATCAAGCTGCGCAGCGTGCGCGCCGACAGCGATGGCGCGAGCTTCGCGGTTACCGGGATGGCGAAGGGCAGCGGCATGATCAAGCCGGACATGGCGACCATGCTGGCCTACGTGGCCACCGATGCCGCCGTCACGCCGGCGTGCCTCTATGCACTGACACGCGAGGTCGCCGATCTCAGTTTCAACCGCATCACCGTCGACGGCGACACCTCGACCAATGACGCACTCGCCCTCATCGCTACCGGTGCGGCTGGGAACGCGCCCATCGGCGGTGCCGGCGCACCCGGCTATGCGGCCCTGCGCGCGGCGCTCGAAGCGGTGTGCGTCGGGCTTGCGCAGGACATCGTGCGCGACGGCGAAGGGGCCACGAAGTTCGTCAGCGTGCACGTGACAGGGGGGCACAGCGATGGGGATTGCCGCCGCGTCGCCTACGCCGTTGCAGAGTCGCCGCTGGTCAAGACGGCGTTGTTCGCGAGCGACGCGAACTGGGGACGCATACTCGCCGCCGTCGGACGTGCCGGTGCGGAGCACCTCGCCATCGACGAGGTGGATATCGACATCGGTGCCTGCGCGATCGTACGGGGTGGCCAGCCGATACCCGATTTCGACGAGGCGCCGGTGGCGCGCGCGATGCAGGCGCAGGACATCGACATCGCCATTCGTATCGGCAGGGGCGCCTGCGAGACGACCGTGTGGACGTGTGACTTCTCCTACGACTACGTGAAGATCAACGCCGATTACCGAAGCTGAGTGGCCATGCGAACGCCTCTCGCTCCCGGCGCGCCCGGAGCGACGGCCCGGTTTGTGGTGTCCGTCTCCGCGTCACCGCTTCCGTGTTGCGGCTCATTTGAACGATCCCACCACCGACGCCGTTTCTCGTTCGTTGCGCGCGCAATTCGCGACAGCCGTTGAATCCATCGCAGTCTGTGAAAGGCGCGGCGTGTGCGCCCGTCCAGCCATGCGGCGGTGCTCGAAGTGACGTCCTGCGTACGCGTCGCCGCCGCCGTCATTCGCCGCGGCGATGGCCAGGTGCTGCTGGCACGGCGACGGCCAGACGTGCACCAGGGCGGCTTGTGGGAATTCCCCGGTGGCAAGATCGAGGCCGGTGAGTCGACCGTCGACGCGCTCGCCCGCGAGCTGTTCGAGGAACTCGGTATCGTCATCGAGGCTGCCACTCCCCTCATCCGCGTTTGCCACGCTTACCCGGACAAGCACGTCGACATTGCCGCGCTCGAGGTCCGCGCCTGGTACGGCGAACCACACGGGCGCGAAGGTCAGCCGCTACGCTGGGTCACGCCCGAAGCGCTGCCCGACTACCCGTTGCCGGCTGCCAACCTGCCGATCGTTACCGCTGCAGTGCTGCCGCGAGTCGCGCTGGCGATGTCACCGCCCAACCCGGGAGGCTCGTCGTGTATGGCCGATCTCGAGCAGGCGCTCGCAGCCGGTGTACGCCTCCTGCGCCTGCCTGCTGCCGATGCTGCACAACCCGCTTGCGCGGCGTTGCTCGCACGCTGGCGCTGCAAGCACGTGCGCGTGATGGTCGATGGCAGCCTGGCGACGGCCGTGGCAGCTGGCGTCGACGGCGTCCACCTCGCCGCCGGTGTCGAAACGCTGCCGCCGCGCGGGGCACGCGGCGGGCTGCTGGTGAGTTCGGATGTTTCCGATGCCGACGACCTCGCGCGGGCCGAGGCCGCGGGTGTCGACTTCGTCTATGCCGCGCGCACCTTGTCCGCGCCGGATATCGCCGGGCTCGCGGCGACCGCCGGTGTACCGATCTATGCGCACGGCGATACGCTCGACGCCATCGATGCCTGTCATGCGGGCTGCCAGGGGAGTGTCGTGAAGGTCGGCGGCGTGGCCGACCTGGCGCCGCTCGCGCACGCACTGGCGGCGTTCGAACGGAACGTCGCGGCTGTTACGGTCAGCACCGGCTCGCGTTGAGAATGGGGCAGGGGGCGCCGGACTTCAGCCCGTGCCGCGCCGGCGCGTTCAGATGCCGCAGCACTGCAACTCGAAACGGATGTCCTCGGGTGCCTGCGCCGGGCGCGTGCCGGTCGAACGCTGGGCATAGAATCGCACGGTGAAGCGGTGCTTGCCCCCGCTGATCTCGGGATAGACCAGGGCATCGGCGGGCATCACGACGCGCACGATCTGGCACGGTGTGCCGGCTTCGATCTGCTGCTGGTAGAACCCGCCATGCGCGGTCACCATGCGCGGATTGCTGCTTTCGCGAATGAGCTTGAGAATGAGGCTCGCGGCGCGCTCGATACCGCGCAGGTCGCGCATCCAGGCGTTCAGGCTCTGCGCGCGAGCATGCGGATCGGCATTCAGCCAGTAGTGCAGTGCCGGCACGTCGAAGCTGCAGGTTCCCCCCGGAATACTGATGCGCTGGCGTACCTGGTTGGCGAGTTCGTCGTTGCGCAAGCGTTGACCCGGCTGGCATTCGGGCCCCTTGATCTCGCCGAGGATGTCGCCAATGGCGCTCACGGTGCGATCCAGGGCCACCGGGTTCACCCCGGGGTTGTTCCGCAAGCCGTTGAAAATACTGATATCCCGCTCGAGTTCCTTGATCAGCTCGCCCTTGATGTCCGTGCGCAGGAGAAAATCGCAGACCTCGAGCATGCGCGCGAGCGCGTCGCGTGCCTCCCATTCGCCGCCGTTGCGGATGCCGGTCTCGATGCCGGTAAAGAGATGCTCGAGCCGCAGGCAGTTGCGAATGCGCTCGTTCAGCGGTTGCTCGTAGACGAGCGGAACGCCGGCGTCGGGGAACAGGCTCGCTTGCTTGCCGGAATGCTCAGTGCTCATGGCCGGTCGATGATGACGGGGTGTTGCGGGCGAGCTCGAGGTAGTTGGAGTGCAGGGCATCGACGCGCTCGATCAAGGCGTCGCGATCGCCATCGTTGAGGATCACGTCGTCAGCGATGCGCAGACGGTCCGCACGCGTGGCCTGACTCCGCATGATTGCCATCACTTGCTCTTCTGTCAAATCGTCGCGTGCACGAACGCGCGCAATCTGGGTCGCCTCGTCGCAATCCACCACCAGCACGCGACGTACCAGCGGATTGCCGCCGCCTTCGGCGAGCAGCGGAATGCCGAGCAGGCAGTAGGGCGCATCGATGCCTGCCAGCGCAGCCTGCATGCGCGCGCGGATGCGTGGATGGAGTATGGCTTCGAGTCGCGTACGCTTGCCACTGTCGGCGAAGACGATGTCCTTGAGCTTGCGCCGGTCGAGGTGGCCGCTGGCGGTCAGGACGGTTGTGCCAAACGCTTCGACGAGCTCCTCGAGCCCGGCTTCGCCGGGCTCGACCACTTCGCGCGCGACCTGGTCGGCGTCGATGACCGGCACGCCGTGGCGCGTTGCGAAGAGTTCGCACACGGTGGTCTTGCCGGAGCCGATACCGCCGGTGACGCCCACCACGTAGGTTCTGATCATGGTCACGGCACGGACGCCCGGAGGCGGCTCAGAGCGGCCTTCCCGGGCTGAACAGGGCGCCGATGGCATCACCCCAGAACAGCGCGAGGATCCCGGCGAGGGCGAGATAGGGACCGAACGGGATGGGCTCGCTGCGCTTGATGATGCCGCTCGCGATGAGTCCGATTCCTAGCGCTGCACCGACCGCAGAGGAGAGCAGCACGAGCACTGGCAATGCCTGCCAGCCGAGCCAGGCGCCGAGCGCGGCGAGCAGCTTGAAGTCGCCGTAACCCATGCCCTCCTTGCCCGTGACGAGCTTGAACAACCAGTAGACCGACCACAGGCTGAGATAACCGAATACCGCGCCGAGCACGGCGTCCTCGAGCGCGCCGGCGAAGAGGCCCCAGAAGCTGGCCACGATGCCGAGCCACAATAATGGCTGGGTCAGCGAATCGGGCAGCAGCCGGGTGTCGTAGTCGATGAGTGCGAGCGCGATGAGGTACCAGCAGACGACGCTCGCCGCTGCGACGCGGGCGAGCGTGAGCGCCGCGGGCAGATCACCTCCGTGGACTCCGAAGTGCCACGCGGCAAAGCCGCTGACGAGACCGGTGAAGGCTTCGACGAGGGGGTAGCGCACGCTGATCGGCGCGCGGCACGCGCGGCAGCGACCACGCAGCAGCAGCCAGCCCAGCACGGGTACGTTGTCGCGCGCTGCGATGGGGGCACCGCAGGCCGGGCATCGCGAGCGTGGCCGCACCAGGTCGAATGCCGGCCCCGGCGCTTCGTCGGGCAGTTCGAGCAGGCTGCGGCATTCCTGCTTCCATTCGCGCTCCATCATGATCGGCAGGCGATGCACGACGACATTGAGAAAACTGCCGACGAGGAGACCGAGTACGGTCATCGCGCCGACCAGCAGGGTCGGTTCATCGAGCAGCGCGGCGATGAGCGGATTCATGACGGGTGACTCGTCAGCTGCATGAAAAAGGGAACGTCCCCGCGCTGCGTGGCGCACCGCTCACGCGGGGCATCGCCCACGCGCTGCCGGTGCCTCGGCGCGGCACGACCAGATGCGGCGCCGGGTCGGCCTGGGGCGTCGGCGGCAGGCGCATTCTGCCTGCCGCTCGCCATGATGGCGATGCAAGCCGCGCGGGCCCTAGACCACCTGGCCCATCTTGAAGATCGGCAGGTACATGGCGACGACGAGGCCGCCGATGAGCACGCCCAGCACGGCCATGATGATGGGTTCGAGCAGGCTGGTCAGGGAATCGACCGCGTCGTCGACCTCCTGCTCGTACCAGTCGGCGACCTTGGCGAGCATCTGGTCGAGGGCTCCGGACTCCTCGCCGATGGCAACCATCTGGATGACCATGTTGGGAAATACGCCGGAATCGCGCATTGCTGCCTGCACCTGCGTGCCGGTTGCGATCTCGTCGCGCATCTTCATGGTCGCTTCGTAGTAGACGATGTTGCCGCAGGCGCCAGCGACGGAGGTCATGGCCTCGACCAGCGGGGTGCCGGCGGCGAACATCGTCGACAGCGTGCGTGCGAAGCGCGCGATGGCGGACTTGTTGAGGATGTCTCCGAGCACCGGGATCTTGAGCAGCAGGCGGTCGACGAAATGCGCGAATCGGATCGAACGTTTCATCAGCATCACGATCGCGACGACGACGCCGATGATGCCGCCGATGAGCAGGTACCAGTAAGACTGAAACCATTTCGACATGTTGATCACGAGCTGGGTCAGTGCCGGGAGATCGGCACCGAAGCCGGAGAACAGATCCTGGAACTGCGGAATGACGAAGATCATCAGGATGCAGGTGATCACGAAGGCGACCACGATGACCGCGATGGGGTAGAACATGGCGCCCTTGATCTTCGATTTCAGCGCCTCGGTCTTCTCCATGTAGGTGGCGAGCTTGTGCAGGATGTCCTCGAGGATACCGGCCTGCTCGCCGGCCGTGACGAGGTTGATGTAGAGATCGCTGAACTGCTTGGGGTGCTTGCCGAGTGCCTCGTTGAGGGAGCCGCCGGCTTCGACATCCGACTTGATCGACAGGATCAGCTCCTGCATGGCCTTGTTCTCATGGCCGCGACCGACGATCTCGAACGACTGCACGAGCGGCACGCCGGACGACATCATGGTCGCCATCTGGCGGCTGAAGATGGTGATGTCCTTGGAGGTGATCTTGCCTCCGCCGCCGCCGAGCAGGGGCTTGGGCTTTTTCTTGACCTTCAGTGGATTGACGCCCTGGCGACGCAGCTGCGCCTTGATCAGGGCATCGTTCTGCCCCGACATCTCGCCCTTGACGCGTTTGCCGTTCTTGTCGACGCCTTCCCAGACGAACATGCTCGACTTGACTGCAGCTTCCGCCATGACTTACTCCACGGTCACTCGGTTGACTTCGGCGAGGCTGGTGACGCCCGCCCGAGCCTTGGCGAGCCCCGACTTGCGGATGTCCCAGATCTTCTCCGACGCGGCCTGGTCGGCCAGCTGGACGGCGTTGGCGCCTTCGATGATGAGGCGCCGCATGGTGTCGCTGATCGGCATGACCTGGTAGATGCCGGCACGGCCCTTGTAGCCGCTCGGACACTCTGCGCCGCCGTCACCGGGCCCGTACAGCTTGATGCCTTCGTTCACCCATTCCTCCGGGAATCCCTCGTCGAGCAACGCTTCCGGTGGCATGTCTATCGGCACGCGGTAGTCAGGGTGTAGCCGGCGGCACAGGCGCTGGGCGGTGATGAGGTTGATGGAGGTCGCCACGGCGAAAGCCGGGATGCCCATGTCCTGCATGCGGGTGAGGGTCTGCGGTGCGTCGTTGGTGTGTAGCGTGGACATCACCATGTGACCGGTCTGTGCAGCCTTGACGGCGATGGAGCCGGTTTCGAGGTCGCGAATCTCGCCGACGAGGATGATGTCCGGATCCTGGCGCAGGAAGGCCTTGAGGGCCTTCGGGAAGGTCATGCCGGTGCGTTCGTCGACCTGCACCTGGTTGACGCCGGGCAGGTTGATCTCGACCGGATCCTCCGCGGTCGAAATGTTGACGTCCTCTTTGTTGATGATGTTGATGCCGGTGTACAGCGAAACGGTCTTACCACTACCGGTGGGGCCGGTGACGAGGAACATGCCATAGGGCTTGTGGAGGTTCTTCAGGAACAGCTCCTTCTGGAAGTCCTCGTAGCCGAGCTGGTCGATCTGGAGCTTGGCGGCGTCGGAATCGAGGATACGCAGCACCGCCTTCTCGCCGAACAGCGTCGGGCAGGTGCTGACGCGGAAGTCGATGGCCTTGTTCTTCGACAGCTTCAGCTTGATGCGGCCGTCCTGCGGCACGCGGCGCTCAGACACGTCGAGGCGCGACATCACCTTGATGCGCGCGGCAATCTTGCCGGCGAGCGCGAGGGGGGGGCGGGTCACTTCCTGCAGCACGCCGTCGATGCGGAAGCGCACGCGGTAGATCTTCTCGTAGGGTTCGAAATGCAGGTCCGAGGCGCCGCGCTTGATGGCGTCGAGCAGGCACTTGTTGACGAAGCGCACCACCGGAGCGTCGTCGATCTCGGAGTCGTCGTGCTGCTCCTGCTCGGTGCTGCCGACTTCGACGTCGTCGAAATCCTCGAGATCGCCGTCACCCATGTCGCCGAGGCTGGTGTCGGTGTCCTCGAGCGCCTTGTCGATGACCTTGGCCAGCTTGTTCCACTCGACCACCACCGCTTCGGTGGTGCCGCCGCCGATGTTGAACTTGATCTCGTCGAGCGCCTGCAGGTTGGTCGGGTCGGCGACGCCGATGAAAACCCGCGTGCCGCGCTTGTAGAGGGGCAGCGCGCCGTGCTTCTGGATGAGGTCGCGGCTGACCATCTTGATGGTGTCGTTGTCCACATCGAGCGCATCGATGTCGATCATGGGTACGCCGAATTCGCTGGAGGCGGCGTGGGCGATGGCGCGCGCGTCGGCGAGGTTGTTTTCGACCAGGTACCTGACGAACGGGATCTTCTTGGCGAGAGCGCTCTGGAATGCCTCACTGGCCGCGTCGTCGGCCAGGATGCCCTCGGCGACGAGCTTGCGGGCGAGTCCGCTCAAGGGGACCCGATTACTTGATACGGCCATGATGTTTCGCTCGTAAGGTCAGTCCACTCCAGCCAAAATGTTAGTGTAAAGAATGCTGAATAGCTACCGACCAGTGCACACTGGCGGGCCTTGCCGGGGGGCAGCCGGCAAGGCCCGCCAGGGCCGTTGTCGCGCGCCGGGTGGGCGGCTTCAGGCGGCGTCGGCGCGCGCCGAGCCGAGCGTCAGCCCGCTCTCGCCGACATCCACCCGCACGGTGTCGCCGCGTTCGTAGCGGCCGGCCAGGATGGCCTCGGCGAGCGGGGTCTCGAGCGCGTTCTGAATTGCGCGCTTGAGCGGCCGTGCGCCGTAGACCGGGTCGAAACCGGCGTCGCCGAGACGGTCGAGGGCAGCGCTGGTGATCTCGAGGCCGAGATCCTGTTCGGCCAGCCGTTGCCGCAGGCGTTCCACCTGGACCTCCGCGATGGCGCGGATCTGGGCCTTGCGCAAGCCGTGGAACACCACCACCTCGTCGATGCGGTTGATGAACTCGGGGCGGAAATGGCTCGACACCACGCCCATCACCGCGCGCTTCATCTCCTCGTAGTGCTCGTCGTCGCTCATCGTCTGGATGGCGTCGGAGCCAAGGTTCGAGGTCATCACGATGACGGTGTTGCGGAAGTCCACGGTGCGCCCGTGACCATCGGTGAGACGGCCGTCGTCGAGCACCTGGAGCAGGATGTTGAAGACATCGGGGTGGGCCTTTTCGACCTCGTCGAGCAACAGCACCGAGTAGGGCTTGCGCCGCACCGCCTCGGTCAGGTAGCCGCCTTCTTCATAGCCCACGTAGCCGGGCGGGGCGCCGATCAGGCGCGCCACCGCGTGCTTCTCCATGTATTCGGACATGTCGATGCGCACCAGCGCCTCTTCGGTGTCGAACAGGAACTCGGCAAGCGACTTGCAGAGCTCGGTCTTGCCGACGCCGGTCGGGCCGAGGAACAGGAACGAGCCATTGGGACGGTTAGGATCGGACAGGCCGGCGCGCGAGCGGCGGATGGCGTTGGCCACCGCGACCACGGCCTCGTCCTGGCCGATGACCCGCTTGTGCAAGGCTTCCTCCATGCGCAGTAACTTGTCGCGCTCGCCCTCCAGCATCTTGGAGACCGGGATGCCGGTCCACTTGGAGACGACCTCGGCCACTTCCTCCTCGGTGACGCGATTGCGCAGCAGCTGCTGTGGCGCACTCTCGCCCTGCGAGGCCGCCGTGAGGCGCTTCTCGAGTTCGGGGATGACGCCGTACTGCAACTCGGACATGCGGTTCAAGTCACCCGCACGACGCGCGTTCTCGAACTCGAGGCGGGCGCGCTCCAGTTCGGCCTGCACCTGGTGCGTGCCGGCAAGCGCGGCCTTCTCGGATTTCCAGATCTCTTCGAGATCGGCGTATTCGCGCTCGACTTCGGCAATCGACTTCTCGAGATCCTCGAGACGTCGCTTGGAGGCCTCGTCCTTCTCCTTGCGCAGCGCCTCGCGCTCGATCTTGAGCTGGATGGCGCGGCGCTCGAGCCGGTCCATGACCTCGGGCTTGGAGTCGATCTCGATGCTGCTGCGACTGGCCGCCTCGTCGATGAGGTCGATGGCCTTGTCGGGGAGCTGGCGGTCGGTGATGTAACGATGGGACAGGCTGGCCGCGGCGACGATGGCGGGATCGGTGATTTCGACGCCGTGGTGCACCGCGTAGCGTTCCTTGAGGCCACGCAGAATGGCGATGGTGTCCTCGAGCGAGGGCTCGTTGACCATCACCTTCTGGAAGCGGCGTTCGAGCGCGGCATCCTTCTCGACGTACTGGCGGTACTCGTCGAGCGTGGTCGCGCCGATGCAATGCAGTTCGCCGCGCGCGAGCGCGGGCTTGAGCATGTTACCGGCATCCATCGAGCCTTCGGCCTTGCCGGCGCCGACCATGGTGTGCAGCTCGTCGATGAACAGGATGACCTGTCCTTCCTGCTTGGAGAGATCGTTGAGCACGCCCTTGAGGCGCTCCTCGAACTCGCCGCGGAACTTGGCGCCGGCGATCAGGGCGCCCATGTCGAGCGAGAGCACGCGCTTGTTCTTCAGGCCCTCGGGTACTTCTCGGTTGACGATGCGCTGGGCTAGGCCCTCGACGATGGCGGTCTTGCCGACGCCGGGTTCGCCGATCAGCACAGGGTTGTTCGTGGTGCGCCGCTGCAGGACCTGGAGGGTGCGGCGGATTTCGTCGTCGCGGCCAATGACCGGGTCGAGCTTGCCCTGCTCGGCGCGCTCGGTGAGGTCGATGGTGTACTTCTCGAGCGCCTGGCGCTGTTCCTCCGCATTCGGATCGCCCACCGCTTCGCCACCGCGCAACTGCTCGATGGCCTCGCCGATGCGCTTCGGATCGGCGTTGTGCTGCTTGAGCAGGCGACCGAGCTCGCCCTGGTCCTCGAGCGCGGCGAGCACGAAGAGCTCGCTCGCGATGTAGGCATCCTTGCGCTGCTGGGCGAGCTTGTCGGTGACGTTGAGCAGCTTGATCAGCGCGTTGGAGGGATGCACGTCGCCGGCGTTGCCGGAGACCTTGGGCAGCTGGTCGAGCGCGCGGCCGAGCTGCGAGCGCAGCCCCTGCACGTTGACGCCGGTGTTCTGCAGCACCTGGCGCACCGTCGAACCTTCCTGGTCGAGCAACGCGGTCATCAGGTGCACCGGCTCGATGAACTGGTTGTCGCGCCCGAGCGCGAGGCTCTGCGCTTCCGACAGCGCGAGCTGGAACTTGTGGGTCATTTTGTCGGCACGCATCGGCGCAACCTCATGGCAGATGTAACGGGATTGCTGGCCAGATGGGGATGTCGAGCCCGTGCTTCAAGCAGAATGCGGCCCGGTGACGACGATCGCGGCAGCCGGTTCAGCCCGTCTTGAGCCAGATCAAGGCGGCATTGCGGCCGGTCTCGCCGTCGCGCCGGTAGGAATAGAAGCGCGCCGGATCGTCATGGACACAGGTATCGGCGCCGGTCACCGCCGCGACACTCGCGCGCCTGAGCTGGCGCGCGGCGAGCGCGGCGAGATCGCAATGCCAGCCAGCGCCATCGTGCCGGGGGGCGAAGCAGTTCTCGCCACCCGGTGTCGCGGTGAGCAGCTGGCGCCGCACGTCATCGCCGACGGTATAGGCGGCCGGCCCGATGCACGGCCCGATCCAGGCGAGGAGATGACGCGGTGCGCGCGCAAATGCGGCGACCGCGCCGGCGAGAATGCCGCCGGCGAGCCCGCGCCAGCCGGCGTGCGCCGCGGCGACCTCGCGCCCTTCATCGTCGCACAGCAACACCGGCACGCAGTCCGCCACCATGACCACGCAGGCGAGGCCGGGCACGCGCGTGATGGCGGCGTCTGCGGTGACTCCACCGCGCGGCGCACCGAGGCGTGCGACGCGGGTGCCGTGCACCTGTTCGAGCCAGCCCGGTTCGTGAGCGAGGCCGAGCACCGCACGTAGCCGCGCACGGTTCGCCGCCACGTGAGCGGGGTCGTCACCGACGTGGGTGGCGAGGTTGAAGCTCGCCCAGGGCCTCTCGCTGACACCACCCTGGCGGGTGGTGAAGCAGGCGCCGACGGCGGCCGGCGCCGGCCACGCCGGCGTCAAGATGGCGAGCGCCGGGTCGCGCTCAGGCATGTGCGGTGGCATCGGCTGCGAGGGCCTCGAGCAGGCTGCGCAGGTCGTCAGGTAACGGCGACTCCACGACCACCACGTTGCCGTCGAGCGGGTGGTTGAATTCGAGGCGGCCGGCGTGGAGGGCCTGGCGCGGAAAGCCCTGCAGCAGCTCGCGCAGGGTCGCGGCGGCACCGCGCGGCGGGCGCGGGCGTGCGCCGTAACGACTGTCGCCGACCAGCGGGAAGCCGCGCCAGGCCATGTGCACGCGGATCTGGTGGGTACGTCCGGTCTCGAGGTTCACCTCGAGCAGGGCATGCGCGCGGTAGCGGGCCAGCACGCGGTAGTGGGTGACCGCGGTACGGCCGCCTTCGCTGACGCGCATGCGCGTTCGCTGGTTCGGATCGCGGGCGATGGCGGCGTCGATGGTGCCGCCCGCGACCGGCACACCGGTGACGACCGCGTGGTAGGTACGCGCGATGTCGCGGGCCGCCATGGCACGCACCAGCGCCTGGTAGGTGGCCGGCGTGCGCGCGACGAGCAAGAGCCCCGAGGTGTCCTTGTCGATACGGTGCACGAGCCCAGCGCGCGGCAGTACGGCGAGCTCCGGGTAGCGCGCGAGCAGGCCGTTGACGAGGGTATGGTCGCGGTTGCCGGCGCCCGGGTGCACGACCACGCCGGCCGGCTTGTCGACCACGATGCAGGCGGCATCCTCGTGAGCGATGCGGAAGCCGACCGCCTGTGGGACGAGGGCCTCGTCGGGCGCGAGGGTGGCCGTCACCGCGAGTGCGTCACCCGCGTGGACACGCGAGCGCGGGCGTGCGGGTGCTGCGTTCAGCGTCGCCTGGCCGGCCTCGATCCACTGCTTGAGCGCCGAGCGCGAATACTGTGGCAGCAGCTGTGCGAGCGCCTGGTCGAGGCGCAGGCCGTCGAGCCCGGGCGGCACCTCGAGCGCGTGGTGTTCGTGGTGTACGGCGTCGTTCAGCATGGCGGCCGCGGTGGAGGGTACGGCGGTTGCCGCCGTGGCGCCTTCGATTGTCGCTTTTCCGGGCGCTGCGCTAAGATGCGCTGCCGTTCATGCCCCGTCGCGCGCCAGGCGCCCGAGTTCGATGTCATCACTCCACATTCTTCCGTCGATGCGCGCCGCCTGCCTGTTGCTGACCGTGCTGCTGGGCGGCTGCGGTTACTTCCAGAGCCAGTCCGATCGCGACCGCGAGGCCGCCAAGTGGCCGGAGGATCGTCTCTACCACGCGGCCAAGCAGCGTCTCGACTCGGGTTCCTGTACCGGCGCCATCGATTATTACGAGAAGCTGCAATCGCGCTACCCCTTCGGCGCCTATACCCAGCATGCCCAGCTCGAACTGGCCTATTGCTACTATCGCACCGATGACCCGGCGCAGGCGATGGCGACGATCGATCGCTTCATCAAGCTCTACCCTTCGCACGAGCACATGGCTTATGCCTTCTACCTGCGCGGGCTCATCAACTTCGGCCGCGGTTACGGCCTGACCGAGCGCTACCTGCCGAAGGATCCGTCGCAGCGCGATCCCGGCGCGAGCCTCGAATCGTTCAACGATTTCAGTGAGCTGATCAAGCGCTTCCCCGACAGCATCTACGTCGAGGACGCGCAGAAGCGCATGCGCTTCCTGCGCAACATCCTCGCGCAGCACGAGGTCAACGTGGCCAATTACTACATGCGGCGCGGCGCGTTCGTCGCGGCCGCCAACCGCGCCCGCTACGTGGTCGAGAACTACCAGCAGACGCCGGCGATGCCGGAAGCGCTGGTGCTGCTGGCGAAGTCGTACAAGGTGCTCGAACTCGAAGAGCTCGCGGCCGACGCCACGCGTGTGCTCGAGGTCAATTACCCCAACCACCCCGGCATCGAGGAAGTGAAGCAGACCACCGTGCGTTGAGCGTCGTCGCGCCGCGGTGCGGCGCGGCTCACGACGAGGGCTGCTGCTCGTCGTAACGCGAGGTGATGGGGAAACGCCGGTCACGTCCGAAGGCGCGCCGCGAGATGCGCACCCCGGGCGCCGCCTGGCGCCGCTTGTACTCGTTGCGGTCGACCATCTGCGCGACCCGGCGCACGGTGTCGATATCGAAGCCGTGCTCGGCGATCTCGCGCGGCGTCATGTCCTGCTCGATGTAGCGTTCGAGGACGGGGTCGAGGATTTCGTAGGGCGGCAGGCTGTCGGTATCCTTCTGGTCAGGCGCGAGCTCGGCGCTCGGCGGGCGCTCGATGACACGTGCCGGGATGACTTCGCGTTCCCGGTTGCGCCAGCGCGAGAGCCGGTAGACGAGCGTCTTGGGGATGTCCTTGAGCGGCGCGAAGCCGCCCGCCATGTCGCCATAGAGGGTCGCGTAGCCGACCGCCATCTCGCTCTTGTTGCCGGTCGCGAGCACGATGCTGCCGGTCGCGTTCGACAGCGCCATGAGAATCACGCCGCGGCTGCGCGCCTGGATGTTCTGTGGCGTGACGCCGGGGAGATCGGAACCGAGCAGTGGCGCGAGCACCGCATCGAAGGCCTTTACCGGGCCCTCGATCGGCACCACGTGGAAGGCGCAGCCGAGGCGCTCGGCCTCGAGGCGGGCGTCGTCGATGCTCATGTCGGCGGTGTAGCGCGAGGGCATCGAGACGGCGGTGACGCAGTCGGCGCCGAGTGCGTCGACGGCGAGCGCCAGCGTCAGCGCGGAATCGATGCCGCCGGAGAGGCCGAGCACGCAGCCCTTGAAGCGGTTCTTGTGCACGTAATCGCGGATGCCGAGTACCAGCGCCTGGTACACCGCCTCCTCGGCATCCGGGCTCGTCGCCACGGCGCCGCACGGCACCAGGGCGTCACCTTCGCGAACGACGTCGACGGCGAACAGGGTTTCGCTGAAGAACGGGGCCTGCGCGGTGACCACCCCTCGCGCATCGAGCGCAAAGGAGCCGCCGTCGAAGATCAGTTCGTCCTGGCCGCCGACGGTGTTGACGTAGACCACCGGCAGCGCACCGGCGAGCGCCGCCGCGGCAACCGCGTTGGCGCGCTCGACCGCCTTGCCCATGTGGTAGGGCGAAGCATTGAGGTTGCAGATCAGCTCGGCACCGGCAGCGGCGGCCTGGCGCGCGGTATCCGGCGACCAGATGTCCTCGCAGATGCTGAGGCCGACGCGCACGCCGGCGATGTCGACCACGACCGCCGCGTCGCCGGCTTCGAAGTAGCGCTTCTCGTCGAACACCGAGTAATTGGGCAGGCGCTGCTTGCGGTAGTTGGCGACCTGGCGGCCGGCATGGAAGACAGCAGCGCTGTTCCAGGTGAGCTCCCCGTCGCGCTCCGGGTAGCCGACTACGAGGTGGATGCCCGGCGCCGCGGCCGCGATGCGGGCGAGGGCCGCGCGCACGCGCCGGTACAGGCCGGGGCGGAACAGCAGGTCTTCCGGCGGGTAGCCGGTCACCGCGAGTTCGGGAAATACGACGATGTCGGCACCGAGTTCACCCTGCGCGGCGCGGGCGAGTTCGATGATGCGCTCGGCATTCCCGGCAATGTCGCCGACGCAGAAGTCGGCCTGGGCCAGGGCCAGACGCAGAACGGTGCTCATCGGGGTGAGGTGTGCGCCCGTGCCGCGTGCGGCGGCACGGGCGGGCCGTTGCTCAGCCGAGCGCGCGCGCCATCGCCGAGCCGAGCTCGGCGGGTGAGCGCACGGTGGTGACGCCGGCCGCCTCCAGGGCGGCGAACTTGTCGTCCGCGGTGCCCTTGCCGCCCGAAATGATGGCGCCGGCATGGCCCATGCGCTTGCCGGGCGGCGCGGTGACGCCGGCAATGTAGCCGACCACCGGCTTGGTCACGTTGGCCTTGATGAAGGCAGCGGCCTCTTCCTCGGCCGAACCGCCGATCTCGCCGACCATGATGATGCCCTCGGTCTGCGGATCGTCCTGGAACAGCGCCAGGCAGTCGATGAAGTTCATGCCGTGGATGGGATCGCCGCCGATGCCGACGCAGGTGCTCTGGCCGAGTCCGGCAGCGGTGGTCTGGTGGACCGCCTCGTAGGTGAGCGTGCCGGAGCGGGACACGATGCCGATCCTGCCGGGCTGGTGGATGGCGCCCGGCATAATGCCAATCTTGCATTCGCCGGGCGTGATCACGCCGGGGCAGTTGGGGCCGACGAGGTAGACGTCACCGCGCGCCATCAGGCTCGCCTTGACGCGCAGCATGTCGAGTACGGGGATGCCCTCGGTGATGCACACGATGAGCTTGATGCCGGCATCGGCGGCCTCGGCGATGGCGTCGGCGGCGAACGGCGGCGGCACGAAGATCACCGAGGCATCGGCACCGGTGGCAGCGACGCCGTCGGCGACGGTGTCGAAGATGGGGCGGTCGAGGTGCTGCTCACCACCGCGGCCGGGCGTCACGCCGCCGACCACCTGGGTGCCGTAGGCGATGGCCTGCTCGGCGTGGAAGGTGCCCTGCTTGCCGGTATAGCCCTGGACCAGCACGCGGGTGTTCTTGTTGACGAGAATCGACATCAGTTGCTCCCCTTGGCTGCCGCGACGACCTTGCTGGCAGCGTCGGCCAGGTTTTCCGCGCTCAGGATTGCGAGCCCGCTGGAGGCCAGCATCTCCTTGCCTTCGTTGACGTTGGTGCCTTCGAGGCGCACCACCACGGGCACGTTCACGCCGACCTCCTTGACCGCGGTGATGATGCCTTCGGCGATGAGGTCGCAGCGCACGATGCCGCCGAAGATGTTGACCAGGATCGCTTTCACCTTGCTGTCGGAGACGATGATCTTGAACGCCTCGGCGACGCGCGCGGCGGTGGTGCCGCCGCCGACGTCGAGGAAGTTGGCCGGCTCGCCGCCGGACAGCTTGATGATGTCCATCGTCGCCATGGCGAGGCCGGCGCCGTTGACCATGCAGGCGATGTTGCCGTCGAGGGTGACGTAGTTGAGGTCGAACTCCTTGGCGCGGCGCTCCTTCTCGTCCTCCTGGCTGGCATCGCGCCAGTCGGCGATGTCCTGGCGGTAGAGCGCGTTGTCATCGACGTTGATCTTGGCGTCGAGCGCGCACAGCGAGCCGTCGGTGAGGATCGCGAGCGGGTTGATCTCGACCAGGCTCAGGTCGCGTTCCAGGAACAGCCGATAGAGGCCGCGCAGGATGGCGCCGAGCTGCTTGCGCTGGGTGGCGTCGAGTTCGAGCGCGAAGGCCATGCGCCGGCACTGGTAGTCCTCCAGGCCGAGCACCGGGTCGACGCTGAAGGTGACGATCTTCTCCGGCGTGCTGGCGGCGACTTCCTCGATGTCCATGCCGCCGGCGCGCGAGGCCATGAAGGAGACGCGGCGCGAGCCGCGATCGACCACCGCGCCGAGGTAGAGCTCGTGGGCAATGTCGGCGGCGGCGGCGATGAGCACGCAGTTGACCGGCTGGCCGTCCGGCGCCGATTGCTTGGTCACGAGTTGTGAGCCGATGAGCTTCGCCGCGGCTTCCTCCAGCTCGGCCAGGCTGCGCGTGAACTTGACGCCGCCGGCCTTGCCGCGTCCGCCCGCGTGCACCTGCGCCTTCACCAGCCAAGCGTCGCCGCCCAGCGTGCGCGCACGCTCGACGGCCTCGTCCGCGCTGGTCGCGACGTCACCGTCCTGGACCGGAATGCCATAGTCGGCGAAAAGCCGCTTGGCCTGATACTCGTGCAGATTCATGGTTCCCCCTGTCTACGTCCGGGTAAGCATATGGATCGACACCCGGCGCCGCAGTGGGCGCGGCGCGGCATACCGTGAGCGCGCCGTGTCGTGCGGGCCGGCAGTGGCACTGGGGTGGCAATTGGCGGCGGCGGTGCGGGCGTCGGGTTCCGGCGCGCAAGCTTATCATCAACCGCCTTGAGTCGCGGCGGTGGGCAGGCGAACATACTCGCGGCGGCGCGGCCGGCCTGACGCGCCGAAATGGTGCGCCGAGGGCGTGCCGCCCGGCACCACGCGCCATCAGCCGTCCACCACGACGGTGCTCGCAGCATCGCCCACAACCGCAACGGCAATCCATCCCCGACATGTTCGCCCGTCTCCTCATCGCAGTCCTCGTCATTGGCGCCGTGGTCGTGTTCTTGCGCGGCCTGCGTGCACGCGCCGGCGAGAAGCGCCCGGTCGTGTCGGCACGCACGGCACGCTGTGCGCATTGCCAGGTCTATTTCCCGCGCCAGGAAGGCGTGGTGGTGGATGGGCGCGACTTCTGCTCGCGCGAGCACGCCGAGCAGGGCCGCGCATGACGCGTGCGCTGCCCGCCGGCATCGAGGCGGACGTTCGCCAGCGCGTGGCGCTGACCAACTGGAGCGCGCTGCGTTATTTCAATTTCTACCGCATCGTCATCTCCGGGCTGTTCGCGGTGCTGGTGCTCTCGGGCAAGATGCCGCCGAGCCTCGGTCGCATCGACCTGCCGCTGTTCGCCGGTGCCGCGGTGGCCTACGCGGTCGGTGCGGTGGTCGCGCAGTTCTTCGTCGAGCAGCGCAAGTTTCCCTACCGCGCGCTGGTCTACGGGCTGAGCCTCGTCGATATCGTCGCGATTACCGTGATGATGCACGCCGCGGGCGGCGTCACCAGCGGTCTCGGCATGCTGCTCGTGGTGGCCGTGGCCGGCACCTGCCTGCTGGCCTCGGGACGCGCCGGCGTGTTCTTCGCCGCGCTCGCCAGCATCGCCTTCCTCGGCGAAACGGTGTTCGGCACGCTCTACCTCGATTACGCGAGCGCCAACTACACCCAGGCCGGCCTGCTCGGTGCGGCCTGCTTCGGCACCGCCATCCTGGCCTCGGCACTCGCCGAGCGTGCACGCCGCGGCGAGGCGCTGGCGGCGCGCCGCGCGGTCGACATCGAGAATCTCTCGCTGCTCAACGAGCACATCGTGCGGCGCATGCGTGCCGGCATCATGGCGCTCGATCGCGACACGCGGGTAGTGCTGATGAACGACGCCGCGGGAGAAATTCTCGGGCGCGACGCGCCGCCCGCAGCAGGCGTGCCGCTCGGCAACCTGTCGCGCCAGCTCGAGAACGCCTACGAGGGCTGGGTGCGCACCGGCGAGAATCCCGAGAACACCATCACCGGGCGCGGCAGCATCAACGCGCTGGTTTCCTTCACCGAGCTCGGCGCCGGCAGCGGCGGACAGTCCGGCACGCTGGTGTTTCTCGAAGATGCGGCGGAGACTCGCCAGCGTGCGCAGCAGCTCAAGCTGGCCTCGCTCGGCCGGCTCACGGCGAGCATCGCGCACGAGATTCGCAATCCTCTCGGCGCCATCAGCCATGCCGGCCAGCTGTTGTCGGAATCGCCGGCGCTCGCCGACGAGGACCGGCGCCTGATCGAGATCATGCTGCAGCACACGCAGCGCGTGAACACCATCATCGAGAACATTCTGACGCTCGGCCGCCGCAAGGACGTGGTGCCGGAGAGCTTCGACCTCACGACCTGGTTCGCGGGTTTCCGCGCCGAGCTTCAGCAACGCTTCGCCCTGGCCGATGACGACATCGTCACGCGCTGGCAGGAGGAGCCCATCGTGGTCCGCATGGACAAGACCCAGCTGCACCAGGTGTTGTGGAACCTGAGCGAGAACGGCCTGCGCTACGCCGAGGCGAGCCCGCGCCTGGCCTTCACCGGCGGCGTCAATGCGGGCAACGGCCGGCCTTACATCGAGGTGCAGGACTCCGGTCGCGGCCTCGACCCGGCCGTCGCTGACCGCCTGTTCGAACCGTTTGCCACCTCGGAGGCCAACGGCACCGGGCTCGGACTCTACATCGCGCGCGAGATGTGCGAATCGAACCAGGCGACGCTGCTGCTCATGCCGGGTGCGGGAGGCTGCTGTTTCCGCATCACCTTCGCCCATCCCAGCCGCCAGCAGAGGACCGGTGAGCTGTGAGTGAGCACCGCGCACTGATCGTCGACGACGAACCCGACATCCGCGAGCTGCTCTCGATCACGCTTGCGCGGATGGACGTCGCGAGCGCCGCCGCGGCCGATGTCGCCGAGGCGGAGGCATTGCTGCAGCGTGAACATTTCGATCTCTGCCTGACCGACATGCGCCTGCCGGACGGCAACGGACTCGATCTCGTCGCCCACGTGGCCAAGCGCTACCCGCGCCTGCCGATCGCGGTCATCACCGCGCACGGCAACATGGAGTCGGCCATCCAGGCGCTCAAGTCGGGTGCCTTCGACTTCGTCACCAAGCCGGTCGACCTCAAGGACCTGCGCAAGCTGGTTGGCCAGGCCCTGCGCCTGCGCGGCACGCCGGCCGAGACCTCGCGCGCGCTGATCGGGCGGTCCGCGCCGATCGAGCGCCTGCGCGCGACGATTGCCAAGCTCGCGCGCAGCCAGGCGCCGGTCTACATCAGCGGTGAATCGGGCACCGGCAAGGAACTCGTCGCGCGTCTCATCCACGAGCAGGGCGCACGTGCCGAGGCCGCCTTCGTGCCGGTCAACTGCGGCGCGATCCCCGATGAACTCATGGAGAGCGAGTTGTTCGGCCACCGCAAGGGCAGTTTCACCGGCGCGGTTGCCGACAAGGCCGGCCTGTTCCAGGCTGCCGACGGCGGCACGCTGTTTCTCGACGAGGTGGCCGAGCTGCCGCTGCACATGCAGGTCAAGCTGCTGCGCGCGATCCAGGAGAAGCGGGTGCGCCCGATCGGGGCCGAGGAGGAGTTCCCGGTCGACTGCCGAATCCTCTGCGCGACACACAAGAATCTCGCTGCGCTGGTCGAACAGGGCAGTTTCCGCCAGGACCTCTACTATCGCCTCAACGTGATCGAACTCGCCGTGCCGCCGCTTCGCGAGCGCCGCGACGACGTCGAACTGCTCATCGATCACTTCCTCGCGCGCAAGGCCACCGAATTCGGCATGGCCGCGCCGCGCCTCGAGCGCGAGGCGCGCCAGGCGCTCGTCGCGTACGATTTCCCGGGCAACGTGCGTGAGCTCGAGAATATCCTCGAGCGCGCGCTCACCTTGTGCGAAGACGACGAGATCCGCGTCGCCGACCTGCGCCTGAACGGTGCTACCGAGGCGGTACCGCCCGCGGCGGCTGCCAGGGTGTCGCCACCCCCGCCGGCGGGTGGCGCCGAGCTGCAGTCCTACCTCGACGACGTCGAGCGCCAGCGCATCCTCGAGGCGCTCGAACGTACGCGCTGGAACAAGACCCAGGCCGCCAAGATCCTCGGCATCAGCTTCCGCGCGCTGCGCTACCGGCTGGAAAAGCTCGGCATCGATTGATGCCGGGGAGCCGGCCGACCGGCAGCCCCGGGCACGCTGAGAAGGGCTTCGCGAGGCGCCGGTCCTCGGTGTCATGTCTGGGGTGGCGTTACGCGCGGCGGTACGACGCCGTGTGCAGGCCGGGCTTCCCGTGGTGGCTGCAGGAACCACGGGTTGTGCCGGTTATTGCCGTCGCGGCCCCGCTCATGGAGCTCGCGTGCCGACGCGCCGGCTCGGCGCGGCTCGCGCCGGCTCGGCGCGGCTCGCGCCGTGATCCTGCCCCGCGCGGTGCGCGCAGGTGACGTCGCCTGCCGCCGGGGTGACGTGGAGCGTCACATTGTGACGCCGAGGGCTGTGACGTGGCGTCGACGATGGCCGGGAGTGGGCACTCCGAACAGGGCCAAAACCGCGTGATGGCGCGGATTCCTGGGGATCTCGCAAAGTTGGCACGCCAGCTGCTTACTTCCCCGGCAGTCGCAGGCGGGTCATTCCAGACCACCGGCACCCGGGGAGACCGCGGGGCAGGCACGCTGAGCACCAGCCGCGCGGACACCAACGACATACTGACTCGAGGAGACAGTCACATGAACAAGCAGCAAGGTTTCACGCTCATCGAACTCATGATCGTGGTCGCGATCATCGGCATCCTCGCCGCGGTCGCCATCCCGGCTTACCAGGATTACACCGTGCGCGCCCGCGTCACTGAAGGTCTGAGCCTCGCCTCGGCCGGCAAGACCGCGGTTTCCGAGTACTTCGCCAGCAACGGCGACCTGCCGACCACCAACGACATGGCCGGTATGGCAGCTGCCAACACGATCAGCGGCAACGCCGTGCGCTCGGTTGGCGTGGGCACCGATGGCGGCGGCAGCGCTGGCCAGATCGTCGTCACCTTCTCGGGCAACCCGATCGACGGCAACACCCTCATCCTCGACCCGACCACGTCGGCCGGCAAGGTGGTGTGGGACTGCACGCTGGGCGACCTCGAGAACAAGTACCGCCCGTCCTCCTGCCGTCCGTAAGACCTCGCCTCGCCCAAGCGCAAGGCCAGGGTCCGACCAGAGCACGCCGCCTCCCGCGGCGTGCTCTTTTTTGTGCGCCCAGCATGGGCGCACTCCTGGAGGTGCAAGTCCTCCCGTGAGCTGGCCACAGCGAGCGAAGCGAAGCGCAACTGCGTGAGGGTGACCGAGCGTGGGGAGGAAGCGTTAAGCGAAGCTGCGAGCCGATGGA
>JAVJVZ010000059.1:0-48230 GCA_040220855.1 Gammaproteobacteria bacterium | reverse complement strand
CCAATCCGTCCCCGCCGCTGACCGCCGCGCACCGCCGCCTGGGGGTAGCGCAGCCGCCCCTGCGGCGATTTCCGGTCAGATGCCGAGGTTGCTGAGCGTCACCATGATGTCGTTCAAAATGTTCGTCACCCGCGGGTGCTCGACTTCGAACACTTCGACCTGGTGCTGCAGCTTTTCGAGCAGCGAATCGCCATCAGCGGCGGTCTCCAGCGTGGCGAGTTCCTGTTCGATCTCGTCGATGAGCGCCGCGAGGCGGGCGCGGGTCTCCGACGCCTCGGGGCCGAGCGCGTCGAGTTCCCCGCGCAGCTTGTCGAGTGAGTGTTCAAGCTCGGCACGACTCATGGTCGGTTTCCTCCAAAGGATTCAGGATGCGCTGCCATGGCAGCGACGCCACAGGCTGGCGCTCGTGCTGATGCGCCCGTGAGTTCAGTGGTCGGTCGGCGCGACATGCAGCGCGACGATCGTACCCGGTTCTGTCGCGGCTGCCGGGTACCGCTCATGCGGGTTCGGCGAGCGTCTCGGCGGGTCTGATGAACAGCGCCTGCAGGTCATTGAGATAACGATAGCCGAGCTCGGTCGGCGTGACGCGACCTGCGTCAAGCGCGAGCCAGCCGCGCGCAGCGGCATCGGCAAGCGACCCGGTCAGCGCCGGCTCGTCGGCCGCGATGCCGGTGCGCGCGGCGAGGTCGGCCAGGCTGAATCCGCCGCGCAGCCTGAGCGCGTTGATCATGTATTCCCCGATGCGCTCGCCGGGCGCCACCGTCCACTGCGCGTCGACCGCGTCCCCCGCGCGCGCCGCCCTGATGTAGCGTTCGGGGTGGCGCACCTTGACGCGTCGCGCAATGACGCCGTCGCGCGACCGTTTGCCATGGGCGCCGGCGCCGATGCCGAGGTAGTCGCCGTAGTGCCAGTAGTTGAGGTTGTGGCGCGCGGCACGCCCGCGGCGCGCGAAGGCCGAGACCTCGTAGCGCGCATAATCCCGTGCAGCGAGACGGGCAAGGCCTTCGTCGTGCACGTCGCACACGGCGTCCTCGTCCGGTAGCAACGGTGGCCGACGTGCGAAGGCGGTGCCCTCCTCGAGCGTGAGCTGGTACCAGGAGAGATGCTCCGGCGCATGGACGAGCGCTTCTTCGAGGTCGTCGAGCGCGCGCGCCGGTGGCACCGCCGGCAGGCCGAACATGAGGTCGAGGTTGAGATTGTCGAACCCGGCGGCGCGCGCGCTGGCGATGGCCGCCCGGGCGGCGGCACCATCGTGAACGCGACCGATGGCGGCGAGCGCACGGTCATCGAAACTCTGGATACCGAGCGACAGGCGATTGACACCGGCAGCGCGGTAGGCGGCGAAGCGGGCCTGCTCGGCACTGCCCGGATTCGCCTCGAGGGTGACCTCGACGTCGGCGGCAAGCGATGCGCGGGCGGCTACGCCGTCGAGCAGGCGTGCGATTGCCGCGCCCGAGAACAGGCTCGGCGTGCCGCCACCGAGGAAGACGCTGGCGAGCGCGTCGACGGGCGCAAAGGCGAGTTCCGTGTCGAGGTCGGCGAGCAGCGCATCGACATAAGCCGACTCGTCGATGCGCGCCGGCGCGCGGTAGGAATTGAAGTCGCAGTAGGGGCACTTGCGCGTGCACCATGGCAGGTGCACGTAGAGTCCAGGTGCAGTCATCACGCGGCAACCTGTGGGCAAACCCGGGGCGCGCAGGTCCGGTCCGCGCGGTTCGAATCGACGGCGCGGAACGTACACGATCGGCGGCCATGGCGACGATTCGCAACGAGGAGAGTGGATAGTGCTGGCGCCGGGTGCCGGGTCATGACGTGTTCAGCGCTTGCCTCCGTGTGCCACGGCGCCGGTGCCGAGCTCGGCCGCGAGCCCGGCGGCGAGTTCCCGCACCGCCTGCCCGCGATGGCTGAGGCGATTCTTCTCCGACGGTGCGAGCTCGGCGGCGGAACGTGCGCCATGGCTCGCCGCAGCGTCGACCCCGAACAGCGGATCGTAGCCGAAACCGCCGCTGCCGACGGCCTTCTCCAGGATGTGTCCATGCCACTGCGCGGTGGCAACCAGGGGTAGGGGATCATCGGCATGGCGCATATAGACCATGACGCAGACGAAATGACCGGCGCGCTGCGCGCCGGCGAGGCCACGCATCGCCGTGAGCAGGCACGCACGGTTGGCCGCGTCGTCGGCAGCCGGCCCCGCGTAGCGCGCCGAGCGCACACCCGGCGCGCCGCCGAGGGCGGGCACGACGAGGCCGGAGTCGTCGGCGATGGCAGCACGACCACTGGCGCGCGCGGCGTGGCGCGCCTTGATGATGGCATTCTCGACGAAGGTGGTGCCGGTCTCGTCGGCGGCATCGATACCGAGGGTGCCCTGCGCCACGAGCTCGAGTGGCAGGTCTTCCAGCAGCGCAGCGAGCTCGGTCAGCTTGCCGCGGTTGTTGCTGGCGAGAACGACCTGCACGATTCAGCGCCGGTTACGGCATCGTCCGCCGTGGCGAGACATGCGGAGGATGTCGCAGCACGCGCAGTGGCCCGTTCACGGGCTCTCGACTTGCGCGCGTACCGCTTCCTGCGCGGCAATCAGCTCGCGGATGCCGGCCGTGGCAAGGTCGAGCATGGCGTCCATCTCGTCGCGGCGGAACGCGTGGCCCTCGGCGGTGCCCTGGATTTCGATGAACTGCCCACCGTTGTTCATGACGACGTTCATGTCCGTCTCGGCGTTGGAGTCCTCGGCGTAGTCGAGGTCGAGCACCGGAACGCCGTCGAAGATGCCGACCGAAACCGAGGCCACGGCGCCGTGCAGCGGATTGCGCGACAGCTTACGCGTGGCGAGCAGGTGGTCGACGGCGTCGGCCAGCGCCACGTAGCCACCCGTGATGGAGGCCGTGCGCGTGCCGCCATCGGCCTGCAGCACGTCGCAGTCGATGGTGATGGTGATCTCGCCGAGCGCCTCGAGATCGACCACCGCGCGCAACGCGCGGCCGATCAGCCGCTGAATCTCCATCGTGCGCCCGCCCTGCTTGCCCTGGCTCGCCTCGCGGCGCATGCGCGAGTGTGTAGAACGCGGCAGCATGCCGTACTCGGCGGTGATCCAGCCCGAACCCGATCCCTTCAGGAAAGGCGGCACGCGGGTCTCGACGCTGGCGGTACAGAGAACGCGCGTGTCGCCGAACTCGACGAGTACCGAGCCTTCGGCGTGGCGGGTGAAACGGCGCGTGAATCGGACCGTGCGCAGCTCGTCGGCGGCACGGCCACTGGGGCGTTTGCTCATGCGGGATCGGGTCCGGGGAATGTGGGCGGGCGGCATTATACCCACGCTCCAGGCCGATGACGGCGACCACGACGGGCGGGTACCATGCGCGGTTATCGTGCCACCTTGAGGACAATGCCGCCGATGCCTTACAGCATGACCGCCTTTGCCCGCGTCGAGTTCGACGACGCCGGCGGCCGCGGCGCCTGGGAACTTCGCTCGGTCAACCATCGCTACGCCGAGGTCACCGTGCGCCTGCCCGAGGACTTCCGCCAGCTCGAGGCAACCGTGCGCGAACGCATCGCCGGCGCCGTACGGCGCGGCAAAATCGACTGCACGCTGCGCTACGAGGCCGCTGCCGGCGGCTTCAGCGAACTGCACGTGAACGAAGCGGCCGCCAGCGCGCTGATCGCCGCGGCGCGGCGCGTCGCTGCGCTGGCCGGCGAGGCGGCGCCGCTCAACCCGCTCGAGGTGTTGCGCTGGCCCGGCGTCACCGAGGTCGCGGCACAGGATCTCGACGGCGCGCGGCGGGCCGTGCTCGAGCATCTCGACGATGCCCTCGATGCCTTTCTCGCCGGTCGCCTGCGCGAGGGCGAGAAACTCTGTGCGCTGATGCGCCAGCGCCTCGACGGCATCCGCAGCCAACTCGACCGGCTTGCGGTGCGCGTGCCGGAGATCATCGAGTCGCTGCGCGAGCGCCACGAGAGCCGCATCCGCGAGCTCGCCGAGGGCATCGACGAGAGCCGGGTCGAACAGGAATGCGCGCTGCTGCTCCAGCGCCTCGACGTCGCCGAGGAGCTCGACCGCCTGGCCGCGCACGTCGAGGAAGTCGAGCGCGTGCTCGACCAGGACGAGCCGATCGGTCGCCGTCTCGATTTCCTCATGCAGGAACTCAACCGTGAAGCCAATACGCTCGGCTCGAAGTCGTCGCACGTGGACACGGCAGGTGCGGCGGTCGAACTGAAGGTGCTCATCGAGCAGATGCGCGAACAGGTACAGAACATTGAGTGAGCGTACTGCCGCCGGGCACCTGTTCGTGGTGTCGGCGCCGTCGGGTGCCGGCAAGACCAGCCTGGTACGCGCACTGGTCGCGCGCACCGGGCGCATCGGCGTGTCGGTCTCGCACACGACGCGGTCGCGCCGCGAGGGCGAGACGAATGGCGTCGACTATCATTTCGTCGATGCGGCGGAGTTTGCCCGCATGGCTGCCGCGGGGGAGTTCCTCGAGCATGCCACGGTCTTCGACCATGCCTACGGCACCTCGCGCAGCGCGGTCGCCGGCGCGCTCGAACAGGGTATCGACGTCATCCTCGAGATCGACTGGCAGGGTGCACGCAGCATCCGCGCCGCGGCACCGGACGCCATTTCGATCTTCGTGCTGCCCCCCTCGGTGGAGGAACTCGAACGGCGCCTGCGCGGGCGCGGTGACGCCGAGAGCGTGATCGCCCGGCGCATGCGCGACGCGGTGCGCGAGATATCGCACTACGGGGAGTACGATTACCTCGTCGTCAACGACGATTTCGAGGGCGCGCTGGCCGCGCTCACCGCGATCGTCGGCGCCGCGCGCCTGCGCCGCGGCGTGCAGGAGCTCAGGCACGCCGGCCTGCTCGCCGCACTCGTGGCGCCCTGAGCGCCGTTTTGCTATATTTCGCGGCCCTTTCCCGCTCAATACAGGATTTCCGCCCATGGCCCGCGTCACCGTCGAAGACTGCCTTCCCGCCGTCGGCAACCGGTTCGACCTCGTGCTGGTCGCCAGCCGTCGCGCCCGCCAGATCGCCCACGGCGCGCATCCCCTGGTGGAGGTCGACAACGACAAGCCGACCGTGGTCGCCCTGCGCGAGATCGCGGCAGGCCTGATGAACGAGGAAATCCTCGACGAAATCGAGGCCAAGGAGCGCGCCGCCGAGGAATTCGAACTGGCCGTCGAGTTCGCCGAACAGCAGGCACAGAACGCCCAGTCCGAGCCCGACCCCGACTTCTGAGCCGCGCGGCGTGCCGCCGCTCGCGCGCCCGCACATGCGCCGCCCCCTGCCCTGCCCACCGCCTGCGCCGACTGCTGACGGCGCCGGCGCCCGGGTGACCGGCCGATGACCATCCCGGCACCTGCCATCGCCGAGCCCGGCCTGCGCATCGACGATCTCTGCCGGCGCGTTCGCTCCTACCTCGATGCCGAGCAGATTCGCCAGGTGCGCCGGGCCTACCGCTTCGGCGCCGAGGCCCACGAAGGTCAGCTGCGCAAGAGCGGCGAACCCTACATCCAGCATCCGCTGGAGGTGGCCGGCATCCTCGCCGAGATGCACATGGACCACGAGACGCTGGTCGCGGCCATGCTGCACGACGTCATCGAGGACACCCCGGTCGCCAAGGAGCGCATCAGCGACGAGTTCGGCTCCGAGGTCGCGCAGATTGTCGACGGCCTGTCCAAGCTGACCCAGATCGAGTTCGAATCGCACGCCGAGGCGCAGGCACAGAACTTCCAGAAGATGCTGATGGCGATGGCGGATGACATCCGCGTCATCCTGGTCAAGCTCGCCGATCGGCTCCACAACATGCGCACGCTGGGTGCACTGAAGCCGGAGAAGCGTCGTCGCATCGCGCGCGAAACGCTCGAGATCTACGCCCCCATCGCGCAGCGCCTGGGCATGAACGCAATCCGCCTCGAACTCGAGGAGCTCGGCTTCCAGGCGCTCTACCCGCTGCGCCACGGCGTGCTGACACGCGTGATCCAGAAGATTCGCGGCAACCGCACCGAGGTCATCGCCAAGATCAAGAACCGCATCAAGCGCCAGCTGCGCCAGGAGCAGCTGGTCGCGCACGTGATCGGACGCGAGAAGCACCTCTACAGCATCTACAAGAAGATGCGCGAGAAGCACCTGCATTTCTCCGAGGTGCACGACGTCTACGCCTTCCGCATCATCGTCGATTCGGTCGATACCTGTTACCGCACCCTGGGCGTGGTGCACGGTCTCTACAAGCCGGTTCCGGGGCAGTTCAAGGACTACATCGCGATCCCCAAGGCGAACGGCTACCAGTCGCTGCACACGGTGCTCTTCGGTCCCTTCGGCATCCCCATCGAAGTGCAGATTCGTACCAACGAGATGGACCAGGTGGCCGAGGCCGGCATCGCCGCGCACTGGTTGTACAAGACCGGCGAGAGCGCGGCGAAGAGCGCGCACAAGCGCGCCCGCGACTGGCTGCGCGGCGTCATCGAGATGCAGCGCCGTGCCGGTGATTCGCAGGAGTTCCTCGAGAACGTCAAGGTCGACCTGTTCCCCGACGAGGTCTATGTATTCACGCCCAAGGGCGACATCATGGAACTGCCGCGAGGCGCGACCGCCGTCGACCTCGCTTATGCCATCCACACCGACCTCGGCAACACCTGTGTCGGCTGCCGTATCGACCGCCGCCTGGTACCGCTGCGCACGCCGCTGAAGACCGGCGAATCGATTGAAATCGTGACCGCGCCCGGCGCACGGCCGAATCCCGCCTGGCTCAACTTCGTGGTTACCGGCAAGGCGCGGGCGAACATCCGCCACTACCTCAAGAACCTGCACCAGGACGAGGCCTGCACGCTCGGCAAGCGGATGCTGAACCGCGAGCTCGAGCGTTTCGAGCTCTCCATCGAAACGCTCGAGCCGGAACGCGTGGCGAGCGCGCTGAAGAGCTTCAACCTGGCGGGCTTCGATGATCTGCTCGCCAACATCGGCCTCGGCGTGCGTCCCGCACCACTGGTTGCTCGCGTGCTGGTGCCGGGCAAGCACGAGGAGCGGGTGGAGCCGGCACGCCGGCGCGGCCGCCCCGAGAATGCACCCGGACCGCTGCTCATCCACGGCACCGAGGGCATGGTGGTGACCATCCCGAAATGCTGCTACCCGATCCCGGGCGACCCCATCATGGGCTTCATCACCGCCGGGCGCGGCATCGTCATCCACCATCCGTCGTGCAAGAACGTGGTCGAGTTCCGTAACGCGCCAGACAAGTGGGTCGACGTCGAATGGGCAGCCGACCTCGACCGCGAGTTCTCCGCCGAAATCGTGCTCGACGTGGTCAACCAGCGCGGCGTGCTCGCGACCGTCGCCGCCGGCTGCGCCGACCAGAGCGCCAACATCGAGGGCATCGAGCTGTCCGAACGCGACGAGCACTACTCGCACATGCGGCTGGTGGTCGGCGTACGCGATCGCAAGCACCTTGCCGACGTCATCCGCGTGCTGCGCAACATCAAGACGGTCGTGCGCGTGCACCGCAAACGGGCCTGACGCGCCCGCTGTCTCGCCGCGTCGGGGCTGCCGCCAGGCCCGCTGCCGCCGGCTACAATGGCACGCGGCGGCGCGATTGCCGCGCCGGCAACCGGGAAGATTCCAGCGATGAACAAGACCGCCATCCATACCGACGCCGCGCCCGCCGCGATCGGCACCTATTCGCAGGCCGTCGCGCACGGCGACACCCTGTACGTGTCGGGCCAGATCCCGCTCGATCCGGCCACCATGGAGCTCGTCGACGGCGACATGCGCGCACAGGTCACCCGCGTGCTCGACAACCTCGCCGCGGTCGCAGTCGCCGCCGGCACGAGCCTCGAGCACACCCTCAAGCTGAACGTGTTCCTGACCGACCTCGCGCACTTCGCGCTGGTCAACGAGGTCATGGCGGAGTATTTCGACAAGCCCTACCCGGCGCGCGCCGCGATCGGCGTCGCCGCCCTGCCACGTGGTGCGGCGGTCGAGATGGATGCGGTCATCGCGCTCGGGCGCTGAGCGCCGGTGAAGCGAGCGCCCGGCCCGCCGCGAGCTCCACGCACGCTGCCGGCCGTGCCGCGGCAAGCGCCCGCGGCCCCCGAAGCGCTGGCCGGCGATGCCCCGTGACGCTCCGACCAGGTCCGGGCGCACCGCGCTCGAAGCCCCCGTCACGGCGCTCGCCGGGGTCGGTCCACGGCTGGCGGAAAGCCTTGCAAAGCTCGCCATCCGTTACGTCGGCGACCTGCTGTTCCACCTGCCGCTGCGCTACGAGGATCGCACCCGGCTGACGCCGGTGGGCGCGCTGCGCCCCGGCCATGGCGCGCTCATCGAAGGCACGGTGGAGGTCGCCCAGATCGTGTTCGGGCGGCGCCGTGCGCTGCTGTGCCGGCTGAGCGACGGCAGCGGCGCGCTGCACCTGCGTTTCTTCCACTTCAACAGTGCGCAGCAGCAGCGCCTGGCGTCCGGCCGCCGCGTGCGCTGTTTCGGCGAGGTGCGCCGCGGACCGCACACCCTCGAGATGGTCCATCCCGAGGTCCAGGTCATCGACGCCGACGGTGCCACCCCGGTCGAAGCCGAGCTGACGCCCATCTACCCGACCACCGAGGGACTGCACCAGGCACGCCTGCGCCGCCTCACCGACCAGGCGCTCGCGCTGCTCGACGACGGCAACGCCACCGACCTGCTGCCCGACGCGCTGCGCGCATCGCTCGCGCTGCCGACGCTTGCCGAGGCCCTGCGCTTCGTACATCGCCCGCCGCCCGATGCGGACCTCGGCATGCTCGCGGAATCGCAACACCCGGCGCAGCGGCGTCTCGTGTTCGAGGAACTGCTCGCCCACCAGATCAGCCTGCGCCGGTTGCGCGAGAACGCGCGCCGATATGCCGCACCGCGCGTGACCGGTGGCCCGCTGCGCAGCCGCCTCGTCGACGCCCTCGGGTTCCAGCTCACCGGCGCGCAACAGCGTGTGATCGGCGAAATCGATGCCGACCTCGACGCCGGCGTCCCGATGCTGCGCCTGTTGCAGGGTGATGTCGGCGCCGGCAAGACCGCCGTCGCCGCAGCGGTCGCCTGCGCCCTCATCGAGCATGGCTACCAGGTCGCGCTGATGGCGCCGACCGAACTCCTCGCCGAGCAGCACGGCGCCAATCTCAGGCGCTGGTTCGAACCGCTCGGGGTCACCGTCGTGCAGCTCACCAGCCGCGCCACCAGGCGCCAACGGACACCATTGCTCGCACGGCTCGCGGAGCCCGACCCGCTGCTCGCCGTCGGCACCCATGCGCTGTTCCAGCAGGACGTCTGCTACGGCCGGCTCGGCCTCATCATCGTCGACGAGCAGCATCGCTTCGGTGTCGATCAGCGACTCGCGTTGCGCGACAAGGGCGCCCGCGACGGCTATCGACCACACCAGCTGATCATGACGGCGACGCCGATCCCGCGCACGCTGGCGATGACCGCCTACGCCGATCTCGATGTCTCCGTGCTCGACGAACTGCCGCCCAATCGCAAACCGGTACGCACGGTGGTGATGAACGAGACACGCCGCACCGACCTGGTGGCACGCATCGCCGCGGTCACCGCCGAGGACCGCCAGGTCTACTGGGTGTGCCCCTTGATCGAGGAATCCGAACAGCTCGAGAGCCAGGCTGCGACGGAGACCGCCGAACAGCTCGCCGCCGCGTTGCCTGGCATCCGCGTCGGCCTGGTCCACGGTCGCCTCGCCGACCGCGACAAGGACGCCGCCATGGCGGCGTTCGCGGCCGGCGAAACCCAGCTGCTCGTCGCGACGACGGTGGTCGAGGTCGGCGTCGACGTGCCCAACGCGAGCCTCATGATCATCGAAAACGCGGAACGGCTCGGGCTATCGCAACTGCATCAGCTCCGCGGTCGCGTCGGCCGCGGTGCACGCCACGCGGACTGCGTGCTGCTCTACAAGGCGCCGCTGTCGGCGCTGGCGCGACAGCGGCTGGAAGTCATGCGCGAGACCACCGACGGTTTCCTCATCGCCGATCGCGATCTCGCCCTGCGCGGCCCGGGTGAACTGCTCGGCACGCGCCAGGCCGGCGCAGCCCAGTTTCGCATCGCCGATCTCACCCGCGATGCGGCGCTGCTCGACGAGGTCCGTCGTGGCGCGGAACTGCTCATCGACGCGCATCCCGAACGCGCGGCGCGCCTGGTCGAACGCTGGCTGGCCGGACGCACCGAGTACGGCGGTGTGTAAGCGCATCTGCAGCCGGCAGCCGGCCGCCGGCTGCCGGCTGCCGGCTGCTAGAATCGCGAGGATGCCAACCGCACCGTCGCACAAGGTTCCCGCGCCCTCGCCGCTCGCTGCGCGACTCGCCCTCTACGCCCGCCTGACCCGCCTGCACAAGCCGATCGGGACGCTCCTGCTGCTGTGGCCGACCTTATGGGCGCTGTGGCTCGCCGCCGGTGGTGTGCCCCGCCTCGACGTGCTCGCCATCTTTGTCGCCGGGACGTTGCTGATGCGCTCCGCGGGCTGCGTGATCAACGACTACGCCGATCGCCACTTCGATGGCCATGTCGAGCGCACCCGCGAGCGGCCGCTGGCAACCGGCGCGGTGTCCGAACGCGAGGCGCTCGTGCTGTTCGCAGTGCTGGTCACGCTCGCCGCGGCACTGGTGCTGCTGACCAACCGCCTCACCATCCTGCTTGCCTTCGGCGGCGTTGCACTCGCCGTGACCTACCCGTTCGCCAAGCGACATACCCATCTGCCGCAGGTCCACCTCGGCGCCGCGTTCGGCTGGGCGGTGCCGATGGCCTTCGCCGCCCAACTCGACGCGCTGCCGCCGCTCGCCTGGCTGACCTTCTGTGCAACCCTGCTGTGGGCCGTGATCTACGATACCGAGTACGCCATGGTCGATCGCGACGACGATCTGCGCATCGGCATCAAGTCGACGGCGATCCTGTTCGGCAGGCACGACCGCCTGGTCATCGGCGTGCTGCAGGTGATCATGCTGCTCAACCTCGCCCTGATCGGCCAGGCGGCTGCGCTCGGCTGGCCTTGGTACGGTGGCATCGCGATCGCCGCCGCGCTGTTCGGCTACCAGCAGTGGCTGATGCGCGAGCGCGCACGCCGCGCCTGCTTCGCCGCCTTCATGAACAACAACTGGGTTGGCGGCATCATCTTCGCCGGACTCGTACTGAGCCTCGTTCGCTAGCGGCCTTCGGTACGGACAGGCCGCGCCACGCGACCTGATTCCCCGTCACCGCAGCATGCCCCGGCATTGGCGTCCGACCAGGCCATGCCCCCGCAGGCCGTGACGGACAGCGCCGTCACGCGGAACCTGCCGACCGCGGCCCCCACCGGCGCTCACGCTGTTATCATGCCGCGCTCTGATCCTGGGGAGGCAGGCAGCGTGAATCCACTGAAGTCCGTGGCCGGCACCGTGGCGCTCGGCTTCGTCGCGGCCGTTGGCGTCATGCTGGCGCTGGGCACCGGCGAGTTCAACCTGTGGTCGTTCACCGTGTGGCTGCACGTGTTGTTCGGCGTGCTGTGGGTCGGCCTGCTCTACTATTTCAACTTCGTGCAGGTGCCCGCGGTGGCGGCAGCGAGCGCCGATAGCGAGGGGCCGGGTCCCGCCGCGATCAACCGTTATGTCGCACCGCGCGCACTGGCGTGGTTCCGCTGGGGGGCCATCGGCACCTGGCTGACCGGGGCATCGGCGCTGGAGAGCATGGGCGTCGGCCTGCTCAACGCCTTCACCCTCAGCGATGGCGCGGTCGTAATCGGCCTCGGCGCGTGGCTCGGCACCATCATGCTGTTCAACGTGTGGGTACTGATCTGGCCGAACCAGCGCAAGCTGCTCGGCCTGGTGCCGGCATCGGACGCGGAGAAGGCACGCGCGCGCACCATCGCGCTGATGGCCTCGCGTACCAACACGCTGCTATCGGTACCCATGCTCATGTGCATGGTCGGCTACGCCCACGGCCTGCCGTTCTGAGGCCGGCCGGCGCTGCTTCAGTCGTTGCTGTCGAGCGCTGCGAGCGGGGTCGGCTGATCCTGCCGGTAGCGTGACGCCCGCGCGTCGACGGCAGCGAGCGCCGCGGCGTCGAGCCCGGTGCAGAGCAGCTCGCGGTTCTCGCGCGCAACCGCGAAGCCCTGCTCGGCGGCAACCGCGAGCAGCGCACAGGCTTCGAGCAGGTCGACATCGGTACCGACGCCCTCGGCATACAGGTAGGCCAGATTGACCTGCGCCGGCGCGCTGCCGTGCAGCGCTGCCTGCTCGTACCAGTGGCGCGCCAGCGCCGCATCGTGCGGCCAGCCCGCGCCCGCTTCGAACAGCATCGCCAGGGTCAGCTCGGCCTTGACCAGCCCCGCCGTGGCGGCCGCTTCGTAGAAGTCGCGGGCGACGGCGACATCGCGCGTGACGCCGCGTCCGAGACGATGCAGCCGGGCCAGGTTGTATTGCGCCTCGTGGTGGCCGGCCGCAGCCGCCTGCGCATACCAGCGGGCAGCTTCTGCCGGCGCCTCGGCGACGCCGTCACCGGTGTCGTAGAGCACGCCGAGCGCGAACGCGGCATCGTGGTCACCGGCCCCGGCGGCCTCGGCAAACCAACCGAAGGCATCGCGCGGACTGCGCGCGACGCCGCGACCGAGGTAATACATGCGACCGAGCTGCAGCTGCGCGGCGACGTCGCCCTGCTCGGCGAAGCCGTGCAGCCGCGCGACCGCGTCCGCGTTGCCGCGCAGCGCTGCGCGGGCGAACCACTCGCGCGCCTGCCCGCCGGGGCCACTGCGCCCATGCTCGATCATGAGCGCAAGGTTGTACTGGGCCTTCGCGTAGCCCTGTTCGGCAGCGAGACGATACCAGTGCGCGGCGCGGTCATCGTCGCGCGCCACACCCTCGCCGTTGTCGTGCAACAGGCCGAGCGCGAACTGGGCCCGCGCGTCCCCCGCAGCCGCAAGCGGCTCGAAGCGCTCCAGCGCTGCGCTGAAATCGCCGCGCTTGTAGGCGGCGACTCCCGCCGCGAAATCAGCGCGCGCGACGCCTGCACCGCAGCCGAGCACCAGGCCCAGCACCAGTATAATCGGGGCATTCCAACCGCTCGGCCGCAGATTCATGCCTCGATATAGCGGCCGCCAGACGGCCGGACTGGAGATTACGGTGGCGGCCTGGCGCACGCTGGCCTGGGCCGCGGTCGCCGCCGTGGCCGCGGTCTCGCTGATGAGCACGCCGCCGCTCGCCGAGGAGCTGCCGAGCTTCACCGACAAGCTGGTCCATGCGGGCATGTACGGTGCGCTCGCGCTGCTGTTCCGTCGTGCCTATCCCGCGCGTGGCATGCTCGGCCTCGGCCTCGCGCTGGCGTGCTACGGTGCCGGCCTCGAATTCGTACAGGGCCTGACACCCGATCGCAGTACCAGCTTCGCCGACGCGATTGCCAATTGCGCGGGGATCTCGATAATCCTCGCTCTCGAAGCGGCGCGTACGCGCCGCCGCACCCCTGTAGTGAATACCCGCCCATGACAGACACCGCCCACGACACGCGCCCCCTTGCCGGCATGCGCGTCATCGAGATCGGCCAGCTCCTCGCCGGTCCCTTCACCGGCACCATCCTCGGCTATTTCGGCGCCGAGGTGATCAAGGTCGTGCCGCCCGGCACCGGCGACCCGATCCGTACCTGGCGCGAAGTCAGGAACGGTACTTCGCTGTGGTGGGCGAGCCTCGCGCGCAACAAGAAGTGCATCACCCTCGACCTGCGCAACGAGCGCGGTCGCGCTCTGCTGCGCGAGCTCGCCGGCAAGGCCGATGTCTTCATCGAGAACTTCCGCCCCGGCACGATGGAGAAATGGGGCCTCGGGCCGGAGGTGTTCAAGGCCGACAACCCGGGCCTCATCTACACGCGCATCTCCGGCTACGGGCAGACCGGCCCCAATGCGCCCAAGGCCGGCTTCGCCTCGGTATGCGAGGCCTACGGTGGTTTCCGCTACGTCAACGGCTTTCCGGGCGAGGCCCCGGTGCGGCCGAACCTCAGCATCGGTGACACGCTGGCCGGTATCCACGCTGCGCTCGGCGTGCTGCTCGCCTACATCGGGCGCCAGCGCGACGGTGCCGGGCAGGTCGTCGACGTCGCCATCTTCGAGGCCGTCTTCAATCTTCTCGAGGCGGTGATACCCGAGTATGCCGGGGCCGGCGTGATCCGCCAGCCGTCCGGGTCGACGCTGACCGGTATCGTGCCGTCGAATACCTATCGTTGCGCCGACGGCAAGCTGATTGTCATCGGCGCCAACACCAACTCGATGTTCAAGCGGCTCGTCGAGGCCATGGGCCAGGCGCAGATGGCGAACGATCCACGGCTCGCCGACAATGCGGGTCGCGTCACCCACCAGGCCGAGGTGGACGGTGCGGTGGAGGCCTGGACGCGCAGCCTGCCGGCTGCTGCCGCACTCGCGGCGCTCGACGCTGCCGGCGTTGCCGCCGGCCCTATTTACGATGCTCGCGACATGTACGAAGACCCCCACTTCCACGCTCGCGGCCTGTTCCAGGAAGTCACCATCAACGGTGAGCCCCTGGCGATTCCGGCCATCGTACCGCTGCTCTCGCGCACGCCCGGGCGCACTGACTTCCCCGGTCCTGCGCTCGGCAGCCACAACGACGACGTCTACGGCGAGCTGCTCGGGCTCGACGAGGCGGCGCTCGGTGCGCTGCGCGAAGCGGGCGTGATCTGACCGCCCGGCCGGCGCCGCGCGCGAGCACCCCACGAGCCATGCCCGGCGCCGAGCGTACGTTGTTCGCCTACGGCACGCTGATGTTCGCGCCGGTGCTGCGCGCGGTCACCGGGCTCGAGCGCGAGACCTGTCCGGCACGGCTCGACGGTTACGCCCGCTACGCGGTACGTGGACAACCGTGGCCGGCGCTGGTCGAGGAGACCGGCGCGCACACCGAGGGCTGCCTGGTGCTCTCGTTGCCGGCGCGCGCGTGGCCGTTGCTGGATGCCTTCGAGGGCGACTTCTACACGCGCATCGCGGTGACCGTGCGCTGCGCGGACGGCACGACGTGCGCGGCGCAGACCTATCTCGCGCGCCCCGCCGCGCGTACCCGGCTGTCGCCACGGCCGTGGTCGCCGGTCGAGTTCCGGCGCCGCCACCTCGCGCGCTATCTCGCCGCCTGGCGCCGTTAGCAGGCTGGTCAAAAACGTTGCGAGGCGTGCGGGCTACAAGGCGCGTGCGAGCCGAGGACCGGCGTTTATGTGGATGAATGAGGACCGCAGGCGAGTGCGCAACGCCGCAGACCGTGCCCGCAGTCGTTTTTTTTGACCAGCCTGTCAGACCACTGACGGCGCTCGACGGCAGCCCTACGGACTGCCCGTGGCACGCCATCTCGGGCACCATAGCGCCATCGGCGCAGGCCTGCCGCGCAGCAGGCCGCGGCAGCGCCGCCGGGAGCACCGCAGTCGGTATGGTCACCCTCCACACCATCGGCCACTCGAACCGCGACATCGAGACGCTGCTCGGCCTGCTCGCGGCGCATCACGTCGAAACGCTGGTCGACATCCGCGCATTTCCGCGCTCGCGACGTTACCCGCAGTACGACCGCGCCACGCTTGCGTCCCACCTGGCGCGCGCCGACGTCCGCTACGAGTGGGCCGGTGACGCGTTCGGCGGTTTTCGCAAACCGCGTCGCGATTCGCGCCACACGGCACTGACCGACGCCGCCTTCCGCGGCTTCGCCGATTACATGGAGAGCGCGCGTTTCGCCGCTGCCATCGACGCCCTCGTCGCGCGCGCCGCTTGCAAGCGCACCGCCATCATGTGCGCGGAGGCCGAGCACCGCCACTGCCATCGCCAGTTCATTGCCGACTACCTCGCGCTCCGCGGGCACGCCGTCATGCACATCGAGAACACTGGCGCAGCGCGGCCGCATCGCCTCACCGACTGTCTCGACCGCGCCCGCCAGGCACCGGTTTACAATAGGAACGAGCAGCGTGACCTGTTCGAGGCCACGGACGAGCCAACCGGCTGAATGCGCTGCCCACCGCCTGCACCGCCACCAGGAGAGCTGCATGACCCAGCGTGCCGTCGTCCGCATGTCCCCCGACCTCGAACCGTGCTGCCCGCGACGCGCCTGTCGCGGGTACACCAGGCGAGCCACCGGGTCTTCCCTGGACGCTGTCGGCCTTCCCGTCCCAGGTGTGCAGCGCTGAGCGCGCGTACCGCGCCCGCCCCCTGACCCGGATTCGCCGCGATGCCCGCTCGCCATGCGCTGTCGCGCCCCGTGCGCGCCGTGCGCCTGCTGCTGTCGCTCGGCGTGCTGGCGCTCAGCGCCCCCGCGCCTGCGCCGGCAGACGCGCTGCCGGCCGAGCTGAGTCGCGTGATGGCGCGTCACAAGCTGTCGACCGACGCCGTCAGCTTCGTCGTCCAGGCCGTCGACGAACCGACCCCGCGCCTCGCGCTCAACGTCGACGTACCCCGCAATCCCGCCTCGACCATCAAGCTCGTCACCACCTGGACCGCGCTCGACCTGCTCGGCCCCACGCATACCTGGAGTACGCACCTCTACGCGCTCGGACCGCTGCGTGACGGCGTACTCGACGGTGACCTGCTGATCGAGGGCGGTGGCGATCCCTACCTCGTGCAGGAAGATTTCTGGCGCATGCTCGGCGAGCTGCGCCGCCAGGGGGTACGCGACATCCGTGGCCGGCTGCTCCTCGACGACGCCCGCTTCGCCACCGACGAAACCGACCCGGGCGCGTTCGATGGCAGCCCGTTCCGACTCTACAACACCCTGCCGAGCGCACTGATGGTGAACTTCCAGTCGGCCACGTTCAGCTTCGTGCCCGATGCCGCCGGCGGCCGCGTGCGCATCGACGTCGATCCGGCGTTGCCGAACCTCACCGTCACCAACCAGGTTCGCCTGGTCCAGGGCGAGTGCCGCGGCAACATGCCGCGCATCATCATGCAGCTCGCCGCGCCCGATCGCCGCGACCACGTCGTGTTCAGCGGCGAGATGCCGTATTCCTGCCGCCATTACCAGATCGCGCGCAGCGTCATGACCCCGGCATCCTATGCCTACGGCACCTTCCAGCGCCTGTGGCCGCACTGGGGCGGCAGCATCGACGGCGGCTACGCGCTGGCCACGCACCCGCCGGGCAAGACGCCGCTGCTCAGCTGGCGCTCGCGGCCGCTGGGCGAGATCATCCGGCCGCTCAACAAGTGGAGCAACAACCTGATGACGCGCATGCTGCTCTACTCGCTGGCCGAGACGCGCCACCCGGCACCGGTCACGCGCCAGCAGGGCGCGGCCGTGGTGCGCGACCACCTCGCCTCGCGCGGGCTCGATACCAGCGCGCTCGTCATCGACAACGGTTCGGGCTTGTCACGCGACGCCCGCCTGACGGCGAGCTTCATGACCGCGCTGCTGAAGCTGGCCTGGCGCGAGCCGACCATGCCGGAGTTCCTCGCCTCGCTGTCGATTGCCGGCAAGGACGGCACCATGCGCAAGCGCTTCCGGCGCGGCGACGAGAGCGGACGCATGCATCTCAAGACCGGCAGTCTCGACGGCGTCGCCGCGGTCGCCGGCTACGTGCACGCGCCGGACGGGCGCACCTTCGTGGTCACCGTGCTGGTCGATTCGCGCGGTGCCCGCTGGGGCGCCGGGCGCGCGCTGCAGGACGCCCTGCTGGCCTGGACCTTCCGCCAGCCGTGAGCGCCGTTCAGCGCGCCAGCGGCGCGAGCGCGCCGTCGAGGCGCGCGAGGATGGTGTCGAGCAGGGCCGGCGAGGTGGCGAAATTGAGACGCACGAAACCTTCGCCCTCCGGGCCGAAGGTCCGGCCGTCGTTCAACGCCACCTGCGCTTCGCGCAGCAGGTACTCGTGCGGCGGCTCGTCGAGCGCCAGCGCGCGCAGGTCGAGCCAGGCGAGATAGGTCGCCTCGGGCGGGAAGTGGCCGATGCGTGGCCAGCGCTCGGCGACAAAGGCGGCAACGCGCGCCCGGTTGCCGCGAAGCTGCGCGAGAACGTCGTCGAGCCACGGTTGCGCTTCGCTCCACGCCGCGCGCACGGCGGCGATGCTGAGCGTGTTGGTGCCGCCGCGCACGTGACCCGGCACGCGCTCGAAGCGCTCCTTGAGGGCGCGACTGCCGAAGTGCGCGAAGGCCATGCAGAGCCCGGCGATGTTGAAGGCCTTGCTCGCCGACATCAGCGTGATGGTGCGCGCGGCGACTTCCGGCGCGATCGTCGCGATCGGCACGTGGGGCAGGTCGTCGAGCACGAGGTCGGCGTGGATCTCGTCGCTCACGATGACGAGGTCGTGGCGGCAGGCAAACTCGCCGATGCGCGCGAGCTCGTCGCGCGAGAACACGCGGCCACTCGGGTTATGCGGATTGCACAGCATGAACAACCGCGTGTGCGCGTCAGTCGCGGCTTCGAGCGCGGCGAAATCGATCTCGTAGCGCGCCGTTCCCGCCACCAGCGGCACGCACACAGCGCGCCGCCCGACCTCGGCGGCGGCATGCAGGAACGGCGGATAGATTGGCGTCTGGATGATCGCGCCCTCGCCCGCGGCACTGAACGTCTCGAGCGCGACGTAGAGCCCCTGCACGACGTCGCTCAGGATGAGCACGTCGCGGCTGTCGATGGCCCAGCCGAAACGCTCGCCCACGCGTGTCGCAAACAGTTGCGGCAGCCCGGTCGCGCGGTGCGCCTGCGGGTAGCCGAGGTCGGCGCGATCGACTGCCGCGTGCAGCGCCGCGCGAATCGGCTCGGCAACGACGAAATCCATGTCGGCGACCCACGCCGGCAGGACATCGGCGCCGTACTGCTGCCACTTGGCGCCCTGGCGGCGGCGCAGACCCGCTTCGCTGATATCATCGAAAGACATGGGCAGCGAGTGTATCCGCTCGCCGCGCCGGGCAAAACCGCCGTGCGCAGGAGAGCACGCAGCAACGATGGACGTACTCGTCACCGGACACACCCGCGGGCTCGGCGCCGCACTCGCCCGCGTCTATCTCGATGCCGGTCACCGCGTGTTCGGGCTCGCACGTACGCGCGGTGAAACGATGCCGCGCCTGCACCAGGCGCAGGCCGACTTCGCCGCACCGGCGACGCTCGCCGCCGCGCTCGACGAGCTGCTCGGCGCCAGCGACCCCACGCTGGTGTTTCTCAATGCCGGCATGCTGGGACCGATCGCGGCGCTGCAGTCCACCGGGCTCGACGCGCTGCGCGAGGTCATGGACGTCAACGTGTGGGCGAACAAGGTACTCATCGACGCATTGGCCGCACGGGCGACGCCGCCTGCGCAGATCGTGCTGATCTCTTCCGGTGCCGGCGTGCGCGGAAACTACGGCTGGGGCGCGTACGCCTTGTCGAAGGCGACCCTCAACATGCTCGCCCAGCTCTACGCCCACGAGCTGCCGGACACCCACCTGTGTGCGCTCGCACCGGGCCTGGTTGCAACCGCGATGCAGGACGAGCTGGCAACGAAGGACGCCGACGAGTTCCCGTCGCTGGCGCGCCTGCGTGACGCGCGCGGCACACCGCGCATGCCGACGCCGGCGGTTGCCGCCGCGCACATCGCCGCGATCGTGCCGCGCCTCACCGCGCATGCCAGCGGCAGTTTCGTCGACGTACGCGAATCCTATCCGCTCGACGCCGGCGCCTGAGCGCCGTCGTCGCGCGCGCCATCGTCACTCACGGAGCGCCGCACAGTGCGGGCGCGGCGATGCCCAGAAGTCCGAGCAGGCGGCATGGCCGACGCGGCCAGTTGTCGACCCAGCAACAGCGGTGGTCATAGTCGTCGACCACTTCGGACACGGTGATCGCGGGATCGCGCGCGGCCTGGTACCGCGCGACGAGCGCCGGCGGCACGATGTCGTCGGCACCACCGAGCAGGATCACCTGCGGAACGGTATCGACAGCGGCCTGGGCGAGCATCGCATCGGCCTCTTCCAGCGGGCTGACGCGGTGATGCGCCGTCCATGCCGCCGGGTCGAGATTGCCGGCGACTGCGACCATCCAGTCGACGTCGTCGCGCCGCGCGGCGAGGTGCGTCGCGATGACGGCACCGCCGGAATAGCCAACGAGTCCGAGACGCGGGGGTGCCGCGGCCGCTGCGAGCGCGTTGTCGAGCGCCGCATCGAGCGCCCCTATGACCTCGGTGCCATAGCGCGCCGCGGTCCAGTAACGCGCATCGCAGGCGGCGAGTTCGGCCGCGCTCGCGTAGTGGCACGGCCGCGCGAGGTAGAGCACGGCCGGCGCCGGATCGGCAAGCGCCAGGGCCAGCGCGAGCGGCTGTCGCGGCGTCGGATCGGCCGACTTGCGCGTACGCGTGCGCCAGGCGTGGCCATCACCTTCGATGTAGACATCGACCTGCGTGGCCCCGGCGAGCCCGCGTGCGAGGATGCGCACGGGGCCGGCCGGCGTCGCCTGCGAAGAAGTCGTGAAACCGGCACGCGCAGCCGCCGCGAGCAGGTCATCGCGCGCCATCGTGCCGCCGCGCGGCGCAGCACACGCCGACGTCAGCAGCATCAGGGCGACGCACAGCCAGCGGGATGTGCGGCCCGTCGCCTCAGTCGCCGCCACGCTCGATGACGCGCACCGGGGCACCGCGCCCGAGACCGAGATGGTTCGCCGCGTGATCCTCGGCACAGGCAATCTCGAGCACGCCGAAGGAATTGACGAGCGCGAGCAGTTCGCCCGGCGCGGCATCACCGTAGGTGCGCCGGAAGGGAATGTCGTGGCCACCGGCATGGATCAGCGGTCGTCGCATCCCGGCCAACGCGCTCGCCGGCACGTTGGTGATGAGATTGCCGAAGTGATCGCTCGTGATGACGACGCCGCAGAGTTGATCGCCACGCCGCTCCACCGGCTCGATGATCGAGGGCACGTAATCGGCCGTCGGTGCGCCGCACGACTGCGGTGCGAGGCGTCCGGCGGCTAACGCGGCGGCGAGCGGCGCGAAGATATCGCGGCCATGGAAGGTGGCACTGGTGTCGGCGAGTCGGTGGGCGTCGATGACGGCGTCGGTGACGTGGCGCACCTCGGCACCGGTCGCCTCGATCACCTCTGCCAGCAGGCCGTTGTCCGGGGCCAGGAAAGCATGCCCGTCACCAACCGCGAGCAGCACACTGCGATCGGTGCCGACACCGGGATCGACCACCGCCAGGTGCACCGTGCCGCGCGGGAAATAGTGGTAGGATCGCGCCACCCAGAAACCCGCCTCGGCCGGCCAGTGCACCCACGCTTCGTGCGTGAGATCGATGATCTGCGCCTGCGGGTTGCGGCTCAGGATGACGCCCTTCATGGTGCCGACGAACGGCCCGCGATGGCCGAAGTCGGTGGTAACGGTGACGACACCGCTGGCTACGAAATGCTCGCTCATGACTCCCCCGAATGTCGAAACGCCGTTGCCGCCACCGGGCACGCGGTCGTCGCTGCGTCGATGATCCGGGGTCGCTGCGCGTCGCGCAAGCCGCGCCGGTGACGGCGACGACGGGCGGCGCGCAGGCCACGGCGCGAACCGACTGGGAGCACATCGACTGCCCGGTGTGCGACGGCACCCGTTTCGAGCACCTGTTCGACAAGGACGACGAACCCTTCGTGCGCTGCAGCGGCTGTGGCCTCGTGTTGATCAATCCACGCCCGCCGTTCACCACCATCCGTGCCGGCTACGACGCCGCCTACAGCGCCGGCTACACGCGCAAGGCGGACAAGAAACTCGCCCGCGCGCGCCGGCGCGTGGCGCGCGTCCGGCGCCACCAGGGCCACGGCGGAGGACGTCGGGGCGGGACTCCCCGGCGCTGGCTCGACGTCGGCTGCTCGGCCGGCTTCGTGGTCAAGGCAGCGGCCGATGCCGGCTACGAAGCGCACGGCGTGGACATCGAGACCGATGGCATCGCGTGGGGCCGCGAACGCCTCGGCCTTGCCAACCTGCGCGAAGGCCTGCTCGACGAACAGGCCTACCCGGCGGCGAGCTTCGACGTCATCTCGCTCTACGACGTCATCGAACACGTCCCCGATCTCAACGCCTTCGTCGCCGAGCTGGCACGGCTGCTCGCGCCCGCTGGCGTCATCGATCTCGGCACGCCCGATCTCGGCCACTGGCGCGTGCCGCGTCCACTCGAGCGCTGGGAGGAGCTCAAGCCCTCCGAACACCTCTATTACTTCGACCGCACGACACTGGCCCGCCTGCTCGCGCGGCACGGGCTGGTCGTCGAACGCGTGCGCTTCGCGCTCAAGCCCGGGCTCAAGGTGCTGGTACGCCACGCGGCGCGCTGAGCACCCCGCGCGGCGGTCAGGACGCCGGATACCAGGATCCGTGGCGTTTCTCGGCGAAGCTCGCCAACCCTTCGGCGGCTTCCGCGCTCTGGCGCTTGGCGGCATGCTCGGCGACGAGACGCTCGAACGCGGCATCGTTGACCAGCGCGCCGGCCACCTGCATGGCACTGCGCTTGCTGAGCGCGATGGCGTCGGGCGCGACGCCGAGCAGGCTGTCGATGATCGGCGCCGCGGTGGCATCGAGTGCACCGGGCTCGCAGACGACGTGGACGAGACCGAGAGCCGCGGCGCTGGCGGCATCGAAGCGCTCGCAGGTGAGCGCGTAACGACGCACGTTGCGGATGCCCATGGCCGCCACCAGCTGGGGGAAGATGATCGTCGCGGCCATGCCCCAACGGGCTTCGCTGATGGCGAAACTCGCGCTGCTCTCGGCGATGACGATGTCGCACGACGCCGCGAGCCCGGTGCCGCCGCCGACACAGGCGCCCTGCACCAGGGCGAGAGTGGGCTTCGGCAGCTGGTTGAGCGCGCGCATCGCCTCGGCAGTGAGTCGCGAGGCGGCGAGGTTTTCGGCGGTGTCGCGCGCGGCCCCGCCGCGCAGCCACTTGAGGTCGGCGCCGGCCTGGAAATGCGGCCCGTTGCCGCGCACCACCACGACCCGCACGCTGCTGTCGGCAGCGATCGCGAGTACCCCCTCGAGCAGTGCTTCCAGCAGCGCCGCATCGTACGCGTTGTTCACCGCCGGACGGTTCAGCGTCACCGTGGCGACGCCACGGGCATCGACCTCGCGCAGCACGACCGCGTCATTCATGTCCTTGTCTCCCCGTCTCCCCGGATATGCCGTCGGACGCGCAGATGGCGCGGAAGCCGGCCGCCAGGAACGGCAGCATGCGCGCATGGATGGTGGCGAGGTCGCTGCTCGCGCAACGCCCGGCGGATAGCACGTCGATACGGCCGGTCTCGGCAAATGTAATCGTCATTGCGCCGATCAGGAAGTGGAAGCCCCAGTAGATGTCCTCTGCGCGTGCGCGCGGCAGGCGGGCGCGCATCCGCGCGACGAAGGCATGCGCGACCGGGTCGAAGTACGCACTCATCAGCGCGTGGGTCCAGCGCTCGGAGTTGGCGACCTGAGCGATGACCCGCGCGTAGGCCTTCCAGCCCGGGCCGCCATGCAGGCTGCGGCTGAGGAACGGGCCGCTGAAGGCGTCGATGATCGCTTCGAGCGGGGCGTCGGGAGCGAGCGCCTCCAGCGCCGCCATGCGCGCCGCGTTGAGGTCGCTCGCGCGGCGTTCGACGACGGCACGGAAGAGTTCGAGCTTGGGCACGAAATGGTAGTTCGCCAGGGCCAGTTCGACCCCCGCCTCGCGTGTGATCATGCGCAGCGAGACGGCATCGTAGCCCGCGCCGGCGAACAGCCGCTCGGCGGCGTCGAGGATACGCTCGCGGGTGGCGGTGGCAGCGGGGCGCGCGGGACTGCTCGTCGGCATGCTTGCAGCGGTCGGGGATCCTGGTTTAATTTTTGAACGATCGTTCAAATCATGCAAGCGGGCCGGCACCGGCACCGCCACGGGGAGGAACAACTTGAGCGCATATCTCTGCGGCCTCGACATCGGCGGCACGTTCACCGACTGCGTGCTGATCGACGAAGACGGCCATCTCACCATCGCCAAGGCGCCGTCGACGCCGGGCAACTTCGCCGCCGGCGTGATCGAAGCGATCGAGCGCGCGGCGACCAGGGTCGGGCTCTCGATGAGCGAGCTGCTCGCCTCGATCACGGTACTCGCCCACGGCACCACCGTCGGCACCAACACCATCATCCAGCGCCGCGGCGCCAGGGTCGGCCTGATCACCACGAAAGGTCACAACGACGTCATCCACATCATGCGCGGCTCGCGCGGCCTGTCCGGCCAGGACATCAAGCTCATCGTGCACATCCCGGAGAGCAAGAAGCCCGAGCCGCTGATCCCGAAACGGCTCGTCCGCGGCGTCTCCGAGCGCGTCGACTGCTTCGGCAAGGTGGTGGTGCCGCTGAACGAGGACGAGGCACGCCAGGCCATCATCGAGCTGCGCGATGCCGGCTGCGAAGCGCTCGCCATCTGCTGCCTGTGGTCGTTCCTCGAGCCCGCCCACGAGCAGCGCATCAAGCAGCTCGCCGAAGAACTCGCGCCCGACCTCTACGTCACCTGCTCGTCCGAACTCGCGCCGAAGTGGGGCGAGTACGAGCGCACCACCGCGGTGGCGCTGAACGCCTACATCGGCCCGGTCACGGTCGGCTACGTGACGCGCCTCGATGCCCAGCTCAAGGACATGGGCTACAAGCCGCCGCTCCAGATCACGCAGTGCGCCGGCGGCACCATCACGGTACCGAAGGCACAGGCCGCGCCGCTGCTGACGCTCGACTCCGGCCCCGTCGCCGGTGTCACCGGCTCGGTCTACTTAGGCGGGCTGATGGGCCACCGCAACGTCATCACCACCGACCTCGGCGGCACCTCGTTCGACGTCGGCGTCATCCACGACGGCCTGCCGGTGGTGTCGTACAAGAGCCTGGTCAACCAGTACGAGTATTTCCTGCCCAAGGTCGACGTGCAGACCCTCGGCACCGGCGGTGGCTCGAAGGTGTGGATCGACACCACGACCAGGAGCCTGCGCGTGGGGCCCGACTCGGCCGGCGCCGACCCGGGCCCGGTCTGTTACGGGAAGGGCGGCACGGTGCCGACCACCACCGATGCCGACCTCGTGCTCGGCTACCTCGACCCGGACAACTTCGCCGGCGGCACCATGAAGCTCGATCGCGCTGCCGCTGCCGCCGCGCTGCAGGTGCTCGCCGACGAGCTCGGCATGGATCTCTACGAGCTCGCCAGCGGCGTGGCTACCATTGCCGAGTTCCAGATGGCCGACCTCATCCGCAAGGTCACCGTGCAGAAGGGTCTCGACCCGCGCGAGTTCGTGGTGTTCGCCTTTGGCGGCGCCGGGCCCGTGCACATGGGCGTCGCGGCACGTGAGCTCGGCGTGGCCAAGGTGATCGTGCCGCAGGGTGACACCGCGGCCGTGTGGTGCGCGTTCGGCGCGGCATCGGCCGACATCCTGCACGTCGACGAGCAGGTCGCCATCCAGGCTTCGCCGTTCGATCTCGGGCGCGTCAACGCCATCCTCGACGAGCTCGCCGAGAAGGGCCGCCGGCACCTGGAGGACGACGGCATCGACGCCTCGCGCCACGTGTTCCGCTTCTCCATCGACATGCGTCACCGCGGCCAGATCAACGAGGTCGAGGTCGATCTCGACGACGGCCACCTCGATGACGCCGCGCTCGACGAACTGCGCGAGCGCTTCGTCGCGCGCTACGAGCGCCTCTACGGGCGCGGTGCCGCGCTGCGCGGTGCGCGCCTCGAGATGGTCACCTTCCGCTGCCGCGCCTCGGCGGTCTCGCGCAAGCCGACGCTGGTCGCCGCCGAGTCGCTCAGCGAGACCGTCGCCGGCGATGCGCAGACCGGCACGCGCGAGATCTGGTGGGCCGAACAGCGCGCGCTGACGCCGACGCCGATCTACGATGGCTACAAGCTCGTGCCCGGCAATCGCCTCGATGGTCCGTGCGTGGTCGAAACCACCACGACTTCGATGGTCGTCCATCCCGGCCAGCGCATCGAAGTCGATGCGCTCGGCAACTTCGTCATCGACCCCAACGCCTGAAGGAGGGAGTCATGCCACGTATCAGTGAAATGCCCGAGGTCGACTTCAACGGCATCGAGAATCCCTACGTGCCGCCCAAGCAGCTGCGCATCAGCGACAAGCTCCGGCTGCACTCGCGTTACGACGCCGAGGTCGACCCGGTCACCTACGAGGTCATCCGCCACAACCTGTGGCAAATCAACGAAGAGCATGGCGCCACCATCCAGCGCCTGTCCGGCTCGCCGGTGGCGATGTACGCGCTCGACCTCAACCCCTCGATCCTGACCGAGGACGCCGAGTTCGTGTACTTCGGCCCGTACATGCAGTACATGTCCGGCGTCACCGACACCCAGGTCAAGTGGACGCTCGAATACCGCTCCGACAACCCCGGCATCAACGAGGGCGACATGTTCATCGCCAATGATCCCTGGGTCGGCGCCGCGCACCAGCAGGACGTCATGCTGCTGTGCCCGGTGTTCTGGGAAGGCGAGCTGTTCTGCTGGGTGACCAACTGCCTGCACCAGTACGACATCGGCGGCATCACGCCTGGCAGCTTCTGCCCGTCGGCCGAATCGGCCTACGAGGAAGGCATCATGCTGCCGCCCTTGAAGATCATCGAGAACTACGAGATTCGCAAGGACATCGAGGCGGTGTACCTGCGTGCCTCGCGCAAGCCGCAGCTGGTCGCACTCGACTTCCGCGCCCAGGTCGCCGGCAACACGACCGCGCGCGAGCGCGTCATCGCCCTCATCAAGCGCTACGGTGCCGACACCGTCAAGGGCGTGATGAAGCGCATCATCGACAACTCGGAGAAATCCTACCTCGAGAAGATGGCGCGGCTGCCGGACGGGGAGTGGTACGACCGCACCTACATCGAGGCCTGCCGCCCGGGCGATCGCCGCACCCATCGCGTGGTGCTCGGCCTGCGCAAGGAAGGCACCAGGCTCATCTTCACCAACGACGGCTCGGCGCCGCAGGAAGGCGCCATGAACGCCACCTACTCCGGCTGGCGCGGCTCGATCATGGTCGCCATCAACGAGCTCCTGTGCTGGGACCAGTACTTCGCTTGCGGCGGTGCGCTGCGCCACGTCGACTTCGATCCGACCCCGGGCACGCTGAACTGCGCGGACTTCCCCGCCTCGGTGTCGACCGCCCCCATCCAGTCGATGGAGATCTCGCTCTACCCGGCCTACAACGTCATCTCGAAGATGATCTACCCGGATACCGAGATGCGTCGCGACATCATGTGCATCGGCGGCACCAGCCAGTGGCCGGCGACGCTGTTCCGCGGCGAGGACCAGTGGGGCGAGCGCTACGGTTACCTGCTGGTCGATCCGATCGGCGGCGCCATCGGCGCCTTCTCGATGGCCGACGGCATCAACACCGGCGGCCAGTCACGCACGCCGATCTGCCAGCTGCCCAACATCGAGCACACCGAGCAGAGCTTCCCGGTGCTGTTCCTCTATCGCAAGGAACTGCCCGACTCGGGTGGCGCCGGGCGCTACCGCGGTGGCCTGTCGGCGGAGTCCTGCTTCATCCCGCACAACACCGATGCCATCACCCAGGACACCCTGTCCTCCGGCAACGCCACGCCGACCTCGCCCGGCATGATGGGGGGCTATCCCTCCACCACCAACGCCTACGCCTTCGTACGCAACAGCGACGTGTTCGACCGCTTCGGGCACGGCAACATGCCCGAGGACATCGGCGAAGTCGAAGGTGACGAGGTCACGCTGCAACTGCGCGAAGAGAATTTCCTGCAGTACCCGTCCGACGTCTACGCGGTGCGCTGGACCGGCGGCGGCGGCTTCGGCGACCCGTTCGACCGCGACCCCGCGGACATCGCCCAGGATCTCGAGGACTACGCGGTGACACCGGCCGCGGCGCGCGCGATCTACGGCGCGGTGATCAATGCCGACGGCACGGTCGACGTCGAGGCGACGCTGGCAGAACGCGAGCAGATCCGGCGCAATCGCGTCAACGGCGGCGCACCCGCGCCGCGTGACGGTCGCCTGGTCTACCAGGCGGCAGCGAATCTCGACGTGCGCGCCGACACCGGTGGCCACTACTGGGCCTGCGGCAAGTGCGCAGCGGATCTCGGCCCGACGGGCGCAAACTACAAGGATCACTGCATCCGCGAGGATCGCCCCGTCGCGGCCGCCAACCCGCTGATCGGCGACCCGGCCCGCTTCATCGATGACGACGTCGCCTTCCGGCAGTTCTATTGCCGCGGCTGTGGCGCACTCATCGACAACGAGATCGCGGTCACGAGCGATCCACTGCTGCACGACTTCCGTCCGCTCGCGCTCGATTGAGCGCGGCGCCGCCCGGCCGGCCCGAAGGCGGCCGGGTGGCGCTCAGCCGGCCGGCAGCGGCCGGTCGCGGCGGCGGTCGACGATGCAGAAGAAGCCAAATGGCTGGTCACTCTCGTTCCGCAGCTGGTGCGCCTCGAGCGGCGCGATGAAGGCCACGTCGTTGACCTCGAGCGCACGGCGCTCGCCGCCCTGGACCAGCACGCCGCGCCCCCGCCCGGCAATCACGATGTGGCCGTGCACGTGCTGCTCGAAGCTCGAATACCCGCCGGGTTCCACCTCGAAGTAGCGCAGGTCGGTACGCGTCGGCTCGCCGAACCTGCCCACCAGCTCGACACGGCGCACGCCGCGGAAGGCGGCGTCCTCGGCATGCTTGTAGGGGCTCGACTCGCGCCCGGCCCAGTTGAAGTCGGCGCCCGCGGCGAGATGGTAGCCGCGCGCCGGCGCGGGCAGCGGCTGCGGCGGCACGAGGCGTTCGTCGCTGGCCGCGCGGATGGCGTCGAGAAAACGCCGCGTGGCCACCGCGATATCGTTGTCGAGACCGAACAGGGCGCCGCCGACGAGATGCACGGCGTCTACGCCATAGGTGGCGCAGAGCTCGGGCACGCGCTCGAGCGTCATGCCGCCGGCCGGGGCCGGCAGGGCTGCGGCGAGTTCACCAAGCGGCGCGCGCAGGGCCGCGGCGGTGGCGGCGCCGTCGTCGGCCGTGAACGGGAAGCGCCCGCCCGGATGCGGGAAGATGGCGATGTCGGCGCCGGCGAGGCGGAACAACGTCCCCCACAACAGCGGCGGCGCGAGGCCGCGCGCGGCCGTACCACCGGCGACGCTGGTCAGCGCCGGGTGCGCCATGACGACGAGCGGATAGCGCGCCGCCAGCGTGCGCAAGGTCTCCAGGCCGACGATCATCGGGCAGACCAGCAGGCCGGGGATACCGCTCGCCGCGGCGAACTCGAAACAGCGCTCTAAATCGTCGTAGCGCGCACTCGCGTGCGGCAGGTAGAGGCAGTTGCGGCCGCTCGCCGCGTTGGCGTCGGCGACCGCGTCGCGGCAGCGCAGGGCGCGGCGTTTGAAGGTCTCGAAATCGTCGGCGAGATTCTGGTCGTCCTTGACGATGTCACCGCCGCCGCGCGCGAAGGCGCCAGCCAGCGCCGCGAGTTCGCGCGCATCGCGCCCGCGCGGCTTGAGCGCGGTCGCGAGCAGCGCCCGCCCGTGCACCCCGAGCAGGGCACGCAGACCCGTCGCGCCATGGTTCGGCCCCTGGAACTGCGACAGCACGGCAGCGGGCAGGTCGACGTCGACGAGGCGCGTGCCGGCGAGCAACGACGCGTTGCCGAACACCAGGTTGAGCAGCGCCGGAAACTGCGCGTCGAACGCGGCGCAGGGATAGGCAATGGTCGCGAGATGACGTTCGTCGTGACCCGCGCACGGCGTGACGTCCTCGACGCGTCCGACCACGCCCTCGAGGATGGCCGCGTCGGTGACGAGCGCCTCGGGCAGCTCGACCGTCTGCTCGTAGGCGATGCGGCGCGCGGCCGCTGCCGCCTCGCCGGCCGGCGCCGTGATGAGATAGGTGGCGCGGATGACATCGCCGCTCGCGGACATGCTGGGGCTCCTCGACAGGCGGGCTCACGGCCCGGGGCGCGCAAGTGTAGCGCCGCACGTCGACGAGGGCACGGGCGCGGTAACGGCTCCGGGCTGCGCATGAAGGAGAAGGTCTGCCGACGCAAGCGGCGGGCAATCTGGTTCGAGTATCACCGCATCAGTCCTACCGAGCGCTCGCAGGCGAGACGATGACTGCGCGGCGAATTGGTCTGCCTCTTGCATCGCCATGCCGGTACAGGCGCGCGTCGGCGCATACGTCGTCGCGCACACCCACACCACCGATCCAGGAGGATCCGCATGAATACCGATATCGCAACCGGCAAGTGGAAACAGCTCAAGGGCAGCGTCAAGCAGAAATGGGGCAAGCTCACGGACGACGAAATCGACGAGGTCGATGGCAATGCCGAGCGCTTCACCGGCCTGCTGCAGGAACGCTACGGTCTCGCCCGCGACCAGGCCGAGAAGGAGTTCGAGGCGCTGCGCGAGATGTGATTGGGCCGCATGCCGCCTTGGAACCTTTGCGCCGCACATGCAAGCGTTACATCGCGCCGCCCCCGGCGGCGCGCTCCGCGCATCGCACCGGCCGGTACGCTTCTTGCGACAGACGTGTGCCGGTTGGCGACGTGCCGCGTCGCGTTACCAGGCCGAACCCGCAAACGAGGAGGAACGTCATGCGATATATCCGTCCGCACCTGTTGCCCGCCGCGCTGCTCTGCGCGGCGTTCACCGCCCCCGTCATGGCCGACAGCCAGGGCGCGCGCGAAAGCTACGAAGGTGAGGTGACCGGCGTCACCGATCACGGCTTCGAGCTTTCCAGCGGTGGCGACACGTTCGACATCACCGTGTCCGACTGGAGCGCCGTCAGCGAAGCCTACCCGGTGCTCGAGGGCAAGCAGGTCACTGTCTACGGCAAGTCCGGCGACGACCAGTCGATCGATGCGAAACACGTGTACGTCGACGACTTCAAAGCCTACTTCTTCATGAGCGCCGCCGACGGCGCCGACCCCGGCCAGTTGTGATGCCGGCATGAACGCGGGCCCCCGCGGGCCCGTGCCGCAGCCGCCGGGCGGCAACGTCCGGCGGTTGATCCCTCGATCCCTGCCATGGTCGCCGGTGCACCGAACCGGGGTATGGTTACTGCTGCATCATCTTCCCGGTCCGCGCGATGGAATCATGGCTCTACTACTTCACGCCACCGGCGCTGTCCCTGCTCGGACTGGGCGCGGCACTGCTGCTGGTAGCGCGCGACCTGCGCAAGCGCGAAAGACCCGCAACTTCGCTCGCCTGGGTCGTCGCCATCGTCGTCGTACCGCTGGTAGCGGCGCCTGCCTACCTGCTGTTCGGCTCGCGCAAGCTCGAACGCATCCGTCGCAGCGCGCGCGGTCAACGACGACCGCAGCGCGATAGCGCCGCGCGACCGCTCGCCTCCGCACAGATCCTCGAATGCTACGGCATGCCCCCGGCGCGCGCCGGCAATGCGGTACGGCTCATCGACGATGGCGTGGAGGCCTTCGAGCACCTGCTTAGTTGCATCGATGCGGCGCGACATTCGATCCATGTGCAGACCTTCATTCTCGGCAACGATACGACCGGGCGCGCGGTGATCGATGCGCTCGCGCGGCGCGCCGGCGAGGGCGTGGAAGTACGCCTGCTGGTCGACGCCGTCGGGAGCTGGCGTGCGCGCCTGCTGCTGCTGCGGCGTCTCCGCGCGGCCGGCGGCAAGGTTGCGGTGTTCCTGCCGGCACTGGCTTTCTGGCGGCGCGGCTCGGCCAACCTGCGCAACCACCGCAAGATTGCGCTGTTCGACGGTGAGCGCGCGCTGGTCGGCGGCATGAACCTGGCGCACGAATACATGGGGCCGCAGCCGAGCGCGACGCGCTGGATCGACACCACCTGCGAATACCGTGGCCCGTTGGTCGCCGACATCGCGCGCGCATTCGCAGACGACTGGACTTTCACGACCGGTGAGACCCTCGCCGCGCCGGCAATCCCGGCAGCCGCGGGAGAGTGCGAACTGCAGGCAGTACCATTCGGCCCGGACGTCGATGGTGACCCGCTGCGTGACGCGCTGATCGCCGCCTTCTACCGCGCCCGCGAGCGTATCTGGATCTGCTCGCCCTACTTCATCCCCGATCTCGAGCTCACGCGCGTCCTCGAGATGCAGGCCCGCGCCGGGCTCGACGTGCGCATCTGCATGCCGCGCCACTCGGACGCACGCGTGGCGGATCTCGTGCGCGACCGCAGCGGCCGGCGCCTTGCCGATGCCGGCGTCTCGCTTTACTTGCATCCCTCGCGCATGGTGCACGCCAAGTGCGTGCTGATCGATGGCGACGTCGTCGTTGCCGGTACGGCCAACATGGACATGCGCAGCATGTATCTCAATTTCGAGATTGCCATCGTCGCCCACGATGGCAATCTCACCGCCACCACCGAGCAATGGTTCACCGAACTGATGCGCGAATGCGCGAGCGGCGCCGCCGGCGAGCCCGGCACACTGCGGCGGTGGGCCGAGGACATCTGCTGGCTGGTCTCACCGCTGTTGTGAGACCCGGGACCGGCGCCGACGCACCGATAGCGACGATGCGCGGTAGCGGCGATTGACGACTGCCGCGCGGAGCGGGAGGATGGTCGCCTGCAAGCCTATCCGGGAGCAGAACGATGGCCGGTGGCTGGTCGCGCGACGGCGCGGTACAGGACCAGATCGATCAGAGCGTCGCCGACGCCGTCGAGCGCGCACGCCGCGCGCTCGAAGCGGGCGACGGTCGCGCCGACTGCGAGGACTGCGGCGAGCCCATACCCGAGGCGCGGCGGCGCGCCGTGCCGGGCGTGCGCCGCTGCGTCGCATGCCAGGAAGCGCACGATGCCGACGAGCGGTACGCCAGCCCGATCAACCGCCGCGGCAGCAAGGACAGCCAGCTGCGATGAGCGGCCGTCCTGCCGCCGTGCTGATAGCCGCGCTGATGCTGGTGTTTCCCGGCGGCTACGCGGCTGCCGCAGAGGCCACCGCGCTGCCAGCGGGAGCACCCACAATGCCGGTCGAGTCCGGCCGCGCGCGCGTCGACGATGTCGATCTCTACTACGAAGTGCGCGGCAGCGGCACGCCGCTGCTCCTGCTGCACGGCGGTTTCGGGCATACCGGTGCGTGGCGCCACCAGGCAGACGCGTTCGCGGCGGCCGGCTTCCGCGTGATCGCCATCGACAGCCGCGGCCAGGGCCGCAGCACACTGCCGGACACGCCGCTCGGCTACACGCGCATGGCCGACGACGTGCTCGGCCTGATGGACCAGCTCGGCATTGCGCGGGCGCACCTGGTCGGCTGGAGCGACGGCGGCAACATCGGTCTCGACATCGCCATGCGCCATCCCGGACGGCTGCTCAAACTCGTCGCCTACGGCGCCAACTACCGTGTCGAGGGCGTGCGCGACGACGTCGGCGACAATCCGAAATTCACCACCTATGTCGAACAGGCGCGTCGTGACTACGTCGAGCGGTCACCGCAGCCGGAGCGCTGGGACGAGCTGGTCACGCGCATCGGCGCCATGTGGGCGCGCGAACCGAACCACGCCGATGCCGATCTTGCCGCCATCCGCGTGCCGGTACTGGTGCTGCACGGCGCCGACGAGGAGGCCATCGAGGCCACACACGCCGAAGCCCTCGCCGCGCACGTTCCAGGCGCACGCTTCGTGGTCATGCCGGGTACCGGCCACTTCGCACTGTGGGAGCAACCGGCGTCGTTCAACCGTATCGTGCTCGACTTCCTGCGCGATTGAAGGCTGCGCGATGCGGCTGCGCGCTCAGTGCTCTTCCTGGTACTCGTCGTGGCAGCCCTTGCACACCTTCACGGTGTCACCAAACTGCGCGAGCGTGGCGCCCTTGTCACCGGCCTCGGCAATCTCCGCGAGCCGCGCAGTCGAGTCTTCGAGCTTCTTCATACGCTCTTCGAAATCCGGGTAGTTGTCCCACATGGCAGCCTTGGCGTGCGATTCGGCGCTCTTGCTGCTCGGCGGAAAGCCTTCGAATGCCATCTGCGCGAGCACCGCGACGCGCGTCGCGTGGAACGAGAAACGCTCCGCGTCGAACGGGATTTCACCCTTGGCCATGGCCCCCATCGGACCGACGTTCCAGCCCATCGCCATCATGATGCCCTGGCGATACTCGACCGCGTCCTCGGGCTTCGGGTCGGCGACGACTGCGGCACCAGTGAGAATGGCGCTGGCGCCCAGCAGGGTGATGAATGCTCGCTTCATGGTTGACACTCCCGGTCACAGATTGACGACGGTTGCCACGATAGCAGCACTGGCGCCTGCAATCACCAGTGCGCGCCACGCGGCGACCCGCACCAGCGGCGGCGCGGGCGCAGGCAGCGTCTTGCGCCCGGTCACCATCGCGCGCGCGAGATGCTCGCCCTTGCGCACACGATGCCAGGCGACCGCGGCGATGTGCACGGCAACCAGTACCAGCAGGATGGTGAAATTGACATGGTGGATGGCGGTCAGCAGGTCGCTGGTGTCCTTGCCAACGTGCGCGTAGAGGGGCCCCTCGTTGAAGAGATCGTCGTTGGCGAACAGTCCCGTACCGACCTGCACCGCAAGTACCAGCAGCAGCACCATCACCATCCAGCCGCCGAGCGGGTTGTGCCCCGGCGTCGCCAGGGGACGCCGGTCGAGGAGCTCGCCGAGCGACGCCAGCACGCGGCGCGGCCCCTGCACGAAGCTCGCGAAACGCGCGTAGCTGCTGCCGAAGAAGCCCCAGGCAATGCGGAACAGGACCAGTCCGAAGATCGTGTAGCCGCACCACATGTGATACTTGAGCATCACGCCGCCCTCCTCCGCGCTCCACCACGAGAACGGGATGGCGACGACGAGCAGCCAGTGGAACAGGCGGACCGGCAGGTCCCAAACAGGTACGAGGTGATCTTTCATGGCGCCACAGTATACGGATTACGTGGAGCAGGCATGAAAGCCGCGTGGCGGGCGGGATCGGGAGGTCAGAGCGGCGCTGTCGGCATGCCGCCGGGATGCGAAGTGCCACTGGCACCGACCAGGCCGAGGTTGTCGACGGTAAGCCGATCGCGTCCCTCGCGCTTGGACCGGTAGAGCGCTTCGTCGGCGCGCCCGATGAGTTCGGCCGCGCCCATGCGACGATCGCGCGCGTGACATACCGAGATGCCGATGCTCGCGCTCAAGTGGAATTGCGGGGCTCCCGCAATGTCGATCGCCCGCATGCGCCGTAACAGCCGCTCGCCGAAATCCCGCGCGGCGAGGGCATCGGCGTGCGGCATCGCGATGAGGAACTCCTCGCCGCCGTAGCGGCCGACCACGTCGGAATCGCGCAGCGCGTCGAGCAGTGCGCGCGACACGGTCTCCAGCACCGCGTCGCCGACCTGGTGCCCATAGGTGTCGTTGACGTGCTTGAAGTGGTCGATGTCGAGCATGAGCACTGTCACGGGGAAGTCGTAGCGATGCGACTGGTGCAGCATCTGGTCGAGCAGCTCGATGGTCGCGCTGTGATTGTAGAGGCCGGTGAGGCTGTCGCGAATGGCGAGTTCGCCGAGTTCACGGTTGCGCTCCTCGAGCTCGCACGTACGCTCGCGTACCATCGATTCGAGGTTGTGGTTGAGCGCGGCGAGCTCGGCATGCGTCGCCGCAATCTGGGCTTCCTTCTCGTTCTCGGCAAGGCGCAGGCGGTCGGCCATGGCAAGCGTCAACGTCACGAACTTGACCAGCGCGCCGAGGTAGAGCGCATAAGCGCCCCACGGGCCGGTATCGGCAAGCCCGATCATATCGACGGCGGCGACGAGCGTGCCCACCGAGTAGGCCAGCCAACCGCACAGGAACCAGCCCGCGAAGCGGTCTCCGCGCAACGCCCGCAGGAGACAGGCGACCAGCACCGCCGGGCACAGCGCCAACGCCGTCGCGATGACCAGCACGGTGCCGAGCTGCGCATCGGTGAGCAGATGAACGGTCGCGCCGAGCGTAGCCAACGCCATCCCGGCACGAAACAGGCGCCGGAAGACAGGCCACGCGGAAAGCTCGATGAAGCGCTGCAGGAAGGCGATCCCGGCGAAAATCGCGACCGTCACCAGCAGCGTCGGCAGCACCTGTTGCAACACGGGCGTGTCGGGCCACAGCAGCATCATGCCGTACCCGCTCACCGCGGCCGACATCAGGGCGAAAGTGCCGACGTAGAGCGCAAAGCTCGCGAACACCGCCTGGCGCAGCAGCAGCGCGAGCATCAGTGCGGTAACCACGAGTCCCGCCATCACGCCGAAGTAGCCGCCGAGCAGGAGCTGATCGCGCGACACGCGTCGGCGGAAGGTCTCCTCGTCGACGAGTTCTAGCGTCATGTCGACCGCACTGGTGGGGCTGTCCACGCGCACGAAGTAGTCGACCGTCGCGCCCGGGCGCGCGGGCAACTCGAAGGCAATATCACGGTAGGGCAGTGCCCGTGCCGCAAACGGCAACGCGTCACCGCTCGAGCTGTGCGCCCGCACGGCATCATCGCGCACCTCGTAGAAGGACACCTGGTCGAGCAAGGGACGCGGCAACAGCAGAAACAGAGGCGCGCGTCGCCCATCGGCATGACGGAGACGAAAATACGCCCACACGCGAGCACGGGTGAAGCCGAGGTTCGCGCTGCCACGCGACGCGGGCGCGAACGCGTCCGGCCGCGCGCGAACTGCCTCGATGTCGAGCGTCGCGGAGGCGTCGACGAACAGGCCGAACCAGGCGGTGCCGGGAGGAGAATTGAAAGCCGAAGCGGGCAGGTCCAGCGCGGCGCCGCTGGCCGCTGCCACGCAGGACAGCAGCGCCAGCGTGCCCATGCGCAGCCAGGCGCGCATCGGCAGCGAGTAGCGATCGAGCATTGTTTGGCGCCGGGCACTCCATGGCTCCGGCAGTCATTAATTATGGTCGCGCTAGCCTATGCGGTTGACCCCGCAGCGTCCAGCGGGGAAGGACGCAGTTTTGCAATAGATCGTCACGTTGCGCTGGTGCTGCCGGGTGAGTGCTGGCGCGCACCCCGCCCCTCGGGAATGACGCGGGGGCGGCTGCCGCCCGCGCGCTCATTGGCCGACGCGACAGGCCAGCGTTCTTGGTTCCGGCGAGGTCCGGCAGCGCGCCTGACACCGTGTGCGCACCACGAACCACCGGCGCCGAAGGGGCGCCGGTGGTCGGGCAGGCAGTACTCACGCGCTGGCGGTGGCCCGTTCGCGCATCTCGGCACGCAGGCTGGCAGTCGCGCCCTCGTCGACCTGCATGGTCTGCTCGTCGATTACCACACCGTAGTGGCGACGGGCCGCGGCAGCGGAGATGTACTCGTCGAGCACGTCGTCGAGAACATCGCTGAGGTCGCGCTCGAGGGGGTCACCCCAGCCGCCGCCGCCGGTCGACTCGAACATGAAGGTCTCGCCGAAGCGGAACGGTACGCTCGCGAGCAGCGGGCTCTTCCAGTTGCCCTGCTCGTCGAGACCACCGATGACCTCGCGGCGGCCGTCGGTGTGGATCTTGATCTGGCGCTGCACGTCTGAGCGCTGGCCACCGTTGACCCCCGGGCTGCCCTCGAGCGTCCGCGCGGACTCCATGCTGAGTTCGCCATCGGCCAGGTAACGGACCTTGAACACCGCGCCCAGACCACCGCGATGGCGCCCGGGGCCGCCGCTGTCGGTGCGCAGCTCGAAGGCTTCGTAGGCGACCGGGAACAGCAGCTCGGCCGTCTCGGCCGGCATGTTCATGCAGTTGCCGAGCGGATCCTCGGTCACGTTCATACCGTCGGCATAGGGCGTGCCGCCCCAGCCGCCGGCGGGCAGATCCGAGAAGACGTCGGTGGAGCCGTCGGGCGCGATCACCGACGAGACGAACCAGTTGCACTCGGCGTTGGTCGAGCCGGTGACCTTGTCCGGGCAGGCCTTGGCCAGCGCCTGCCAGATGGCGCTCGTGATCTTCGATGAGGTCAGCGTGGTGCAGCCGATGGTCGGCGCCGGCCACTTTGCGTTGAGCCAGCAGTTCTCCGGCAGCTTGATCGTGATCGGCTCGAACATGCCCTGGTTCTGCGGCGCGTAGGGTGCGAGGAAGAACTGCAGGGAGTAGAGCGTCGCCGACGCCGTGTTGGCATAAGGCGAGTTGATCGCGCCCTTGACCACCGGCCCGGTACCTTCGAAGTCGACCGTGATGTCCGAACCCTTGATCACGAGCTTGACCTTGATCGGGATCGGGGTGTCCGAGTGGCCATCGGTATCGGCATACTCCTCGGCCTCGTAGACGCCGTCCGGCATCTCGGCGATGCTCTTGCGCACGATGCGTTCGGTGTACTCCTGGAGCTGCTTCATCGCGGCCTTCAGCGTCGCGACGCCGTACTTCTCGGCAGCGCGCTCCATCTCCTGCTGTGCCGCCTTCAGGCAACCGACGTGCGCCTGCAGGTCGCCCTTGACGAAATGCGGCGTGCGCGTGTTGTTCATGATGATGGCGAGGATGTCCTCGCGCACCTGGCCGGCCTCGTAAATCTGGATCGGCGGCAGGCGCAGGCCCTCACCCGCGATGTGCGTACCGCCGAAGGCCTGGCCGCCGGCGGCGCCGCCGCCGAGATCCATCCAGTGCCCGCGGCTGACCGCGAAGCCGAGAACCTCGTCTTCGAAGAAGATCGGCATCATGAAGGTGATGTCGTTGATGTGGGTGCCGCCCTGGTAGGGATCGTTGACGATGTAGACGTCGCCCGGCTTCATCCCGGCCAGCGGGTAACGCGCGATGATCGCCTCGGCGCTGAACTTCATCGCGGCGAGGTGCACGGGGCAGTTGGCTGCCTGGCTCAGCAGCTTGGCCTCGTAGTCGTAGATGGCGTTCGAGAAGTCGACCATGTCGGCGAGGATCGGTGAGAACGACGCGCGCTGCAGCACCGTCGACATGCGGTCGGCAGCGTACTCGAAGATGCTGCGCAAGACCTCGAAGGTCACCGGGTCGACGCGGGTCTGGTCGATGACTGAGGCGTCGATTTTGACTTTCTTGTCCATGACTCTGCTCCTTCGGGCGTCAAGCCCGTTCAGGCGGTGGTCGTCTGATCGTGAGCCCCGGACGGGGTGACGATCTCAGGCAAGGTCGATGAGCATGTTGCCATACTGGTCGACCTTACCACGGGCGTTGGGTGGAATCACCGCGCAGGCGTGCTCGAACTCGACGATGCACGGTCCCACCACCACACTCTCGGCGACGAGCGCGTGCCCGTCGTAGATGTTGCTTTCGTGCCACGCGCCGTCGAAGTACACCTGCCGGGTACCCTTGAGCGGCTCGCGCCCGCTGGCGTCGACGGTAACGGCGGGGGGCCGCGCCGTGCGCCCGATGGCGGTCACCGCGACCGAAACGATGGCCGGGGCGAAGTCCTCCGAGCTGACGCCGAACTCCATCTCGTGGCAACGGTGGAAGGTCTCGGCGATTCTGGGCAGGTCGGCCGCACTCAGCTTGCCGTCGGGGATGGGGGTCTCGACTTCGTAGCTCTGCCCGACGTAGCGCATCTGCGCGGAGCGCGTGACAACGATATCCGCGGCCTTGACACCGTCGGCCTCGAGAAGCGCGACGGCGTCGCGCTCGAGCACCGCGTAGAGGGCGTTGATGGCCTCGACATCGGCCTCGCCGACGGGCGCGAAGTAGAAGGCTTCGAGGTCCTGGCGCAGGTCCATCGCCGTCGCGCCGAAGGCCGAGGCGACACCGGCCTGCGCCGGTACGATGATGCGCGGAATGTTCATCGAGTCGGCGACGAAACAGGCGTGCATGGCGCCGGCGCCGCCGAACGCGGCATAGACGAAATCGCGCGGGTCGCGGCCGCGCCCGACCAGCACCTTCTTCACCGCCTGCGCCATGTTCTCGCAGCCGATACGGATCATGCCGTCGGCGGTCTCGATGGCGGACAGCCCAAAGCGCTCGGCGAGCCGCTCCATGGCCTGCTCGGCGGCCTCGCGGTCGAGCTGCATCTTGCCGCCGAGCGACGGCTCGATGCGGCCGAGCAGCAGGTTGGCATCGGTAATGGTCGGTTCGGTACCGCCGAGGCCGTAGCACACCGGACCCGGGCTCGAACCCGCCGACTGCGGACCAACGCGCAGGCTGCCGCCCTCGTCGACCCAGCCGATCGAGCCACCCCCGGCACCGACCGAGTGGATGTCGAGCATCGGTACGATGACCGGGATTTCCCATTCGATTTCGTGGTCGCGCGTCACCAGGCCCTTGCCGTTCTCGACGATGGAAACGTCGAAGCTGGTCCCACCGACATCGGTATGGATGATGTTCGGACAGTCGCCGCGCAGTTCGCTGAGATAGGCGGCGTAGGCGACGCCGCCGGCCGGCCCGGACTCGATGAGCTCTTCGGGATGCTGGATGGCGGCTTCGACGCCGGTGATGCCGCCGCTGGACTTGAGGATCATCAGGCGACCGGCAAAGCCGGCCTCTTTCAGGCTTGCCTCGAGACGGCTGAAGTAGCGTTCCATCACCGGCATCGTCGCGGCGCGGATCGCGGTGGTGGTGAAGCGGCCGTGCTCGCGGAACACCGGGCGCGTATCCGCCGAGGTCACGCAGTAGATATCGGGATTCACCTCGAGCACGATGTCGCGCATGGCGTTCTCGTGCGCCGGGTTGACATAGGCATTGATGAACGCGATCGCGACTGACTGGATGCCGCTGGCCTTGATCTTTCCGGCGATCTCGCGCGCACGGCCGGGATCGAGCGGCCGCACCACTGCGCCCTTGACGTCCATGCGCTCGTCGATGGTGTAGCGGAAACGTCGCTTGATGATCGGCTTGGGCTTGGTCTGGTAGGGGTCGTAGAGTTGCGCGCGGTGCTGGCGACCGATCTCGATGGTGTCGCGAAAGCCGTCGGTGGTGATCATCGCGGCCTCGGGATAGTCCCGCGTGATCAGCGCGTTGGTCGCCGTGGTCGTGCCGTGCATGAGGTAGGCGACGTCGCGCGCCTCGATGCCGGCCTCGGCAAGCGCGTTCATCACGCCCCGCGAACGATCGTCCTTGGTGGTCAGGACCTTGGCGGTGACCTCGCGGCCGTTACCCTCCTGCCAGGCATAGAGGTCGGTGAAGGTTCCGCCTACGTCGATTCCTACGCGCCACATGGTGCATCCCCCGCTGGTTTGGCTGTCGTTTCGATCACGTCCGCAAGCCTCACGCGCGCATGCGCTCGGCTTTCGGATCGTACATGGGCCGGAGCGCCGCACGCGCGGTATACACGCGGTCGGCCTGCTCGATGGTATAGCTGCCCGCGCTCACCCAGTCGGCACTCACGCCGTCGTCGCACTGCACGTACCCGAGTGCGCAGGACGCACCGAGCGTATGCGCGTAAGCAGCCGACGTGGTGTAGCCGACGCGTATGCCGTCGCGCAGGATCGGCTCGTTGTGCGTCAGTACCGGTTCCGGGTCGTCGAGGAGGAACTGCACCAGGCGGCGCTTGGGCAGACCGGCATCGCGCTGTTCGAGCAAGGCCTCGCGGCCGATGAAACCGCCCGCCTTGTCCCACGCGCACGTGAAACCGAGGCCGGCATCGAGCAGGCTGTCGCAGGGCCCCATGTCGTGGGCCCACTCGCGGAACGCCTTTTCGATGCGCAGGCTGTTCAGCGTGTGATACCCGCAATGGCGCAGGCCGTGGTCGGCACCCGCCTCGACGAGCCGGTCGTAGACGGCGAGCGCCATCTCGCTCGGCACGTAGAGTTCCCAGCCGAGCTCGCCGGTGTAGGACATGCGCAGCGCGAGCGCGGTCTGGTAGCCGATCTCGATCGGCTGCAGCGTAGCGAAGGGGAACGCCGCGGTGGAGAAATCGGCGGTCGAGATGCTGCCGAGGAGCGCGCGCGAACGCGGTCCCTGCACGTTCAGCATGCACCACGCGCCGGAGACGTCAGTGACCACGCAGCAGGCATCGGGCGGGATGTTCTCGCGAATCCAGGCGTCGACGTGCGTGGTGGTGAAGGCCGGCGTGACGACGAGGTAGCGATCGGCGGCGAGGCGCGTAATGGTGAGATCGGCCTCGACGCCGCCACGCACGTTGAGGAACTGCGTATACACGGCACGGCCGACCGCGACGTCCATCTCGGCGGTGGCAAGGCGGTTCAGCACGGTGCTCGCATCGCGCCCCTGCACCAGCAGCTTGGTGAACGAGCTCTGCTCGAACACGCCGACCGCCTCACGTACCGCGCCATGTTCGGCCGCGTTGTTGTCGAACCAGTTCTGACGGCCGAAGCTGTACTCGTAGCGTGGCGCCTGGCCGGGCTCGGCGTACCAGTTGGCACGCTCCCAGCCGGCCGACTCGCCGAAGCAGGCGCCGGCCGCGGCGATGCGCTCGTGCAGCACCGACTGCCGCATGCCGCGCGCGGTCTCCCACTGGCGGTTCGGCCAGTGCATCTGGTAGGCGATGCCGAGCGACTCGACCCCGCGATCGACGACGTAGGCGCCGTTGTTCTGCACCGGCTGCAGGCGGCGCACGTCGACGTCCCACACGTCCATCGGCTGCACGCCGTCGTTGATCCACTGCGCCATCACGTGCCCGGCGCCGCCGCCCGAGAGAATTCCGAGCGAGTTGAAGCCGCAGGAGACGAACAGGTTCTTCACGTAGGGCGCACGGCCCATCAGGTAGTTGTGATCGGGCGTGAACGATTCCGGCCCGCAGAAGAACTGGCGGATGCCCGATTCCATCAAGATTGGCACGCGCTGCATGCCGCGCTCGATCCACGGCTCCATGCGCTCCCAGTCGGGCTGGATCTCGTCGAAGCAGAAATTCTCCGGGATACCCTCCACGCCCCACGGCGCCGCCACCGGCTCGAAGAAGCCGAGCATGATCTTGCCGGCCTCCTCGCGGATGTAGGCGCTGCGCCCGGGGTCGCGCAGGATCGGCAGCATGTTGTGTACGCCTTCGATCGATTCGGAAATCAGGTAGTAGTGTTCCATTGCCTGCAACGGCAGGTCGACGCCGATGCGGCGGCCGAACTCGCGCCCCCACATGCCGGGGCACAGCACCACCGCCTCGCTGCGGATGTCACCGCCGCTGGTGCGCACGCCAACCGCGCGACCCTGTTCGATGATGACGTCCTCGACCGTGGTGTTCTCGAAAATCTTCACACCGCGCTGGCGCGCGCCCTTGGCGAGCGCCATCGTCACGTCGGCCGGATTGACGCGCCCGTCGTTGGGAAAATAGAAACCGGCGACGAGATCGTCGACGTTGGCGAGCGGGAACAGCTCCTTGACCTCGGCCGGCGTGATGGCGTGATTCTCGACGCCGAAGGTGCGCGCCATGGCGCAGCCGCGCGCCATCTCCTCGCGCTTGTGCGCATCCATCGCGAGCTGAATGGAACCGCAGCGGATGAAACCCGTGGCCTGCCCGGTCTCCTCCTCGAGGTCCTGGTAGAGCTTCAGCGAGTAATGTGCGAGTTCGGTCTGCGCCTCGGTATCGCGCAGCGTGGTGATGAGACCGGCCGCGTGCCAGGTCGTACCGCAGGTGAGCTGCCGGCGTTCGAGCAGGATAACGTCGGTCCAGCCGAGCTTGGCGAGGTGGTAGGCGATCGAGCAGCCGATGATACCGCCACCGACGATGACGGCGCGGGCGTGGCTGGGCGGCGTCGCTGAACTCATGGATCCCCCTTGGCTTCGTGGCAGATTCCGTCGCGCGAGGTCGACGGGCGGTGGCGACGGTGGGTCGACACAGCCGCACGCCTGTCATCGAGGCTAGCACAAAAGTGAAAAAATACGCAGAAATTTTCACTTTTAAAAAAATTCGGGCAGCTTTTTTGAAGTCCGAGCGTCCGAGCGCGATAATACCCGCAACGCCAACGCAGGAGCGTTGCGGTCCCGACCGCGGCGACGCATGAGTTCCAGCCCCCGATCCGGCACGCCGACCGCACGCGCTGCGCCGACCACCGCACGCACCAGCACACCCGACACGGCCGAGTCGGCGGCATTCGACGGCGCCGAAGTGCGCGGCCTGCGCAAGGCGCGCCAGATGCCGCTCACCGAACTCGCGCGCCTGACCGGGCTCTCGGTCGGCTACCTGAGCCAGGTCGAACGCAATCGCTCGACACCATCGGTGAAGGCGCTCTCGGCCATCGCCCATGCCCTCGGCGTCACCGTTGGCTGGTTCTTCAGCGGTGGCGGGGCCGGACCGCGCGAGGAGAAGGGCATCGTGGTGCGGCACGACAACCGGCGGCGCATCATCTTCCGCGAGGGTTTCGTCGACTACCTGCTCTCACCCGGCCTCGATGGCGCGATCGAGCTCCTGATCAGCCACTTCAAGCCCGGCGCGACCACCGGCGAACCCTATACCCACCGCGGCGAAGAGGCCGGACTGGTGCTCAAGGGTCGCCTCGAGGTGACGGTCGGCGAACGTTCCTTCGTGCTCGAAGAAGGCGACAGCTTCGAGTTCCAGTCCAGCGAGCCGCATGGCTACCGCAACCTCGCCGAGGGTGAGACGGTGGTGGTCTACGCCATCACGCCGCCGTCGTACTGAAGGCACCGCAACGGCTTCGGCGTGGCTGACGGGCCGGAGACGTCCGGGGCGCGCGTGCCCGTCGGCTTAGGCGTCGCCGCGCGCCCGCGAGCGCGATCGCAGCCGTCTAAGACACGCAGGCGTGCCCGCGCCCCACCACGTCTGGACGCTTCCGCTGCAATTTCAAGCACCTGGAGCCGAAACCACGGCGGTGTCGGGTGATCCGGGCGAATTCTGCGCCTTGCAGGTCGCCGCGCGCCGGTTACCATGACTGGAAGCCCACCCGGAAACGGGGAGAACGACCATGGAAGAGCGCACCATCAGACACGTCATCGACGGCCAGCAGGTTCTCACCACGCAGGTCTCCACCACGGTCAGGAAGGCCGCGCAGGTCATGAAGGCGCACGGCGCCGGTGCCATCCTGGTACTCGACGACATGAACCTCGTCGGGATCTTCACCGAACGCGACGCACTCTACCGCGTGCTCGCCGACGGCCTCGATCCCAACACCACGACGGTCGGCGCCGTGATGACCCCCGACCCCACCACCGTCCATCCCGACAGCCTGTTTTCCAGCGCGCTCGAGATCATGCACGTCGGGCGCTTTCGCCACGTGCCGGTGGTCGACGGCGGCCGGCCGATCGGCATGGTCTCCTCGCGCGATGCCATGGGCGCCGAACTCGAACAGTTCATGTACGCGGTGCTGGTCGAAGAGCAGACCCGCGACGTCCTCGCCTGAGCACCGTGGAACGCGCGCCGGCAGCGGTTTTGCCGCTGCGGGCAGTCGTGTAAATTGGCTCCGCCGCGCGCCCGTCACGACGACGGGCCGGCTGCCGGGGAGCCACCATGAAGATCAAACGTCCCACGCTCGATGACATCGAGCTCATCGCGAGCCAGTTCGGGCTCGAGTTGTCCGTCGATGACCTCGCCTCGTTCCAGGGCCTGATGGAAGGGCCGATTGCCTCCTACGAGCGGCTCGAGGAGCTGGTCGAGCCGAAGCCCGCGGTGAAGTATCCGCGTACCGCCGGCTACCGTCCGGAGCCGGCCGAGAATCCCCTCGGCGCGTGGTACTACAAGTGTTCGATCACGGGCGCGCGCAGTGGCCGCCTGAAAGGGCGCACGGTCGCGGTCAAGGACAACGTCTGCGTCGCCGGCGTGCCGATGATGAACGGCGCGTCGGTGCTCGAAGGCTACGTGCCGGACATCGATGCCACCGTGGTCACGCGCCTGCTAGACGCCGGTGCCGAGATCGTCGGCAAGGCGGTGTGCGAAAACCTGTGCTTTTCCGGCGGCAGCCACACCAACGATACCGGCCCCGTACGCAACCCGCACAGCCCCGAGCATTCCACTGGCGGTTCCTCCGCCGGCAGCGCCGCGCTCGTCGCCAACGGCGAGGTGGACATGGCGATCGGCGGCGACCAGGGCGGCTCCATTCGCATGCCGGCGAGCTGGTGCGGCATCGTCGGCCTAAAGCCGACCCACGGCCTGGTGCCGTACACGGGTGCGTTTCCTATCGAGATCACGCTCGATCACCTCGGCCCGATGACGCGCACGGTCGAGGATTGTGCATTGATGCTCGAGGTCATCGCCGGCCCCGATGGCATGGATCCACGCCAGCGCGACCACAAGGCCGAGCGCTACTCCAAGGCCTTGAGCGGCGACGTCGCGGGCCTGCGCATCGGCGTGGTCACCGAGGGCTTCGGCTGGGAGGGTGCTTCCGAGGCCGACTCCGATGAGCTGGTGCGTGGCGCCGCACAGACCTTCAAGGCGCTGCTCGGTGCCGAAGTCGAGGAGATCGCCATACCGCTGCACCGCGACGGCATCCACATCTGGAACGGTATCGCGGTCGAAGGCGCCACTGCGCTCATGATCAAGGGCAACGGCATGGGCACCAACTGGGAAGGCTATTACACGACGAGCCTGCTCGACGCGTTCGCGCGCGGCCGGCTGACGCGCCCGAACGACCTTTCCGAGACCACCAAGCTGGTCATGCTGATGGGCCAGTACATGGAGGACAACTACCACGGGCGTTACTACGCGAAGGCACAGAACCTCGCCTGGAAGCTGCGCAATGCCTACGACGCGGCGCTCGAGCAGTACGATCTCCTGCTGATGCCGACCATGCCGATGAAGGCGACGAAGATCCCGGCGAAGGACTGCTCGCGCGAGGAGTACGTTGCGCGTGCGCTCGAGATGATCATCAACACCGCACCGTTCGACGTCAGCGGCCATCCCGCAATTACCGTGCCCTGCGCGAAATCGAACGGCCTGCCGGTCGGTATGATGCTGATCGGACGCCACTACGACGAGACCACCGTGCTGCGCGCCGCGCACGCCTTCGAACAGACCGGCCAGTACACGTCTTGAGCTGCGCGCCGACCTGCCCGGCGGCGGCGTCGCACACCGCTGTCCTCGTCGCGCCCGGCACGATGCGCGGACGGCGGTGCGCAGCGCGGACGTACGCATGAACGGCATTCACGATCTCGGCGGCATGCACGGCCATGGCGCCGTGCGGCACGAAGCGGACGAGCCGGTGTTCCACCATGACTGGGAGCGGCGCGTGTTCGGCCTGTTTGCACCGTGTTTCGCCGCGGGCCTGTTCAATGTCGACGAGTTCCGTCATGCCATCGAGCGCATGGACCCGGCGGAATACCTGCGCTCGAGCTACTACGAGCACTGGCTGCACGCGCTCGAGACCCTGGCTCTCGAGAAGGGCGTGGTCACTGGTGAAGAACTGCGCATGGGCCGCGCAGCCGGCACCGCGCGCGCGACGCCCGCGCTCGCCGCCGCGGCCGTACCGGCGATGCTCGCACAGGGCGCGAGCGCACGCGTGGACAAAAAGGTCAAAGCGAAATTCCAGGAGGGCGACATGGTGGTGGTGAAGAACGTCAATCCACCGACCCACACGCGCGTGCCGCGCTACGTGCGCGACAAGCTCGGCTGCATCGACCGCGTCCATGGCGTGTTCGTGTTCCCCGACAGCGCCGCGCACGGCAAGGGCGACAAGCCGCAGTACTGCTACAGCGTCTACTTCAGTGCCCAGGAACTGTGGGGGTCGCGCGCTTCGCGCAACGACGCCGTCTATGTCGACCTGTGGGACGACCACCTGGTGTCGGCATGAACTGCAGCACGGCGACATGAACGCGCGCACCATCGACGAACTGCTCGAGGCGACCAACCGGCAATTCGAGCGCGTGCGTCACCCGCGTGGCGGGTCCGACGGCGAACTGCATCCGGCCGCGCGAGCGAGCGCCGAGAGCGTCGCTTACGTCAATGCCTTCTGGCCGCACGTAGTCGCCGCCATCGAGGCCGACCCCGAGCATCTCGGGCTGAGCGCGACGGTCGTGCGCGACCGCGCCGAGCAGACCATCCGCGCGGCCGAGCTGCGCGCGGCAATGCTCGCCGACCCGTCCCTCACAGCCCCGCACGACGAGAAGCTGCGCCGCGGCACCATCATGTCGGCGATCGCGCTGATGAACCAGAACCTGACCTATGCCACCGCGCAATGGGCCGAGGATCTCACCGCCTTGCCGCGCCGCTGCCCGCTCGACTACCTCGTCGACGTGCGCCGTTTCGTCTCGCTGCGCATGCTGCTGCCGCTGCGCGGTGAACAGGCGGACCGTGTCGGCGGTAATGCGCCGACGCTGGTGATGGGCGGTACCGCGACGGCGCTGACAATGTGCTGGAACCTGCTCGCGCAGATGCCGCGCGCCTGGCACGAGCTGACCGGCACGGCGCTCGGTGTCGATGATGCCGAACGGCTGTGGGGCGATACCCGCGAGCTGGTCTTCCGCATCGGCGGCGGCAGCCTCGCCGCCTTCGTCGCCCTCGCCAGCGCATGCTCCTCGCAGGCCGGCGCGATGATCTGGGATCGCGCCGGCGAGCTTGGCCTGTGCGAGCGCGATGGCCGCTACGCGTGGACGCTGAGCCCGGCCGTGGAAGCTTACTACGATGCCATGCTGGGCGAGGTGGCCGCGGCCCTGCAGGGCCG
>JAVJVZ010000058.1:0-18007 GCA_040220855.1 Gammaproteobacteria bacterium | reverse complement strand
GTATACGGAGCGCCGTCTGCAGGGGTAATCGCCGCCACCATCGGGTCGAGCGCCCACATCAGGTTCCCCGGGGTCGGTCGCGCGGCGCGCAGCCGCGCGACGTCACCGGCGAGCTTCTCACGCCATCCTGACCCGGCGCTGAACCGCGTGCGCGCCGCCAGCGCTACGCCGTAGGCGGCGGCGATGCCGATTGCCGGCGCCCCGCGCACCACCATGTCGCGAATCGCACTCTCCACCGCTTCGGCGCTGCGACAGAAGACGTGACTGATGTCACCGGGCAGCAGGCGCTGATCGAGCAACACCAGCGCGTCGTCGGACCAGGCGATGGGATTGACCGTGGCGGAAGAATCGTCGTGCATGCAGGCGTAACCAGGGCGTGTGGTAACGTATTCTGACATCCCACCCGTTCCATTTCAGTCATGAGCAACGTGCAGGCCGTGCATGCCGGCTGGGTCATTCCGGTCGAACCCGATGGCGTCGTGCTCGAGCGCCATACCCTGCTCATCGACGGCACCCACATCGATGCCATCGTGCCCACGGTCGAGTGGCGCAACGACGTCGGAGCGCGCGAGATCGACTGCCGGCGTCACGTGCTGATCCCCGGCCTCGTCAACGCCCACACCCACGCCGCGATGTCGCTGTTCCGCGGCATGGCCGACGACCTGCCACTGATGGAATGGCTCGAACGTCACATCTGGCCGGCCGAGGCACGCGTCGCCGGCCGCGAGTTCGTACGTGACGGTACCCGCCTGGCCGCCGCCGAAATGCTGGCCGGCGGCACCACCTGCTTCAGCGACATGTATTTCTTTGGCGACGAAGCCGCTGCTGCCGCCATCGAAGCCGGCATCCGCGCCGTCATCGGTCTGATCGTCATCGGCTTTCCGAGCGCGTGGGCGAGTGACGTCGACGAGTACTTCCGCAAGGCGGAGGCGGTGCACGACCAGTACCGTGGCCATCCGCTGATCACGAGCGCGTTCGCACCGCATGCGCCCTACACCGTCGACGATGCCGCGTTGATGCGCGTCGCCACGCTCGCCGAGGAACTCGACGTGCCGGTACACATGCACGTGCACGAGACCCGCCTCGAAGTCGAGCGCGCGCTGGCCGAGCACGGCGCGCGGCCGCTACGGCGGCTGGAGGGGCTGGGCCTGCTCAGCCCGCGTCTGCTCGCAGTACACATGACCGCGCTCGACGACGACGAGCCGGCGCTGCTGGCGCGCAGCGGCGTCAACGTGGTGCACTGCCCGGAGAGCAACCTCAAGCTCGCCAGCGGCTTCTGCCCGGTGGCGCGCCTGCTCGCCGCCGGCGTCAACGTCGCGCTGGGAACCGATGGTGCGGCCAGCAACAACGACCTCGACATGCTGGGCGAACTGCGTACTGCCTCGCTGCTGGCCAAGGGGGTTGCCGGTGACCCGTGCGCGCTGCCCGCGGCGCAGGCGCTGCGCGCGGCGACCCTGGCCGGCGCGCGTGCGCTCGGTCTCGACCACGCGACGGGTTCACTCGAACCGGGCAAGCTGGCCGACGTCGTCGCGGTCGACCTGTCCGCGCTGGGTACGCAGCCGGTCTACGACCCCCTCTCGCAGCTCGTCTATGCGTGCCAGCGCAGCCAGGTCAGCGACGTGTGGGTGGGCGGCCGCCACGTGGTGCAGGACGGCGCGCTGACCACCCTCGACACTGACGAACTGCGGACCGCGGCCGCGGCCTGGCGCGAGCGCATCGTCGCCGGCTGAGGCGCCCGGCGGCTCAGGCGCCGATTGCCGGGTTGGCGCGATCCCAGCGGTTGACGATCTCGCAGAACAGGTCGGCGGTGCGTTCGGCATCGTAGATGGCCGAGTGGGCGGAGTCGCCATCCCACTCGAACCCTGCCGCCCGCACCGCGCGCGCCAGCACCGTCTGGCCCAGCGCGACACCGGCCAGCGCGGCGGTATCGAAAGTCGAGAACTGGTGGAAAGGGAACTGCTTGATGCGCGCGCGCGCAGTGGCCGCCTTGACGAAGGCGAGATCGAAAGCGGGGTTGTGTCCGACCAGCACCGCGCGCGTGCAGGCGTGGTGCTTGATCGCCGATCGCACCGCGCCGAACACGGATTCCAGCGCCTCGCCCTCGTCGACCGCGAGTCGGAACGGGTGGTAGGGGTCGATCTTGTTGAATTCGAGCGCACGCGGGTCGAGGTGGGCGCCGGCGAAGGGCTTCACGTGGTGGGCGACGGTGCGGGCACGTCGCCAGCCGTCGTCCTTGTCGAAATCGAGCAGCACCGCCGCAATCTCGAGCAGGGCATCGGTGTCGGCGTCGAAGCCGGCCGTCTCGACGTCGACAATGACGGGCAGGAAGCCACGGAAGCGTTCGCGGATACGGTAATCAGGCATCGGCTCGCGGGCCAATCGGGTGCATGGGGGACAACATGGAGCAGGCTATTCCAGGTCGGTCTCGAACCTTTTCGTGGTTGCGACGGGCAATTTCGAGGCCGGTTGCAGCCATTAGACGCCATGCTGCCGCGGCATCGCAAACCGCGGCGAATCGAATCGGCCCGGGCGCAGCGTTATGATGCGCGCGTTCCGCCGCGATGTGCGGCGCCGATCCCCAAGGAGCCCGTGACCCGTGTCCCCGAGCGACCCCGATGCGAGCGCGTTGCCGCTCTCCGAGCTGACCGCGCTGACCCCCATCGACGGCCGCTACGCGCGCCACACCGCACCGCTGCGCGCGTGGATGAGCGAGTACGGTCTGATCCGTTACCGCGTGCTGGTCGAAGTGAAATGGCTCGCAGCGCTCGCCGCCGAACCCGCGATCGCCGCGCTGCCGCCGCTTCCGCACGCCGCCGCCGCGCGCCTCGCCGCCATCGGCGACGGTTTCGATGCGGCCGCCGCGGCGCGCGTGAAGGCGATCGAGGCGACCACCAACCATGATGTTAAAGCCGTCGAGTACTACCTGCGCGAGGCCTTCACGGGCGACGCCACGCTGGAAGCCGCGGTGCCGTTCATCCATTTCGCATGCACCTCCGAGGACATCAACAACCTCGCCTACGCCTTGATGCTGCGCGATGCACGCGATGCCTGCGTGGCGCCCGTGTTACGCGGCATCACCGCCACCCTGCGCACGCTCGCGCAGCGCTTCGCCGCGGTGCCGATGCTCGCGCGAACCCATGGCCAGACCGCCACCCCGACCACGATGGGCAAGGAGCTCGCCAACGTCGTCGCCCGACTGGAAGCTCAGCTCGACGGTTTCGAGGCGGTGGCCCTGCGCGGCAAGATCAATGGCGCGGTGGGCAACTTCAATGCCCACGTAGTCGCCTTTCCCGCGGTCGACTGGCCGGCCCTAGCAGCGCGCTTCATCGCCGAGCTGGGGATCGAGCACAATCCCTACACCACGCAGATCGAGCCGCACGACTGCATCGCCGAGTACGCCCATGCCCTGGTGCGCGTGAACACGGTGCTGGTCGACCTCTGCCGCGACGCCTGGAGCTACATCTCGCTCGGCTACTTCCGCCAGCGCAAGCTCGAGCACGAGGTCGGCTCCTCGACCATGCCGCACAAGGTCAACCCGATCGACTTCGAGAACGCCGAGGGCAACCTCGGTCTCGCCAACAGCCTGCTCGAGCACTTCGCGCTCAAGCTGCCGGTATCCCGACTGCAGCGCGACCTGACCGACTCCACCGTGCTGCGCAATCTCGGCAGTGCGCTCGGCTATACCCTGATCGCGTGCCGTTCGCTCGAAAAGGGCCTGGCCAAGCTCGAACTCGACGAAGCGGCGCTCGCGGCCGACCTCGAGCAGGCGTGGGAAGTCCTGGCCGAACCCGTGCAGACGGTGATGCGCGCGCACGGCATCGCCGACTCCTACGAGCAGCTCAAGGCGCTCACGCGCGGCCGGCGCATCGATCGCGCGGGCCTGCACGCGTTCATCGACACGCTGGCGCTGCCGGATGCCGCGCGCGCGGCGCTGAAGGAGCTGACGCCCGCGCGCTACATCGGCCTCGCCGCGACACTTGCGCGCGATGTCTGAACCGCACGCACGCCTGCTCGGGGTCTCCGACGAGCTGGTCGAGTTCGCCGAGCGCGCCACGCTCGCCGCGCTCAGCCAGGCAATGGTTGCGCAATGCCGCCGCCGCCTCGATATCGCGAGCCGCCATCTCGACCCGGCGGTATACGACGACGACGCGTTCGTCGAGGCGGTCAAACAGCTCGTGCTCGGCAGCCGCCGGGCACGCGTGCGCCTGTTCGTCATTGACTCCCGCCCGCTGCTGTCGCGCGGGCATCGATTGATCGATCTCGCCGGACGCTTGTCGAGCTTCATCGAGCTGCGTGGACCGGCGCCGCAGCACAAGGAATTCAACGAAGCGCTGCTGCTGGCCGATAACCAGGGGTACATTCACCGCCAGTTCTCCGATCGGTTCGAGGGCAAGGCGAATTTCAGCGACCGCCGCGGCGTGGCGGCGCTCGCCGAGCGCTTCGACGAAATGTGGGAACGCGGCACGCCGGACCCGAACTTCCGGCGCCTGCACATCTGACCCCGGGGTGACGGCATGGCCTGGCCGACGCGCGCGCGACCTCCCTGCTCCCGGCCGCCGCGCCGTGCCGATGGCCTGCGCCTGGCCGGCATGACCCTCGCGCTGACCCTGTTCGCACTCGCTACGCCTGTCGGCGCCGACGGCCGCGTGACCGAGATCATTGACCTGCGCCATGCCCTGCTCGACGACGTGATGCCGATCCTGCACGACCTGGTCAGCCCGGGCGGCACGGTTACCGGGATGCACGACAAGCTCGTCATCCGCACCACGCCACAGAATCTCGCCGACCTGCGCAGCGTCCTGGCGGAGATCGACCGCGCGCCGCGCCGCCTGCGCATCAGCGTACGCCAGGACAGTGGTGCGGCCTTCCGCTGGCGCGAGGACGAACTCGCCGCACGCGTGCACGCCGGCGACGTCGAGGCGAACGTCGGGGCACCGCGCGGTGGTCCGGGCGCGAGCGTCGCGATCGGCGGCGCCGATGGCGGCGTGCGTTATCGCAGCTATGCCACCGAGGGTGCCGACGACACCGCGCAGGCACACTTCGTCAGCGCGCTCGAGGGTCGCCCGGCCTGGATCGGAGCCGGCCGCGATGTGCCGCTCGCCAACCGGCAGCTGGTGGCGACGCCCTGGGGCGCGTCCGCCATCGACAACATCACCTACACGCACGTCGGCAGCGGCTTCTACGTCACCCCGCGCCTCGCCGGCGACGGCAGCGTGACGCTGGAGATCTCGCCGTACGCCGACAGCCAGGCGCACAACGGTGCCGCCATCGCGCGGCGCGGCGCGGCGACCATGGTGCACGGCCGGCTCGGCGAATGGCTGCCGCTCGGCGGCGCCGGCGAAATCCACGATGACGGCCGCCGTGGCATCGTGTATCGCACCCGCGATGCCGGCAGCAGCCATTACGACGCCTGGGTCAAGGTCGACGTCGTCGACTGAGCGCGCGCGGGGCGCGCTTTGCGTCGTCCCGGGACATTCAAGACAATAAGCACCCGCGCGGCCGCCGCCGCCCCCTCCTATCGCAGGATCTCGCGCTGATGCTGTTGCTCCAGGGCACCCGGGCCCTTTCCGAATTCCGGATTGCCAAACGTCTCGCTGCCGTCCCCGATCGTCCCCGTACCGCTCGCGCGACCCACGTCTACGCGGCCTGGTTCGATGGCACCACGCCGGCGAGCACAGCCGACATCGAGCGCCTCGTCGCGCTCACCGGCGCGAGCGGAGTGATCGACCTGCACGCACCGCCACCGGTCGATCTCGTCGTCACGCCGCGCCTTGGCACGCTGTCACCATGGGGCAGCAAGGCCGGCGACATCGCGCGCAACTGTGGAATTTCACGCCTCGCGCGCATCGAACGTGTCACCACCTGGACGTTCGACGACGTCGACGCTGTCGACCACGCGCGGCTGGCGACGCTCGCTGCACACCTGCATGACCGCATGACCGAGAGCGTGCTCGAGACACTCGACGCACTCGCCCGCCTGCACGAGCCGGCTGCACCGGCACCGCTCGGCCTGATTACCCTCGGCGCCGACCCGCGCGCCGCTCTCGGCGCCGCGGACGCGCGCCTCGGGCTCGCGCTGGCGCCGGACGAGATCGACTACCTCGCTGCACGCTACCGCGAGCTCGGACGCGACCCCAGCGACGTCGAACTGATGATGTTCGCGCAGGCCAACTCGGAGCACTGCCGGCACAAGATCTTCAACGCCACGTGGACGCTGGACGGCACGGCACAGGACAAGAGCCTGTTCCAGATGATCCGCAACACCTTCGAGCAGCACCCGAACCAGGTGCTCTCCGCCTACCGCGACAACGCCGCGGTCACCACCGGTTACCCGGCACGCCGCTTCCTGCTCGATCCGACCGACGGCACCTACGCAGTGCGCGAGGAAGCCGCGCACGTGCTGATGAAGGTGGAAACGCACAACCACCCGACCGGCATCTCGCCCTATGCCGGCGCCGCCACCGGCGCCGGCGGCGAGATTCGCGACGAGGGCGCGACGGGGCGCGGCGCGCGCCCCAAGGCGGGACTGACCGGTTTCCACGTCTCCCACCTCCGCGTGCCCGGTATCGATGCGCCGTGGGAGCGCGCGCGCCCGCTCAACCCGCGCCTGGCGAGCGCGCTCGACATCATGCTCGACGGACCGATCGGGGCGGCCGCGTTCAACAACGAGTTCGGTCGCCCGGCACTCGCCGGCTACTTCCGCAGTTTCGAACGGGTCGAAGCGGACCGCCTGGTGCGCGGTTACGACAAGCCGGTGATGCTGGCCGGCGGTCTCGGCAACATCAGCGACAGCGACGTCGAGAAGCGCCGCATCGCGCCGGGCGACCGCATCGTGGTGCTCGGCGGCCCGGCCATGCTGATCGGTCTCGGCGGTGGTGCCGCCTCTTCGGTCGCCTCCGGCGCCATGGATGCCGAACTCGACTTCGCTTCCGTGCAGCGCGACAACGCCGAGATGCAGCGGCGCTGCCAGCAGGTCATCGATGCCTGCTGGGCAGCGGGCGCGGACAACCCCATCATCATGATCCACGACGTCGGTGCCGGCGGACTGTCGAACGCGATTCCCGAGCTGCTGCACGACAGCGAACGCGGCGGCGTGATCGAGCTGCGTAAGGTACCGAACGCAGAACCCGGCCTGTCGCCGCTCGAGATCTGGTGCAACGAAGCACAGGAACGCTACGTTCTCGCCATCGCGCCCGGCAACGTTGCACGTTTCGAAGCAATCTGCGCCCGCGAGCGCTGCCCGTTCGCGATCGTCGGTGAAGCCACCGAGGCCGAACACCTGCGCGTCGACGACGGCCTGCTCGGGCGTCCTGCGATCGACATTCCGATGGACGTCGTGTTCGGCAAGCCGCCGCGCATGTCGCGCGAGGCCAGCCACGCATCGACTGCGCTGCCCAGCTTCGATCTGTCCGCCATCGATCTCGACGAGGCGGTGCGCCGCGTGCTGCGCTTTCCTGGCGTTGGCGACAAGCGCTTCCTCGTCACCATCGGCGACCGCACCGTGGGCGGCCTGTCGGTGCGCGACCAGATGGTCGGCCCATGGCAGGTTCCGGTCGCCGATTGCGCGGTCACGGCGGCCGACTTCGACGGTGCCACCGGCGAAGCGATGGCGATCGGCGAGCGCACCCCGGTGGCGCTGGTCGATGGTCCGGCCTCGGCCCGGCTCGCCATTGGCGAGGCGTTGACCAATCTCATGGGTGCCCGCATTCGTGCGCTCGGCGACGTCGTGCTGTCGGCCAACTGGATGAGCCCGGCCGGCCATCCCGGCGAGGACGCGCGACTCTACGACATGGTCCGCACGGTCGGCATGGCGCTCTGCCCGGCGCTCGGCATCAATGTGCCGGTGGGCAAGGACTCGATGTCGATGCACACCGCCTGGCGCGTGGACGACGCCGAGTGGCGCACCGTGGCACCGGTGTCGCTGGTGGTGTCGGCATTCGCGCCGGTCACCGACGTCACCCTGAGCCTCACCCCCGAGCTCGCCGCCGTCGCCGACAGCGTCCTGCTGCTGGTCGACCTCGGCGCCGCCCGTCAACGCCTCGGCGGCTCGATTCTTGCCCAATGCTGGCATACCGCGGGCGGCACGCCGGCCGACCTCGACGACCCGACCCTGCTCGCCGACTGCTTCCGGGCGGTGCAGATGCTGAACGAGAGCGGGCTCCTGCTGGCCTTGCACGATCGCTCTGACGGCGGCCTGCTGGTGACCCTGGTGGAGATGATGCTGGCGGGCCGCGTGGGGCTGGACGTCGACCTCGCCACGCTCGACGGCACGCCACTCACCGCGCTGTTCAACGAGGAACTCGGCGTGGTCATGCAGGTGCGAGAAGCGGATCTCGCCGCGGTGCAGGACTACTTCGCGCAGGCGACCACGCTCGCGCCGTACCTGCACGTCGTCGCCCGCCCCAACGCCTCGCGCACGCTCGCGGTCACCGACGGCGGCACACCCTTGTTCGACGCGACGCTCACCGAGCTGGCCGCTCTGTACAGCGAAACCAGCCATGCCATGCAACGCCTGCGCGACAACCCGGAGACCGCCGACGAGGAATTCGCCACCCTGCTCGACGCCGATGACCCGGGCCTTTCCATCGTGGTGCCGCCGACCGCGAAGACGCTGCATCGTCCGCTGCCGCGTGCCGCCGCACGTCCGCGCGTCGCCATCCTGCGCGAGCAGGGTGTCAACGGGCACCTCGAGATGGCGGCCGCCTTCGACCGCGCCGGCTTCACTGCCGTCGACGTGCACATGACCGACATCCTCGGCGGTCGTGAAGACCTCACCGGCATGGCCGGCCTCGCGGTGTGCGGCGGCTTCTCCTACGGCGACGTGCTCGGCGCCGGCCGCGGCTGGGCCGGCACCATCGCGCACAACGCGCGCGCGCGCGGGGTCTTCGCGCAGTACTTCGCGCGCGCCGACAGCTTCACCCTGGGCGTCTGCAATGGCTGCCAGATGCTCGCCGCGCTCAAGGACCTCGTCCCGGGCGCGGCGCACTGGCCGCGCTTCGAGCGCAACCGCTCCGAGCAGTTCGAGGCGCGCCTGTCGCTGGTCGAAGTGCTGCCATCGGCCTCGGTATTGCTCGGCCCGATGGCCGGCATGCGCATGCCGGTCGCGGTGGCGCACGGCGAGGGCCGCGCAACCTGGGACGACGCGCCCGACTCGCAGGGCGCGTGTCTGCGCTACGTCGACAACCACGGCGCGCCGGCCACGCGCTACCCGGCCAATCCCAACGGCTCGCCCGCGGGCATCGCCGGGCTGACCAGCGACGACGGCCGCGTTACCATCATGATGCCGCACCCGGAACGGGTGTTCCTGCGCCGCCAGCTGTCGTGGTGCCCGCCCGAGTGGCGCGATCCCGAGAGCCCCTGGATGGCGCTGTTCAACAACGCGCGCCGCTACGCGGCGGCATCGTGAAGCGGGGCTGAACGCCGCGGCGCCGCGGCCGCGATCCGCTGGCACGATACCCGGTGGCGCGCACGGGGAAGACGATGGCACGTGGCCTGCAGCTGATCGACATCCGGCGGGAGCACGCCCCGTGCGATGCGCTCCCGCACGGTGGCCGTGGACGAACGGCCGGCCACGCTGCTGCCACGCACATCCGTGCTGCCACCTCGCGCGCCCGACGCACCATCCCCGGCGCCCCGGGGCAAGCACGGCGATGAGCAAGGACGACGCGCATAGCTTCGCCGAACTCGTCGGCCGCGTGCGCCGGCTCGAGCACGAGAGCATCGAGCCGCTGCCGCGCCGCACGCCGCCGCGTCGGCGCGCGCCGGCAGACCTGCACGCGCCGGCTGCGGACAGCTGGTCCGATCGCGAACCAGCCGACCATGCGCCGGACGACGCACACACCCCGGACGATTACCAGCGCAACGGCGTTCAGCGCAATGTCGTACGCAAGTTGAAGCGCGGCCAGTTCCCGCTCGTCGACGAGATCGACCTGCACGGCCGCACGCTGGCCGAGGCGCGCAGCGCGCTCGCCGCCTTCCTCGCGCGCGCGCGCGGTCCGCGCCTCGCCTGCGTGCGTGTCATCCACGGCAAGGGCCTCAGCTCGCCCGGCTTTCGGCCGGTACTGAAGCCCCGCGTGCGCGAGTGGCTGCGGCAGGACGTACGCGTGCTGGCTTACACCGCGGCGCGCGACGCCGACGGCGGCAGTGGCGCACTCTACGTGCTGCTGCGCGCGCGCGACGACTGAGACCGTGCTCGTTCGCGACGCCGCGAGCACCGCCCGCGGCGATTCGCCCAGCGCGACCGCGTCAGCCGGGGTCGCACTCGAGCAGACATACCGCGCTCGCCGCAATGCCCTCACCGCGGCCGGTGAAGCCCATCTTTTCGGTGGTCGTGCCCTTCACGTTGACGGCGTCGACATCGAGCCCGGTGTCGACCGCGATGTTCGCACGCATGGCCTCGACGTGCCGCGCGATCTTCGGGCGCTCGGCGATGACCGTGGCGTCGATGTTCACGATGCGCCAGCCATTCTCGCCGAGCAGCGCCGCGCAGTGCGCGAGCAGCTTGCGACTGCTGACGCCGGCATAGGCCGGGTCCGAGTCTGGGAAATGTCGTCCGATGTCACCGAGCGCCGCGGCGCCGAGCAGGGCGTCGCAGATCGCGTGGAGGAGTACGTCGCCGTCCGAGTGGGCGGCGAGACCATGCTCGAAGGGAATGGTCTCGCCACCGATGACGACGTGGTCGCCCTCTTTGAACCGATGGGCGTCGTAGCCCTGGCCGATACGCATGCCGTGCTTCCTCGTCTGCTTCAATCGTGCGCCTGGGCGGCAAGAATCTGCTCCGCGAGCGCGAGATCCGCGGGGTGGGTGATCTTGATGTTGTCGGCGTGGCCGGCGACCACGCGCGGCACGAGGCCGCCATGCTCGATGGCCTGCGCTTCGTCGGTCACGACGAGGCCGGCATCGAGGGCATCGCGGAGCGCGCGACGGAGCGTGCCGAAGCGGAACATCTGCGGGGTCAACGCGTGCCACAGGTTGCTGCGGTCGACGGTGGCAGCGATGTTGCCGTCGCCATCGCAGCGCTTGAGGGTGTCGCGCACCGGTACGGCGAGTATGCCGCCGACGGCATGACCAGCCAGATCCTCGAGCATGCGGTCGATGTCGGCGCCACGCACGCAGGGCCGCGCCGCATCGTGTACCAGCGCCCAGTCCGTATCCCCGGCCACCGCGGCAAAGGCATCGAGCCCGGCCAGCACGGAGTGGCAGCGCTCGGCGCCGCCGGTGACAACGCGGCAGGCGGCCGGCAGCCGCGGCGCGAGCGCCGCGAAACGGTCGTCGTCCGGCGAGATCGCGATCGCGACCTGCGCCACCGCGACATGTCCCGCGATACGCAGGAGCGTCTGCTCGAGCACCGTGCGCCCGGCGAGTGCGAGGTACTGCTTGGGCATCTCGCTGCCCATGCGCCGGCCGATGCCGGCCGCGGGTACCACTGCGAAAACGCGGGCAGGTGCGCGCTCGTTCAAGGTTCGCTCTCCTCGTCTCGATTCCCTGGGACATCATCGGGACGCGTCATGCGAAAGAACACTTCGCCTTCCTTGATCATGCCCATCTCGCTGCGCGCGCGCTCCTCGATCGCTTCCAGTCCCTGCTTGAGATCGATCACCTCGGCGGCGAGCGCCTGGTTACGCTCGCGCAGTGCGGCGATCTCGCTGCGCTGCTCGGCCAGCGCCTGCTCGAGCTTGTGCACGTCGGGAATGCCGCCACGTTCGAACCACAGCTGATACTGCAGGTAGAGCGTGACGAGCACGAGCAGTGCGATGGCGACGCGCACTCAGCCCGCTCTCCGGGCAGCGCGGCTGCGCGTCACGCTCACACCGGCCGCGCGCCCTGTCCCGCGCTCAGCCGGCGAGGTTGTAGAACGCGCGCCGCCCCGGGTACACCGCGCGCTCGCCGAGAAGCTGCTCGATGACGAGCAGGCGATTGTACTTGGCGATGCGATCGGAACGGGACATCGAGCCGGTCTTGATCTGCCCGGTCGAATAGGCACAGGCGATATCGGCGATGGTGGCGTCCTCGGTCTCGCCGGAACGGTGCGAGACGACCGCCGTATAATTCGCCGAGCGGGCGAGCTCGATGGCGGCGAAGGTCTCCGACAGCGTACCGATCTGATTGACCTTGATGAGGATCGAATTGGCAACCTGCTGATCGATGCCGCGCTGGAGCGTCGCGGCATCGGTGACGAACAGATCGTCGCCGACGAGCTGGACCTTGCTCCCGATCTTGGCTGTCAGGCCGCGCCAGCCGGCCCAGTCGTTCTGGTCCATGCCGTCCTCGATGGTGATGATCGGGTAACGCGTGGTCCACTCCGCGAGCATGTCGGCCATGCCGGTCGCGTCGAGACGGCGGTTCTCCGAGGCGAGCACGTAGGCGCCGTCTTCGTAGAACTCGGAGCTGGCGACGTCGAGCCCGAGCAGGATGTCGTCGCCGAGATGGTAGCCGGCCTTGTCGACAGCACGCGCGATGAGTTCTAGCGCGGCTTCGTTGGACGGCAGGTCGGGGGCGAAGCCGCCCTCGTCGCCGACCGCGGTGCTGGCACCGTCGGCGTTGAGGATGGCCTTCAGCGCGTGGAAAACTTCGGCACCGTAGCGCAACGCCTCGCGAAAGCTCGGCGCACCCACCGGCAGGATCATGAATTCCTGCAGGTCGACGTTGTTGTTGGCGTGCGCGCCGCCGTTGATGACGTTCATCATCGGTACCGGCAGCAGGTACTCGTCGCGTGTCATCAATGACTCGAACAGCGGCTTGCCCTTGACCGCGGCGGCGGCATGCGCCGCAGCCATGGAGACGGCCAGCATCGCATTGGCACCGAGCTTGCCCTTGTTCGGCGTGCCATCGAGTTCCAGCATGGTGCGGTCGAGGCCGGCCTGGTCAGTGACGTCGAATCCGTGCAGGGCCTCCGCGATGGGGCCGTCGACATTGGCGACCGCCTTCGTCACACCCTTGCCGAGGTAACGCGACTTGTCGCCGTCACGCAGCTCGAGCGCCTCGCGCTCACCGGTCGAGGCACCGGACGGCACCGCCGCGGCGCCTGCTGCACCGCTGCTCGTGCGCACCTCGGCGCGCACCGTGGGGTTACCGCGCGAGTCGATGATCTCGAGCGCCCGGATGGAGCTGATTGCTGTCATGGCTTGGTGTCTCTGGGTCAGGAATCGGAGAAGCCGGCGCACGCTGGTCGCCAGGCGCCGTGCATCATGTCATGCGCGCGCGCCGTGCTGGCTGGTGCCGGCGGAGACGGCCGGTTCGCGCACGGTCCCCTTGGCCACGGCGTCGAGCGCGACGAGCGTCTCGAGCAGTGCCGGCATGTCGGCCAGCGGCCAGGAGTTGGGGCCGTCGCTAAGCGCGTTGGCGGGATCGGGATGCGTCTCCATGAACAATCCCGCAACGCCAACCGCAACCGCCGCGCGTGCCAGCGGTGCGACGAACTCGCGCTGCCCGCCCGAGGCAGTACCCTGGCCGCCGGGCAACTGTACCGAGTGAGTGGCATCGAACACCACCGGGCAGGCGGTCTCGCGCATCACGACGAGCGCGCGCATGTCGGATACGAGGTAGTTATAGCCGAAGCTCGTGCCCCGTTCGCACACCATGATCTGCTCGTTACCGGTGGCGCGCGCCTTCTCCACCACGTTGACCATGTCCCACGGCGCCAGGAACTGCGCCTTCTTGATGTTGACCGGCTTGCCCTGGCGGGCAACGTTCTGGATGAAGTTGGTCTGGCGACAGAGGAACGCCGGCGTCTGCAGGACGTCGACCACCGCGGCAACCTCGTCCAGAGGCGTGTCCTCGTGGACGTCGGTCAGCACCGGCACGCCGAGCTCGCTGCGCACACGCTCGAGGATGCGCAGCCCGGCTTCGAGCCCCGGCCCGCGGTAGCTCGCATGCGAGCTGCGATTGGCCTTGTCGAAAGACGACTTGAACACGAACGGTATGCCGAGCGCGCTGGTCATGCGTGCAAGCTCGGCGGCGGTCTCCAGCACCAGCGCCTCGCTCTCGATGACGCAAGGACCGGCGATCAGAAACAGCGGCTGGTGCTCGCCGACCTCGTAATCACACAACCGCATCAGGAACCCCGGTCGAGGTTTTTGCCTGGTGCGCCAGGGCCGCGCGCAGGAACGCGGTGAACAGCGGGTGACCGTCACGCGGCGTGGAGGTGAACTCGGGATGGAACTGGCAACCGACGAACCACGGGTGCGTGGGGATCTCGATGATCTCGACGAGGTTGCCGTCGATCGACCGCCCGGCGATGCGCAGCCCGGCCGCCTCGAGTTCCATCATGAAGGTATTGTTGAACTCGTAGCGGTGGCGGTGACGCTCGGTGATGAGATCGGTGCCGTAGGCGCGCGCGACGAAGCTGTCCGGGGCGAGTTTGCACGGCTGGCCGCCGAGGCGCATGGTGCCACCGAGCTCGCCGTCAGCGCTGCGGATCTCGATCGAGCCGTCAGCAGTCTTCCACTCCGTGATCAGCGCGATCACCGGGTACGGCGTCGCCGGATCGAACTCGGTGCTGTGCGCGCCCTGCAGATTGGCGCGGTTGCGTGCGAACTCGATCACGGCAGCCTGCATGCCGAGGCAGATACCGAGGTAGGGTACGCCATTCTCTCGCGCATACTGCACGGCGAGCACCTTGCCCTCGATGCCGCGCTCGCCGAAGCCGCCTGGGACGAGAATCGCGTGCATCTTCGACAGGATGTCGACACCGTCGGTCTCGAGGCGCTCGGAATCGACGTAGTGGATGTTCACCCGCGTGCGGGTATGGATACCGGCGTGGATCAGCGCTTCGGAGAGCGACTTGTAGGACTCGGTGAGGTCGACGTACTTGCCGACCATGGCGATGTCCACGGCGTGGTCGGGGTGCTCCAGGGCATCGACTACCGCGTACCACTGGTCGAGCTTCGCCGCCGGCACGTTGAGGCCCAGCTTCTCGACGACGATGTCGTCGAGCCCTTCCTCGTGCAGCATCATCGGAATCTTGTAGATCGTGGCCGCGTCCCGTGCGGTGATCACGGCCCGCTCCTCGACGTTTGTGAACAGCGCGATCTTGCGCCGCTCGGAGGGCGGTATCGCGCGGTCGGCGCGGCACAGGAGGATGTCCGGCTGGATGCCGATCGAACGCAGTTCCTTGACCGAGTGCTGGGTCGGCTTGGTCTTCATCTCGCCGGCCGAGCCGATGAAGGGCACCAGGGTGAGATGAATGAACAGCGTGTTCTGCGCGCCGAGTTCGACGCGCATCTGGCGAATCGCTTCCAGGAATGGCAGCGATTCGATGTCGCCCACCGTGCCGCCGATCTCGATCATGGCAATCTCGGCGTCGCCGGCACCATGCTTGATGCAGCGGATGATCTCGTCGGTGATATGGGGAATGACCTGGACGGTGGCGCCGAGGTACTCGCCGTGGCGTTCCTTGCGGATGACGTTGGCGTAGATGCGCCCGGTGGTGTAGTTGCTGTTGCGCGAGGTGCGGCAGCGTACGAAGCGCTCGTAATGGCCGAGGTCGAGGTCGGTCTCGGCGCCATCCTCGGTGACGAAGACCTCGCCGTGCTGGAACGGGCTCATGGTGCCCGGATCGACGTTGATGTAGGGGTCGAGCTTGACCATCGCGATCTCGAGACCACGCGCTTCGAGTATCGCCCCGAGCGACGCGGCCGCGATGCCCTTGCCCAACGAGGAAACGACGCCGCCGGTTACGAAGATATAACGCGTCATCCGCTCTAAGTATCTGAATTCGTGTGGAAGTAAGGCCGGGCGACGCGGCGTGAGACGCATCGTTCAAGCGAGCGTGAAGCTACCAGAACGCCCCCTGATTCTCAATGGCGGCGCCCCTTCGCGGCGGCGCTTCAAAGCCGCAGCGCGTAGCCGGTTTCGACGTCCGCGCGGTGCACGATTCCGAAGGTACGGAAGGTCATCGGGGCCTGCTGCCGACGCACGTAGAGCGCATCGACACCTTCCCGGTCCATCACCTCGCGGGCCTCGTGCAACGTCGCCTGCAGGTGCACGGGGCGCAGCTCGAGACGCTCGGCCGGAATGGCGACGAGGTCGATGATGTCCTCCTTCTGCTCGGCGGCGTCTTCCTGCGAGGCTTCACAGTAGCGCGCGAGATCCGCCGCACGCAGCAGGTAAAGGCGCTCCTCGTCGTGCTCGACGATGACCCAGTGCGGGCCACGTTGCAGCAGCGCGATGGCATCGGCGCGCGGTAGTGCGCGCGCTGCGCGCTCGAAACTGCGATTCATCACCGCGGCGACGCCGACCCGCCGCAATCCCTGCGACAGCGCGTCGTGGCGGTAGTCGAGGCCGGCGTCGCGCAGCATCAGCGTGAACACCGATTCCTGGCCGAAGGCGATGCGTGCGGTCAGCGCCGCGCTGACCACTGCCAGCATGGCGGGCAGGATGATGTGCGGGTTGCCGGTCATCTCGAGCAGTGCGAGCAACGCGGCGAGCGGCGCCTGCAGGACGGCCCCCATCAGCGCCGCCATCCCGAGCATGGCATACATCGCGGCAGCCGACGAGATCCCTGGCAAGGGTTCGACGACCGCGGCGAAACAGCCGCCGGCGAGACTGCCGAGCACCACGCTCGGTCCGATCAGCCCGCCCGGCATGCGTGCCGCGATGCACAGCGCGCTCGCGCCGAACTTGGCGAGGAAGACGCTCGCCATCGCGACCAGGCCGAGCTGTCCCGCGAGCGTCTGGCCGACCGTGTCGTAGCCGAGTCCGAGCACCTCCGGTACGACGCTGCCGATGACGCCGACGGCAAGGCCGACCAGCGTGAAGCGCAACGTCACCGGCACGCGCTCGCCGACCCTGCCCAGGGCGCGGATGGCGGCAACGAAAGCGGCCGCGACGACGCCGATGAGCAGACCCATGACGACAATCCACATGAGCTCCCACAGCGAGGCGAGGCCGAGCAGTGGCACCATGAAAGCGGTGTCGTCACCGTAGACCGCGCGCGTGATCGCGGTCGCCGCGACGGCTGCCAGGATCACCGGTACGAAGCCCGCGATGGTGTACTCGGCCATCACCACCTCCATCGCAAAGACGACGCCGGCGAGCGGCGTGTTGAAGGAGGCGGCGATGGCCGCTGCCGCGCCGCAGGCGACCAGCGTGCGCACGGCATTGTTGGGCAACAGCAGCCAGCGCCCCAACAGGCTCGCCACCGCGGCGCCGAGGTGGACGCTGGGCGCCTCGCGACCGACCGACTGCCCGGAGGCGAGCGCGAGCGCGCCGCCGAAGAACTGCGTCGCCAGGTTGCGCCAGGGCATGTGGCCCTGGTGGTAATGCAGGCGCTCGAGCACGTGGATCACTCCCACGGTGCGCGTGCGTGGGGCGAGCAGCGCATAGGCGATTCCCAGCAGCAGGCCGCCGGCGGTCGGCAGCAGTACGCGCAACCAGGTCTCGACCCACTCGAAGGCTTCACCCGGCAATCCGTGCATGTAGAGACGCTGCACGCCGCTGACGGTCGCGCGGAACGCCACGATGATGCCGCCCGCAGCGATGCCGCTGGCGAGACCGAGCACGGCCAGGACACCGTCGGATCGGCCGGCGGCGAGGCCGAGACGCCAGTGCTCGATGCGTTCGCGCAGACGGCTCAGGTGATTCGACACGGGCAGGTCATCATGCAGGTCGGGCAGCGCAGGGGCTGGTCGCGAACGCGGCTGTAGCCGGCGGACGCGTCACGGGCGTTCTCCTCAGTGCTGAGATGACAGCCTGCTAGAATCTGCCGCCATCGAGAGGCCGAGGCCTCGCGGCAGCGACCGCCGTCAGGCGCGCCGGCGGCGCGCACAGCGTATCGCACACCGCGCCCGATTCCAGGTTGCAAGCAGAGGATACCGCATGTCCGACATCGAGATCGCGCAGGCCGCGCGGATGGAACCGATCGTGTCGCTGGTAGAGCGCCGCCTGGGCATCGCGCCCGAGCACCTGGTGCCCTATGGGCACTACAAGGCGAAGCTCTCGCTCGACGCGCTGCGCGAGCTGGAAAGCCGTGCCGATGGCACGCTGGTGCTGGTCACCGCGATCAGCC
>JAVJVZ010000057.1:0-84503 GCA_040220855.1 Gammaproteobacteria bacterium | reverse complement strand
ACACCAGCGACAACGCCGGCGGCAACGCCGGCAGCAACACGAATGCTCCGCGCAACGAGCAGGAACGCCCCGGCGGGAGCCGCAGCGCGAAGCGCCGCCGGCGGCGTCGTCCACGCCCCGACGCCGCCACCGGCGTGGCCGATGGCAATGCGAGTGGCGACGGCGGTGCGCGCGCCGGGGGCAAGCCACGCGACGCCCAGCGCGGTGCACCGGCGCGCAAGAAGCGCAACGACGGTGCGCGTGGCAACCGGCGCAAGGGCCGGGCAGGGCGCGAAGGCCGCGAGGGCGGCCGCGCCGTACCCCGCGGGCCACGTCTCGAACTCGCCGACATCACGCCGGGCGAGCTCACGCTCGAGGCCTGCCAGCGTGTCGCGCGCGGCGTGTTCGGTATCGAGCGTCCACGTCCCGAGCAGCTGGCCGCGATGGAAGCCTTGTGCCAGGGACGCGATACCCTCGCGGTGCTGCCGACCGGCTACGGCAAGTCGCTCATCTACCAGGTGCTTGCCCTGCTGCACGAACGCCCGGTGGTGACATTGTTCCCGCTCATCGCGCTGATGCAGGACCAGCAGCGCGCGCTCGATTTCTATCGCGTGCCTGCGGTCCGCGTCGACAGCACCATCGGCAAACGCGATCGCGCGGCCGCGCTCGCGCGCATCCGCGAAGGCGGCCGCCTCGTCATCATGACGACGCCCGAGACGCTCGAATCCGAAGACATGCGCGCCGCGCTGGCGGACATGCCGCCGGCCCTGATGTGCGTCGACGAGGCGCACTGCATCTCGGAATGGGGCCACGAGTTCCGTCCCGCCTATCTCCGCGTCGGCGTCGAGCGCGCGGCACTCGGCAATCCCACCGTGCTCGCGCTGACCGCGACGGCGACGCCCAAGGTGCGCGACGACATCGCCTTCCGCCTGCAGATGAACAACCCCGCCGTGGTCACGGCGCCGGCGCATCGCGACAACCTGCGCCTCACCGTGCGCAACGTGCCGGGCTCGATCAAGCTCACTGCGGCAGCGCGTTACCTGCGCCGCCTGCGCCGGCCGGGTATCGTCTACTGCGCGACGACCAAGGCGGTCGACGAGATCTACACTGCGCTGCGACGTGCGCGCATGCCGGCGGTGCGTTATCACGGCAAGATGACCAAGACCGAGCGCGTCGCTTCGCAGAACAAGTTCCTCAAGCCGCGCCAGCGCATGATCATGGTAGCGACCAGCGCTTTCGGCATGGGCATCGACAAGCCCAACATCCGCTACATCATGCACTACCAGGTGCCGGGCTCGGTCGAGCAGTACGTGCAGGAGGTCGGACGCGCCGGACGCGACGGACTGCCGTCCTACTGCATCCTGTTGTTCGACGAGGCCGACATCGAAATCCAGAAGCGCCTCGCCGCCAAGAGCCAGGTCAGTCCGCAACAGCTCGCGCGCCTCGGTAACGCGCTCGCGGTATGGGCGAGCGTCGGTCGCAGCGTGGCGGTGAAGGATCTGGCGTTGTCCGCCGAGGTCGCGCCGACCGCCTGCCGCGCGCTGTGCGCGGAGGTCGAGCAGGCCGGCCTGATCGAGCGCGAGAGTACCGGCGTCTACAAGGCGCGCGTCGATGCCGACACCCTGCACGCGGCAGTCGACGAGCTGGCGCAGCGTTTCGCCATCGCCCAGCGCGAGGATGCACGCCGCATCAACGGCATCGTCGAGTACGCGCAGACCAAGGACTGTCGCAGCGCCTTCATCCGGCGCTTCTTCGGCGAGGAAGACCCGCCGAAGTGCGGGCAGTGCGATCGCTGCAAGGTGTAGCGATCAGCTACGCCGGGCGAGGCATGCATCCCTGCCGGCGACACACCGCGTAGGCGGCGCTGCCGACCGGTAACAGGCCACCCCGCCGGCGACACGCCGGCGCGAGTGGCGCTCGGAACTCAGTGGCCGTGCAGAACCGCGAGGGTGTCCTCGCCGGCCCACACGGCATCGAGTCGCTCGAGGTTCCAGGCTGCCGGATCCTCGCGCGCGACGATGCACGCGCTGCCCGTGGCGAGGTCGAGCGTTGCCGGCGACACCGGCGCATCACGGCGCGTGCAGTAGACCGTGCGCACGGTTGGCTGCGTCGCAGCGCCGCTCGCCGTGTCGCACACCACCGCGAGCAGGCCCGAATCAAGCCGCACCAGTGCGCCCGGTGGATAGAGGCCGGTGATGCCGACGAAGGCGCCGAAGACCGTCGTATCGAAGTGGCCGTCCGCCCAGTCGGCCATGCGGCGTAGCGCCGTCGCCGGGTCCCAGCCGCGCATGTAGACGCGCTCCGAGGTCACTGCGTCGTAGACGTCACACACCGCGCCCATCCGCGCATAACGGCCGATCGCCTCCCCGCGCAGACCGTGCGGGTAACCGCTGCCATCGAGCTTCTCGTGGTGATGCAGGCAGACGTCGAGCGCGGCCGTGCCGATGCCTCCGGCCGCGGCAAGCAGTGCGTGCCCGGCTTCCGGGTGCGTGCGCACGAGCGCGAACTCGGCTTCGCTCAGCTTGCCGGCCTTGTCGATGACGGTACGCGGTACGCGCGCCTTGCCGATGTCGTGCACGAGGCCGGCCAGCGCCGCTTCGTGCACCTCCTCCGCGCTCGCGCCGAGGGCGCAGGCGAGCGCGCCCATCCAGGCGCTCACCGCGATCGCGTGGCGGCTGTCATAGTCGTGGGTGCCCTTGATGCGCGCGAGGCTCGCGAGGGCGAGCGGATGACGCGCGACCGAGGCCGTGATGGCGTCGACCAGCGCTGGCAGGGCGCCGGTATCGAGTACCTCGCCGCCGCGTGCTGCGGCGAACAGCGCATCGACCACCCGTGCTCCCTCGCGGCACAGCGCGGCCGCGAGCGGCAGCTCGGCGGCGAGGGTACGGGTCGCCGGCAGGGCCGGGTGTTGCGCGACGATGGCGCTCAGCTCGGCCTCGATGCGCGCGCTGCGCGCGGCGCGCGTCTCGGCGGCGCTGTCGTCGACATCGAGCCCGCGCGCGGGGTCGATCCAGATCTCGGCGATCGGCGAATTGCGAATCGCTTCGAGGTCGGCGCTGCTCGCGAGCCGAAAGCGCGTGTTCCAGAACGGATGCTCCATCCACGAGCCGCAGAAGCCTGCGATGAACATGCCGAGGCGGAGCTGGTCGATGTTGATCTTCTTCAGTTCGTGCATAGGAGGCGTGATGAATCGGGTGCCGTGGACGCTGCCGGGAGACGCCTCCTGTAGCGGCAGTCGGGGAACGCCCTTGATCGCCCGCGGCGCACGGCAGCGCGATGCGCGGTCGCGGCCGGCTGCACGGCGGACGCTATACTCGACGCGGCGTGGCCGGCGCAGGAAACTGATTCGGGGGGAGGGGGACGATGCAGGCATTGGCGCGAACGGAGACCATGGCATGGGGGCTGATTGCCGCGTGGCTGGTGGTTACCCTGACGAGCTTCTTCGCGCCGGCCGTGTTGTCCGCCAACGCCGCGCGCTACGTCAACGTGGTGCTCCTCAGTGCCTTCACGCTCGTGCACGGCGCGCGCCGTTACGGCGGCGCCGGCATCGCGGTCTACTTCGTCATCGCGGTGGTGGTGACCAACCTGTTCGAGAATCTCAGCATCGTCACCGGCTTCCCGTTCGGCGCCTATCATCACACCGCTGCGATGGGGCCCAGGATCTGGCACGTGCCGATCATCGTCGGACCGATTTTCGCGGTCGCCGGTTATCTCGCCTGGCAGCTCGCCGGCATTCTGCTCGGTGACGTGTTCGGGGCACCGCGCGCCGACGTCGCGCTGGCACGGCCGGTGATCGCGGCCTTCGTCACGACATCGTGGGATCTCTGCGTCGACGCCATCGGCGGCACCGTCAACCGCGACTGGGTGTGGGCCGACGGCGGTGCCTGGTTCGGCGTACCGTGGCTCAACTTCTTCGGCTGGATGCTCACCATGTGGGTCATCTTCCAGCTCTTCGCGCTCTACCAGGTGCGTCGCGACCCCCCCGAGACGATCCCGGCGCGCTCACCCTACTGGCTGCAGGTGGTGGTCTACTGGGCGCTGATCGGGCTGCAGTTCCCGCTGCTCGCGGTGCTGGTGCCGAACGCCATGCTGACCGATCCCGCGGGCGGCACCTGGCACATGCAGGATCTGTTCACCAGCATGGCGCTCACCAGCGTCTTCACGATGCTCTTCACCGCGCTGCTCGCGGGCTGTGTCCTCGCGCGGCGGCGTGAGGCCGCGGGCACGAGCGAACGCTGAAACCCTGCGCCGCGCGCGGCTTGCTCAGCCGACCTCGTCGCGGTAATCCCAGCCACGCGTCTGTCCCGGCGAGAGCCTGAGCAGCTCGCCCTGCCAGTCCATGTCCTCGGCATAGCCGCGCCCGCGCTCGGCACCGAGGTAGCGCGTCGCGATGCGCGTCAGCGTCGCCTGCAGGTCGGCAGGGCGGCTGAGCTGCGCGCGGCCGCGCACCTCGAAGGTACGGTAGGGCGGCGCCTGCTCGGCCACGATCAGGGTCACCCGCGGATCGTGCTGCACGTGGCGCGACTTGACGTCGTCGGCCTCGATGACCACCGAGAAGCCGCCATCGCGCCACTCGTGCCACACCGGCGACAGCAGCATCGTGCCGTCGCGGCGGCGCGTCGCCAGCACCGCGAGCAGCGGTGCTTCGAGCAGGTCGCGGAGATCGTCGGCGGTGAGGTTCTTGCGCATCGGCGGGCTGTTCACTGGCAGGAGACAACAGAGTCTAGCGCAATCCCGAACGGTCACTGGCGGGCCGCTCGGGCCCGGCCATGGAGCTGCATTGCGCATATCCCCATGAACAGTGCCGCGCGGCCGCATGGCGTGACTGATGCGCGGCGCGCAGGAGGCAGCGCGTAGCTCGCGTCGACACGCTGCACGGATGACACGCGGCAACGGACGTATCAGCGTTGGCCGTGGATTGTATCCAGCTGCCGATCGTGGACACGACTTAGCAGCGCGAGTGCGCATATTGCACCCAGCAACGCCATGAACATGTCGGACTGCGTATCCCAGGGGTCCCCCTGCGTGCCCAGAAACTCGTCCGCTCCCTGGCCGAGCACCAGCGCCGCAGCCCATTCGAGCAGCTCGTAGGTGGCACTGATGGCGAGGACGATACTGAGCAGCAGGAAGGTGAGCATGCGGCCTTGCTGGAGGTGGCCACCGCGCAACAGGATTTCGCGTGCCGCGATGGCCGGCACCAGCCCCTGGAAGAAGTGCCCGATCTTGTCGTAGGGATTGCGCTCGAGACCGAGAAAAGCCTGCATGTCGTAGCCGAGTGGCACGCGCGCGTAGGAATACGCCCCGCCGAGGATGAGCACGAGCGCGTGCACGAAGATCAGCGCGTACAGCAGCGTCGAGAGCGGCATGCGCGACCAGGTGAACCAGAGCAGCGGGAGCACGAGCAGCACGGGCATCACCTCCAGCCACCACGTGGTGCGATCGTAGGGATCGATCCCGGACCAGCCCAGCGCCGCCAGCAGCAAGGCCGAGCCGACGACGAGCATGGGTAACCGCGGTTCGCTCATCGAAGTGCCGGCGCCATGCAGTGCCGAGCGTAGGCATGCGCACGGCGCGTGCACTGCACAGCAGGGTAGCGAAGCGCCGGGCGTGCAATCGCACGCAGCATGCCGCGACAGGCCTGCTGGCCGTGCCACCAGCTCAACGCGCTGCCTCGAGCATTGCCGCCATGCGCTGGTGTACGAGGTTGATGGCCTTGAGCGGCCGCACCATCACCTTGAATTCCGTGATCCGGCCGGCATCGTTCCAGTGGAGGATGTCCACCCCGTTGACGGCGATACCGTCGATGTCGACCTCGAACTCGAGCATCGCATCGCGCTCACCGATAATCTCGCGTACGTAGCGGAAGCTCGGATTGAAGAAGACGGCGAAGGCGGCCGAGAGGTAGGCCGTGGTGATCGCCTTGCCGCGTTGCGGCGTGTGTACGACCGGGGAGACGAAGACGACATCGTCGTCGAGGAGTGCATCGAGGCCCTGCACGTCGTGCTCGCGGACGAGGCGGTGCCAGGTAGTCACGGGGTGCAAGGTCATGGACTCATCCGACGAGACCGAGGAAGCATCCGACCATAGCCGACCGGCGTGCAGCCGGCCAGCCTCGCGACGCGGGCAGCGCGTCGCGGCCACGACGATGCGGCCGCACCGCAAGCGTTCCGCGCCTCAGAACGATGCCGTCACGAGTTGCGGCTGCGCCTCGACCATGGCCTGCGCGCGCTGCTCCGCGCGCTGGCGCGCATCCGCCTGGACGTGGGGGACGAGCTGGCGCGCGAACGCCATGGCCTCGGCGTCATCGTCGCCACGTGCGAGCCTGATCAGCAGCCACAGGTAGGCGCGCTCGAGATCCCGTGTGACGCCATGGCCGGCGGCGAGCAGCTTGGCGAGCATCAGCTGGGAGACCGTGATGCCGGCCTGGGCCGAGCGCTCGAACGCCGCCGCCGCCAGGGCGGCATCCTTGGTGGTGCCGAGACCCTGCAGGTACATGTAGGCGAGGTTCGTGTCGGCGATCGGCAGCCCGCCGCGGGCAGCGACCTCGTACCACTTGAAAGCCTCGGCGTAGTCCTTGGGCACGCCGCGGCCGTGGAAGTAGAAGCCGGCGAGCTGGTTGGCCGCGTGGGCATGCTCGCGCTGCGCGGCCACGCGGTAGAGCGCACGTGCGCGGTCGAGATCGGTGGTGCCGAAGCGGCCCGTCTCGAACACCGAACCGAGCTGGTAGTGTCCTTCGGCGCTGCCGCTGGCGACCGCGCGCTCGAGCCACTGCATGGCCGCCGCTTCGTCCTGCAGGGCGGTGGCGCAGAGACTGTAGCAACTGCCGGCAGCCGCCATCGCGTCGGCATGACCGGCCTCGGCCGCAGCGAGGTGCAGGGCCAGCGCGCGTTCCTCGCTGCGTTCGACGCCCCAGCCCTCGCTGTACATGAAGGCGAGCATGAAATTGGCGTGAGCATGGCCCGCGGCTGCCGCCCTCGTGAGCCGATCGCGTGCCTTGGCGTAATCATGCACGGGTGAATCGGCCTGGTAGTAAAGGGCCCCGGCATTCAGGTAGCCGACGTCGAACCCGCTGGCTGCCGCGCGCTCGTACCATGCGACGGCAGCGGCGGGATCGGGCGCGACATGTTCGCCGCCTTCGAGGGCGGTGCCGAGCATGAGCTGCGCATAGCCGTCGCCGTCCTCCGCAAGGTCGCGCAGCAGGGCGAGACCCTGGGCCGGATCGGGCGCCACCCCGATGCCATCGCGCAGCATGATGGCGAGATCGGCGCGTGCCTCGGCGCTGCCGGCAGCGGCCGCGCGTTCCAGCCACTGCCGTGCTTCGTCGGGATCGCGCGCGATGTCGTCGAAGGTGTAGAGCCCGCGCCCCAGTGATGCCTGGGCCGCGACGACGCCATTCGCGGCCGCCTGGCGCACCCAGCGCAGCCATTGCGCCGCATCCTTGTCGACGCCGATACCGTGCAGGTACTTGTCGGCGAGAAAGTGCTGTGCCTCGGGCTCCCCGGCCTCGGCGGCGCGCGTGTACCACGCGATCATCTTCGCGAGATCACGCGGCACGCCGCGGCCGTGCCGGTAGGCGACGCCCAGGTTCTGCGCGGCCGTCCCGTGGCCCTGCGCGGCGGCGCGCTCGTACCATGCCACCGCGGCTGCCGGGTCGGGTTCGCCGAGCCGACCGAAATCATGCAGCACGCCCATCATGAATTGCGCTTCGGCGTTGCCCTGCTGCGCGGCCTTCGCGAACCAGTCGTGTGCCTGGTCATAGTCGACAGCCACGCCAAGGCCTTCGTAGCAGAGGTGCGCGATGCGTTCCTGGTAATGCGCAATGCCGGCCTCGGCCCAGGGCAGCATGCCGCTGAATGCCTGTCGGTACCAGTTCGTTGCCTCGGCCGCATCCGCGGCGACGTGTATCCCGCCGGCGTATGCATCGCCGAGGAACTTCAAAGCTTCCGGCTCGCCGTGGGCGGCAGCGCGTTGCAACCAGTCGAGCGTCGTTGCCGGCGCATCCTCGGTAAGGCCCGCGTTGACGAGCATGGCGTAGGCGAGTTCGGCGCGTGCCAGTTGCGCGGTTGCGGCGAGCCGGATCCAGCGGATGCCGCGCGCAACGTCCGGCACGGGTCCGCGCGCATCGAGGTAGGCCGCACCGAGCAGCAGCTGCGCTTCGGGATGATCGCGTTCGGCTGCTGCGAGCAGCCAGGCAATGCCGTCCTGTCGTTGTGCCGGCGATGAGCCGTTGAGCCAGGCATCGGCGCCGGCGGCATACAGCGCGATGAGATTGCCATCCGCTGCAGCCGCGCGCAGGCGCTCGCGGGCCGCGGCACGTGCCTCCGGTGGTCCGAGATCGATGATCAGCGCGTCCTGCAGCACACGGGCATGAGGCACGGCGTCGAAGCTTTCGTCGGACAACAGGGCGAGCGCATCGCCGGCGCGCTGCGCAGCCAGCAGCTCGACGGCCGGCGCCAGAGCGGCGGGCAGCTCGAGCCCATGGAACGAATCGCTGCCGTGCGCGATCACGCCGAAGAACTCGAGGTCGAGCTCCTTGCGCTCGAGTGCCCCGCTCGCGGCGAGTGGGCTTGCGATTGGCATCTCACCCGTCGCCTGATCGGCGGGCGGCTGCGCATCCATTGCGGCATGAGCGCTGCACGTGAAGACCAGCAGCAGGGCAGCCAGCCTGGCCAGGGAGCGAGTGCCTGGGAGCATCTCGCGACGCCTGCATGCAGGCTTGCCGAAGCAGGCGTGGTTCTGCGTGTGGGTCGCGATGGCTTCCATGTTCTCTCGTCCTCCGCCCAGTACTTCGGCCTGGGGTGATGCATTCCGTGGCGGCGCCGCACGCACGTCGATGGCGCCGCTGCAGCCAGAGGATAACCTCACCCTCATCGCCGGGCAGGTGAGGCAACAATGCTTAACGTAACCCCGCGGCCGGCATTTCGCGGCGCTACGGCCGGCGTGCGCGAACACGGGCAGCGCTGCGTTGCCGGCGCTTGCGGTTGCCAAAGGCCGTTCGCCGTGCCTCGAAGCGAACGAAAGAACCGCTACGCACGTGCATCCTGTGCGCGCGGGTGCGCGTCGGGCCGCACCGTAGGCGGTGACATCATGGCCGCGTAGCGCATACGCTGTTGCCCGCTAGCCATGCAGCGCTCTGCGCCGGCATGCCCGGCGGTCCCGGTGATGTACCTGAACCACGCACAGGGCACGTCGTGCCGTGCAGCGTGCGCGAGAACCCCGACCTCATGGGAGAACATCCGTGTCCGAATCCACCGAACATTGGCTCGACATAGACGGTACACGCATCTATGCCGTCACCCAGGGCGAAGGCCCGCTGGTGCTCCTCGTCCACGGTTTTCCCGAGCTCGCCTACTCCTGGCGCCACCAGCTGCCGGCGCTCGCCGCGGCCGGCTATCGCGCCGTCGCCATCGAGCAGCGCGGTTACGGGCGCTCGTCGAAGTTCTGGCACCCGGATGCCTACCGCATCGACAAGCTGGTGGGCGATCTCGTCGGCGTGGTCGCAGCGCTCGGTGCGCAGGACGCCGTCGTCGTCGGCCACGACTGGGGCGCGCCCGTCGCGTGGAGTGCGGCGTGGTTGCATCCCGAAGTCTTTCGCGGCGTGGTCGGCATGAGCGTGCCGTTCGCGGGGCAGGGCCTCATCGGCGTGCCGGGCAACCCGTTCGGCGAGCGACCGCTGGAAGCGTACCAGCACGAGCTGGCCGGGCCGGGCCAGGATTTCTATCACACCTACTGGAGCACGCTCGGGCCGATCATCGACGAGATCGAAGCCGACCTGCCCGGCTGGATCGCCGACCTCATGTATTCCGTCTCCGGCGAAGGTCTCAGCGCAGCCGGCTTCTCGCTCGGGGGCGTGGACCCGATCACGCTGATTCGCGAGAGCGCGCTGTGCATCCCCCACGGCACCCGCATGCGCGAGCGCTTCGCGAAGGCGCAGCCGGTACCGTGGTTGAGCGAGGCCGACCTCGCCGTCTACGTCGAAGCCTTCCAGCGCTCCGGCTTCCACGGGCCGCTTTCGTTCTACCGCAACCTGCCCAATGACCAGAAGGTCCTCGAACCCCACGCAGCGACGAAGCTCGCCGTGCCGGCGTACTTCATCGGCGCCGATCTCGACGTCGCCACCTGGTGGGGCGCCGAGTCACGCGCGCGCGCGAGCGAAGTCATGGCCGACTACCGCGGCGAGACCATCCTCACCGGTTGCGGGCACTGGATTCAGCAGGAACGGCCGGAGGAGACCAATCGACTGCTGATCGATTTCCTCGAGGAGCTTCGTTGACGACGGATCGTGTTCTCGCGCGGAGGCCTGGGAGCCGGTAATCGGGCGAAGCGAACGCCAGGCGCGGATATGGTGGCCAGGGGCGGAATCGAACCACCGACACGCGGATTTTCAGTCCGCTGCTCTACCAACTGAGCTACCTGGCCAGGGCGGGAGGGGCGGCCGTTGGAGCGCCGTTGGAGGGCGCGGTGGCGGCTGCCGTCGGGTGGCTGGCCGGCGTGGCGGCGAGGCCCGAAGGGGCGCTATTAAAGCCAGTGCGCCGCGGCGAGTCAACCCGCCGTCCGCGGTGCGGGTTGACCTCGGCGGGGGGGCGCGTGACCATGGCGCGTACTGTCATCGGGCGTGTTGCCGGGGAGGTCGAAGATGGGCACGAAGTGGACCGCGAAAGGGGAGTACATGGAAGCCTGCAGCTGCGATTTCCTGTGCCCCTGCATCACCAAGAACTCGACCACGCCGGCCACCCATGACTTCTGCAAGGTGGCGCTGGCTTTCGATACCACCGATGGCCGCTTCGGCGACGTCTCGCTGGCCGGGGTGCGCTGGGTGTTCTTCGCGCAGTCGAAGGCGATCATGGCCGAGGGCGAGTGGATTGGCGGGCTCGTCGTCGACCCGTCGGCGAGCGACGAGCAGGTAGCGGCGATTGCCGCCATCTGCGGGCCGAACGCTGGTGATGGCCCGGGCAAGTTCGCGCCGCTGATCAGCGATTTCCGTGGCGTCGAGCGCGCGCCGATCGCGTTCGTCAAGGAAGGCCACGAGGTTCGCGTGAAGATCGACGGCATGCTCGACCAGGCCGTGGTCGGCATCGAGAGTCTCACGGCAGAAGGCGAGTGCATCGCCATCGACAACACCTTCCACCCGGTCAACAAGCGGCTCAACCTGGCCGCCGCGATGCGCAACGTGATCAAGGCGTTCGGCATCGACTGGCAGGACAACTCCGGCCGCACCAACGGGCACTTCGCGCCCTTCGACTGGGCCGGCGAGGTCGCCTGAGCACGCCGCACCACGTCGCCCCGCCACGCGGCGGGGTGACGCTCACCGCGCTGCGCCGCCAGCTCGCCTGGCTCGCACTCGCCGCCATCGCCGCGCTCGCCTGGGCCTTCCTCGTCGCCTCGGAAGAGGCGATGCGCACGATGCAGGGCGATGGCCCGGTGGCGCAGCTGATGTGGCTCATGATGCGCCCCGGCGAACCGCTGCCCTATATCGCCGCGGCGGCGGTGATGTGGGTGGTGATGATGATCGCGATGATGATCCCGGCGGTGGTGCCGATGGCCATCGTGCACCGGCAGATCTACAAGCAACCGCGGCGCAATCTCGCGACCGGCCTGTTCGCCAGCGGCTACCTTGCCGGCTGGAGTGCCTTCGCGCTGCTCGCCGCGCCCGTGCAGTGGGCGCTGCATGCCGCCGGCTGGCTGCACGGCATGATGCTGAGCGCCGGCACCGGCCTCGGCGGTGGCCTGCTGATGGCGGCTGGCTTCTACCAGCTCACGCCGGCCAAGGAAGCGTGCCTGTCGCACTGTCGCAGCCCGCTCGGCTACTTCCTCGGCCATTGGCGCAACGGCCTCGGCGGCAGTTTCCGCATGGGGCTCGCCCACGGCCTCTACTGCATCGGCTGTTGCTGGGTGCTGATGGTGTTGATGTTCGTCGGCGGCGCGATGAGCGTGGTGACGATGGTCCTGCTGGCGGGGTTCATTCTTGCCGAGCGCCTGCTGCCGGCGGGCCCGTGGGTCGCGCGCCTGCCCGGGCTCGCCATGATTGCCGCCGGGGCCTGGCTGTGGCTCGCGAGCTGAACGTGCGCAGCGCGCATGCCGGCTGGCTGCGTGGCGCGTGCCAGCACGGAGTGCCCAGCGCGTTCAGGCGTTCGGGTCGACGAACTCCTTCGGCTTCTCGGAGCCCTCGCCGAAAAAGAACTTCTCCAACTCGGTCTCGAGGAAGGCGCGATCCTTCGGTTCGATCGGGGTCAGGCGGTACTCGTTGATGAGCATGGTCTGGTGCTGCAGCCACATCTGCCACGCTTCGCGGCTGACATTCTCGAACAGGCGCTGGCCGAGCGGGCCGGGGTAGGGCGGCATCTTGAGGCCCTCGGCTTCGCGGCCGAGCTTGACGCATTGAACGGTTCTGGACATGGGGTGGATTCCTCGCGGATCAGGTCGCAGCGGGTGACGTTGCGGATGCCCGCAACAGCGTGTACGTAGGCCGCATCAGGGTGCGTGGCGAGGCCGCGCGGCGAGCAACCGCGCGACCGGGGCGGATAGGCCAATTCTTGTCGAATCGTCGGTCGAATACCAGCGCAGGCCGTCGCGCTCGCGCACCTGTCGGGGTGCGCTGTCCGCACGCAGGAGAATCGGCGTGATGTCGAGGCGGAAGTGCGTGAAGGTATGCGAGATGGCATCGAGGCAGGTCACCTCGCGATGGCCGGCGAAGCCGAGCTCGAGCATGCGTGTCGCCACGGTGCCCGCATCGGGCGCTTCGGGAAAGCACCACAGCCCGCCCCAGACACCGTTCGGCGGGCGCCGCTCGAGCAGCACCTCGCCGGCCGCGTTCTCGATGATGAGAAAACAAGTGGCGCGGATCGGCAGCGCGCGGCGCGGTCGCCTGCCGGGGTAGTCGGCGGGGTTACCGGCAGCACGAGCCGCGCAGTCCGTCGCCAGCGGGCAGCGTGCGCAGGCGGGATTGGACCGCGTGCACACCGTCGCGCCGAGATCCATCAGCGCCTGGGTGTAGGCGCGCGCGCCGTGCGCCGGCAGGTGGTGCGCGGCATGATCCCAGAGGCGCTTCGCGACCGCGCTCTCGCCCGGCCAGCCGGGTTCGGCGTGGTAGCGTGCGAGCACGCGCTTGACGTTGCCGTCGAGAATCGCGGCCGGTTCGTCGTGGGCGAGCGCGATGATCGCGGCCGCGGTCGAGCGGCCGATGCCCGGCAGGGCGAGTAGCGCGTCCTGGTTGCGCGGGAACACGCCGCCGTGCTCGGCACAGACGCGCTTCGCGGTGGCGTGCAGGTTGCGCGCACGGCTGTAGTAGCCGAGTCCCGACCACAGGTGCAGCACCTCGTCGAGATCGGCGGCGGCGAGCGCGGAGACGTCGGCGAAGCGCGCGGTGAAGCGTTCGAAATAAGGGATGACGGTGGCGACCTGGGTCTGCTGCAGCATGATCTCCGAGAGCCATACGCGGTAGGGGCTGCGCTCGCGCTGCCAGGGCAGATCGTGGCGCCCCTGCGCGGCCTGCCAGGCAACCAGCCGCGTGGCGAAGTCGCTGCCGGTCATGGTGCGGTGGCCGCTGCGAGGCGCTCGATGTTGTCGGTCGTCTCGCGGACTTCGCGCACGAACACGCGTTCGAGCAGCAGCGGGCCGATCAGCGGCGGGATCCAGAAGTCCGGGGTCTGCGTGGCGCGGAGCGTCATGCGCGTGCGCGCGGGACCGACGGCTTCCAGGCGCCACTCGGCGACGCCGTCCTCGAAGCTGCTCGCGGCCGGCACCACCGTGGTGTTGACCACCGTGAGACGCTCGTGGTCTTCGATACGTACATCCTCGACGAAGCGCATGTCGAAGCAGAACAGCAGCAGGCAGTGACGCAGCGCGAGCAGGCGCCTCAGCGCATGCGGGCCGTCGCGCTCGAGCACACGGCTGTCGGTGATGGAATCGTTGAGGCGGCCGAGGCGGTCGTAGTCGGTGACGACCGCGCGCACCGCGGCGAGTGGGGCATCGAGCATGGCGCTGAAGTGGTACGCATAGGTTTTGCCGTGAAATGTCACCGCGGCCTGTTCGTCGTCGAACGCGCTGGCGGGTGTCATGACGGCGGCCGCGAGCAGGCCCAACCATCGCAGCGCCCGCGTCCCCCGCTGCATGTCGCTCAGAACTTGAAGATTTCCTTCAGCGCTTCGCCGGCCTCGCCGCCGACAGCGTCCTTGATCTTGTCGCCGACCTTCTTCTCGATCTCCTTCTTGGCGGCCTTCTTGACCACCTGGGAAAGGATCTTGCCGGCATCGGGCAGGCACGAGGGCGACTCGAGTTTGCCACGGCACTTAATCGGCACGCCGTAGCCGCCGAGGTTGTAGTTGGCGTTGGTGGTTTCCTTGCGTGCCTCGTCGACGGAGAGCTCGAGATCGTACTTGACCGTGTTGTCGTGCAGGTTGGCGAGCATGCCCTTGCCGGTAATCTTGAAGCCGTCGCCGGCGAGCAGCAGATCCTGGTTGTGGATCACGCCCTTCTTGACGTCCAGCGTGCCGCCGAGCGAGCTGAAGCGGGTCTCGCCACCCTCGGGCAGCGGCACCGGGCACTTGCACTCGATCATCTGCTCGACCGCGCGCAACACGCCGACCGCGTCGACGCCGCGGAAGACGCCGTCGACGGTGCTGAACTTGCCATTGCCATTCAGCGATTTCTTCAGGCGTTCCGGGTCCCCACCCACGCCGCGCAGCATCGACTCGAAGCTGACCACGCCGGACAGCATGTCGTTCTGCACCGTGTCCTTGAGCAGCGGTTCGACCTTCACGCCCTGCAACGCCGTCTTCAGCGCGAGCTGGGCCGCGGCGCCGGTGGCGTCGAGGCCGATTGCACCATCGTAGCTGCCGTCATAGAGCTTGGCGCCGAGCGGGGAAAGCTGGATGCGTCCATTGTTCGCGTCGATTGCGAACTTGACGTCGGACAAGGTCGCACCGGACAGCACCAGCTTGCCGACCAGCAGTTCGCCCTTGATCTTGAGCGCGCGCAGCGTTTCGACCGGCAGCTCGGAGGCGGCGCCGGCCGCGGCGGCCTCGGGCGTGGCCGCGGCGGCCTTGCCCTCTTCCCCGGGTGCCATGTAGCGATCGACGTTGAGGCTGTCGATGCCGATGCCGAAGCTGAGGTTGGGGCCTTCGAAGCTCTTCACGTCGACATTGCCCTTGATGTTCGTATCGTCGAGCTTGATCGCGAGGTCATCGAGCTTGATGGCGTTGGTCGAGCCGGCCAGCTTGCTGTTCAGCGCGATGCTGGTCAGCGCCTTCGGATCGGAGGTCTCCGGCACGTCGAGATTGAGGCTCGCGAGCAACTTGCGCAGGTTGAACGCGGGCACTTCGAGCGTGCCGTTGAAGCGCGGCTGCTCGGAGAGATTGCTGGCGTCGAGATTCGCCTTGGCGTTCAGGCCGAGACCGGTGACCCTCAGGTTCTCAACCGTAAGGGTGTCCTTGTCGAGGTTGGCGCGCGCGGCGCCGGCGGTCACTTTGAGGTCGACCGGCTGCTTGACCTCGGGGCTCTTGACCTGCGTGACCAGTGAGAGCGGTGCGAAGGTCAGGTCGGACAACGAACCCTTGATACCGACGTCGAGTGCGAGCGAGCGCAGGGACTTGGCCAGATCGTCCTGGCCGGCGCTGCGCAGCAGCGTGCCGAGATCGCTCGAGGTCACACCGAGCTTGCCGTCGAGCTGGCCCTTGCCGTCCTCGAAGTCGACGTTCTTGCCGGTCAACCCGCCACGCACGGCGAGGCCGAGCAGGTCGGCGGAGAGCTTGGGCAGCTCGATGCTGCCGCTGCCGAGATCGGCGTCGAAACCGACCTCCACCTCGAAGGACTTGTTCTTCTCCTTCGTCAGGCGCTTGGCCATGTCGCGCAGTGCCGCGCCGTCGGCCTGGAACTGCGAGGCGATGGCGAGCATGGCCGGCAGGTCACCGCCGCGCGCGGTGAGCGCGCCGCTCGCGGCGGGCTCGTCCTTGTCGAGGTTGCGCGCGGCGACATGGCCGCTGACCTGGTTGCCGAGCAGGGTTGCCTCGAGCGTCGGCAGATCGGCGGTGCCCTTGGCGAGATCGGCGTCGACGTCGGCGGCTACCTTGAACGACTTGTCGGCGGCGCCGCCGAGGGCCGCGCCGAGGCTCTTGAGCGCGGCGGCGTCGGTGCCCTGCAGCGCCGCGACCACGGTGGCGAGCGTGGGGAAGTCCGGGCCGGCGGCTTCGAGGTGCCCTTTCACCGCCGGTTCCTCGGTGTCGGCGCGCGTCGCGGCGAGGTTGCCCTTGATGGTGTTGCCGAGCAGCGTCGCTTCGAGGCGCGGCAGCGCGGCGCGGCCGTTGTCGGCGAGGTTGGCATCGAGGTCGGCATTGATGGCGAAGGACTTGTCGCCGGCTTTCGCAAGCGCGTCGCGCAGCGTCTTCAGCGTCTCGGCATCGGCACCCTGCAGCTGCCCGACGATGGCGAGCAGGGCCGGCAGATCCGGTCCGCTCATCGCCAGCGTGCCCGTGGCGCTCGGCTGGTCGGTATCGGCGCCGCTCGCGGTGAAATTGCCGCCGAGCATGGCGCCGAGGAGGTGGCCATCGAGCTCGGAGACGATCACCTTGCCGGTGTCCATGTCGGCATCGAAAGCAGTCTTGAAATCGAAGCTGCGATCCTTGATGCCGGCGAGCTGCTGGCCGACCGGCAGCTCGAAGGCATTGAAGAGGGCCGCAATGTCCTTACCGGTGACGACCAGGTTGCCCTTCGCGCTCGGTTTGTCGTCCTCGATGTCGCGCGCGGCAAATGCACCGCTCACCTCGGTGCCGAGGCCGTTCAACGTGAGCCCGCTGACGGTGAGCGTCTCCTCGTCGAGGTTGATGTCGATGCTGGCGCCGAAATCGATGGTCGCCTGACCGCCGGACAGATGATCGCCGCGCATCACGGTCTGCAGTGCGAGCGGCTCGATCACGTAGTGCTCGTCGTCGAGGTTGTAGGAGACGGTGCCGGTGAGCTTGACGTCACTGTCGAGCGTCGGCTGGTTGGCCGTCGCCGTCAGCGCGAGGCTGAACGCGACCGGTTCGCCGAGGGTGAGCGCACCGGTCTCGGCGGTGATGTCGGCAATGGTGACTTCCTGCCCAGTCGTGGCATCGCTGTAGTGCACGCGGCCGTTCTGGATGTCGACGCCGCCCAGCACGATGGCTGCAAGCCCGTCGCCGCCGCGTTCCTCCTCCTCGGCGGCGCCCTCGCCGGCGAGATCGGCCCAGTTGGTGGTGCCGTCGGCGCTTTTCGCGAGGTTCACGCTGAGTCCGTGCAGGATGACCTTGTCCATCTCCAGGCGGCGGCTGAGCAGCGGCAGCGTGGCGACGGCGACCTGGATGCGCTCGGCGGCAAAGAACGGCGCGTCGCCGAAGCCGGCCGCGTTGCTCAACCTGAGCGGTCCTGCCTGCAGGCGAATCTTCGGATACAGCCCGAGTTCGAGTGGCCCTTCGAGTACCAGCTCGCGGCCGGTCGCTTCGCGCACCTTCGCCGCGATCTCGTCCTTGTAATCGTTGGGGTCGACGAGGGCGAGGAAGGCGGCGACGCCGCCGACCACCAGCACGACGAGCACGACGACGATGAGAATGAGCGCTTTGAGTGCCTTCATGCGATTCTCCTTTGACGCGGGTCAGGCGAGCGCGCGCGCGATGCGTTCGCGGGCGCGGATGCAGGCCGCCAGCACCTGGGCGGGCGCGGTGCCGCCGAAGTGGTCACGGGCGTTGAGCGCGCGGTCCATGTCGAGCGCGCTGAAGATGGATTCGTCGAGCTCGGCATCGAAACGGCGGTAGTCCTCGAGGCTGAGGTCCTCGAGCGCGCAGCCGCGCTCGACGGCAAGCGCGACCGCCGCGCCGACCACCGCGTGGGCATCGCGGAACGGGCGTCCCATGCGCACAAGGTGATCGGCGAGATCGGTCGCGTTGATGAAACCTTGGGCCGCCGCCGCGCGCAAACGCTCCCGGCGCACGCTGAGCGTCGGCACCAGCTCGGCGAAGGCGCGCGTCGCGGCGTCGACGGTGTCGATGGTGTCGAACAGCGGCTCCTTGTCTTCCTGGTTGTCCTTGTTATAGGCGAGCGGCTGGCTCTTCATCAGCGTGAGCAAACCGACCAGGTGGCCGAACACGCGGCCCGACTTGCCGCGCACGAGTTCCGGCACGTCAGGATTCTTCTTCTGCGGCATCATCGAGGAACCGGTGCAGAAGGCATCGGCGATATCGATGAAGCCGAACGCCTGCGAGTTCCACAGCACGAGCTCTTCGGCCATGCGCGAGTAGTGCATCATCAGGATCGAAGCACAGGCGGTGAACTCGATGGCGAAGTCGCGATCGCTGACCGCGTCGAGCGAATTCTCTGCCACCGCGTCGAAGCCGAGCAGCTCGGCGACGCGCGCGCGGTCGATGGGAAAGGTGGTGCCGGCCAGCGCACCGGCGCCGAGCGGCAGCACGTTGACGCGCCGGCGGCAGTCGCGCAGGCGCTCGGCGTCGCGCAGCACCATCTCGAACCAGGCCAGCATGTGGTGGCCGAAGCTGATCGGTTGCGCCGCCTGCAGGTGCGTGTAGCCGGGCATCAGCGTGGCGGCTTCGCGCTCGGCGAGCGTCACCAGCCCGCGCAGGAGCTCGGCGAGCGCGGCGATGATGCCGTCGATACGTTCGCGCAGGTACAGGCGGATGTCGGTTGCCACCTGGTCGTTGGGCGAACGCGCGGTGTGCAGTTTCTTGCCGACGTCGCCGATGCGCGCGACCAGCGCACGCTCGACGTTCATGTGCACGTCTTCGAGCTTGACCGACCAGCTGAAGCGGCCGGCCTCGATGTCCGCGCGCACTGCGCCGAGCCCTTCCTCGATGGCGGCGAACTCCGCGGCACTCAACACGCCGCACTCGGAGAGCATGCGCGCGTGCGCGACCGAGCCCTGGATGTCGTGCAGCGCGAGGCGCTGGTCGAAGCCGACCGAGGCGGTGAACTCCTCGACGAAGGCATCGGTGGGAGCGGTGAATCGTCCGCCCCAGGGCTTCTCGGGCTCGGGTGTCGCTGGCATGCTGGGTGAGGCTCGGGTAAGTGTGCGGAATGGAAAGGAATTTGCGCGCCAGTATAGCGCAGCGGCAGGTTCCTGGCCGGTCGTGCGGCGACGCCGTCGCGTCGCGTGGCGCGCCGTGTGTGGTCACCTGTGGCGCACGCCGGCACCGCCGCCGGCTACACTGCTCGCGCGCCCGCGTGCACGCAGGCGGCGACGGTGACATGCAGGGGATCGCTGAACGGAGATGGCAGACGAGCTGGCAGTGACGGATCCGTCGGCGGCGCCACCGCGCCCGGTGTTCCTGCCCGACCTGTGTGGCTTCACGGCGCTGTTCGTGGTCGTGGTGGTGAGCGAGCTGGTCGCGTTGATCATCGTCGTCGGTGCGCGCGGCTTCGGCACCGGATTCTTCGACGAACTCGCGGTACTGTCGCTCTACACGCAGTGGCTAGGCCTGTCGGCGGCCGCCGCACTGTGTCTCGCGCGGCGCCCGCTGAACGGACTCGACGAGCGCGCGATCACGGTGATCAGCTACGCGCTGGTGCTGCTGGTGACCTGGGCGGTCGCCGAACTCGCCTGGTGGGTGGTCAACCCGCTGATCGGCGCCGGCGCGCTGACGCAGCTCTCGCGTGGTGAGCTGATCCTGCGCACCGTGCTCGTCAGTGCGGTGGTGGCGGCGCTCATGCTGCGTTACTTCTACGTGCAGTTCCATTACCGCCATCGCCTCGCCTCCGAGGCGCAGGCGCGCCTGCAGGCACTGCACGCGCGCATCCGCCCGCATTTCTTCTTCAATTGCATGAACACGATCGCGAGCCTGACGCGCAGCGACCCCGCCGCCGCCGAGCGGGCGGTCGAAGACCTCGCCGACCTGTTCCGGGCGAGCCTTGCCGATGCACGCGCGCCGGTGCCGGTGGCCGAGGAACTTGCCTTCGTCGAGCGCTACCTGAGCATCGAGCGCCTGCGCCTCGGCGAGCGACTCGACGTACGCTGGCAGCTCACGCCCCTGCCGGACGAAGCGCGTCTGCCGCTGCTGAGCCTGCAGCCAATCGTCGAGAATGCCATTTACCACGGCATCGAACCGGCACCGGACGGTGGCATCATCGAGATCGTCATCGGCGCGCGGGGTCGCCGTCTCGAGATTGCGGTGAGCAACCCGGCCACGCCGGGCACGCGCGGACGCCACCAGGGCAACCGCATGGCGCTCGACAACGTGCGCGAACGCCTGCGCGCGCACTTCGGCGAAAGTGCCGTCATGCATACGACGCTCGCCGAGGGGCGTTACCAGGTACGACTGTCCGTACCGATCACGGCGCCGGCGGCGGACGCGGCATGAAGATCCTGGTGGTCGACGACGAGCCGCTCGCGCGGCGGCGCCTCGCCGCGCTGGTCGACGAGCTCGGCACGGCACAGGTGGTCGGCGAAGCGGCGAACGGCGTCGCTGCGCTGGAAGCCGTCGCGCAGCTCGCGCCCGACGTGGTACTGCTCGACGTTCGCATGCCGGGCATGGATGGGCTCGAAGCGGCCCAGCACCTGGCCAAGCTGGCGGCGCCGCCGGCGGTGGTGTTCACCACCGCCTACGACGAGCACGCGCTGGCCGCGTTCGAGGCGCGTGCCGTCGATTACCTGCTCAAACCGGTACGACGGGAGCGCCTCGCTGCCGCGCTCGAGCGCGCCACGGTGCTGCGCGCCGGCCACGTCGCGCTGACGCCGCTCGATACGCGTGGTGAACGTCGCCACGTCAGCGCGGTGATTGGCGGGTCACTGCGCCTGCTGCCGGTCGCCGAAGTGGTCTACTTCCAGGCCGATCACGGTTACGTCAGCGCCGTGGCCGCGGGCGAGCGTCTGCTGATCGAAGACACCCTGCGTGCGCTCGAAGAGGAGTTCGCCGCGGAGCTGGTGCGCGTGCACCGCAATGCGCTGGTCAACCGCGCGGCGGTGAAGGGGCTCGAGCGTGACGCCGAGGGCAACACGGTGGTGGTGTTCCACGCCGTGCCGGAGCGCCTTCTCGTCAGCCGCCGCCTGCTCGGCACCGTGCGCCGCAGCCTGCGCGGGCGCTGACCGCAACGCCGCGATGGCTATCTCCGCATCCGCGCGCGGCGGGCCTGCGCGCTGCGGTGACGGCGCGGTGAGCATTCGGCACCAGTACTGCCGGGTGATCGGCACGCCGGTGCGCTGTAACGGCAGCACGACTCAGGCGAGGTCGCCCCACTGGGCCTGCATCACTGCCAGCGCGCACAAGGCCGCGGTCTCGGTCCGCAGGATACGTGGGCCGAGCGACACGCTGGTGACGCCGGCGCCCGTGAGGCGGTCGATCTCGCGCGTGTCGAAGCCGCCTTCGGGGCCGGCGAACAGCACCACGGCGCCGGGCGGGCGCGGTGCGCGCGCGAGCGGCACCGCCGCGCCCGGTTGCAGCAGGAAGCCGCCTGCGCCGCCGTGCAGGTCGAGCCACTGTGCGAGGCTGCTGACCGCGTCGAGTTGCGGCAGCAGCGCGCGCCCGCTCTGCTCGGCAGCGTGCTGGATCACGCCGCGCCAGTGCTCGAGGCGCTTGTCGGCGCGGCGCGCATCGAGACGCACCACGGTGCGCTGGCTGGTCACCGGCACGATGCGCTGGACGCCGAGCTCGACCGCCTTCTGGATGGTGTAGTCCATGCGCTCGCCGCGCGAGATCGACTGCACCAGCGTGACCGCGAGCGGCGATTCACCGCTTGCCGGCAGCGCCGGGCCGATCAGCGCGCGTACGCTCTCGCGCGCGACGAGCGTCAGGCGTGCTTCGTGCACGCTACCGCGGCCATCGAAGACCACGACATCGCTGTCCCGTGCCAGGCGCAGCACGCTGCGCACGTGGTGCGCGCTGGCGGGCGGCAGCTCGATCTCCTGCCCGGAGACGAGCGCATGGTCGACGTAGAGACGGGGCATGGGCAGCAATCTTGGCGATGCACGCGGGCTCGAGCCGCCAGTGTAACGGCTGGCGCGCCGGGCGCGCGCATTTCGCCTTGCGGCGCGTGGCCGTTACCATGGGGCCCTCGCACATCTTGCCAAAGCTGCATGCTGAAAACGCTCAAGACCCTGTTCGACGCCCAGATCGCGCGCTACGCGGTGGATGACGATCCGGCGCACACCCTGCCGCTCGCGGTGGCGGCGCTGCTGCTCGAAATCTCGCGCGCGGACCACGACGTCGACGTGGCCGAACGGCATGCCGTCTGCGAGGCGGTCGCGCGCATCTGCGCGGTCGATGCCGACGAGCTCGAAGCCCTGATGGCGAGTGCCGACGCCGCCGTCGACGAGGCGGTGTCGCTGTACGATTTCACCTCGGTGGTCAACGACAGGCTCGACCACGCGCACAAGTACGAGCTGTTGCTGATGCTGTGGCGGGTCGCCTATGCCGACGGGCGCGTCGATCGCTACGAAGAGTATTACGTGCGCAAGATTGCCGACCTGCTGCACCTCTCGCAGCGCGACTTCATCCGCGCGAAGCACGCCGCGCAGGGGTGAGTGGTACGCGTGCCCGCGTGGCCCCTTCGGCCGCTCGTGTGCGCGGGCGTCCGCCGCCCGCTCAGCGCGCGGCGGGGCCCGCCGGCAGCTGGTAGTCGTTGCCGAGCAGCGCGAGGATGAGACGGTCCTCGAGCTCGAGCCGCGTCGACACCTGCTCGCCGAGCAGCGACAGGTCGGCGGCGAGCTTGTCGCGGATCAATGCGTCGTCGGGACGGTCGTAGCGCTCGGTGAACTCGACCGCGACATCGGTGGTGGCGGCAATGCGCGGATAGATCTCGCGTGCGACTTCGAGCACCGCCTTGCGCCGCTCGGTACCTTCGCTGATGCGTTGATAGAGACCGAAATGGCCGGCTGCGATGTAGTCGACCAGCAACTCCTGGAAATCCTCCAGCATCTCCAGCACCGGCGCGTCGACGGTACTGAAATCGAGCTTCGACAGTTCCCATAGCAGCACCAGCATCTGCTGGCGTTCCTTGAGCATGTCCTCGATGAGCCGGCGTGTCTGTTCGCGCCGGTGCTGATCGGTGGCGGGTCGTTTGGGCATGGTGATTCGTTCGGGCATCCCTGGGGTCCCGCTAATTTAACCCGCGGCCGGGGCGATTAACACCGCGAGGGAGCGATGATCTCGGCGCGGGTTCGGGGCGATAATCCGCCGATGGAGATCCCGGGTTACGCGATCAAGCGCCTCATCGGCCAGGGCGGCATGGCAGCCGCCTACCTCGCCGAGCAGGTCTCACTGGGGCGCCCGGTCGTGCTCAAGGTGCTCGACACCTCGGTGCGCGACAAGCCCGAGACCATCGAGCGCTTTCTCAACGAAGGGCGCATCATCGCCTCGCTCAACCACCCGCACATCATCACCATCTACGACATCGGGCGGCACGAGGACAAGGTCTACCTCTCGATGGAATATGTCGAGGGCGGCGACCTCAAGCAGCGTATGCAACGCCAGGTGCTCACCCCTGCCGAGGCGCTCGACGTGGTCGAGAAAGTGGCCGGCGGGCTTGCCGCCGCGCACCGCGCCGGCATCGTGCACCGCGACGTCAAGCCGGGCAACATCCTGTTCCGTCGCGACGGCACGCCGCTGCTCAGCGACTTCGGTATCGCCAAGCGCCTGAGCGGCGATTCCGACCTCACCTCGACCGGGATGTTCGTCGGCAGTCCCAATTACATGGCCCCCGAGCAATCGGAGGCCGGACCCATCGACGGTCGCGCCGACATCTACGCGCTGGGCGTGATCTTCTACGAGATGCTGACCGGGCAGCGTGCCTATCTCGCCGACTCGGTGATCGACGTCATCGTCATGCACAAGAAGGCGCCGGTGCCGCGCCTGCCGCCGGGCCTCGAGGAGTTCCAGGAGCTGCTCGAGCTGATGATGGCGAAGCGTCGACGTGATCGCTTCCGCGATGCCGACAGTCTCATCCACTACGTGCGCGAGCTGCGTCGCCAGGGCGTCGCGCGTGGCCATGCGGAGCTGGTCGCTGGACCGGGAGTCGACATCGTCGGCGAGCATACGACGGTGACGGAGGAGACCACGCGTTCGACCCGCCTGCGCCTCGAGGACCCGCGCCACCGCCGCGTGCCATGGGCGCTGCTCGGGCTGCTCGCGCTGTGCGCGCTCGGGTGGGGGGCGTTGCTGTGGGTAGAACGCGATCTCACCGGTGACGACGCGCCGCGCCCGCTGGTGGCCGGTGCGCTCGAGCCGGTCACATCGTCGCCGGCGCCGGGCGCGGCGAGCACCAACGGGAGTGCCGATCTCGTGCAGGTGCGGGGCGCCTTGTTATGGCTCGGAAATCACAGCCTGGACGAGCTGCGTCTGACCGCGCCGCCGCGTGACAACGCCTACTACTACTTCACCCGCGTGTTGCAGATCTTTCCCGGGGACCCGGTCGCGCAGGAGGGATTGCGTGCGATCGCGCGCCAGTGCGCGCTGCTGGCCGAGCGCGAGATCGCCGCCGGGCGCCACCAACAGGCCTTGCGCTATGTCGGCATCGGCTTGCAGCTCGATGCGGCCAACGAGTCGCTGCGCGTGTTGCGCGATCTCGCCGATACACCGCACCCGGGTTTCTGGGACGCGCTGGCGAGCCTGTTTCGCTGACGCCCTGCGTGCAGCCGGGGTGCGTTCAGGGGGCCGGCGCCGCGGCGCCGGCGTGCGGGAGATCCTCGATGAGCGCGCGGGCCGCCTCGAGATGCTGCTGATCCCAGGCTTCGACGAGCGCCTTGAGTGCGCTCACGCGCGCAGCGACGTCGAGGTCCGTGGCGGCCTGCGCCGCGGCGGCACGTGCCTGCTCGGCACGCACGTCGGCCGCAGCGCGCTCGATATCGAGGCCGGCGGCGTGCGCGCGCGCCAGTGTCTCGCGCAAGGAAGTGGCGTCGTCGGCGGGCTCGGCAGGCGCCGGCTCCGCCGCGGCGAGTGCGCCGAAGGCCTGCTCGCGGAGCGCCCGGCGTTGCAGCTCTGACACCATGATGGCGGTATCGTCGACGAGGCGGCCGTCCGCGAAGACGAAGGTCCGCGGGCCGGGCGTACTGGCGCGGTACCACGCTGGCGGCGTGCCCGAGAGCTGCACCGAGCCCGTGGACGGGTTGGTCCACTGGTACATTTGTGCGTCGGCGGTCGCGGTTAGAATGAGGCCGAAAGAGAGAAGCATGAGTGGCGTGCGCATCGAGACTGGCCCTGTGCCCGCGGCGGGAGCGTAGGAGTATAGCAGCGGCAACCGGAGCGGAATTCCGTAGCGGGGCACACCCACGTGCGCACTTCACGGGTGTTGCACCGGCGCCCCCGTGTGCGTTGAGCGGAGCTTGCCGATGGACCTGATTGCCACGCTGAGCGACGCCGGGCGCACGCTGGTGGTGCCCGATGCCGCCACGCTCGCGGCATTGAACGCGGCGCTCGATCGACATGCACGGGGGGCCGGCGCAACGGTCTCGCGGCCGCCGACCGTGACGACCTGGCAGGGGGCGCTGACGCGCGCCTTCGAGCGTGCGCTGCTCGACGACGTCGCCACTGGCGCCGAACTCCTGCTCTCGGCCGACCAGGAACTCGTGCTTTGGCAGGACGTCATCGCCGCCGATGAGGCGGGCGCCGGGATTTCCGAGCGGGCTGCGCCACTGGCTCGGCAGGCCTGGCGCACACGCGCACTGTGGGGGATCGAGGCGTCCCCGCTGCCGGCTTACGCGCCGGCCGATCAGCGTGCCTGGGCGCGCTGGTCGACGGCCTACCGGGCGCGCCTCGATGCGCTCGGCGCAATCGATGTCGCGACGCTGCTCGCTGCCGCCGTGGCCGCTGGTCATCCACGACCCGAGCCAGGGTGCCTGGCGCAGGGTTTCCTCGCCCCGCCGCCGCGACTCGAAGCCTGGCTGGGGACGGCGCTCGCGGCGCCGCCGCGCGCGCCGCCGGCTGCGTTTCGCGCGCACGCTTTCGCCGACCGCGAGCAGGAGCTGTACGCGGCGCTGGAATGGGCGCGCGCGCGCAGCGCGGCCGCACCGCTGGCGCGCATCGTGGTCGCGCTCGACGACCTGCGCGGTCAGCGTGAGCTCGCCGCGCGCTGCGCACGCGACGTGTTCGGGGGCGACGACGGCTGCTTCCTCGAGGCGACGCCGACGCTCGCGGTCGACCCCATCCTGCGCGGGGCGCTGCGCATCCTCGCGATTGCGCCGGTGATGCGCTGGGACGAGCTGAGCGAGCTGTTGCGCCAGCCGACCCTCGCCGGCGCCGTCGAGGAGCGCGCCGCGCGCGCCCGTCTCGATGCAGAGCTGCGTGGACTCGAGCGTTACGAGCTGCCGCTCGCACTCGTCATCGACACCATCGCGCGCGACGGCACGTGTGGCCGGCTGGCACGCCTGCTCGGCGACGTGCTCGCCGCCGACGCGAGCCAGCCGCGCCGGCAACGTCTGCTCGACTGGCTGGCGCATTTCGACCGCGTGCTCGCGCTCGCCGGCTGGCCGGGCAGCGACGAGGCCGACGAGCTGGCTCGTGCACGCCAGGCCTGGACCACGCTGTGCGACAGGCTCTACCCGCTCGATGGTGTACTCGGTACGCAGACGCGGGCGGCAGCCCTTGCGCGCCTGCGCCGGCTGCTCGTCGAGAGCCCGCGTCGCCAGCCACCGGCACGCGGCAATATCTTCCTGGTGTCGCCGACCACGGCGGTCACGCTCGCGCCGGACGCGCTGTGGCTGGCCGGCTGCGAGAGCCGCCTGTTGCTCGGTGCTGCGCGCCTGTCGCCGTTCCTGCCTCTCGCGGCGCAGCGCGCCGCCGGTGTCCCGGGCGCGGAGCCCGCGCGCGACCTGTGGCGTGCGCGCCAGGTGGTCGAGGCCCTGGCCGCGCATGGCGAGCAGCATCACGCCAGCTACGCGGCGGGTGACGACGACGAGCGGGCGACGCCCTCGCCGCTGGTGCCGGCGCTCGCGCGCGCTGCGCTGACGCCTGCCGCGCGCTGCGTGCCGTTGCGCTGGCGCGTGCCGCGAGCTTCGCTCGTGACGCTGGTCGACGAGCGCGGACCGGGGCCGCCCGACGGCGCCGTGCGCGGCGGTGTCGGTGTGCTCGCCGCCCACAACGCCTGTCCGTTCCGCGCCTATGCGCGACATCGACTCGATGCGCGCGAGTTGGTCGAGCCGCGCCCCGGTCTCGGCGCGCGGCTCAAGGGCATCACGGTGCACCGCTGTCTCGCCGCGCTGTTCGCGGAGTTGAGCGACCACGCCGCCCTGGTCGCTGCCGACGCCGATGCCCGTCGCGCGGCGGTCGAGCGTGCGGTGCAGGCCGGTTTGCTGCCCGAGCCCGCCGAGACCCCGCTCGAGCGCGAAGTGTATTTCGTCGAGCGGCGTCGCCTCGAGGGACTGCTGATGCGCTGGCTGGAGCACGAGGCGACGACGCGCGAGCCGTACCGGGTGGTCGCGCGCGAGACGCCGCTCGAGGTCGGTTACGCCGGCCTCTCGCTGCGGGTACGGCTCGACCGTCTCGACCGCCTCGCCGATGGCAGCGCGGTGGTGGTCGATTACAAGACCGGGCGTTGCGCGCTGGCGGACTGGCAGCCGCCGCGCATGAACGAGCCGCAACTGCCGTTCTACGCCGTCGCCGCGGCGATCGAGGATGTCCGCGCGGTCGCCTTCGCACAGGTGGACCGCGCGCGCCCACGGTGGCTGCAGCGACCGGCCGCCGCCACCGGGGACGCGCAGGGCGAGTGGGACGCCCTGGCGGCCGCCTGGGCAAGCGACCTCGCCGCGAGTGCGGCTGGCATCCTCGGCGGCGACGCGCGCCCCGCGCCCAAGCATGGACTCGCCACCTGCCGCCATTGCGAGCAGGCGCTGGCCTGTCGCCTGGTCGAGCACGCCGGCGCCGCCGGCACCGAGCCGGGTGACGACATTGGCGGCGAAGCGGTAGCGGGAGCCGATGACGATGACTGACGATGCGGCTGCCCGCCAGCGCGCGCTCGACGCGAGCTGCTCGTTCGCCGTGCAGGCGCCGGCCGGTTCGGGCAAGACGACACTGTTGACGCAGCGCGTGTTGCGACTGCTCACCACGGTCGAGCATCCCGAGCAGATTGTCGCCATCACCTTTACGCGCAAGGCGGCCGAGGAGATGCGCTCGCGTATCGTCAGCGCGCTCGTCAGCGCCGATGGGCCGGCGCCGGACGACGCCTTCCGCCGCGCCACCTGGGAACTCGCGTGCGCCGCCCGCGCGCACGATGCGGCCCACGGCTGGGCGCTCGTCGAGCAACCGGCGCGGCTGCGCATCATGACCATCGACGCCTTGTGCCAGAGCCTGGTGCGCCAGATGCCGGTCACGGCCGGCATGGCCGCGGCGCCCCTCATCGAGGAAGACCCGACGCTGCTCCATCGCGACGCTGCGCGGGAGGCGCTCGCGGCGATCGCCGAAGGCGGGCGCTGGCGCCAGGCCATCGCGCGCGTGCTCGGCCACCTCGACAACGATTGGTACAAGCTCGAGCTACTGCTTGCGGACATGCTGGCGCGCCGCGACCAGTGGCTGCGCGTGACCGGCGCGAACGCCGATCGGGCGGCGCTCGAGCAGGCCTATGCGCGTGTCGTCGCCGCCGAAATCGCCGCGCTGGCGGAGGCCCTGCCGCCGGGGGCGGTCGAGGAGCTCGTCGCGCTCGGCGCACATGCCGGTGCCCACCTCGACGACTCCCCGTTGTCGGTTCTCGAAGGTGTGCCGGCAGCGACGCCGGGTGCGCTTGCCTTGTGGCATGCGCTGGCCGACCTGCTGCTGACGCGCGCCGGCGCATGGCGGGCCAAGGTCGACAAGCGCGACGGCTTTCCCGCCGACGGCGCTGACAACAAGGCCATGAAGCAGCGCCTCAAGGACCTTGTAACAAGCTGCCGCGAAGTGACCGGGTTGCGCGCGCGATTCGTGCGTATCCGGCTGCTGCCAGCGGCGCCGTTCGCGCCGGGCGAGTGGGAAACGGTCGAGGCACTGTTCGATCTGCTGCACCGCGCGACTGCACACCTCATGGTGCTCGGTGACCTCGCTGGACGCGCCGACTTCACGGCTTTCTCGATGGCCGCGCTCGATGCGCTCGGCGCGCCCGAGCAACCGACCGATCTCGCGCTCAGTCTCGACTACCAGCTGCGTCACCTGCTCATCGACGAGTTCCAGGACACCTCCATCAGCCAGTTCGAACTGGTACGCCGGCTGACCGCGGGCTGGAGCACGGGCGACGGCCGCACGCTGTTCCTGGTGGGTGACCCGATGCAGTCCATCTACCGCTTTCGCCAGGCCGACGTCAGCCTGTTCCGGCGCGTGCTCGACGACGGCCGTATCGGCTCGGTGGGGCTCGAGCCGCTCGCGCTGGTGGCGAACTTCCGCGCGCAGGCGGCACTGGTCGACTGGATCAACGCGCTCGTGCCCGAGGCGTTGGCCGCGGCCGACGCCGACGACGCGCACTTCGTCGCCCAGCACGCGGTGCGCCCGGCGCTCGTGCGCGGTGTCAGCGTGCACGGCTTCGATGCCCACGCAGGTGAGATCGAGGCGGCGCGTGTCGCCGACATCATCGCCGACGTCCGCGCCCGCGAACCGGATGCCAGCATCGCCGTGCTGGTGCGCTCGCGCACCCATCTGGCCGACATCACGACGCTGCTGCGCGCGCGCGGCGTGCCGCTGGTCGCACGCGAGATCAAGGCCTTCGCCGACGTGCCGGTGGTGGCGGACCTGGTGGCGCTGGCGCGCGCACTGCTGCACGAGGCCGATCGTGTGGCCTGGATCGCCGTGCTGCGCGCGCCATGGTGCGGGGTGCGCCTGGCCACGCTCGCGGTACTCGCACAGCACCCCGGCACACTGCTCGAAGCCATCGAGCAGGCTGGCGGCGCCGAAGATCTCGCGGGCGAGGAACGCGCGCGGCTGGCGCGGGTCGCCGCGGTGTTCGCCACGGTGCGCCGCGAGGCACGCCAGCGCCCCTTCGCGGAATGCCTCGAACTGGCGTGGATGGGGCTCGGTGGCCCGGCGCTGCTCGAAGGCGAAGACGATGTTGCCGCCGCCCGCGTGCTGCTCGACGTGGTTGCGGCGCTCGAGCAGGAGGAAGCGAGCTTGAGCGCCGAACGCCTCGCCGCGCGTCTCGCCGATCGCCACGCCACGGCGAGCAGCCACGATGCGCGTGCCGTGCAGCTGATGACAATGCACCGGGCCAAGGGGCTCGAGTTCGACCACGTCATCCTGCCCGGCCTCGGACGCACGCCGCGCAGCGAGCAGCAGCGTCTCCTGCTATGGCGCGAGGAACTTGTCGGGGACGCCGACGACGAGAGCCTGCTGCTCGCACCGATTCCCATCAAGGGCGAGAGTGCGCTCTATGCGTACCTGCGCGCGCGCGACGCCGGCGACGCTACCGCCGAAGTGGTGCGTCTGCTCTACGTCGCGCTGACCCGGGCGCGCCGCGAGATCCACCTGCTCGGTCATGCGCGGGTAGGCGAGGACGGGGAATGCCGGCCGGCGAGTGCGAGCTTCCTCGCTCTGATGTGGCCGCGTGTCGCCGACGCCTTCACGCGTGGTCTGCACGAGGTGACGCCGGGCACTGCGGATACACCGGCGCGCGGCGCCGACGGCGCGGCGGCGTCGGTGCTCCTGCGTCGCGCCGAGCTCGCCAGCCTGCCGCCGCTCGAGACGGCATTGGCGGCATCGCCCGCGGGTGATGCCGCGGTGAGCGTGACGGCCGTGGTCGAGTTCGACTGGGCCGGGATTACCGCGCGCCATGTCGGTACCGTCACGCACCGCCTGCTGCAGGAACTCGCACAGCACCCGGCTCGTTTCGAGGGAACGGCCTGGCGCGCGCCGGCGGCGCGTTTCGCACGTGGACAGCTGCGTGCGCTGGGGGTTGCCGAGGGCGCGCTGGACGATGCCGTCGCGCAGGTCTCGAGCGCACTCGCCAACACGCTCGCCAGCACGCGCGGACGCTGGCTGTTCGCATCTTCGCACGGTGAGGCCGCCGCCGAGCTGTGCCTGACCAGCCACGAGGTCGACGCCAGTCGCCGCGTCATCATCGATCGCACGTTCGTCGATGACCAGGGGCGTCGCTGGGTGGTCGATTTCAAGACCGGCAGTCACGCTGGCGGCGGCCGTGAAGCCTGGCTGGACTCGGAGCAGGCGCGTTATCGCCCGCAGCTCGAACGCTACGCGGCGATCCTGGCCCGCTCCGAGCCCAGGCCGATCATGCTGGGACTGTATTTCCCGCTGCTCGACGCGTGGCGCGAGTGGGCCTACCGGCCGCTCGCCGAACGCGCCGACGACGCCTGAGCGTGGCCAGCAGTGGCGCCGCGGCGAGTACCGCCGGCGGCGGCAGCGGCACCGGTTGCGCGACGCCTTCGACGAACAGGTTGTCGATGCGCAGGGTACCGAGTGCGGAGCTGGCGCCGTCGCCGCTGATGGCCACGGTCAGCACGTTGTCGCCGAGCATGACGTCGAGCGCCTCGCTGACGCTGGTGAAGTCGCTGCTGGTGGCGCCGCTGGCGAGGATGTCGTCGCCGAGCGCCAGCGACCATGTCGACGGGCCGCTCGCGGAGGCGCGCTGGTCGAAACCGATGCGCGTGACGCGGAGCTGCCAGCCGGCCTGCAGCGTGGCACGCAGGGTGAGCGTGTTGCCACTGGTGAAGCCGTTCAGGCGCAACGCGCGCCCCGGATTACCGCCGACCTCGCCGAGCGTGCCGGTGGTGACGTCGAGCGTGGTCTCACCGAGCGCATCGTCGAGTACGTCGGGGGTGGTGACGAAGCTGCCGTCGCCATCCTCGAAGGCATAGGCGATGAGTGTCGCGGCGTGCGACGCGGTGGTGGTGGAGAGGGTGAACAGCGCGGCGGCAGCCGCGCAGGCATGGAGCCTGGTGGACATGATGTCGACCTCCTTGTCGATGGATTAGGTGAAGCAGACCCGGCATTCCGTGCCGGGTCGCCGGACAGTATGCCACCCGCGTGTCGCGGCCGCGAGTGCCGCGGCCGCCGCGTGTTCACTTGCGCCGGTGCAGGATACCCAGGGTGAGGCTGGCAGGGCCGGTTTCGACCTGGTGGATGAGCTCCGACTGGCGGCGGGCGCCGGTCTTGTGAAAGATGTGCTTGAGATGCGTGCGCGCCGTGTTGACCGAGATGCCGAGAGCCTGGGCACCGTCCTCGAGGCTGCAGCCGCCGACCAGTGTCTGTACCAGCCGCGACTCCGAGCGGGTGAGGCCGAACACGCGCTGCAGCACCGTGGCCGACAGCGTCTGGCGATGACCGAGATCGAACAGGAACAGCACCACGAGCGGCTGCGCCTCGAAGCTGTGCACCCCGGCGCCACTGGTGATGACGCCGATCACGGCGGCTTCGCGCGTACCGCGGCCGAGTTCGAGCAGCTCGGCGTACTCGCTCCCGGCTGCATCGCTCGCCGCCTGCACGTGCTGCCGCAGGCGCTCATGGGTCGGCGCGTCGACCGCCTGCAGGTGGCCGTCCTGCAGCATCACGGCAGTGCCGGCAGTGATGAGTGCCTGCGCGCGCGCGTTGGCATGGACCACGCGCATCGCCGCGTCGAGCACGACGACGCCGAAGGGCGTCTGTTCGAGCGCGAGCTCGCACGCGGCGAGCGCACGTGACCGCAGGTTGCTGCTGCGCGCCGCGGTATCACCGCCGAAATGCAGCGCAACGCCGAACAGGTTGCCCTGCGCATCGACCAGCGGCGCGAGGACATCGGGTTGGCTGCTGTCGGGGGCGTCTTCCGCCAGCGGCAGCAGCAACTCTTTGCGACTCTCCAGGACACTTGCCACCAGGCGCTGCCCTTCGCTGTCCGGCAGGCCGTGCAACACGTGCAGGGCCTCGCTCAGTGGCCGCCCCAGGACATGCTGACGTTGCCACCCGGTGAGTTCTTCGGCGCTGTGATTGATGAAGCTGATGCGGCCATCACGATCGGTCGTGACGACGGCGTCACGGAGCTGCTCCATGCCACGCGGCTGCGTCGGCTCGCGATTCAGGGCGAGGTTGAGCGTGGTGAGGAGATCCTTGGTCGTGAACGGCTTGTTGATGAAGCCCGCCGGGGAGGTCTCGCGCGCACGGTCGAGCAGCTCGTGATCGGCGTAAGCCGTGACGTAGACGACCGGGATGTCGAACTTCGAACGGATCCGGCGTGCCGCCTCGATACCGTCGATGCCGTCACCGAGACGGATGTCCATCAAGATGAGATCGGGACGCAGCTGGGCGGCTTTCTCGATGGCTTCGTCGCCATCCTTGGCAATATCCAGAACGCCGTAGCCGAGGCCGCGCAAGCGCATGCGCAGAGCGCCGGCGACCGCGCGCTGATCCTCGACGACGAGAATATTGGTGGTCGCGGCGGCAGGTGTCGACATCAGGCGAACGGCCCCGCGTGGGAATTCACCGTGGTCCGGAACCGCCGGCAAACCCTGCCACGGACGGTGCGCTCAGCGCGCCACGGCTGCTTGCAACGACTGCTGCTGTACGGGCACACGGCCACCCCCTCGTCTGATCGCCACGACGCATCCGGTGCCCCGGGTCCCGCACCGGTGTACTCATTCATATTGCGCCGCGGTGATTGCCAGCCGGTGGTTTCAGCCGGGCGCGGCGGCGCGAGTCGGTGCTCCGCAGTCCATGGCCGCGCGGCGGCGCACCGAGCATCGGCGCACCTAACATATACCGAATCTGGAAGGAGGGACAGCCATCGCGCCGTCCCGGTCCACGCTGGCGCGACGCGCGTCTCAGCGATCGTCGCGGAACTGGCGCTGCAGCATCTCGCGGCGTTCCTGCGCGTCGACGGTGAGCGTCGCGATGGGCCGCGCCTCGAGCCGCCCGAGCCCGATCTCCTCGCCCGTTTCCTCGCAGTAACCGTAACTGCCGTCTTCGATGCGCTTGATGGCGTCGTCGATCTTCTTCAGCAGCTTGCGATAGCGGTCGCGCGTGCGCAGTTCGAGGATGTTGTCGCTCTCGCGGCTCGCACGCTCGGCCTCGTCGCCGACATCACGGATCTCGGAGCGCAGGTGGTCGAGGGTTTCCTGTGATTCGGCGATGAGTTCGTCACGCCATTGCCGGAGCTTGTTGCGGAAGTACACGAGCTGCGTCGGGCTCATGTATTCCTCGTCGGGGGACGGGGTATACCCGGTCGGGAGTTCGATGTCGTCGAGATTGATCATGCGTGTCCGAGCGGCGGGTGCTGCCGGTGGTGCTGCTGCTGCCCGCTTGGTGGAAACCGCCTGCGCACTCCCCGAGGCTGCCGTCGCGACTGCACCCTTCGCGGCGGAGGCCGCCTTGCGCGGCGGGGACTTGCTGGCGGTGGCGCCTGCCTTGGCGGCGGACGCCTTGGAAGTCGTCGCCGACTTGCCGGCCTTGGCGGGCGTGGCGGTCTTCCTGGCGACGGGTGCTTTCTTGGCCGCGGCCTTCTTGGTCGCGGTGCTGGAGGTCGTCGAGCGCGCGGACGCCGGCGCGCTCTTGGCGCTTGCCTGGGCGGCGCCCCGGGCGGTGGTCTTGTCCGTGGCCTTGCCGGTGGCTTTGCCCTTGGTCTTGGTCGTGCCGCTGGTGGCGGACGCCTTCGTGCGTGTCGGCGCGGCCTGCTTCTTGGTCGTGGTCTTCTTCGCTGCGGGTTTCGCGGCCGACTTGCGCGTGCTCGTCGCTGCTTTCGCCGGCGCCGCCTTTTTCTTCACCGCCGCCTTGGCGGCGGTCTTCTTGGCAGCCGCTTTCCTGGCCGGCCTGGCCGCTGCCTTGTCCGCCTTCTTCGCGCCCGTGTCCGGGGTCTTCTTCGCGGAGGTCTTCTTAGCTGCTCTAGCCACGTCCAGGCACCTCAACTTAGTGCAACGAATCATCGTCGCCGAAGCAGGATTTTCCGGGATTTCTGCCACCGGATCCCAAAACCGGGGCGCAACAGTAATCATTTTCCGTACCAAGCGCAATGCTGCGGCAGGGCACTTCCGAATGCCCCTCGGGAGACGTGCGAGGCGGGCGACACGCGGCGCGGTAGGGGCGGCTCAGCGGGCGTTGAGGCGCACGATCTCCTGCACCGCCTGGAACACCCGCGCACGCGGATTGGCCGCGCAGTACTGGCCGAGCCAGTTGAGTACGCCGGCAGCATCGATGCGCACGCCGAGTTGTTTGACGTTGGCCCAGTTGAACGCGCTGATGAAACCTTGCGACCACGCGACATAAGCGTCGATGGCGAGATCGGAATCCTGTTCGAGCGCAGCATTGAACGCACGGCATTCGCGCGTGCCGATACCCGAGGCAAGCCGGTCGTCGGCGCCGCAGGCCGTGCTCAGGCTCGTCGTGAGCAGCAACGCGAGTGCCGCGCGGCTGGCGCGCGTGCGGGCGGACAACGATGGCGATGGATTCGTCATGACGGATGGATGGCAGGGATTATCACAACGGTTGGTGATGCAAGCGTGCGGAACGCGGGGGAGCTCTGCAACAGTGGGCGTGTTTTCCTCATGCGCGTTGCGCAGTGTTCTGCGATGTTCATCCGTCGCGCCTGAACTGCGTTTCTCCGGCGACGCACGCATCGCCTGGGCTCATGCCTGTGCACACGAGCAGCGCTTCAGTGATGTCCGCGCAGCGCGTCGCGCCGTGCACCATCTGACCACGCCATCTGCATGCGGCACGCTGCGCAGGACGAACAGGCAGTGCACGTGGCAACGCGCCGGACTCAGTCGACGCGCCAGTCATCGAGTTCGAGGACCAGGCGACCGGCGCTCAATGCCTTGGCGTCGGTGCGTTCTTCGCGCTCGAGGCGGACCAGGCCGACGTCGGGCGCGAACCATTCGCGCGACGTCACGTTGATGGCGGCGCGCCCGATGTAATTGCCGACCTCGGCGCTGGTGTTGCCGCGGCCTTCGATCAGCAGGCAACCGTCGAAACGGCCGGCGGGCGTGGCCACGCTGGCGTCAGTGGCGACCACGGAATACTGCAAGGTGACCGGCACGGTGATGCGGAACAGCGTTTCCCACGGCGGACCGGTGTTCTCGAGCACGCTGGTCGTGGTGGGAGCTTGCCAGCTCGTGCCGGGCGTGACGTCGTCGGGCAGGACGAGCGCGCGTGCGCCGCGCGGATCAATTCGGAACAGACCCGCGTCGGCACGCGTGTAGCCGATCTCGCGACCGTCGAGCGTACGTCGCAGGCCCGTGAGCGCGCTGCCCGGCGGCACCGCGACGCTGTGCACGACGTGTCGTAAGGCACGCGTGCCGTCCATGGTGGTACGTTCGACCTGGTACTGCCACACGCGCCCCGGTGCCAGGGGGAACCAGTAGGCGTACGGCGGTGCATCGTTGCAACCGGCGGCCAGCAGCGCGGCGAGCACGAGCACCCACGCCAGGCCCTGGCGAGCGCACGATCGCAGGGGGGTCATGAACGCGGGACGATGGCAGGCGAAGGCATCGCTGCATGATATGAGATCCGCGCGGCGCGGCGGTCGCCGGGGGCGGCGTGTATTCCCCTGCCGGGGTCGGTTTAGTAGTATGCGCGGGGCGCGGCGCCGGGCCATCGTCCGGTTTCGCCGTCAGCATGTCCTCGCGGCCGCGCGCCGCGGAGGCGGGGTAGCCAGTGCAGCACGACGCCAATCATGCCCGCAAGCACAACGCGCGGCCGATGCCGCACGGGCGCGGCGGGTACGGAGGGCGGCGCCGATCAAGTCCAGCGACGGATCACCCGGCGGTGTGCGTCAAGCATGCGCACCACGTGCTTCAACGCCGACCAGGCACAGAGCCGGCCAAGCGCCAGGCATAGAGGATTAGACACGCATGAATCGTCCAATGATCCCGGTAGCGGCAGCCGCACTGCTGCTCACCGGCAGCATGGCCGCGCTGGCCGAGGGTGACGCCGCCGCAGGCCGGCAGAAGGCCGAGACCTGCCTCGGCTGCCACGCCGTCGAGGGGTACTTCAACGTCTACCCGACCTACCACGTGCCGAAGCTCGGTGGCCAGAGTGCTGCGTATATCGAGGCGGCGCTGAAGGCCTACAAGGCCGGTACCCGCCAGCACGACACGATGCACGCGAATGCCGAAAACCTCAGCGACCAGGACATGGCGGACATCGCCGCCTTCGTCGCCAACTACGACTAAACCCTACCGGGCACCCTCAGCGACCCGGCGGCGGAGTGAACGACGCATGAAAGCACCTCATACCCTGCGACTTCTGGCCGCGCTCACGCTCGGCGTGGCGGCCACCGCTGTAGTGGCCAGCGAAGAGGCCGACGACAGTGGTCTCAGCTACGACGACAAGCTGCAGGCTTGCGCAGCCTGCCACGGGGAGAACGGCGACAAGCCCCTCGCGCCCGACTATCCCGTGCTGGCCGGCCAGTATGCCGACTACCTCGAGGCGGCGCTCAAGGCTTACAAGACCGGGCGCCGGCAGCATCCCATCATGAGCATGCAGGTCGAGGCACTCGGCCTCACCGACAGCGACATCACCAAGCTGTCGGCGCACTTCGCGTCCAAGAAGGGGCTGCGCGGCCTCGCCGAATAAGGCTTTCTCAAGCCTTTTCGTTCTATAAATCCCGTCTAATATTCCAGTTTTCACAGTCGGCGGCCATCGCCTGCCGACTGTGCCGTATAATCCTCTCCTGCCGGGGCATCCCTGACCCGCGTCCCCGGCCGTCGCTCTGAGAGTTTCACCCCGCACTCGCCCACGCACCGCACGTGTCGGTGCCGACGCGGCGCTGCCGACCCCCTGGCCATTGGCCGCGGCGACAGCCGCGCAACCCTCGGACAACGGATACGAACAATGAATACCACGCCCAACACCCTCAACCGCGCGCCCGCACCGCGCTTCGTGCCGCGCAAGTTTCGCGTCTTCACCGATCGCCAGCTCGACCAGATCCCGCAACTGGCCCGCCTCGATGCCGACGATCGCTTCGCCATGCAGGTGGTGGCGAACGTGCTGCCGTTCCGCGTCAACCAGTACGTCATCGACGAGCTGATCGACTGGGACGCGGTCCCCGACGACCCGATTTTCCAGCTCACTTTCCCGCAGCGTGGCATGCTTGGCGAGGCGGCCTTCGCGCGCATGGCGACGCTGTTGCGCGGCACCCCCAGCGCGCAGGAAATCCGTGCGCTCGCCAACACCCTGCGCGCCGACCTCAATCCCCACCCGGCCGGACAGCAGACCCTCAACGTGCCGCGCGTCGGCGGCCGCGAGCTGCCGGGCATCCAGCACAAGTACGCCGAGACCGTGCTGTTCTTCCCCAGCCAGGGCCAGGTCTGCCACAGTTACTGCACCTTCTGTTTCCGCTGGGCGCAGTTCGTCGGTGACAAGTCGCTGCGCTTCGCAGCCACGGAGGCCGGTGAGTTGACCCGTTACCTCGCCGACCACCCGGAGGTGACCGACGTGCTGCTCACCGGTGGCGACCCGATGGTGATGAAGACCAGCAATCTCGCGACCTACCTCGAGGCGCTGCTCGAGCCCGGCCTCGAGCATGTTCGCACCATCCGCATCGGTACCAAGGCACTCACCTACTGGCCCTACCGCTTCGTCACCGACGACGATGCCGACGAGCTGCTGCGCCTGTTCGAGCGCGTCGTCGACAGCGGTCGCCAGCTTGCCCTGATGACCCATATCAACCACTGGCGTGAACTCACTCCGCCGATCGTCCAGCGTGCCGTGCAGCGCATCCGCGCGACCGGAGCGATGCTGCGCGCGCAGGCGCCGCTGCTCGCGCACATCAACGACGATGCGCAGACGTGGGCACGCCTGTGGCAGGACGAGGTGCGCCTCGGCATCCACCCTTATTACATGTTCGTCGAGCGCGACACCGGCGCGAAGCGCTACTTCGAGGTACCGCTGGCACGCGCATGGTCGATTTACCGCGACGCCGTGAAGCGTGTGTCCGGACTCGCGCGTACCGCCCGTGGTCCGTCGATGAGTGCCGGTCCGGGCAAGGTCGAGGTGCAGGGGGTGACCCGCGTGCATGGCGAGGACGTCTTCGTGCTGCGCTTCATCCAGGGCCGCAACCCGGACTGGGTGCAACGGCCTTTCTTCGCCCGCTTCGACCCCTCGGCGACCTGGCTCGACGAGCTCGAGCCGGCCTTCGGCGAAGGCGAGTTCTTCTTCGAGCCGGAGTATCGCGCCATGCTGGAGCAGGCTGCCGACTGACCGATCGGGCCAGCGACAACGGCGCGCGGGCTCTACAAACTTTCTGCATACTGCGCTGGTCCAATGGCGCCCACTTCGGCGTAGAAGGATTTGGCCCATACCCGCCACCGCGATGAGTTCCCTCGCTAGAAGAATCCGGCAGGTCGCACTGCCGCTCGGCGTGCTCGCCGTCGGCATTGCCGTCGCCGCGTGGTTCGTGGTGTCGCGTCCACGCGCAGTGCCCCAGCCGCCGGAGGAAAAGGTGTGGCCGGTCGCCGTGGTCGAGGTCGCGCGTGCCGACGTGCAACCCTCGATCAGCGCTTACGGTGAAGTACGCGCCGTGCGCGAAGCCGAGCTGCGCACGGAAGTGGCGGGGCGGTTGGTCACCCTCGACCCGTCGTTCAAGGATGGCAACCTGATCGCGGCAGGGAGCGAAATCGCGGTCATCGATCCGATCGACTACGAAAATCGGCTTGCCGAGCAGCGCGCCGAGCGGGCGCGGGCCGAGGCGCAGCTTGCCGAGCTGCGGCGCGAACTCGAATGGGAACAGCGTCTGCATGCGAACGCCGAGCGCCAGGTGGCGCTGGCCGAGCGTGCCCTGGCACGCCTCGAGAAGCTCGCCGCCGACGGCCGCGAGAGTCGCAAGGTGCGCGACGATGCCGAGGCCGCGCTCGCGGTCAGCGAACAGACCCTGTTGCAGCGCGAGCAGACCATGGCGCGCCTGCGCACCCGCATCCGCGAGCAGGAAGCGGCCTACACGAAGGCCCAGGCGACCCTGGCCAGCGCCGAGCGCGAACTCGCCAAGACGCGTATTACCGCGCCCTTCACCGGCTACGCCACCGATGTCCGCCTGGCACTCGGCCAGGTACTCGCCGCGGGTGAACGCATCGGTCGGCTGCTGTCGGCGGACGAGCTCGAAGCGAGCTTCGAATTGCCCGAATCGGACTACGCGCGCCTGACCGCTGCAGATGCCCTCATCGGCCGCCCGGTGACGGTGACCTGGCGCCTCGGTGACGACGTGCGCGAATTCGATGCCGTGCTCGCCCGCAGCGGCGCCGAGATCGATCCCACCGTCGGCGGCATCAGGCTCTTCGCCACGCTCGACGACGATGCCGTCTCGCGCGGCCTGCGTGCCGGCGCCTTCGTCGAGGTGCGCATCCCCGATGTCGTCTATCGCGATGTCTACCGGCTGCCGCCCAAGGCGATCGCCGCCAACGGCCAGGTCTTCATGCTGGTCGACGAGCGGCTGGCCGCGGTCGACGTCGAGATCGTGCGCAATCTCGGTGATGCGGTGCTCGTGCGCGGCGCGCTCGATCCGTCCCACCCGGTGGTCGCGCGCGCGTTCGCCGGCATCGGTCCGGGCCTGCGTGCGCGTCCGCTATGAGCACGCGCGACCTGCAGAGCGGCATGATTGGGCTGTTCGCCCGGCACCCCACCGCCGCCAACCTGCTGCTTGCACTGATGTTCATCTGTGGTCTGGCCGCGCTGACCCAGATCAACCGCCAGTTCTTCCCCGATTTCGGCATCGACATGGTGACCGTCACGGTCACCTGGCCGGGCGCGACTGCGGCCGACGTCGACCAGAACATCGTGCAGGCGATCGAGCCCGAGTTGCGCTTCCTCGACGGCGTCGAGAAAGTCACTTCTTCGTCCTACGAAGGCGTTGCCGGTATCACCGTCGAGTTCGCTGCCGGCAGCGACATGCAGCAGGCGCTGGCCGACGTCGAATCGGCGGTCGGGCAGGTGCGCACGCTGCCGGAGGATGCCGAGCGGCCCGAGATCCGCCGCATCGTGCGCTACGAGACGGTGGCCCGGCTGGTGTTGTCGGGGCCGTTCCCCGAGCATTCGCTGAAGGCGCATGCCGAGCGGATCCGCGACGAACTGCTCGACCGGGGTGTCGATCGCATCGACCTGCACGGTGCGCGCGACGAGGAGATCTGGGTCGAAGTGAAACCCGAGGCGCTGCGCCAGCTCGATCTCAAGCTCGACGACATCGCGACGCGCATCGCCGCCAGCTCACAGGATCTGCCGGCCGGTGATCTCGCCGGCGGCGAACGCCAGGTACGCAGCCTCGGCCTGCTGCGCGAGGCCGACGAATTGCGCGATCTCGAGCTGCGCGCGCTGTCGGATGGTCGCCGCGTGCGCCTCGGCGACGTCGCCACCGTCAGCGAGGCGTTCCGCGAGGGCGAGCAGCAGTCGATCCGCCGTGGGCAGCGCGCCATCGAGCTCGATCTGAAGCGCGCGATCAATTCCGATGCCCTGACCATGGCGGCGCTGGTCAACGACTACATCGCGGAGCTCGACGCGCGCCTGCCGGATGAACTGCGCATCGAGCAGTACGACGTGCGCGCGAAGTCCATTCGCGAGCGCATCGACCTCCTGGTCAGCAATGGTCTCGGCGGGCTGCTGCTGGTGCTTGCCGTGCTGTTCCTGTTTCTCAATGCGCGCGTCGCGTTGTGGGTCGCGGTGGGCATCCCGGCCTCGATGCTGGCTGCCGTGGCGGTAATGTGGGGCAGTGGCCAGACCATCAACATGATCAGCCTGTTCGGCATGATCATGGCGATCGGTATCGTCGTCGACGACGCCATCGTCGTCGGCGAGCATGCCGAGCACCTGCATCAGCGCGGACTCGGCGCGCTGGAGGCGGCCATCGCCGGCGCGCGGCGCATGGCCGCGCCGGTATCGAGCTCGACACTGACCACGGTAGCGGCGTTCCTGCCCTTGTTCATCGTCTCCGGCATCATGGGGCAGATCATCTCGGCGATTCCCTTCGTCGTCGTCGCGGTGCTGGTGGCGAGCCTCGTCGAATGCTTCCTGGTACTGCCCGCGCACCTGAGCCACGCGCTGCGTGCGCCGCCCGGCCATGGCCGCCTGGCACGCGTGAGCGCGCGCTTCAACGCGGGCTTCATGCAGTTCCGCGACAACCGCTTTCGCGCCGTCGTCGAGTCCGTGATCCGGGCGCGCTACGTGGCAGTAGCCGCCGCCGTGGCAGCGTTCATCGTCGCGGTCGGAGCGGTGATGGGCGGCCGCGTGGGCTACCAGTTCTTTCCCTCGCCCGAGCCGGACGAAATCTACGCCAACGTCGAGATGGTCGCCGGTACCTCGCGCGAGGACACGCGGCGGGCCTTGCTCGCCATCGAGGATGCGCTCTACCGCGCTGCCGGTGAGCTCGTCGGCGATCCGGAGGACCTCATCGTGATGGCGCTCGGCAAGACCGGTACCAATGTCGGTCAGGGACACGGCGGTGCCGTCGATGCCAATACCGACACGCTCGGCGGCATCATCGTCGAGCTGGTCACCTCCGAGCAGCGCGATGTACTCGCCAACGAGGTCATTGCAGCCTGGCGCGACGCGGTGGTGATGCCGCCCGGCGTCGAGACGCTGACTTTCACCGGCGAGCGTACCGGCCCGCCGGGTGGCGATCTCGACCTGCGCCTGCGCGGCGGCAGTGTCGATGATCTGAAGGCGGCAGCGGAGGAAGTCGCGACGCTCCTCGCACGCTATCCCGGCGTGAGCGACATCGACGACAACCTGCCCTACGGCACGCCGGAGGTGGTGTTGCGGGTCAACGACCGCGGGCAGGCGCTCGGCTTCACCACCGGCGACGTCGCCCGCCAGGTGCGCAACGCTGTCGACGGGGCCATTGCCAAGCGCTTCCCGCGCGGCGACGAAGAGGTCTGGGTACGCGTACAGTTCGACCGCGAGCTGGTCGGTAATGCCCTGCTCGAGCGTCTCTACCTGCGTGGGCCGGACGGCGCCGAGGTGCCGCTGACGGCGGTCGTGGACTTCGAGGAGAGTCTCGGCTTCGCGCGCATCAAGCGCGAGGACGGCAAGCGCGAAGTTGCCGTCACCGCCGAGCTCGACATGCGCCGCACACGGCCGGCGCAGATCGAGGAGGCGCTGCTGCGCGACGGGCTGCGCGACATCGCCGCGCGCTACGAACTCGGCTATGCCTTCGCCGGGCGTGCCGAGGACCAGCGCGAAACCATGGCCGACATGCGCCTCGGCGCCATGCTCGGCCTGACCTTCATCTACATCATCCTGGCCTGGGTGTTCTCGAGCTACGCGCGCCCCCTGGTGGTGATGGCGGTGATCCCGATCGGTTTCGTCGGCGCGGTGCTCGGTCACTGGGTGTGGGGCTTCGACCTGACCATTCTCAGCATCTTCGCCATCCTCGGCCTGTCCGGCATCGTCATCAACGATTCCATCGTGCTCGTCACCACCATCGACGAACGCATGCGTGAGGAGCCGCGCTTCGATGCCGTGGTCAACGGCTCGTGCGATCGCCTGCGCGCGGTGGTGCTGACCTCGGCGACCACCATCGGCGGTCTCATGCCGTTACTGTTCGAGACCAGCCTGCAGGCGCAGTTCCTCATCCCGATGGCGCTGACACTGGTGTTCGGTCTCGCCGTCTCGACCTTCGTCGTGCTCTTGCTGGTGCCGTCATTGATCATGATCCAGGGCGATCTCGCGCAGCTCCTCGCACGCACCTGGCGCAGCCTCGCACGCCCCGTCACCGGCGCCTGAAAGGGCGGGCCGGCGCTGCGCGCGCGCAGCGCTCAGTCGGGCTGCGCGGGTGCCGTGTCGTTGCCGATGACGCCGGCCGCGGCGAGCCCCTCGATGGCGGCCGCGTCGAGACCGGCCTCGGCGAGGACCTCGGCGGTATGTTCGCCGAGGCGCGGCGCGCCGTGCCGCAGTTCCGGCGGCGTCACCGAGAAACGTGCCGCCGGACGCGCCTGGCGCAGTTCGCCGGCGTACGGGTGGGGTGTGGTGACGATGGTCTCGTTGGCGGCGATCTGTGGATGGGCGATCATCTCGTTGCGCGTCAGCACCTCGGCGCACGGCACGCCCGCGGCTTCGAGGCGCGCCAGCCACTCGCGCGCCGGGCGTTCGAGTAACACGGACTGGATCAGGGCGAGGCGTTCATCGAGATTGCGGTCGCGCGCGGCACGCGTCGCGAAGCGCGGGTCGTCGCGCCATTGCGGTCGCTGCAGCACGCCGCACAGGGCAGCCCACTCGCGATCCGACATCACGGCCACGCTGAGATAACCGTCGGCGGTCTCGTAGACGAGATCGATGAAGCTCGCCGCGGCCTGTTGCGGCAGCTCGTCACCGACGAAGGTCTGGCCGCCCATGTCGGAGCTCCACAGGAAGCTGACCACGGCATCGAGCATGGCCAGGCGCACGTGCTGGCCCTCGCCACTGCGCTCGCGCGCGAGCAGGGCGGCGGTGATCGCCTGCGCCGCGGTCAGCGCGCTGACCTTGTCGGGAACGATGGTGCGTACGAGGCGCGGTCGCTCGTGGTCGCTGCCGGCCTGCACGGTGGTTAGACCGGAAACCGCCTGGATCAGCGGATCGTAGACCGGCTTGTGTGCATAGGGGCCGGCGAAGCCGAAGCCGGCGATGGAGACGTAGACGATGTCGGCGCGCTGCGCGCGCACGACGTCCTCGCCGAGCCCCATGCGCTCGATCACCCCGGGGCGGAAGTTCTGCACGAAGACATCGGCGTCCGCGCACAGGCGCAGCAGCGCTTCGATGCCTTGCGGATGCTTGAGATCGAGTGCGACGGAGCGCTTGTTGCGGTTGTTGTTGAGGAAGCTGGCGGAGAAGTCGCCGCGGCGGTTGCCGCCATGGCGCACGCCGTCACCACCGGCAGGGTTCTCCACCTTGATCACGTCCGCGCCCTGGTCGGCCAGCAACATGGTTGCGAGCGGGCCCGAGATCATCGTCGTCAGGTCGATCACGCGGTAGCCCGCGAGCGGTCCGGGCATGGGTTCTCTCCTCGTCGTCGCGGGCTCCAGCATAACGGCCGGCGCGCGTGCCGTGAACGACTGCGTCTGGGCAGAGGTATCATCGCCGGCCAGGAAACACGACCGCGCTACCGCGCGCCCAGCCGGGAGGACACACGACCCATGGACAATGCCCGCATCGACGCCTTCGGCGCTGCGCTCTATGCTGCGCTGCTCGAGCGCTGCCCCATCGCGCCGCTGACCGAGCAGGCCCCCGGGATCACGATCGAGGATGGCTACCGTGTCTCGCGCGCACTGCTCGAGCGTCGCCTCGCCGCCGGCGAGCGCATGGTGGGCAAGAAGATCGGTGTGACCTCCAAGGCGGTGATGACCATGCTCGACGTGCACCAGCCCGACTTCGGTTACCTCACCGATGCCATGATGCACTCGAGTGGCGCGACGCTGCCGATCTCGTCCACGATGATCCAGCCGCGCGCAGAAGGCGAGATTGCGTTCGTGCTGAAGGCGCCGTTGATGGGGCCGGGGGTTACCAACGCCGACGTCCTGCGCGCGACCGAGTTCGTCATGCCGTGCTTCGAGATCGTCGATTCGCGTATCCGCGACTGGCAGATCCGGATCGAGGACACGATTGCCGACAACGCCTCGTGCGGCGCGGTGGTGCTCGGCGACCGCGCGGTCAGTCCCCACGCAGTCGATCTCACCACCTGTGGCATCGTGGTCGAGCTGAACGGGGAGATCGTCTCCACCGGTGCGGGCGCTGCCGCGCTCGGCTCGCCGGTCAATTGTGTCACCTGGCTCGCCAATACCCTCGGTCGTTTCGGCGTCGGTCTCGAGGCGGGCGAAGTGATCCTGTCCGGGTCGCTCGTGCCCCTGCAGCCGGTACAGCCGGGCGACTACATGAGTCTCGTCATCGGCGGCCTGGGACGCGTTAGCGTCCGTTTCAGCTGAAGCCGGGCCACAGTGGCTGGCTGCTGGCCCGCTCAGGGCGCCTCGAGCACGTATTCGAGCAGGTCTTCGACCACCGCGAGCGGATCCATCGTCGCGCTCCAGTCGTACTCGCAGCTCAGCAGCACCTTGCCCTCGTGCTCGGCGCGGTGACGCACCAGGCAGGCAACGGCATGACTGCTGGTGCGGCCCGGCAGGCTGAGCGTCACGCGCAGCTCGTCGGCGCCGCCGAGCAGTTCGGCATCCTCGCGCAGGAGGCTCAGGCTGAGGCCGGCGTTGGACAGTTTGCGCACGGTTGCATCGACACTGCGCAACGCGGCCGGACCGCTGACACTGGGGGATACTGAAGCGACGAGTTCGGAGGCGGCTGACATCAGGGCAGGGGGCTCTTGCCGGGGCCGTCACGGAATGCGCGACGGCTTCGGGGCGAACTATAGCCAACGGCGGCAGTGGGCACATCGGCGTAACGGCCCGCTATTGCAAGGAATTGTTACGCTCCGCCACCGCGTACGGGAACCCGGCCGCAACGACAGGGACAAATCAGGTATGAGGAACCAGTCACCCGCCCTCCTGATCCGGCCACTGGTGCTGCTGCTGGCAGGCCTGCTGGCGGCCTGCGCGGGTGGCGATCCGGCCGTGCGGCCCAATCACCTGGTCCTCAACGAGGCGCTCGATCTCGCGCCCAATGCCTCGGCGAGCTGGCCGCTCTACCTCACCCGCCGTGGTGATTACTATGCCGAGGTCACGCTGACACCGCCCGCCGGGCAGCCGCGACGTGCACCCGGTGAGCTGCGGCTCGGGCTCGCCATTGCCGACGACGATGCCTCGCTGCTCGAGCGGACCCGCGAACTCGCCCTCGACGCCGAGCGGCCGGCGGCAACGCTCGCCTGGTTCACCAGCGACCGCGAGGTACCGCTGAAGGAAGCGGTCACTCTGCGGCTCGATGTCCTCGCCCTGGCCGACACCACCGAGCCGCCGCAGCAGTTGCGCGTGCAGGTATGGCGCAAGCTGAACCGCCCGTTACCACGCTGAGCCGCGGCTGCGCCGCGTTCAGAGTTCGATGCGCGCCCAGCGCCGGCTGAGCCAGAAGCCCGAGAAGACCGCCGCCTGCAGCGCTCGGTAGGCGACCTGCAGGCTCCAGATCACGGTCAGGCCGTGGCCGAGCACCGGGCCGGCGAGATAGGCCAGCGGCAGGAACAGCAGCCACTGGCCGGTCACCGCGACCAGCATGACGCGACGCGCGTCGCCGGCGCCGAGCAGCGCGCTCTGCAGCACCGCGCCGACTGCCTCGAACAGCATGCTGAGCCCGACCAGGCGCAGCGGCCACAGCACCAGCGCGAGCGTGTCCGGTTCGAGGTCGTAGATGGCCGTGACCAGCGTGGCCGGCATCACGACCATCGGCAGGCCCAGCAGACCCATCGCAATCAGCGCGAGCCTGACGACGTCCCAGCCCCAGCGGGCGGCGTCGTCGGCGTCGCCGCGGCCGAGCGCCTGGCCGACCAGCGTGGCCGCGGCGAGGCCGAGCCCCATCCCGGGCAGGAAGGCGACCAGCATGAGGTTGATCAACACGTTGGCGCCGGCCACCTCGGCGGTGCCGATGCGGCCGATGATCCAGAACGTGGCGAGGAAGCCACCGGCGAAGAACAGCTGCTGGACACCGCTCGGCAGTGACAACCGCACCAGGCGCACAACGTCGGCGCGCGGCGGCAGCGCGCGCAGAAAACCGTGCTCGCGCGCGTAGCGCAGCCCGAAGACGTAGTAGAACAGCGTGCCGCAGCCGAGCGCGGCGACCGAGGCGATGGCGGCACCCTCGACGCCGAGCGCGGGCGCGCCGAAATGACCGAAGATCAGCACGTAATTGAGCACGATGTTGATGGCGTGCATGGTGACCAGCGTGGTCATGTACAGGCGCGTCAGGTCGATGGCGTTCCAGTAGCCGCGGAACGAGAAGTTCATCGCCACGAAGACGATGCCGATGGCGCGGATCTGCAGGTAGGGAACGCCGAGCTCGATGACCCGTGGGTCGCGGTTGATGAAGGGATAGAGCGCCGGCGCCGCATGATGTACCGCGAGTGAGAGGAGCGGTGCGACGCACACGATGATGAGGAGCGCCGCATTGAGGAACCACGCCGTCTCGGCGAGGCGGCCCTGGCCCTTGCGCCGCGACGCGGTCGCCTGCACGCCGGTGGCGAAGCCGAGGATCAGCGCCTGCGCGACGAACAGCGCGAAGCCGCCGTAGCCGACCGCGGCGAGTGCGGCATCGCTCGCCGGCAGGCGCGACACCATCGCGGTATCGACGAGATTGAGGATGTTCTGCGACACCATGCCGCCAATCACGGGCAGGGCGAGCGAGAGGATGCGCTGGGTGCGTTGGCGATCGAGCAAGGTGATGACCGGCGGTCGGCGGGCGCCGGGGAGCGCCGTGGGCGGAGACGACGAGGCGAAGCCCCGGATTCGCGGCGGCAATTCTATCGTCACTCGACGTCCGCGCGCTGCGTCCCGCTTCTGCTACGCTCGGCGGCCATATCAGCCCGGGCGAGGAGGGAGCGATTGATGGCCATGGAGACAACTGACTTCGGACGACTCGACGCCACCGCACTCGCGGCCCTGGTGCGCGCCGGCGAGGTGAGCCCGCTGGAGCTCGTCGACGACGCCATCCGGCGTCTCGAAGCCGTCAATGGGCCGCTCAACGCGGTGATCACGCCGATGTTCGAGCGCGCCCGCGAGCGCGCACAGGGGCCCTTGCCCGATGGCCCGTTTCGCGGCGTCCCTTTCCTCATGAAGGATTTCGCCGCCGAGGTTGCCGGCGTGCCGTTCTACGAAGGCAGCCGCTTCCTCGAGGGATACGTGCCGGCTCTCGATTCGGAGGTCGTGCGGCGCTTCGATGCCGCCGGCCTCGTCACCATCGGCAAGACCAATCTCCCCGAACTCGCCATCGGGGTCACCACCGAGCCGGCGCGCTTTGGCGCGACGCACAATCCGTGGGACCTCGCACGCACGCCCGGCGGTTCCAGCGGTGGCGCCGGTGCCGCGGTGGCGGCACGCGTGGTGCCGATGGCCCACGGCAATGACGTCGGTGGCTCGATTCGCATCCCGGCCTCGGCCTGCGGCCTGGTCGGGCTCAAGCCGACCCGCGGACGCGGCACCCTCGCGCCGCATTACGGTGACATCCTCGCCGGCTTCTTCGTCGAGCACGGCCTCACACGCAGCGTGCGCGACTGCGCGGCGCTGCTCGATGCCGTCGCGGGCCCTGCCGCTGGTGAGCCCTACATCGCGCCGCCGCCAGCGCGCGCGTACGCGGAGGAGCTTGCCCTGCCGCCGGGGCGGCTGCGCATCGGCTACTCGACCACCACGCCGCTCGGTGACCCGCTCGACGCCGAGTGCGTCGCCGCCATCGAGTCGACTGCAACACTGCTTGCCGAGCTCGGGCACGAGGTCGAGGAGGCGGCGCCGGTGTTCGACGCGTACGAGCTGTGGACGAAGTACACCACGCTCCTTGCCGCGCTCGTCGCGTGGGCGGTGGCCGATTGGGCACGCCGGCTGGGACGCGCGCCTTCGGCCGAGTACTTCGAACCGTTCGTGTGGGCCTTCGCCGAGCGTGGTAGCGGCGTCTCCGCGGCCGACTACCTGCTCGCGATGCAGGATGTGCAGGCCGAGGTGCGTGCCATGGCGGCCTTCTGGGAGCGTCGCGACCTGTGGTTGACGACCACCCTCGGCCAGCCGCCGGTGCCGCTCGGCACGCTGGTCTACGCCGGCGATCCGTTCGAGTTGCGCCGGCGCATGGCGCGTTTCTCACCTTACACCTACCTCGCCAACGCGAGCGGCCAGCCGGCGATCTCGCTGCCACTGGCGTGGAGCGCGACCGGCCTGCCGATCGGACTGCACTTCACCGCCCGCCAGGGCGACGAGGGCATGCTGTTGCGCCTTGCGGCGCAGCTCGAGCAGGCGCGGCCGTGGGCGGAGCGGCGGCCGCCGGTGTGCGCGGGGTCGCCCTGATACCGGGCGGCGAGGTGTAGCCGGCCTCCGCGGCGTGCTGGACGGGCCACGGATGGCGCCGCGAACGTGCGGGTCGTGGGGCGCTTGCGCTAAAGCGCGTTGCCCAGCGCGCCGATAGGAAAGCCCGAGGCGCCGCGCGCCGCGGCCCCACGAGCGAGACCCGCCATGCGCCACTTGTCACTCACCCTCACCTGGACTCTCGGGCTCAGCGCGCTCATGGCGTCGTTGTGCCTGGCCAACCCGCTGCCCTGGCTGCTGGCCGGCCTCGCGCTCATCGGTGCGGCCGGCGTGATGCTCGTGCGCGAGCTCAGCCGCATCGCGGCGCGCAGCCGCCGTGAACCGACGCTGGCCGAACTCGGCCTCGCCGGGCGCGAGACGGTCGCCAGCCCGGGGGACACGTCGCGTCGCTCGCTCGACGGCCTGCCCGGCACCTTCGCCCGATCCTGAACCGCGTCACAGGTTTCCCGGCGTCGCTGGCTCGCCGACGCCCCGGCGTGTGACGGCACCGACAGTTTCGCGCGTCTCCCGTAGGCGCCCCGCCGATGCACCTAAAGCCGCTCGCGCAGCCTGCCGTTAACGGCTGCATCGAGCCGCGCCCCGATGGACGCGGCGAGCATTGAACGAGGCGCAGCCCTCCGAACGGCAGGAACACAGCGGATGCATCAACAGCGGCAATCCGGATTCACGATCATCGAGCTGATGGTCGCCCTCGCGGTCGCCATGATCGTGCTTGGCGTAGGCGTGCCCAACTTTCGCAGCCTGGTCCAGACGAACGCCACCGCCACCGAGGTCAACAATCTCGCCAGCGCACTGCACCTTGCGCGCAGCGAAGCGGTCGGCCGCGGCGTCGAGGTCACCCTCGCGCCACTCGCCGGCGGCAACTGGAGCAATGGCTGGGTAGTCGGTATCGACAGCGACGGCGACGACGTCTTCCCGGAGACCGGCGAGCCGGTACTGCGCAGTTTCCCGGCGGTCGACCAGGTCACCTTCAGCAGTGCGCCGGCACGCGTCGAATTCCGTCCGACCGGCGAAGTCGGCGTCCTCGCGAGCTTCACGCTGCTACCCGATCACTGCAACAACGGCAATAACCGCCAACGCGTGTTGAGCGTTGCGATGGCGGGCTACGTCGATCTCACGCGGCAGGCGTGCCCGTGAGCGCGCGTCGCTCCCAGCCGGTCCGCGCGCGTGGCTTCTCCATGGTGGAGACGCTGGTTGCCTTGTTCGTGCTGGCCGTCGGCGTGCTCGGCGTGACGGCGTTGCAGGCGACTAGCCTGCGCGGGGGCTCGAGTTCCCACCAGCGCTCGCAGGCCGTGCTCATCGCCTACGACCTGATGGATCGTCTGCGGGCCAATCGCAGCGCGGCGCTCAATGGCGATTACAACCGCGCCGTCGACGACGACCTGCCGAGCGGGGACGGTGCGCCGCCGCTCGCCGACGACGATCTCGCCGAATGGTTCAACACGCGGCTCGGCCTCCTGCCCGGTGGTGCCGCCGCGATCAATTGCGGTGCCGACGGTACCTGCACGGTCAGCGTGGTGTGGGACGACAGCCGCGCCGAGGCCGGGGCCACCGCCCGCCAGTTCGATTTCACCAGCGAGATCTGAGCGCTCGCGCCCGCGTTCCGGAAGCACCGTCATGATTCGTACGACATCCTCGCACGCACGCGCCCAGCACGGCCTTTCGCTGGTCGAGTTGATGGTCGCGATGACGCTCGGCCTCATCATCATGGGCTCGGCGCTGCAGGCCTTCACCGCCAACAAGCAGAGTTTCCGCTTCAGCCAGGCGCTGTCGCGCATGCAGGAGGACGGGCGCTTCGCGATGCAGGCGATCGCGCGCGACATCCGCATGGCCGGCTACGTCGGTTGCAGCAGTCGTCGCCAGGTCGCGGTGAACAACGTCGCCAACGGCACGCCGCCCGCGGTCGACCTCGCCAACGCACTGTTCGGCTACGACGATGGCGACGGCTGGTGGACTGCTGGCAGCCCGCCGCAGGACCATCTCGGCGCCGACCTCACCATCTGTAATACGGCAGGTGGCGGGAATGCCACCTGCCAGACGAGCGACATCGTGCAAGTGGTGCGGGCATCCGAGACGGCGACGCTGGTCGCCGCCGACATGGCCACGGCCGGTGGCGCCATCGCGGTACGCCAGGCCGATTTCCCGGGCTTCCAGCCGGCCCTCGCCGTCAACGGCAGCACCCCGGGCACCGAGGATCTCGTGCTCGTGACGGATTGTCGTCGCGCCGACCTGTTCCGTGTGACGGCGCTGGCCGATGCCACCGGTCTCAAGCAGATCACGCCGAACGCGGCGTTGCAGCAGACCTACCAGGCAGGCGCGATCATCTCGCCGCTGGTGGGCGCCACCTACTTCATCGCCGACGATAACGCCGACGAAGACGGCGACGGCACCGCGGACCCGGTGCCGGCGCTCTATCGCATCGGCGTGAGCGACGGTGGCGTGGCCCCGGCAGCGCTGCCGGTCGCCAAGGGGGTCGAGATGATGCGCATCAATTACGGCGTCGATACCGGTGGCGACGAGTATGCCGATGCCTATGTCGATGCGGCTGGCGTGACCGACTGGTCGCGCGTGGTCAGCGTACGTATCTCGCTCCTCATCAAGAGCAGCGAGGATCGCGTGACCGACGCCCCGGTGCCGGTCACTTTCGTCGATGGGACCGTCGTCAACAGTGGCGCGAACGCCGATCGCCGCCTGCGTCTCGTCTTCTCCACCACCGTCGGCCTGCGCAACCGCGTGCCCTGACCGGGAGTCGAACCATGCCATCCAGGAAACACCAGGACGGCGCGATGCTCGTCATTGCGCTCATCATGCTGCTGGTACTCACCATGCTCGGCGTTTCGACGGTGCAGTCGACCGTCGTCAGCGAACGCATGGCCGGCCATTTCCGCAACAAGCAGAATTCCTTCGATGCCGCCGAGGCAGCACTGCGCGACGGCGAGGACGCCGCCGAGGCTTTCCCCATCTACGCGCCGACCGATGGCACCGGTGGGCTCTACCAGCCGACCGCCGGCGCCGAAGCGGTATGGGACGCGAGCGCCACGGCGTGGCAGACGCGCGGGGGTACCGCGCTGGGCGGCGTCGCCGCCCAGCCGCAGTACGTCGTCGAGTACCTCGGCGGTGTACCGCGTGACGACAACTGCCTGCTCGACGCCGATGCGAGCTCCAACACCGATTGCTGGCGCTACGCCTACCGCGTCTCCGCGCAGGGCTGGGGGAACAACCTCAATGCCAGCACGGTGACCCAGTCGACCACGTTGACCCGCAAGTAGCGCGCCGACGCCCGCCACGGAGAGCATGCCGATGCGCAAGCCGAACACGCCGTCTTCCTGTCGCCCTGCACGCGTTCGCGCCGCGCTGCGCGCTTTCCTCGCCGGCCTGCTGATCGGCCACGTGGCGGGTGCCAACGCCGCCCTGTCGATTCCGGACACGCCGCTGTTCCTCGCCAACGACGTGCCGGCCAACATCTTCTTCGCGCTCGATGACTCGGGCTCGATGGACTGGGAAATCACCCTCTCCAACGGGGCACTCGAAGTGCACCCGTGGAACCCGAACAGCGGCAACCTCGACATGTCGCCGAACGATTGGGTCGAGGATCTCGAGATGTGCGCGGGCTACAACGTGCTCGCCTACGACCCCAACGTCACCTACACACCCTGGCTCGGCGAGGACGAGGATGGCGTGCCGTTCGGTAACCAGTCGATCAATGCGGTTCGCTGGAATCCCTACGACCCGGACGAAGGTACGGTCAACCTGCTCGCCGTCGATGGTACTGGCCGGCCTGCCGTCTACGGCGTGTGGGTCGACGGTGCAGGTGGTAACCCGGTGGACGGCCGTTACCAGTGGGGCGAGTGTCCTCCTCACGCACCGAATGACGGCAGTTACCTTTGGCGTCACGACAACGCCTGGCCGAACGACGCACGCTGGGTGTTCGTCGACGATCTCTCACCGGCAGAGCAGACCAACTACGCGAACTGGTATGCCTACTACCGCAAGCGCGAGCACGTGCTGAAGCGCGCCATCTCCGAACTCATCACCAATTCGAATCAGCGCATGGGTCTCGCCACGCTGCACAACAACAACGCCGTGGGTACCGCTGTGTCGAACATGACCGATGCTGCGGCGAAAGAGAATCTCCTCGACGAGCTGTTCCAGATCAACTCCGTCGGCGGTACCCCTCTACGCCTGCTGCTGCGCAACGTCGGCCGTTACTTCGACCAGAACGATGCCGGCAATTACCTGCACAGCAACCTGGGCTTCAGTGATGATTCGCCCATCCTGCCGGCATCGGACGGCGGCGAATGCCAGCAGAACTTCACCGTGTTGTTCTCAGACGGTTTCTGGAACGGCGGCAGCCCGAGTGTCGGCAATGATGACGCCGACGGGCCCGGGCCGTGGGACGGTGGCCCGCATGCCGACAATTTCTCCGACACCCTCGCCGACGTCGCCATGCAGTACTACGAGCGCGATCTGTCGTCGCTGCCGAACAACGTGCCGGTGATGACCAACATCGACGAGAACGATGCCCAGCACATGGTCACCTACGCGGTGTCCTTCGGTCTCGACGGCACGCTGACCGAGGCGCCGCCGAACCACGATCCGGCGACCCCGCCGCCGCCGTGGCCGCAGCCGTTCGCGGACCAGATCACGACCACCGACGACATGCGCCATGCCGCCTTCAACTCGCGCGGCCGCTACCTCGCCGGGCAGGATCCGCAGGGCCTGATCCAGACCCTCAACGACGCACTGAACGACATCGGCGATCGCACCGGTTCGGCCTCGGCGGTCGCCGCGACGTCGCAGTCGATCCAGACCGGCACGCTGATCTTCCAGGGCTTTTTCGATACCGACAACTGGGATGGCGAGCTGTTCGCCTACGAGTTCCTCGACGGTGGCGTGATCGGCTCGACCATGTGGGCAGCGAGCGAGAACATTCCGCTCGAGAACGCGCGCGACATCTTCACCTGGGTCGATGACGGCACGGTCGAGGGCGCCGAGTTCGAGTGGGCCAACCTGACTGCCGCACAGCAGGGCGCGATCGGCAGCCAGACCGTGCTCGAATATGTGCGCGGCGTGCGCACCGGCGAAGTGGCCAATGGCGGCACCCTGCGCAACCGCGACTCGCTGCTCGGCGACATCATCCACTCGACGCCGGTCGCAGTGACCAAGCAGCAGACCACGCCGCCCTACCAGTTGCTGCCGGGCACCGAAGGGACCAGCTTCAACGCCTACCTCGCGACCAAGCAGTCGCGTATCGACATGGTCTACGTCGGTGCCAACGACGGCATGATGCATGGCATCCGCACCGACACCGGCGCGGAGGAGTTCGCCTACGTGCCGCGGGGTCTGTTCGGTAAGCTCGCCGAGCTCACCAGCCCAAGCTACGACCACGAGTTCTATGTCGACGGCGCGCTGCAGGCGGCCGATGCCTACGTGTCATCGACCTGGCGCGCGGTGCTCGTCGGCGCGCTCGGCCGCGGCGGCAAGGCGCTGTTCGCGCTCGACGTGTCCGACCCGACCGGCTTCGCCGCCAGCGACGTGCTGTGGGAGTACACCCATGCGGAACTCGGCCACGTGCTCGGCAAGGCCCAGGTCGCGCGCCTCAACAACGGTTCCTGGGCGGTCATCACCGGCAACGGCTACAACAGCACGAGCGAGCGCGCGCAGCTCTTCGTCATCGATCTCGCCACCGGCAACGTGATCCGGCGTTTCGACACCGGGCTCGGCAGCGGGGCGTCGCCGAATGGCCTGGGTACGCCACTCGTGGTCGATGTGAATGCCGATTTCAGTTACGACTATGTCTACGCGGGTGACCTGCGAGGCCGCTTGTGGAAGTTCGATCTCACCGATCCCGACCCGGCCAACTGGAGCATCGCCTTCAGCGGCAGCCCGCTCTACGCGGCCAAGTCGCCGACCGGTGCCGAGCAGCCGATCACCGCCAAGCCGGCCATCATCGTGCATCCGGACGGTGGCTACATCCTGCTCTTCGGTACCGGGCGCTTCTTCGTCTCCGGTGATGACCTGGTCGGCAGCCCGGCGCCGGTCGACACCTTCTACGGCATCCGCGACAACGGCGTGCCGGTGGCCTCGGTCGGCACGCGTGCGCTGCCGGGGGGCAGCCCGCAGCCGGCCACGGTGCTGCAGCCGCAGGCAATCATCGAGGAAGACATCGACGATTTCGACGGCACCGACCAGTTCACGCGCACGCTCACGCAGAACCTGGTCGACTACACCACGCAGCACGGCTGGTATCTCGACCTGGTCTCGCCCGTCAACGGCGCCCAGGGCGAGCGCGTCATCGCCGATCCGGCGATCACCATCACCGAGAACAACGACCCGTTGGTCATCTTCAACACCTATGCCCCGGCAGGCGGCTGCGAGAGCGCCGGTGGGTTCTCCTCGTTGATGGCCTTCGATCCGGTCAACGGTGCGCGCACCAATTTCGCGGTGTTCGATCTCAATGGCGACAATGCGTTCTCGGCCAACGATGCGCAGTCGGACGGTAGCGGTGGCTACACCCACGACAACGGCTGGATTGGCGAACCGACGGTCGCCCCGGTCACGCTCATCTCGAGCCAGGACGGCACCATCAACCACGCGGTTACCGCGGGTCTCGACGGCTCCACCGAGGTCAACGACATCGCCGGCGCCGCGCAGACCCTCGGACGCCAGTCCTGGCGCCAGTTACGCTGAGGTCCTATCGATGTTCAACACCCCTGTCTCCTTGCTGGCACGGCTGCTGCGCACGGCCGGGTGCGTCGTGCTCCTCGCGGTGACGACGCCCGCGCTTGCCGCGGGCCCTGCTCCCGCACCGGCGCACGAGGGCGGCGCTCCGCCCGGGCCTGGTCCCATGCAGACGGTCCACGGCGAACTCCACTATGTCGACGTGGAGGCGCGCCGCCTCGTCATCGATGACCAGACCCGCTACTTCGGTCCCGAACTCACCATCCGTGGCCGCGACGGCAACATCGTCGCAAGCGTGGCCGATCTCGAAGCCGGCGCGCCACTCGAATATGTACAACAGTGGCGAGGACGCGCGTGGTTCGTCGTCGCCATCCGCGTGCTCGACACCCTGCCAGCCGTCAACGACGACGAAGAAGAGGAACTCCGATGAAGACAGCGCGCCGCTCCATGGCAGGTTTCACCCTGCTCGAACTGATGATCGTCGTGATCATCGTCAGCATCGTCACCGCGGTGGCACTGCCGAGTTATCGCGGGTACGCCATGCGCACCAGCCGTGCCGCGGCGATCAGCGATCTGCAGGAGCTGACGCTCTTCCTCGAGCGCGCCTTTACCGCGCAGGGACGCTATGACGATCCTGCCAGCGCCGGCAACCTGGCGGCACCCCTGCCTTTCGACACGTCCCCGCAGGGAGATGCCAATCCGCGCTACAACCTCGCTCTGCAGACACTCGCGGCAGCCAGCTACACGCTGCAGGCGACGCCGATTGGCGGCCAGGTAGCCGACGACGAGTGCGGCGTGCTGCGTATCGACCAGGCCGGGACACGCTGCATTCTCGCGGGCTCGGTGTGCTCGACGTCAGCGAGCGCTAGCGAGCGTGCCCAGGTCGAAGCGTGCTGGTGAGGCGATGAACGCGGTGTTCCGAATCGCGCGGCGCGCGGCTACGCTGGCCCTGGGGCTCGGCTTCGCCGCGGCAGCACACGCGGAGATCTATCGGTGGGTCGACGCCGACGGCGTCACCCAGTTCGGTGCACGGCCTCCTGCAGCGGCGCATGCCGAGCGCGTGCACGTCTATGACGGCGCCGCTGATCCGGACGCTGCCGGGCGGCTCGACAGCCTGCGCGATTCGCTCGCCGAAGCACGCGAGGCACGTGCACAGCGACGCGCCGAGAGCGCGGCTGCTGCCGCTGAACGCAAGCGGGCCGCCGAGCAATGCGCGGCGGCCCGCGCGCATCGCGAGCGCCTGGTCACGGCGACGCGCTTGTTCCGCGTCAATGCGAGCGGGGAGCGCGAGAAGGTCGGCGAGGCAGCGCGTGCAGCCGACCTCGAACGCATCGACGAGGCGATTGCCGAATTCTGTCGTTGAGACCGTTGCGCTGACGCATCAGGACCCTGGTCCGAAGTACCTCGCCGACGCTATTGGTGTTACGGGTAGTCGTGGCGGGGCGCAATGCGCGGCCAACGGCACCGCGATTGGCAGGAATAGCAGCGGCGCCACCACCGCCCGGTAGCAGCCGCGCTTCGAGCGGGTTGTGACGGGACTCTCGATCTCAGGTGACGACGTCGTGCGCGCCCTGCGCGGCCCAGTGCCGCGCCTGGTCGAGCGCCGCGGCGTCGAAGCGGCGAACTTCCGCGGCGACGAAATGGGCGACGAGCGCCTCCAGCAGTTTCGCCAGCGCGTCGTCGCTGACAACCGCGACGCGGCGCACGCGTGAATGATGTTCACGCACGAAGCGCAGGTGCCGGCGTAGCGCGGGCAGGCTCTCCCAGCCGGGAAACGCGCTAATCTCGAGGACGAGCCCGTTGATCGCACCATGCTGCGCAACGAGTGGATCAATGGCGTGTTCGAGGTCCGAGAAATCGCTCTCCGCAATCGCCGCATCCGGCGCCACGTGGACGACCAGGTTGCGGTAGTCGATGTCGAAGTTGGCCATTGTGCAATGGGCCACGGCGGAACGGGGTCCGGCGCGGCTCAGGTTTCGTCGAGGGTGAACCCGATCTTGAGAACGACCTGCCAGTAATGCACGCTGCCGTTCTCGATCATGCCGCGCACCTGCACGACTTCGAACCAGCGCATGTTGTGCACCGTGCGGGCGGCCCGTTCCACGGCGCGCTGCGTGGCGTCTTCCATGCTGTCGGTCGAGCTGCCGGTGAGTTCGATGTGCTTGTAGACGTGATCGCTCATAGCGCGGCCCTCTCTCGTGGTGGATCCAGTTCCAGCAGGGCGTCCTCGACTTCCTTCAGGCGCGTGGCGCCGGGTTTGCCGAGAGCCATGCCCTCGTCATCGGCGACGGCGAGCTCGCGGCAGTCCTGGGCCCAGGCTTCGAGAATCTCGCGCCGCTGCGCATCGTCGAGTCGTCCGTCGAGCAGCACCGCCGCGGGTGACTCGAAGACCTCTGCGGGCGCCTTGATCATTTCCGCGATGGTGTCGCGTGGCAGAGGAGCCATGGATAACCTCCTGGTCGATCAGGTAATGAGACGTCACACCAGGCATTGCAGGTTCCGTGCCGGCCGTGAGGGCCGGCGCAGGCACCGACGGGACCGCTCCGCTTACAAACGCTTGCAGGAGTTGCAAGCGCGCGGATCAGGTGAGCGCTTCGAGCCGTGCCAGTGCGTCGCGCGCGGGCGCGAGCTCACGGGCCGTGGCAGCGATGTCCTGCCACGGGCAATCCCGCTGACCGAGGCGGCGGAAGATGTTGCGCAGGTGATAGCGCTGCGCGTGCATGTCCGCCGCGAGCGCTTCGCGCCAGTCGAGCGGGGTGGCGATCGGTGCGCCGGGGAGCGCTCGCAGCGAGTAGGGCGCAATTGCGGTTTGCCCCGGCGAGTTGCGCAAGTAGTCGAGAAACACGCGGTCGCCGCGCGCGTCCTTGCGTTGTGCCGCGGTCAGGCGACCGGGCTCGCGCCGCGCAAGCAGCGCCGCACAGTCGCGTGCGAACGCGTGGACCCGGTCATAGTCGTGGTGCGGAAGGATAGGCCAGACGACGTGCAGGCCACGCGAGCCGCTCGTTTGCACCGCGCTGACCAGGCCAAGCTCGCGGGCGAGGGCACGCACGGCGCGCGCCGCATCCTGGACCGCGGCGAAGGCGCCGCGTCCGTCTCCGGGTGGATCGAGATCGAACACGATGCGGTCGGGGCGGTGCGGATGTGCGGCCGGCGCGAGGGCAAGGTGCAGTTCGAGCGCACCGTAGTCGGCCAACCAGACCAGGCTGTCGGCATCGTCGGCCACGAGTTGCGTCATGCTGCCGTCCACCAGCGGGACTCTCACGCGCGTCATCCAGGCGGGAGCGGCGTCGGGCGCATGCTTGTGGTAGAAGCCCGTGGACGCGATGCCGTCGGGGAAGCGTCGCAGGGTCAGCGGACGCCCTGCGCAATGCGGTAAGGCATATGGCGCAATGCGCCGGTAGTAGGCAGTCACCGCGCGCTTGTCGAGTCCGTCATCGGGGTAGAGCAGTTTGCCCGGCCGGCTTACGCGGACGCGTGCGCTGTCGGACTTCGCAGCCGCGGCCATGCGTGCGGTTCTGCTTTCAACGGCGCCGCGTACGCGCGGCATCGAGCCGCGGCAGCAGGTCGCGCCAGGCGAGTTCGAGTTCGCTGACCAAGCGCGCCCAGGCCGCATCGCGGCGCGCGTTCTCGGCTTCGCTGAGGAGCGCGGCAAAGGCCTCGCGCCGTCGTTCGAGCTCGCGAAACTGGCGCTCGTAGCCGAGGTAGTCGCCGGCATCCGCGGCGTGTTCGCGAGGACTCTGCTCGAGTTCGCCGAGCGCGCGCTCGAGGGCGTTGAATTCCGCGCGCGCGCGGTCGAGTACGCCGTCATCGATGGCACGGCGCAGCGTATCGCTTGGAAGGCCTGGTCGGTCGTTGCTCATGCTCTCGAGCATAGCAAGTGGTATACCAGCCCTGTCGCCCGCTACGGCTGGCATGCGCGTTGCACGCATCAAAAAGCAGCCAGCCTAGCCGGAGGATCGCCCCATGAACCTGTGCGTCGCCGACGTCATGCAGAACAGCGTCGTCAGCCTGTCGCTGGAAGCGCGCGTACCCGAGATCGAACGGGTCTTCAGCGAGAGTGGCGTGAGCGGCTGCCCGGTGGTCGATGGCGACGGCCGCGTATGCGGCATCCTCAGTCGCGGCGATATCATCCGTCGCCTATGTGTCGAGCACGTGCAGGCCGAGGTGATCTCGGACTATTACCGCGACCCGGGTGGTGTCGGCATCTACATGGCCGACGGCCAGTCGTTCGAAGCCATCGCGGCCAGCGCGGGCGTGACCACCGACCGCCTGCGCGCCGGCCAGCTGATGTCGTCCGAAGTCGTCAGCGTCGCGCCCCGTGCACCGCTCGCCGAGGCAGCCAGGATGATGGTTGAACGCGGCTTCCATCGGCTGCCGGTCATCGAGGATGGCCGCCTGCTCGGCGTCATCTCGACGTTCGACGTCACGCGCGAAGTGGCGCGTGGCGCGTTCGCCTGAGCGGCGTGCCGGGCACGGCCGTTGCACGCGAGTCCCGGCATGCAGACCCGTTCGCCACTGGAGCCCGTCATGCCGAATATTAGCGCCACTATCACCCGTGCAGGCAGTGAACCGTGCTGACCTCGACGCTGCTCACCTTGCTGCCGTTCATGCTGCTCGCCCTCGCGGCGGCCGCCTACGCCCACGCGCGCCTCGCGCGGCATACGGTCAGCGCCGGCGGCACACGCGTGGTGCGCGCGCTGTTGTTGTCGACCGGCTTTGCGTTTGCCGCCGTCAGTACGCTCATGTTCGCGCGCGCGCCGCTGACCCAGGCGGTCATCGCAGCGACGAGCTTCGGCGTGGTGCACGTGCCGGCGGCCTGTATTCTGGCACTGAAGAGCGCACGCGCGCGGCACGGCTGAGCGCGCCGCGGCGCGCGCTCGTGCGGGCTCAGGCTTCGCGTGCCGCGCGGGTCGGTGTGGTGATGCGCTGGAACGTGTCGTGCAGTCGCTCGGCACCGCCGGCGGCGCCAACGTCAGCGAGCCCGATGACGCCGACCAGATGACGGTCGTGGTCGAGTACCGGCATACGGCGCAGGCGCGCTTCACCCATGCGTGCGGCGGCAGCCTGCAGCGAGTCGTCGTCGTGACAGCACTCGACTTCTCCAGTGAGCATCTCGCTGACCACGGTGTCGGCCGGGCGGTGCGCGGCCACGCAACGCATGGCGATGTCCCGGTCGGTAATGACCCCGACGAGCGTGCCCGCCATCGACAGCACCGGCAGCATGCCGACGTCGTTGTCGCGCATGACGGCGGCTGCCTCGTCGACGCTGGTATCGGCGGGAATCGTCACGCACTGTGTGCTCATCGCTTGTCGTACCTGCATGGCTTGCCTCCTCTTGGGCTGGAACATGTCCGCAAGGGATTGCAGCATTCGTACCAGCCGCCGGGGCGCGTCACCGATCGAGGTTGCGCCGCCGGATGCGCTCAGCGGCCGTGGCCGCCGCCGTCTGCACGTGGCAGCTCGCAGTAGTCGCCCTCGCAGAACCACTCCTCGATCGTGCGGTCATGCGGCAGCTCGCCGGCGAGCGGTCGCAGGCGCGCGTGCATCTCGCGATAGGTGCGTTCATCGATCGCCTCGTAGGGCGGCTGCTCGTAGCCGTGGCCGCTGTCGGGCAGGAACACCAGCGCCTTGAGCCGGTCCTCGTAAGCTTCGAGCACGCGAACCAGCGCGTCCCCCTCGCGGGCCGGGTCGAAGTCGGCCGTGCAGCTGACCTGGTTGTCGGACCAGTAGCGTTGCATCTGCGCGGCGAGATCGACCTTCTCCCACAGGGGTACGTCGCGCTTGCGGCGTGCGGTGTCGGCAACCTGCACCGGGAACGCGATGACCTGCGTGCGGGCGGCGTAGGCATCGGCCTCGATGGCGTATCCGGCCGCGCGACACTGCTCGACCAGCGGGTGATCGTCGCGCACGCGCACGCGGCGGAGGTAGTACGGTGCGTGGTCCCAGTGCACGCCTGGCGTGGCGCCGGCGAGCAGGCTGACCGTGCCCGAGGGCTTGATCGAAGTCGTCTTGATCGAGCGCGGCACGGCGAGCCAGCTGCTCAGCTCGTCATCGAGACGGCGGACGCGCCGATAGGCGCTGTCGCACCAGTGCAGGAACTGACGGTAGCCGTGGCGGTTGATGGCCTGCACCACGCCGGTCATCGAGCAGCCGATGCGGCGGTTGCGCTGCATGACGGCATCGGTGCGGGCGATACCGGTGGGCACCAGGGTGACCGCCTTGCCGTAGAGGAACGCGAGGCGCAGGGTGCGCTCGTAGTCGCGGTAGTCGGCGTGGCGCGCGGGAAATGTTTCGACCAGCGTGCACAGCTCGCGATCCCACAGGGTCTGTTCGACGCAGGGGTTGCTGCCGAGTGCGCCGGCGTCGGCCCAGTCCGGCGGGTCGGCCATGCGGCCGTAGGCGCGTGCGTTGTCGAGCCAGAAGAAGCCGGGTTCGCCGTTCGTCGCGCTGCGGCTTGCGGCTTCGCGGTAGTCCATACCGAGCGTCGCGTAGACCGAGTTGTTCGATACCCAGCCATGGCTGCGCAGGCGCTCGGGATCGCGCTTGAGATCGAGAAAGTCGCGGTCGGCCGCCTGGCCGAAGGCGATCTGTGCCGAGCGACGCACACCGCCGGCGACCACGCCACGGCCAATCAGGTTCATGACATCGACGATGAGGCGGGCATCGACCGGCCGTTCGAGGTAGCGATCGTGCAGTACTGCGATCGCGTCGAGCATGTCCTCGAGCGGCCCCGGGCCGCTCGCATAGCTGCCGATGCCGCGCAGCGGCGTACCTGCCGGGCGCACCCGCGAGGTGTCCCAGCGTGCCGGCAGGCTGCCTTGACCGGCGTACGCGCCGAGCAGCCGGCCGAGCGCAGCGCCCCAACCTTCGCGGCTGTCGTCGACCACGTGCGGTGCGGCATCGCGTCGTGGCTGTTGTACGCGCAGCTGACCCGCGCCGGCGGTGTCGAAGCCGACACCGACGCCAAGCATGGTCATGTGCAGCATCCATACGAATGGCGCGGCATAGTCGTCCGCGACATCGGCGGTGGAGACGAAGCCACAATTATTGAGGGCCGCGCCACCACGTTCGTAGACGAAATCGGTGCCCATGATCCACAGGCCGCGCCCGGGCGGCGTCCACTTGAACTCGAACAGGCGGGCGTAGGCATCCGCGGCCAGCGCGACTGCCTCCCTCGCATCCCAGCGCCGGCCGTGCGCGGCGCAGTGTGCGTGCAACACCGTGAACATACCTTCGACGACGCGCTGGCAGGTCTGCCACCAGCGTTCGCCGTCACGGCTGTAGGTGCGCAGGTAGGTGACCTCGGACAGCGCGCCGAATCCCCACGGCACCGGGCGCTCCCGGTACGCGGCGAGGAAATCGGCTGCAAGGCGAAAGCGGCCGTGGCGCTCGACGTCGACAATCATGCCGCGGCCTTGCGTGCGTGGATGGAAAGAGGAGGCTCGCTCAAGGGGTTCGCTCGCCGATCATTGCCGGGGCAGCACCGCTCGCGTCCGACGCTGCCGGGCAGAACTATACGCCCCGACAGGCCGGGGCCGCATGCACGCGCCGCTCAGGGCAGCACGTTGAGCGGACGTTCGCCGAGCAGCGCGCGGGCGCGCGAGCGTGTCTCGGCGTCGTCTGCGTGCACAACGAGAAAGGCATGGCCCTGGTGATGCACGGCGTCGGCGAGCCATGCGGCGATGGCACCGCGATGTGGTTTGAGCGAGAGCGCGCCGGCCAGCAGGAGCCCGGCCGTGGCGCCGAAGAAAAGGCCGACCAGCGGCAGCAACCAGGGTTCGCCGAGCGTGATCGGCGGTAGCCAATCGCGTGCGGCGGCGAGCTCGATGAGCGCGATGCCGACGACCGCGCCCACTATGCCGAGCGCCAAGTGGCTCCAGCCGAGGATCGCCCCGATACGTCGTGGTTCGGGCTCGAGCGCAATGTCGAAGCGATGGTCGTCGACGCTCTGCGCCGTGATCAGCCGGGTCCGTGATACCGCGATTCCCCCCTGTTCGTGGAGGTGACGCGCTGCGGCAATCGCGGCGGCAGGCGTGGCGAACTCGGCATACAGCTTGTGGCCGTGGCGTTCGCTGGCGAGCACTGCGCCGAGCGCGGCGGCGCCGTTGTTGCGCAGTGTATCGGCGACGGATGGCGATGCGGTTTGCGTCATGGTCCTGTTACCTCCGGTAGCGGCGAGGTTGGCGCGGCGGGGCGGTAGACGCGACGTGTGACGCGCCGTGCCCCGGCCGCGCCATCGGGCATGGCGATGCCTCAGCCCTGCCGCTTGCTGTCGTCGGCAAGCGTGACGACGGCATCGGCTTCGAAGACGCGACCTTCGAGGAAGTCGTAATCGAATTCGCCCGAAACACTCACGCGGTCGCCGTATTCGATCTTCTGGTAACCGGTATCGTCGAGTGGGTCATAGCCGAGTTCGTCGGTCTCGACCGTGAGCCGCTGGGTGCCGGTATCGATGTGGAACTCGGCAGCCGCTGCATCGACGCCCGTCACGGTGCCGCGGATGGTCGCGACGGCAGGCTCGATCGGCGCCGGGGTCGCCCAGTAATAAGGCGTGTAGCTGTACATCGGGTAGGCGGTATCCTCTTCGTCGGCGGCGCTCGCGTAGAAGTAGCTGTTGAGGCTCTCCACGTAGACGCTGCCGGCCTCGATGGTGGCCTTCTCGAACAGGTCGTCGTCGATCATGCCGTAGACCGTGACGTGATCACCCTCGAGCAGGGCATGGGCATCGCCGTAGTCGTCCCAGTCGTCCATTTCGACCGTGATCCGGCCGGTGCCGTAATCGAGCGTGAAGGAGTCGGCGCCGGGATCGGCGACCGTGCCGCTGATGCTGATCCAGCTGTCGTCGGGCTTGGCGTAGGGATCACGGGCATCCGCGTTGTGCGTCAACGCCAGCGTGCCCAGCGCGAGTACGAGAAGCGGTGTGTAGTTTTTACTCATCGTTCCTCCTTGTTTCATCGTGTCGGTTGGCGCGGACCGAGTCGATGCCAGCCAGTCGCGGCGCGTGGCCGCGGCGGCGGCGATCGCTCAGCTGGTGCACTGTAGGGAGAGCAAATGGTGTGCCAGCGTCCGCGGTCAGGCCGGAACGCTGACCCAGGTACGCGCGGCGTCGATCTCGCCGGCGTCGAAATAGCGCACCTCGCCGCCGGTGAACAGGCGGCTGATGCGCGCCATCAGCTCGTCGACGCGCCCTTCGCCGACCAGCGCGAGGCGCGCGACATCGTCGTAATGCTTGCGATCGAACTTGAGATCCTCCCACAGGGCCGGTGGCGACCAGCCACGGAAGTGGGTGATGTCGATCAGCAGGTTGATATGGCCGTGTTCCGCGATATTACGCTCGGCAAGCGGTACGAACTGCTCGTAATCGTCTTTGTCGAGCATGCCCGCGGCGGCGAGTTCGAATGTCGCCGGGCCGAGTTCCTGGATGGCGAGTGACATGGGGAAACCTCCTTCGGGTCGGGCGCCGCCGGCGCCGTTGAAACAATCACCCGTGACGCAATGGCCATGCCAGCCACCGCGACGGGCTGGCACGCCAGCTGCACGTCGCTGGTGACCCGAACCCTGCAAGGAGCATGTGCCATGCGCACCGTCGCCATCGTCCTCGAGGAGGGCTTCGAGGAACTCGACTTCACCGTCGCCGCTACGCGATTGATCGCGGCAGGCTATCGTTTCGACCTCATCGGTTCACACGCGGGACAACGCGTGGCCGGCGCTCACGATGCCGTGCAACCGACCCTCGCAACAGATGCGGAGGGACTCTACCCGGCCGACTACGCGGGCCTGGTGATACCCGGTGGCCAGGCGCCGGGCGCGCTGCGCCGGGACTCCGCGATGGTCGATTTCGTGCGCGGCTTCGTCAGCACGGGACGACCGGTGGCAGCGATCGGGCGCGGTGCACGCCTGCTCATCGAAGCCGAGGTCGTGCGCGGTCGATCGCTCACGGCGTGGCCCGGCATGCGCACCGACCTCGTCAACGCCGGTGCCGCCTGGGTCGACGACGGCGTGGTCGAGGACGGCAATCTCGTCACCGCTCAGGGGCGGGCCGAAGTGGCGCGCTGCTGCGAGCGCTTCATGCGTCGCCTGGCGGCGTGAGGCGTGTGCCCGAGGCAGCGGGTGGATCGTCCGGCCTTGTTCCCGCTCTGCCGGCGGTTCCGACCTTCCCGGCATACCAGTGATCGTGATGCTGGCGCGCCCACGTAGCCGAAACGTCGCCGCGCAGCATACCTTCCAGTGCGCCCTCGGTGCCGAGCGTCCCGATGTAGATGTGACCGAGCGCCAGGGCGGTCCAGGCGAGGGCGCCAAGGCCATGCACGAGATTGGCCACGGCCATCACCTCGCGGCGCTGCTGCAGGTTGGGGAAGTCGAGCACCAGGCCGCTTGCGACCACCGCGACGCCGGCAGTGGCGATGAACCAGAACCACGCCTTCTCACCACCGTTCATGCGACCGGCCGGGGCATGACGCGCCCCTTTGCCCATGCCACCAGCGCGCCGGAACCATTCGAGATCGATGGCGCGTGGGATATTGTCGCGCGCCCACAGGGCGATCATGGCGGCGAGGCCGAACGCGAATGCGGGGCCCGCGAGGTTGTGCGTACGCATGGCCAGCTCGGCATAAGTGGAGAACGCCGCGTGACCGACCAGCGGGATCAGCAGGGCGCGCCCGAGCAGCAGCGAGCAGCCGGTGAGTGCGAGCACGATGAAGAGCAGGGCCGTGTACCAGTGCACGGTCCGCTCGAGCAGTGACCAGCGCACGACGCGCGCATCGCCGGGAGGCTCCTCGAGCCGGATGCGGCCGCGCCATGCATAGAAGACCGCGATGACGAGCGCGGACAGGACGATGCTCCACGGCATCACGCTGGCGACGATGCCGTTTCGCAGCGCACGCCAGTTCTCGCCGGTGTTGTCGATGAGTTCGCCGCGTTCGGCGCCGCGCACGGTGGTGGTACCGTCGACGCCGGCACGCACGGCGCGCCAATAGGGACTGCGTGGGTTGGGATCGGCGCCGGCAGCATTGGCAGTGCCGCCGGCATCGGCGGCAGCCGCGGTGCCCATGTTCCCGAGCGCGAGCGTTCCGAGCAGCAGGAGCAGGATGCAGCGCAGGGTGTGTCGCGTTGCCATTGTCTGCTGCTCAGCGTGCCGCCTGCACGGCGCTGAGCCGATGAGTCAGGGCGCGCGCGGTGGCCGGATCCCGTGCGCGTTCATCGGCGAGCCGCGTCGCATCACGTACCCAGGGATCCTCGATGCGCATGCAGGCGGTCGACAGCGCGAGAACCAGGCAGAGTGCGACACGCAGGAACATCAGCGATCCCGTTGTACGCGGTCGAAGCGAACTTCGAGTGCGCTGGCGAGGGCGGATGTCTTGTCGAGCAGCGGGTCATGCGGGCCCCGATAGACACCCGGTTCGTGCAGGGTCACGCGCGGCGACTCGTAGCAACCGGCGAGCAGCGCGCCGAGCAGCACCGCTGGAACGACGCTGGCGTCACGGCGGCGCATCAGCCGTCCTCGTGGTAAGCGGTCGCCCAGCCCGGCGTGTCGGGGCGGCCGCCGCGCCGCGTGACGCGCTCGCGGTAGATGTCGGCAACCTGGCTGCCATCGCCGGCCAGCAGTGCCTTGGTCGCGCACATCTCGGCACACAGCGGCAGCTTGCCTTCGGCGATGCGGTTCTTGCCGTACTTTTCCTGCTCGGCCGCCGAGTTGTCGTCTTCCGGGCCGCCGGCGCAGAAGGTGCACTTGTCCATCTTGCCGCGCACGCCGAACGCCTCCTGTTGCGGGTACTGGGGCGCCCCGAAGGGGCAGGCATAGAAGCAATAGCCGCAGCCGATGCACAGATCCTTGTCGTGCAGCACGATGCCGTCGTCGGTGGTGTAGAAGCAATCGACCGGACACACCGCGGCGCACGGTGCATCGGTGCAGTGCATGCAGGCGACCGAGATCGATCGTTCGCCGGCTTCTCCGTCGTTCAGCGTGACGACGCGACGCCGGTTCATGCCCCACGGCACCTCGTGCTCGTTGTTACAGGCGATGACGCAGGCATTGCACTCGATACAGCGCTCGGCGTCGCAGAGAAATTTCATGCGGGCCATGGCAGCTCTCCGTGTTGATGGGAAATCATCAGGCCGGTTCGATGCGGCACAGAGTCGCCTTCGACTCCTGCATCTGGGTGACGATGTCGTAGCCGTAGGGCGAGATCGTGTTGCAGGCCTCGCCACGGACGTAGGGTGCGGCGCCCTCCGGGTAGCGCGAGAAGAGATCCTCGCCCTTGTACCAGCCGCCGAAATGGAAGGGCGTGAAGACGACACCGCGCCCGACCCTTCGCGTGACCATCGCACGAACCTTGATCGGGCCGCCGCCCGGCGCGGACATGTGCACCCAGGCCCCGTCGGTCACGCCGAGGTCGTTGGCATCGGCCGGGTGAATCTCGACGAACATCTCTTGCTGCATCTCCGCCAGCCACAGGTTTGACCGCGTCTCCGCGCCGCCGCCTTCGTACTCCACCAGCCGTCCGCTGATGAAGATCAGCGGAAACTCGTTGACCGCCGGCACCGCCTGGACACTGTGGTAGCGCGTCGGCAGTCGATACAGGTGAGGCCGATCGGCATAGGTGGCGTGTTCCGCCAGCAGGTCGCGGCGCGGGGTATGCAGCGGCTCGCGGTGCAGCGGCACCGGGTCGGGAAAGTTCCATACGACGCAGCGCGCCTTGGCGTTGCCGAACGGCGCGCAGCCGTGCGCGATGGCGACGCGCTGGATGCCGCCGGAGAGATCGGTCTTCCAGTTGCGCCCGGCTGCCGCGAGCTGCTCCACCGCTGTAAGTTCATGCCACCAGCCGAGATCCTCGAGCAGCTCGGCGGAGAACTCCGGGTAGCCGTCCTCGATGTCGGAACCGCGCGAGTAGGCGCCGTCGGCGAGCAGGCTCTCGCCATCATGCTCCGTGCCGAAGCGGGCACGAAAGGTCAGGCCACCCTCGGCGACCGGTTTGCTGGTGTCGTAGAGAATGGGCGTGCCCGGGTGACGCTGCCCCGGCGTTCCCCAGCACGGCCAGGGCAGGCCGTAGTAGTCGCCGTCACAGGGGCCGCCCTCGGCTCGCAGCGTGGTGGTGTCGAAGGTATGCCGGTTGGCGGCATGCGCCTTGAGGCGCTCCGGGCTCTGGCCCGTGTAGCCGATACTCCAGCAGCCACGATTGATCTCGCGCAACAGGTCTTCGATGGAGGGTTCGCCATCGTCGACGGCGATGTGCTTGAAGAGCTCCCCGGCGAAACCGAGCCGGCGGGCCAGCCGGTAGAGAATGACGTGGTCAGGCAGCGACTCGAACAGCGGCTCGATAACCTGCTCGCGCCACTGCAGCGAGCGGTTGGAGGCGGTTACCGAACCACGCGTTTCGAACTGGGTCGCAGCGGGCAGCAGGTAGATGCCGTTGCCGCGCTCGGCGAGGACGGCGGCGTGGGTCGGATAGGGATCGGCGATGACCAGCATGTCGACGGCCTCCAGCGCACGCTTGACGTCCTCGCCGCGCGTCAGGCTGTTCATCGCGTGCCCCATGAAGAACAGTGCCCGAATGTTGTCGCGCTGCTGGATGTCGGCGCGATCGAGCAGCACGCCGTCCACCCAGCGCGACACCGGGATGCCCTTGAGATGCATGGCCCAGTCCGGCGTGCCGTCGTCCTGGGCGTACTTGCGGTCGCGATCGAAGCGCCCGGCGAGCCATGCGTAATCGAGATCCCACACCCGTGCCCAGTGGCGCCACGCTTCCTCGCTCAGCCCGTAGTAGCCGGGCAGGGTGTGGCAGTTGGGGCCGACGTCGGTTGCGCCCTGGACGTTGTCGTGGCCGCGGAAGATGTCGGCGCCGCCGCCGGCCTTGCCGATGTTGCCGAGCGCGAGCTGGAAGATGCAGTACGCGCGGGTGTTGCTCGAACCGATGTGCGACTGGGTGCCGCCCATGCACCACACCAGCGACCCGGGACGATTCTCGGCCATGGTCTGCGCCACCGCCCGCATGTCGCCTTCGGCTACGCCGGTGACGTCGGCGACACGTTGCGGTGTCCATCGCGCGACCTCTTCGCGCACCGCGTCCATGCCCCACACGCGCTGCTCGATGTACTCGCGGTCTTCCCAGCCGTTCTCGAACACGTGCCACAGCAGTCCCCACACGAAAGCGACATCGGTGCCGGGACGCAGGCGCACGAACTGGTCGGCGTGCGCGGCGGTGCGCGTGAAGCGTGGATCGACGACGATGATGCGGGCGCCGTTCTCCTTGCCGCGCAGCACGTGCTGCATCGCGATCGGATGCGCTTCGGCCGGGTTGGAGCCGATGAAGAGGATCGCCCGCGCGTTGTGCATGTCGTTGAACGAACTCGTCATCGCGCCGTAGCCCCAGGTGTTGGCGACGCCGGCGACGGTGGTCGAGTGGCAGATACGCGCCTGGTGGTCGATGTTGTTCGTACCCCACAGCGCGGCGAACTTGCGCTGCAGGTAGGCGCCTTCGTTGCTGGCCTTGGAGGAACCGCACCAGAATACGCTGTCCGGGCCCGACTCCTCGCGGATGGCGAGCAGACGTGCACCGATCTCCTCGATCGCCTGGTCCCAGTCGATGCGTTGCCAGGCGCCGTCGACGAGCTTGAGCGGGTATTTCAAGCGCCGTTCGCCATGGCCGTGTTCGCGCACCGAGGCGCCCTTGGCGCAGTGTGCGCCGAGGTTGATGGGGGAATGGAAATCGGGCTCCTGGCCGGTCCATATCCCCTCGGTGACCTCGGCGATGACACCGCAACCCACCGAGCAGTGGGTGCACACGCTGCGGCGGACGACGGTCTCCGGCGGCGCGGTCGACGCCTGCGCACCTGCTGCGCGCACCATGCGCAGCTGTTGCGTTCCGCCGAGCACGGCGAGCGCGCCGGCGCTGCCGGCGGCGGCGCGCAGGAAGGCGCGGCGGTCGCGCGCCGGACCGGCGTCCCGGGTGGCGACACGGCGTAGCTTCATCATGCTAGAAGCGCGCCTTGCGGTAGTACTCGCGCACGTGAGCGGTCTCGCGGTAACCGGCGGCGCGCGTCGCCGCTGCGTCACCCGCGGGCTCGCCCGCCGGGGGGGCGGTGGCGAGTCGGGTGGCCGCCGCGCCGGTACCGAGCACCGCGCCGAGGCCGAGGAAGTGGCGCCGACTGAGGCGCGTACGGTAATCGTCTGGCCGTCGCATCAGTTCATCTCCGCGTAGTGGGTGCGCTCGTGTGCGAGCAGTACCTGGCCGAGGCGCGCAAGCTCGGCATAGGCGTCGGTAGCGGCCGCCTGCTCGAGGTCGGCGAACAGCCGCGGCAGCCAGGAATCGACATGCATCTCGAAGAAGGCACGGCGCTCGCTGTCGTTACCGAGGTCGAGCAGGTCGAGTGCTGCCATGCTTTCGCAGATGGCGGCGGCGTGGTCCTCCGGTTCGCCGCAACCCGGCGTACGCTCGAGGCCAAGCCGCCGGAGGTCACGCCGTAGTGTCGCGAGCGGGCGATCCATGAGGTGCCCAGCGAGGTGCCACGATGCATACGGCACGACTTCACCGCCATCGATGCCGACCAGCAGCCGATGGTATTCACGCACCAGCGTCGCCTGGCTGGTCGCCTCGAGGCAGTGCGCGAAGCGCGCCAGCGCCGTGTCGAGCGCCGGTTCGCCGAACGGTGCCGGCCCGCATTGCACCAGGGTGCGGCCGAGCTCGGCGGGGGGCGACTGCTGCAGGCACAGCGCGAGGATGCCGTAAGCGTCGGCGCGGGCGAACACGGCCTCGTTCATGGTGCCGACCTTCCGCGCACGCCGAGCATGTGCGCGGCGCGGCAATCGGCGCAGAGTTCCAGCGCCGCGCGGGCGTCAGGGTCGGCGAACATGGTGTGCCTGGCAAGGCGCGCGTGCATGCGCTCGATGACGCTGCGCGGCGCGAACGGCGTGGCGCAGCGGCGACAGCGGAACGCCTCATCGCGGTGGAGCTCGCGCGGCATAGCGGCGCCGGGCGCGGGGGCGAGGCGCGGCGAGAGCGAGATGGCCTGCTCCGGGCAGGTGCTGCGGCAGGCGCCGCACTGGACGCAATCGGCTTCCACGAAGTCGAGGCGAGGCACATCGCCGCCGGCGCGCAGGGCGTGGGTCGGGCACTGCGCCACGCAGGCCATGCACAGCGTGCAGGCGCGCGTATCCACCACGACGTTGCCGAACGGCGCGGTCGGCGGCAGTGCGACGGGTTCGGGCGACGCCGCACCCGCAGCAGCGAGCGCCGCGAGCGCGCGGCGCAGGAACAGGCGCTTGTCGCCGCTCGGCAGGAGGCCCCGCGTGGCATGGTCGGAGGCCGGCAGGTCCGCGATGGCGGTGCGCGCGCAGCGGTTGTCCTCGTCGGTGTCGGCCAGCGCGATACGCGTGCCGGCGATGCCGAGCGCAGCGAGCAGTCCCCGTGCGTTCGCGAGTTCGTCCTCGAGCACGCGGCGAGAACGCGTCGGCATTCCCGGTGGGCATACGATGACGACGCCGTCGGCGCCCCAGGCGAGCGCGCCGAGCCAGCACTCCATGCCATGCGCGGCCGGTTCGTCGAGGGTCAGCGGAATCATGCCGGCGGTGGGTGCCGCGGGCGCGGTCGCGGCTACCTGCACGATCCGGCATTCGTCGGCGGGCGCCGCGGCGAGTGCCGAGTGGATGTCGGCCAGCACCTGCGCGGTGTTCGGTTCGAGGTAGGCCAGCGCACCGGTCGGACAACGCGTCGCGCAGGCGCCGCAGCCCTGGCAGCGGGCGGCGTCGACGACGATGGCGTTGCCGTCACTCGAGATGGCCTCCGCCGCGCAGGCATCGAGGCAGCGCGTGCAGCCGTCGACACCGTGGTCGCCGTGCGCGCAAAGCGTGTGCTCGTAGCGGAAGAAGATCGGCTTCTCGAAGGTGCCGGTGAGTCCGGCGAGTTCGTCGAGTGCGGTGCGCAGCGTCGCCTCGTCACGCGGTGCGAAGTAGCCCGGGGGCGGCAGCTCGGCGACGATGAGCGCCGGCTCGGCGAGGTCGAGCACCATGTCGAAGGCAGCGTACCGCGGCGTGCCTTCGCCATCGTCGTAGCTGGCTTCGAACGCGCCGAGGTGACCGCGCAGCCGGGTGATGCGCGGCGCAGGTTCCCGCCCTGCGCCTGCTCGCGAGTCGGGCGGCTGCATCCGGGTCGGCACGAGGTCGCCGGCGAGCCGGCCATCGAGGCGCGCCGTCGCCGCCAGGGTGCCGATGACCAGCAGCCGTCCCCGGCTCTGGTAGCGGAACGTCGTCGCTGCTTCAGACACGGCGCTTGCCGCCACGATCCGGCAGGACGGTGAAATCCTCGGCATAGTCGTCGAGGCCGTCGCAGCGGTTGTAGCGCGCGCTGCGGAACAGGCGACGACGCATCGCTCGTCGTTCGTCCGGAGGGATGTTCGGGCGGCGTGCGTGCGCCGCCCATGCTTCCTCCTCGCTCATGGCCTGTCCCGCAGCGCAGCAGCATGCAAAGGCTGCACGCCGCTGCAAGATGTGCACATCAGCCGCTGCGCTCGTCGTAGTCACGCACGACGTTCGGATCCTTCTCCTTCGCATGCGCTTTGCCTTCGGCCTCGGCGCGTTCCGCCTCGCGGCGCTCGGCTTCGCTCATGTTGCTGCGATCGGCGGCCTGTTCGTCGACCTTGCCCTCGCGCACGAACTCGCGTTGCGCCTCGTTGTACTGGCGCGCCGCCTCGCGGTTGCCTTCGCCCTGGTTCTCTGAAGTCTGCTCGTGCTTGGCGTCGGACTTGCCCATGTTGTGCTCCTGCTGGTGGGTTTGGTTACCTGCCACGCAGGAAGCATGCCGGGCAGCGTTCACACGATGCCGTAGGCGAGCATGGCGCGGGCCACGCGCTCGAAAGCGGCGACGTTGGCCCCACGGAAGTAGTCGGTGACCGGGCCGGCACCCCCGCGCGCGACGCACTCGTCGTGGATGTCGCGCATGATGGCGTGCAGGCGACGCGCCACTTCGTCATGGCTCCAGCTCACGCGGGTCGCGTTCTGGCTCTGTTCGAGCCCCGATACCGCGACGCCGCCGGCGTTGGCCGCCTTTGCCGGCAGGAACACGACGCCGGCCTCGCGCAGGCGGCGCGATGCGCTTGCCGTCACCGGCATGTTGGCACCCTCGGCGAGCGCAACCAGGCCGCCATCGAGGAGCGCGCCTGCGGCCGCGTCGTCGATGTCGTTCTCGATTGCGGCGGGCAGCGCGACGTCGCAGGGCAGGCACCATGGCTTCGCACCGGCGTGGAACTCGACGCCGTCGAGTGTCGCTGCCAGGTCTTCGAGCCGGCCTCTGTCGACCAGCTTGCCGCGCTGAAGGTGTGCGATTTGGTCGGCGTCAAAGCCGTCACGACACCATGCGGTACCCCCCGAGTCGCTCACGGTGACGACGCGCGCGCCCTCGGCGGTGGCCGTCTCGGCCGCCTGCAGGGCGACGTTGCCGGCACCGCTGATTGCGACGCGCTGGCCTTCGAGGCCACGACCGTGATGCTCGAGCGCATGGATGAGCATGCATATGACGCCATGCCCGGTGGCCTCCTCGCGCACCGCGCTGCCGCCGAAGGTGAGCCCCTTGCCGGTCAGTACGCCGCCTTCGAAGCGATTGGTGAGACGCGAGTACTCGCCGAACAGGTAGCCGATCTCGCGGCTGCCGACGCCGACATCGCCGGCGGGCACGTCCACGTGCGGATCGATATGGCGATAGAGCTCGCTCATCAACGCCTTGCAGAAGCGCATCACCTCGCGATCGCTGGCGCCGTGCGGATCGAAATCGGCGCCACCCTTGCCGCCGCCCATGGGCAGGCCGGTCAGGGCGTTCTTGAAGGTCTGCTCGAAGCCGAGGAACTTGAGCACGCTGGGCGTGACGTCTGCAGTAAAGCGGAGTCCCCCCTTGTAGGGGCCGAGCGAGCGATTGAACTGCACGCGCCAGGCCCGGTTGACACGCACCGCGCCCCTGTCGTCCTCCCAGCACACGCGGAAGCTGATCACGCGATCCGGCTCGGCCATGCGCTCGAGAATGCGGGCCTCGCGGTACTCGCTGTGGTCGAGCACGAGTGGCATCACGCTTTCGGCGAGTTCGCACACCGCCTGCACGAACTCAGGTTCGTGCGGGTTGCGTGCTTCGATGCCGCGCACGTAGTCGCGGCGTGCACGGGTCAGCGCGTCAGCCACGTGCGCAGTGCACCGGCACGGAACTTGCCGCGCTGGTGTCATCGATTGAACGGAGAATCCGCATGTTCTGCCGTAACCGCGTCAGCCTACGATCATTGGCCCTCCAGCTCACGTCTGTTGCCGCCCTGCCTGTCGCCAGCGCGTTCGCGGAAGCGCCCGTATCCGACCTGCCCGACGTCGGTACGCTCGAGCGCGTCGAGCGTGCTCCGCCGGGCAGCCTGCCGGCGCGTCGCGAGCGTGCGGTCACGCTTGCCGAGGCTGCGCTCGAGACACCCGGCGGTGTAGCCGCCATGCGCGTGTTCGAGGCCATGGACGATGACCGCAACGGTCGCATCGATGCCGCCGAGCAGGCCCGGGCGCAGGCGCTGGTGAACTTCGACTTCACTGCCGTCGATGCCAATCGCGACGGGCGTGTCGATCGCGACGAGTACCAGGCCTGGCGGCAGGCGGACCGCCGCGCAGGCCATTGAACAGCAGTGCGAATCACTCGCTTGCGGTCGGGTCAGTGGCCGCAAGCGGCTCCTTGTCGCCTGCTGCTGCGGCGCGATCGCGGGGGCCGCTCGCTTCTACCCCGGGGCTCTCGGGCTCGGCGAGCGTCTGCGAGTACTCCCGCGCAGCGCGTTGCTCCATGTACTCGGCATATTCCTCCTCGGTGACGTTACCGTCCTGGTTGAGATCGGCCGCCTCGTATTCGCGCAGGGATTCTTCCTGGTGCTCGGTGACCGGCATGCGGTCTTCCGTCTCCGGTCGCTGCGCGCGCTCGCGCTCGACATCTTCGACCGCTTCGGCCTGGTGGGGCGTGGCCGGCATCTGGTCGTCCCCGGCGAGACAGGGCGCGCCGGCGAACAGCAGCAGCAACGGGGTGAATCTCAGTTGTGACATTTGGCGAGTCATGCTTGCTCCTCGTGAAATGACTATGTCCCCAGAGGTGCAACATGCATGCCGGGATCGCGAGCTGGCACGCCGGTTCACCGGCGACGCAGCCCTGCAACACGTGCACGGAATGGAAAATCCTGCGCCTCCACGGACGGCGTGGAACACGGATTGCAGATGATGTCTCCACCGTGTCCATCCCGCTGCCCACAGGCGCTCCGGCGAGATGCGCCACCGCCGCGTGGTCGGAGGTCTCGTGCCCGTACTCTCCAGCCTGAGTGACCTCGCGCTGTGCGCGCTGCTCGGCGCCGCCGGTCTCGTCATCCTGGTCGCCGGGACCCGGCTGGCGCGGGTCGCGCAGTCGCTGGCAATCAGCACGGGTCTGGGCGAAGCCGTCATCGGCGGCGCCCTGCTGGGTGCCTCGACGTCGCTCTCCGGCACGGTCACCTCGATCAGCGCCGCCGCCGCCGGCGAGACCGATCTCGCGGTGAGCAACGCCATCGGCGGCATAGCCGTGCAGACTTTCTTCCTGGCGATCGCCGACCTGTGTCATCGCGGCGCCAATCTCGAGCATGCGGCGGCATCCCCCGAGAACATGGCGAACACGGCGCTGCTCACCCTGCTGCTCGCCTGCGTGCTGCTGCTGCCCTATACGCCGGCGGCGTGGTTGGTGTTCGGCGTGCATCCGGGCAGCGTGCTGTTACCGGCAATCTGGCTCGCGGGCCTGTACGCCGTGGCCGGCATCCGTGCGCGCCCGATGTGGGTGCCCTTGCGCACGCGCGATACGCGCCTCGAACCCGGGCCGGACGCGCCGGGTGCGCAGCGCGGCCGCCTGCGTCTCGCCGGTGCGTTCGCAATCCTCGCTGTCATCATGATGCTGGCCGGCTGGATCGTGGCCGCTGCCGGCCTCGAGACTGCGGCACGCTTCGATGCGCGCCAGAGCGTCGTCGGCGCGCTGCTCACCGCGGTGCTGACCTCGCTACCGGAACTCGTCACCACGCTCGCCGCGGTACGCCATGGTGCCCTGCAGCTCGCGGTCGGTGGCATCATCGGCGGCAACACTTTCGACGTGCTGTTCCTGAGCTTTTCCGACGCGGCCTATCGTGACGGCTCGGTCTACCACGTGATGCCGCCCGACGTCAGCTTCTGGGTCGTGCTCACCCTCGCCATGACGGCAGTGCTGTCGTTCGGACTGGTCAAGCGCGAGCGCCACGGGCCGGCCAACATCGGGGTCGAATCGCTCGCGGTGAGCGTGCTGTACGTCGGCGGGCTGCTCGTGCAGGTCGGGCTTGGCGGAACGGCGGGGAGTTAGCAGAAAAAGGACCCGCGCCGGGGGTGGCGGCGCGGGGGAATCGTGACCGCGGGCCGGGCGTGTGCGGGGAGGGTTACCCGGTCTGCGAGCGGGGCAGCTCGCGCGGTCACACGGGGAGAGTGTGCGTGCTATTCGCGCGCTGCGTAGATGGTTGCCCCGACCACCGCAGCGGTCGGCATGAACCAGCCATCATCGCGTTGCGGCAGCGGTTCACGGGGGCTGTAGACGAACGGCACGCGCGCGCCGGGCGCGAGCTGCTCGTCCAGCGTCACGTACTCGACCCAGCCGGGGTGGCCGGGGCCGGGATCGTCCTCGTCCTTCCACAGCCAGTTGTAACGCACCATGACGACGATGTCGTCGATGACGCGCTCTCCACGGTTCTCGACCACGGCGCTGATGCGCCCGTCGCGTACCGTCAAGGTCGAGAAGTTGATGGTCTGCTCGAGCGCCTGCTGTTGTACCAGGCGAGGTGTGGTGGTCGGTGCGGCGGCCACGCTGCCGGTGAGGGCGGTGGCTGCAACCAGAGCGAGAAACGGATGCGTCTTGCGTGGCAGGGCGAGAGCGTCGCGCATGATGAACCTCCTCCTGGCGGGTTCGTGATGTCACGCAACGGGGGAGCAAGCAACGTGCCAGCACGAAATCCGTGTATGCGAGATGGGTGCATGCATGGAGCGGCGGCCCCGCGCTGTGCGCAGGGTGCGTATGCTGCACCGCGCTGCAAGTCTTACAAGCTTGCGCGGTACGGCAGCCGCTCGCGGGAAGGTCGCCGCATCCCCGCGAGCGCGCGCGGTGTGGTTCGTGATCAGAACGGCGGTGCGTAATGGGCGCACGGGAGGGTGGCACGGAAATCGCAGCGCATTACGCCGCAAATCATCTCAGAGGAGTGTGCTCATGTTGTCGTGGGCCCTGATGTTCCTGGTCATCGCGATCATTGCCGCGGTGCTCGGTTTCGGCGGCATTGCAGGCGCTGCCGCGGGTATCGCCGAGTTGCTGTTCTACGTCTTCATCGTGCTGTTCCTGCTCGCGGTCGTCGTCAACGCCGTGCGCGGTCGGCCACCGCCGGTGTGATACCGGCCGCGATCAGCCCGGGCTCTTCTCGTCATCCTCCCAGGTGCCATCGGCAGCATAGCTGTTGAGCCGGTTGTAGATGGTCTTGAGGCTGACGCCGAGCGTCTGGGCGGCAAGTTTCTTGTCGCCGTCGAAATGCTCCAGCGTGGCCAGCACGAGGCGTCGCTCGGCCTCAGCGATAGGTGTGCCGACACTGAGATCGAGCGAATTGCGATCCCATAGCGGAGGCCGTTCGAAGCCTTCCGGAATGGTGTCGAGATCGAGATCGCCGTCGGCATTGATGTACATGCGCTGAATGGCATGCTTGAGTTCGCGCACGTTGCCGGGCCAGCCGTGCGCAATGAGCCGCGCGGCTGCTTCGTCGGTGATGCGCTTGTCCGTGCCGTAGGTCGCGTTCTGCTGGGCGAGGAAATGCTCGGCGAGTTGCAGCACGTCCTCGGGCCGCTCGCGCAGGGGAGGTACGCGCAGTGGGTACACCATCAGGCGGTAGTAGAGATCCTCGCGCAGCTGCCCTTCGCGAACCGCAACGTCCGGGTTACGGTTGGTCGCCGCAATGATGCGCACGTCGATCGGAATTTCGCGATTGCCGCCAACCCGCGTCACCGTGGCGGTTTCCAGAACGCGCAGCAGGTTGACCTGCAGTTCGGCCGGCATTTCGGTTATTTCATCGAGGAACACGCTGCCCCCCGCGGCGCGCTCGAAGATACCTGCATGGCGACGGTCGGCGCCGGTGAACGCGCCCTTCTCGTGGCCGAACAGCTCGGAGGTGATGAGGTTTTCCGCGATCGCGCCACAGTTGATGGCGACGAATGCGCCGCGCCGTCCACTGCGCCGATGGATCTCGGCGGCAACGAGTTCCTTGCCGGTGCCGCTCTCGCCCTGGATCAGCACGGTCGCGTCCATCGGCGCGACGCGCGCGATGCGCTCGTCGAGTTCGCGCATGACGCCCGAGGCGCCGATGACGAGGCCGCTGTCGCCGCGCGCGGCCGGCGCGTCGCGCGAAGCTTCGCCGCCGCTGTCCGTACCCGCTGCGAGACGGCCGAGCACCGCGCTCAGGTCAGCCAGGCCGACCGGCTTGACGAGGTACTCGTCGACGCGCCCTCGCACCGCGGCAATCGCGGTCTCGACCGAGGGGTGTCCGGTCATGACGAGCACGCGCGTGGCGGCCTCCGACGGCAGCGCGGCGACCACGTCGAGCCCGCTGCCGTCGGGCAGCACGAGATCGATGGCGAGCAGGTCGGGAGCCGCATCACGTAGCGCCGCGCTCGCTTCGGTACAGTCGCCCGCGGTGCGAACGGTGTATCCCTGGTCCGACAGGAAGTCGCTGATCGCGAGGCGGAAGGTCGTGTCGTCGTCAACGATGAGGGCTGTGGGCATGTTATTGTCTGCCAGGTCCGATGAGGGGGAGCAACGCCGTTATGCGGCGACTGTCACGAGGGCAGCCGGCGTCCCGCTCCGGGTGGATGTACTGCGATGAGCCCTTCCACGGCAATGCCAGCCAGTGACTCGCCGCGACTCTCCGGCAACGCGGCACTCGTGCTGTGCGCGCTGCTCGTCGCTGCGATTGCACTCGTCGAATCATCGACCGCATTCGCATTGTGCGTCCCGGTATTGTACGTATTGCCCGTGATCGTCGCGAGCTGGACCCTTCAGGGCTGGCCCATCGTGGCCTGCATCGCCGCTGCGACGCTGGTCACGGCGCTCGATGCGTTGCTCGCGAGCCCCGTGCCAGGCTGGGCCGACCCCGCCACCCTCAATCGCCTGCTGGCGCTCGGCGTGTGCTGGTCGGTCGCCACGCTGCGCCTGCTGCGCCTGCGCCAGGAACGCTATCGCCGCGAGTGGGCCGCGGTGGCGGTCGCCTCGCGTGACGCCATCGTCGTGATCGACCCGCACGGCGTGGTGCGCGAGTGGAATGCACAGGCGGAGTCTCTCTACGGGCGCACGGCGGCCGAGGTCATCGGCGCATCCCTCGGTGCCGCGCTGGGCGTGGCGGACGATACGCTGGGCCGTGCCATCGCCAACGTCTGCCGCGGCCGTATCGAGGAGACCTTCCACGACGAGCACCGCACCGCCGACGGCCGCCTGATCATCGTCGCCATTACGCTATCGCCCGTGCGCGAGAGCGGGGGGCGACTGATCGGTGTGTCGGCCATCGTGCGCGACGTCACGCTCGAGATGCGCGCGCAGCGCGTGCTGGTCGAGAACGAGGCACGTTATCGCGATCTCGCCAGCTCCCTCGACCAGGCGGCAAGCCAGAAGAACTCGTTCATCTCCATGCTCGGTCACGAGCTGCGCAATCCACTCGGCGCCATCGGCAACGCCGCCGGTGTGCTGCGCCTGGTGGAGACACGCAGCGCGCGCGGGCAGCGCGCGCTCGAGATCATCGAGTCTCAGGTTGCGCTGATGCGTCGCCAGCTCGACGACCTGCTGACCTTGTCGCGCATCGATCGTGGCGAGCTCGAGTTGAAGCGCAGCGCGGTGCGGGTCGAAGAGATTGTCTCGATGGCAGTCGATGCCATGCGCGAGCATCTCACCACGAGCGGTCTCACCGTGGAGATCGGTGATTTCGACCCGGCGCTTCGCATCCACGCCGACAAGTTCCGCATCGGCCAGGTCATGCTCAACCTGCTCGATAATGCGGCCAAGTTCACCGAGTCGCGCGGCCGTATCCGTATCGACGTCGATGCCGATGAGGACAACGTGCGTATCCACGTCGCCGACCAGGGCGTCGGCATCGATCCTGCGTTGCTGCCTTACGTCTTCGACGAATTCACCCAGGCCGAGCAGCACATCTCCCGCCAGAGCGGCGGCATGGGCCTCGGACTCGCCATCGTGCGTAACATCGTCGAGCTGCACGATGGCAGCATCGCCGCCGAGAGCGAGGGTATACCCGGGCGGGGTACGCGCTTCATTGTCACGCTTCCGCGCCAGGACGGCGGGCCTGTGACCGAGCCGGGTGCCGCGCACGGCACGCCCGCGAACGCCGCCCGCACGCGCTTCGTCATGATTGCCGACGACAACGTCGAAGCATTGCAGGCCTTGTCGGACTATCTCGAGCTGAACGGCTATCGTGTCGCGCAGGCGATTGACGGCGAGGCGGTATTGCATGCCATCGAGGACGAGTGGCCCGACGTGCTGGTGCTCGACATCGGCCTGCCCGGGCGCGACGGCCTGGAGATCGCGCGCGAAGTGCGCACGCGCCATGGTGACCGGCATTGCGTCCTCATTGCGATCACCGGTTACGGCTCGAGCCAGATGGCGCAGAAGACGCGTGCTGCCGGTTTCGATCACCACCTCGTGAAGCCGGTCAGCCTCGAGCAGCTCCGCGCCTGCCTTGATTGAGGCCTGCAGCGTCGTGAACAGAGGTGGTACGCAACCTGCTTGGAGAATCTGTCAATGAACCTGCCAACCGGCTTGCTGCTGTGCACCGCCGACGGCGCGGTGCTCGCCGGGGACGATGCTTCGCGACGCCTGCTCGCGGCGCATGGCCCCCTGCGCGGTGATGGCGCCGGCGCGCCGAGGCGCGCTCGGCGGACCGACGGCGTGCACATCGACACCGCGCCGGTCGCGTGGGGCGAACGACCTTGCCTGCTGGTCAAGACGAGCAGTTCGGCGTGCGAGGAGGGCATCGAGCGCAGTGCGGCTCGGGCCATCGTCATGCGTGCGCTGCTCGAGGGCCTGGTGCACGACCTGCGCTCGCCGTTGAACTCGATTGCCATGAACGCAGAGATGCTGCGCTTCTCGCGGGATTCGGCAATCAGCGAGGCCAGTCGCGACCAGCGGCAGGACCGATACGTGGCTGCCATCACCAACGAATCGTCGCGTCTCGGTGGCGCCGTGGCTGCGCTGGTCGACCTCGTCGAAGGCGCGGATATCGCGCCAGGAGACGATGCCCTCGCACGCCTGTGCGCGGCAGTCGAGCGCCTCGGGCTGCCCGCCCTGCGCATGCGCCAGGTCGAACTCCAGGTCGAGACACCGGCGCCGGCGCCGGCCCTCGCGCATACCGGCGACCTCGTGCTGGCACTGCTCGCGCTGCTGCTGGGGGTGGCGGAACACGCCGGACCGGGCGCCACACTGGTGCTTTCCGGGTCGGCCGCGCAGGATGCGATCACCCTGGAGATGAGCCTCGATACAAGCGCTGCGCCGGGTGCCGGTGGCGCGGGACGTCTCGACGCGGCGGAGCGCGCAACGCTGCTACTCGTGGCGGCGCGCATCGTCAACGCGGCTGACGGGCGCCTCGGGCTGGACGCTGCCGACGCGCTGAGCGTGGTGCTTCCCGCCGCGGCCTGACGCCACGCCGCGGCGCGCGCTCAGCGCCGGCCGAGCGTCGCGCGCAGCACCGGCGGCACCGCCATCGAGGTCACGATGGCCATGATGACGATGGCCGAGAAAAGGTTGGCGACGATCGGCGGCGGCGGTTGCGGTACCTCGAACAACCCGGCCTTGGCGGCAACGCTCGCGACGATGAGCTCGACCACGCCGCGCGCGCTCATGCTGACGCCGATGGCGAGCGCGGCGCGGCGCTCGAAGCCATTTGCCAGTGCGGCGCCGCCGGCGCCGAGGATCTTGCCGAGAAAGGCAGCGAGCACCAACACCGCAACGAAGCCGGGCGTCGCGGCGAGGGCGCTGAGATCGAGATGGAACCCGATCGAAACGAAGAAGATCGGACCGAGAAAGCCGTGCGCGAGCGCGTCGACCTTGCTCTTGACGCGTTCGAAGCGTTCACGCGAGACCGCGCGCCGCGAGAAGAGCAGCCCGGCGGCGAAGGCACCGAGAATGAAGTGCAAGCCGAGCGCTTCGGCCAGCACGGCGAGCACGAAGCCCACCATGAGCAGGGCGACGAAGCCGCGCTCTTCCACCGCCAGCAGCTCGATGAGGCTGTCGACGCGCGGGCTGTTGACGCGCAGCAGCAGGGCGACCAGGACGACGAAGCCAATCGCCTTGGCCGCGATCATGGCGATCGCCGCGAGGTCCGGCACACCGCCGTTGCCGAGCATTCCGGTCAGTACCGCCAGCAGAAGCAGGCTGAGGATGTCGTCGGCGACTGCCGCGGCGACGATGGTGTGCCCGATCTCGCTGTCGAGCTGGCCGAGATCCATCAGCACCTTGATCGCGACTGGCACCGCGGTGATGGCGAGCGCCGTGCCGAGGAACAGCACCTGCGCCGGCCGCTGCGGGGATTCCGGCAGCACCATCAGGCCGAGACCGGCGCCGACCGCGAGCGGCACCAGCATGCCGCAGACCGCGATCAGCATGCTGCGCTTGGAGGCGCTGAGCATGTCGCGTGCTTCGAGTTCGACACCGGCCGCGAGCAGCAGGCAGAAGGCGCCGAGTTCGGACAGCGCCGTGAAGGTCTCGTCGTCACCGAGGCCGGTCAGCGGGCCCACATCGACCGGTGCGTAGTGGATGACGATGCCGATGCCGACCCCGGCGAGGATTTCGCCGAGAACGGCCGGCTGGCCGATGCGCAGGCAGAGCTCGGCGCCCAGCTTGGCGGCGAGCAGGATGGTCATGAGGAGGAAGAACAGGTGCATGGAAGGGATCCGGCGCGGCGGCTCGACGGCTCAGTCGAGATGTACCGTCAGGACGTCGCAGGACGCGCGCTCGACGATACTGCGCGCGGTCGTGCCGAGCAGGTGTTCGAGTCCGGCGGGGCGGTGACAGCCGATCACGATGAGGTCGGCGCGCAGCGCGCGCGCGTGGGTGAGTACGGTGTCGACCACCGG